>JBMOMP010000001.1:0-25398 GCA_049323115.1 Chloroflexota bacterium
GCAGCGCGCATGTCGAAAAAGGCAATGACCTGATTGTGGCGCGACGGCAGAAGCATCAAGGTATGCACTGGAGCGGGCAGACCAGTGACGCTCTGGCTGCCCTGCGAACTTTGTTGCTCAATGGCGGCTGGGATTTGTACTGGCAGAAACATCCAGTCTTGCCTCTGGCTGTTTCGGTGGCTGCATGACTATCCCATCGCTTTGGCGCGCTAACAACTATCTCGATGAGTTCGGTCGGGCATCCTACGAGTTCGACTTCATGAACCCGACCCCTGCCGAGACGCCCGCCGTGATCCTCGACGCGCTCAAACTCTACGCCGAAGGCAAAGGCAGCGACCCGTACGCGCGCCAACGCGAGGCCGAAGGGAGACGCGAACGAACCATCAAACAGATCCGCTCCCGCTTCAAGTTGCTCCCCAATCGCTGGTTCGACAAAGCGTTCCACGCTGGCGACGCCATTCTTCCTGGCAGCCGGCCCGTCGGTCCTGTCATTGCTGCTGGCAGATACCTACACGACCATCCTGCTGGCGACCGCCTTCTTTGCCTTGACCGTTTCCCTGCAAATCCCTGCACTCACTTCGCTCACCTCCTGGCGGGCGACCGTCCCGCAGGGGATTGCCATGGGACTGAGCAATTCCTTTGTCAGTTTGGGAAGAATCGTCGGGCCGATTCTTGACGGGGTCATCCTGGATATCGACTTGAGTCTCCCGTACCTGTGCGGCGCAGCCATCATGCTCATTGGCTTTGCCGGGAGTCTGTTCTGGATCAGGCCGGAAACGCAAAACATGTAGGCAGTTTGCAGAGTTCGAATTGGGGGACATGTCGATGCCAGAGTGTGATAAAATTATATATAATGTATAAATTCACAATCAGGTGATTCCTCCTATGACCCTTGCATTCGATACCCAAACAGAATTGGAAGGCCTGCAACGCCGATCCCTGAAAGAAGAAATCTTCGCCGTGCTGCATGGGAAGATCATCGCCGGCAAAGTTCGAGCGGGCGAATGGCTGCGGCAGGAAGACATCGCCACCCAACTGGGCGTGAGCATGACGCCCGTCCGCGAGGCGCTGGACCTGCTGGTGTCGGTCGGGCTGGCTGAGCGCGTCCCCTATCGCGGGGTGCGCGTGCCGCAGCCCAGCGCCGAGGAGATCATCGAAGCCTACGCCATGCGCCTCTTGCTGGAATCGGCCGGGGCCAGGGCGGCGGCCCTCAAACGGAAGCAGGCCCAGGTGGAGGACCTGAAGCGCATCCTGTCCCGGATGAAGGGCCTGGTCTCGCTCGACGACATGTCCACGCTGCGGCAGTTGTCCCGCCAATTCCATCGCTCGGCGGTTGCCATCGGGGAAAATTCCATGCTCGACCGGTTCTACGAGATGGCGATGAATGCGTTCCCAGACTGGATGTTGTACGAGTATTTGTTCCGCCACCCGGATTTGCTGGCGTCCAGCCTGAACGACGAATACGAGGAACACATGGCGTTGGTAAAGGCCATCGAAGTTGGCGACCCGGAGCAGGCCGAAGCGTGCGCGCGGGCGCACATCTATACGCTGAAGGACCAACTGGCCTCTTTCCTGGGGATCGAAACAGAACGATTGGAATCCAAGGCGCGCTTGTTCGGCGCACCTTTTGCTGCGGGCTGATACCCGCATCCCATCCCAAAACCATTCAAGGAGTAGGCATCTATGTCAGAAGAACTGTTCGAACAAATGGCGCAAAGCATCATGGACGGGGACGAGGAGGTCTCCGCGGACCTGGCCAAGCAGGCGCTGGCGGCAGGCATGGACCCGCTGGTCGCCATCACGGACGGCTATATGCCCGGCGTCAACAAGGTGGGCGACGATTTCGCCTGCGGGGTGGCCTTCCTGCCCGAACTGGTCATGGCAGGCGAAGCCATGAAATCGGCCATCGCTGTGCTGGAACCGGCCATGAAGGCCTCGGGCGCAACCCGCAAGATGCTGGGCAAGGTAGTGCTGGCGACGGTGGAAGGCGACATCCACGAGATCGGCAAGTCGCTGGTGGGGACGATGCTGACTTCCTCCGGCTTCGAGGTCTACGACCTGGGCGTGGATGTGCCGACAGCCGACATCCTGGCCAAAGCCGAGGAAGTGGGCGCGGACATCATCGGCCTGAGCGCGCTGTTGACGACCACGATGGTGAAGCAGAAAGAAGTCATCGATGAGGCGACGAAGCGCGGCATGAAGGTGATGGTGATGGTGGGCGGGGCGCCGGTGACGCGCGAGTGGGTGCAGAAGATCGAGGCGGACGGCTATTCGGAAGACGCCATCGGCGCGGTCAACGTGGCCAAGGAGTTGATGGGCGTTAAATAAACCACAGATACACACAGATGAACCTTTTGGGGTTCGATAAACATAGGATTTTGTTCATCAAACCATCAAATTTATCTGTGTTCATCTGCGGTGAAACATGGAGCAAAGAATGACCAAGAATATCAAATCCATCACCAACCCGAAACTCAAACTCGAGGTTTTGACCCCGCAGGAAGTCCAGAAGATCCACGACGCCACCCTGCACATTATCGAACACGTCGGCGTGCGCTTCCCGTCGAGGCGGGCGCTGGAAATTTGGGAAGCCAATGGCGCGACGGTAGATCATGAAAAAATGATTGTGCGCGCCAGGCCGCAGTTGATCGAAGAAGCGATGAGGAAAGCGCCTCCCGCCTACCCGCTGGCTGCCCGCGATCCCCAGCAGGATTGCCCCCTGGACGGTAACCACGTCTTCGCTGGCACTGACGGCTGCGGCGTGGAGATCATCGACATTGAAACCGGCGTGCGGCGCATGTCGAAACTCTCGGATGTGCGCGACATCGCCCGCGTGGCCGATGCGACCGAAGAAGTGGGCTTCCACTGGGTGCCCTTGTCCGCGCAGGACAAGCCGCCCGAAACGCGCGGCCTGCACGAGGTCAAGACCATCTGGGAAAATTCTACCAAGCACGTGCAGACCGAGTCCATATACAACGAGACCGAAGCGCGCGCCGCAATCGAGATGGCGGCCTTGATCGTGGGCGGAAAGGACAAACTGCGCGAACGCCCGGTGCTTTCGGTGATGCAATGCACCGCCCCGCCGCTGGGTCACGACGGCGGCAGCCTGGACGCGGCCCTGGTGGCAGCCGAATATGGCCTGCCAACCGGTTTCATGACCATGTCGTCCTGCCTGACGACCGGGCCCGCCACGCTGGCCGGGACGCTGGCGGTCGGCAACGCCGAAGTGGTGGCCGGCACCGCCCTGCTGCAACTGGCCTACCCAGGCGCGCCGGTCTTCTACGCCGCGGCGCAGACCGCTTCCGATCCGCGCACGGGCGTCTATACCGGCGGCGGACCCGAGGACTTCCTGTTCGGCGCGGCCACCAACGTGCTGTCCGATTTCTACGACATCCCGCTCTCGATGGGTTCGTTCGCTACCGGCGCCAAGGAACCTAACTGGCAGGCGGGCATCGAGAACGCGCTGTCGACTTTCATGGCCGGCATCGTCATGTCTGATATGCTGCTGGGACTGGGTTTCCTGCACGGCAGCCGCATCTGGTCCTACGCCGAGATGATGATGGACGCCGAGATCTTCTCGATCATCGAGAAGACCATGCAGGGCATTGTGGTGGATGACGAGACGCTGGCGCTGGAAGCCATCGCCAATGTCGGCCCGGGCGGCAACTTCCTGAGCCAGAAACACACCCGCCGCCACATGCGCGACCTGTTCCTGCCGCAGTTCATGGACCGCCGTCCGTACAACGAGTGGGAAGCCAGGAAAGACGACGCCCGCGATTGGGCGCTGGCCAAAGCGCGCCGCATCCTGGCCGAGCACCAGCCCGATCCGCTGGACGCCAAAATTTCCGCAGAGATGGCGAAGATCATCGCTTCGTTGGAGAAGTAATTTATGCAGCCAAAAATCGAACTCCTGACCCAAGAATTGATCGACCGCATCCTGGACGAGGCCTTCCAGTTGATGATGAAGCCCGGCATCAAAGTGCAATACGCCGAAGCGCGCGAACTGCTGGCCTCGGCCGGCTGCAAAGTAGACGAAGCCAGGGAGGTAGCGCACATCCCCGAATCGGTAGTGAGAAAAGCCCTGGAAACGGTACCCAGCCAGTTCGTCCTGTATGACCGCGCCGGGAATCCCAAAGTCACGTATGGCGGCAACGCCGTCCACTTCGATCCTGGTTCGTCCGGCGTCCACATCCTGGACCCCGAAACGCTGGAACACAAACCCGCCTACAGCGCCGACCTGGTGCGGCTGGTGAAGGTAGCCGAGATGCTGCCGCAGTACGACGCGCAGTCCACGGCGGTGGTATGTAATGAAGTGCCGAAGGAGATCGGCGATTTCTACCGCCTGTTCCTGGTGCTGCTGCACTCGAATAAGCCGATCGTGACAGGGGCGTTCACCAACGACACGTTACAAGTGATGATCGATATGCTGGCGATCTTCGCAAGCGGCAGCCGCGAAGCGCTGGCCGAAAAACCGCAGGCCGTGTTCGATGTCTGCCCTTCGCCGCCGCTGATCTGGAGCAAGTTCGGGGCGGGCAACCTGATCGAACTGGCGCGCGCGGGCGTACCGGCCGAAATGGTGTCCATGCCGCTGGCGGGCGCAGCCGCGCCTGTCACGTTGCTCGGCGCGGTAGTGCAGCACGCCGCCGAATGCTTGAGCGGCATCGTCATTCACCAATTGGCAAGGCCCGGCTCGCCCATCGTGTGGGGCGGCGCGCCGGCCATCTTCGACATGCGCAAGGGCAGCACGCCCATGGGCGCGGTCGAGACCGCCATGATAGACGCCTCCTATGCCCAGGTCGGCAAGGCGCTCGGCGTGCCTACCCACTGCTACCTCGGCGCGACCGAATCCAAGGTGGTAGACGCCCAGGCCGGGCTGGAAAGCGGCATGTCGGCGCTGATCGGCGCGCTGGCGGGCGTCAACATGATCTCCGGCGCGGGCATGTTGGACTTCCTGGCCTGCCAGAGTCCCGAAAAACTGACCGTAGACGCCGAGGGCATTGCCATGGCCAAACGCCTGCTGACCGGCATCCAGGATCACACCGAGACACTCGCCACCGCCATGTTCGAAGGCATCGACTTCAAGGGCGATTTCCTCAAACAGCGCGTCACCCGCGAACTGTTTGCCAAGGAACAATACCTGCCCTCCGAGGTCATCGACCGCGACTCCATCCGCGGCTGGCAGCAATCGGGCGGCCTCGACACCTTTGCGCGCGCCAAAATCCGCACCCAGCAGTTGCTCGACGCCTACCAGCGCCCGCGCATGGACCCCGCCCAAGAGAAAGAACTGGTCGGCATAGTCGAACGCCTGGCCAAAGCGGCCGGCATGGACGCACTCCCAGCGCTTGATTAGCCTTTTTGGACGCGGGTTTCACGGATTTGAAAACATGATCGATCTCGAAAAACTGCTGCGCGTCCCGTATGTGGACCCGTACAATGGCTTCGACATTTCACCGGGCGGGGACAAGGTCGCTTTTTCGTGGAACAAGACCGGGCAGTGGGAACTCTATGAATTCCCCCTGTCCGCTTCGGATATCATCCCCGCAGGGGACTCCCTTCGGCCCGCTTCCGCTCCCCTCACCCCAACCCCTCTCCCGGTCTCGATACGGACTTCGTCCTACTCGACCATCGAGGGAGAGGGGCTACCAGGCGCAAAATTCGCCCCCAAATATTCCCCAGATGGCGCCCGCCTGGCCTACGCCGTGGACTTCGACGGCGGCGAGAATTTCCATCTCTTCGTGCACGATTTCAACTCGGGCGCCCACACCGACCTGACCCCTGTGATCAACTTCGCCTTACAGCCTAACTTCTGCTGGTCGCCGGATGGGAGGCAGATCGCCTTCGTCTCCAACCAGGGCGGCAACTTCGACGCCTACCTCATGCCCTCGGCGGGCGGCGCGGCGAGATGCGTGCTGTCCATCCAGCGCCCGGCCTGGGACGTGCACTGGTCGCCGGATGGGAATTGGCTGGCAGTGACCTTCGAATCCAGGGGCCAGGATTACGGCGTGTACCTCGTCCCGCTGGACGGGGGCAAATCCTTCCCGCTGGCTGACGGGAACGGTCCGCTCAACGCCCACAACCCGGCCTGGTCGCCAGACAGCCGAAAACTGGCCTTCCACTGCGACGCGCCCAACGGCCGGCACCAGATCGGCATATTCGACCCCTCCAACCGTGAGATTGCCTGGCTGACCAGCGGGGCAGCCGACTGCCGCACCCCGTCCTGGTCAAAGGATGGCTCGCAATTGACATACATCCGCGCACAGGGCGCATCAGACGAAATCGTAGTGCATCCACTTGGCAAAGAAGCGAAAACCTATCAGGTCGAAAAAGGTGTGCATTACAAACCGCGTTTCACGCCGGATGGTGAACATGTCATCTTTATTTTCAACAACCCGCGCTTCCCGCCCGACCTGTGGAAACTTTCCCTGGTCAGCGGGGAGATAGACCAACTGACTTATTCCCTGCCGGATGAGATGGATGACGAACCGTACGTCGTACCGCAAGAGATCGCCTACCCCGGCATGGATGGTGCGCCCATTCCTGCGCTCTTATTCGCATCGGAAAGCGCCAGTGAGACCTCGCCCGCCATCCTTGTCATCCACGGCGGGCCGAATTGGCACTACCAGGTGGAGTGGTATCCCTTCATGATCCATCTGGCCTCGCGCGGCTGGACGGTGCTGGCCCCCAATTACCGCGGTTCCACCGGCTATGGCCGCGACTGGCAAACCGCCAACCGCTACGACCTGGGCGGCATAGACACGGACGATGTGGCCGCAGGCGCGCAGTTCCTCACCCGCGAGAAACTGGCAGACCCGGCCAGGATCGCCGTCAGCGGGCGCAGTCACGGCGGCTACCTGACCATGACCTGCCTGACGCAGTATCCCGAACTGTGGGCGGTCGGCTCCGGCATCGTCCCCTTCATGGACTGGTTCAATTGCCACGCACGCTCACGCGATGACCTGAAACACTGGGACATCGAAATGATGGGCGATCCGAATCACAACCATGACCTGTGGTACGAACGTTCCCCCTACTTTTTCCTGGACCGCATCCGCGTCCCGGTGCAACTCATCTGCGGCGAGCACGACCCGCGCTGCCCGGCCGAGGATTCCATCGAAACCCGCGACAAACTAATCGAACTTGGCAAAGAAGTGGATTTCCACCTGTACGAAGGCGAAGGGCATGGTTTTTTGAAGATCGAAAATGTCCTCGATTCCGAAACGCGGCGGGTCGAGTTTCTCGCCCAAATCTTGGAAAATTCACCACAGATCCCCAAAGGGGACGCTGTAAACACGGATGAAAAAGATAGGTAGATAAAGCATCTGGCAAAAAGCCTGTTCGTCAACCTTATTTTGTTCATCTGCGTTTATCTGTGGTTTGAATCCTCCAACTGGAGAATCTATGTCTTACCTGAAATTTCTCAGCGAATCTGAGATCGAATCCATCCACCAGGCCACCCTGCGCATCCTGGACGAAGTCGGCGTGACGCTCAAGCACAAAGGGACGCAGGACCTTCTCGCGGCGGCCGGCGCGCGCGTGGACGGCGAGCGCGTCAAGTTCCCGCCCGAATTGGTCGAAAGGTGTATTGCCAGCGCAGGCAAGACTGTCAGCATCCGCGGGCGGAATGGCGCGGCCAAGACCCTCGGCGACGGCAAACTCTACTTCCACAACCTGGGCGGCGCGCGCGACATCTACAACGCTGCCGACGGCTCCAAACGCTACGCCTCCATCGAGGATGTGCAGAATGCAACCCGCCTGCTGGACGCGCTGGAGAATTGCAACACCATCACGCCCTTCTTCACCCCGCGCGACGTGCCCGGCGAACTGATGTCGCTGATGATGTACCGCCATGCCCTGCCGCACACCACCAAGCCCGTGCAGGGGCCCGGCGTGCAGTACCCCGGCGAAGTGAAATATGCCCTGCGCATGGCCGAAGTCATCGGGCCGCCCGCCGAAGTGCTGACCCTGGCCGTTTCGCCGGTCAGCCCGCTCAACATCCCGGCTTACGAGGCCGAGGCTATCGTCGAGATCGCCAGGGCGGGTGTGGCGTTTGGCCCGCTGCCGTGTCCCACCGCCGGGGCGACCGCCCCGCTTTCGATGGCAGGCGCGCTGGCCCAGCAGAACGCTGAAGTGCTTGCGCCCATTGTCCTGGCGCAGGTCGTCCGGCCGGGACTGCCCGTCATCTACTGCGGACGATTGGCGATGATGGAACCGCGCACCGGGATTTCCGTGTGGGGCGGCGTGGAACTGGCGCTGGTCTCGGCGGCTACGGTTCAACTCGGACATCGCTACGGCCTGCCTGTCAACGTGTACGGATTCTCGACCAACGGCCACAGCCTCGACATCCAGGACGGCTTCGAGCGCGGCATCAATGCCGCCATCCCGGCCCTGGCCGGCGCGGACGAACTCTCCGGCATCGGCGAGATGGAAGCGGGCGTGAGCGGTTCCTTCGCCCAGATGGTGGCAGATAATGAATTCGCGGCGAGTATCCGTCGGGTGCGGAGCAGGTTCGAGGTCAGCGAGGATGCGCTGGCGGTGGAGGTCATCGCCAGGGTCATGGATGGTTCCCACAATTTCCTGGGTCAGAAGCACACCATGAAGTATCTCAAGTCCGGCGAAGTGCTGATGACCAAACTGGCAAACCGCGATACCTGGGAGCAGTGGGAGGCCGGCGGGCGGCAGGGTTTAGCCGAGCGCGCCCAGGCCGAGGCCGAGCGCATTTTGGCCGAGCGCCAGGTCGAGCCGCTGGAGGATGCGCAGATCCGCGCATTGGACGCCGTCATGGCCGCGGCGGAAAAGGAACTGGTCAAGTAAGCGTCCGGTTTATCAAGATAAAATAGTTCATTTGTGTTTACAGCGTCCCCTTTGGGGATCTGTGGTTCTAAGGAGAAAACATGCTCAAACAAGCCCATACCCTGACCGAAGAATTGATCGAATGGCGGCGCGACTTTCACAAGCACCCGGAAATTGGCTTCGAGGTGCAGCGCACGGCCGGGATCGTGGCCGACGAATTGGAGAAACTGGGCTACCGCGTGCGGCGCGGGGTCGGCAAGACCGGCGTGGTGGCCGACTTTGGGCAGGGCCGCCCGATGGTCGCCCTGCGCGCCGATATGGACGCGCTGCCGTTGCAGGAAATGAACGACTTCGAACACAAGTCGCAAGTGGAGAACAGGATGCACGCCTGCGGGCATGACTCGCATACCGCCATGGCGCTGGGCGCAGCCGCGCTTCTTGCCAAAGAGAAATTCCCCGGCAGCGTGCGCTTCCTGTTCCAACCCTGTGAAGAAGCCGCGGACGAGGAAGGGAAAAGCGGCGCGATGCGCATGGTGGAAGACGGCGCAATGGAAGGCGTGGATTTTGTCATTGCCCAGCACGTGGACTCGACTGCGCCGGTCGGCGCGATTGCCATCAACCCGGGCCCGGCCTCCGGCGGCGTGGACTCGTGGTTCGGCGAGGTGCGCGGCAAGGGCGGGCATGGCGCCCTCCCCCACACCGCAGTGGACACGTTCTACCTGACGGCGCACGTCATGCTGGCTCTGAGCGCTATCACCTCGCGCCGCATCGATCCCTTTGCACCCTCCATCGTCAGCATCGGCTCGGTCAACGGCGGGTTCACGGAAAATGTCATCCCTGAAAGCGTGCGCATCACCGGCACGCTGCGCTTTACCCTGCCCGAAATCCAGAAACAACTCCACGCCGAGATCAAGCGCGCCTTCGAAGTAGCGCGCGCCCTGGGCGGCGATTACAGCCTGGAATTCGAGATCGGCTCGCCGCCCATGCTCAACGATGAATTCGTGTCGAAGACCATCGAGGCTGTTGGGATAGACCTGCTGGGCAGGGAAAACGTCCGCGCCCTGCACAAGACTCTCGGCGCAGAAGACTTCGGCTCCTTCATGGAACACGCCCCGGGGGCGATGTTCACCCTCGGCGTGCAAAAAGCAGGCCACGAAGAGTACTACCTGCACCATCCCAAGTTCGAACTCGACGAGCGCGCCCTGCCGATTGGAACGGCGGTGATGGCGGAATCGGCGCTGCGGTTGTTGAAGGGACAGGCCGGGCAATAGCATTACCCGGCCAATGTCACAGGCTGTCTGCAAAGGCGAGAATAACCGAAGGCGAGTGCTGCACATGAAACTCAAAATTGACAAGGAAAGCGACGCCCTCTACTTGCGGCTCGATGAAGCCGAGATTGTCGCTTCGGAGGAGGTACAGCCAGGCGTGATCCTTGATTTCAACAAGGACAACCGCGTGGTGGGAATCGAGATTCTCAACCTGTCCAGCCGCGTAGCAAAGGAAAAATTGAACCTGGTGCAATTGGAAACTGTGTAACCGACAACCCGCATTGACTAAACAAAACCGCGCGCCGCAAACAGGTCACGGCGCGCGGTCTCAATCCCAGGAACGAACTATCGCTTGAATTTCAGAGGAAACCGTTCGGGGTGTTGGATGGCTCCCAACTCGATGTCAATATCCAGGGCAGGCCAGTGGAAATCCCCATCGCTTTCCTTGAAATCAAAGATCTGCTCCAATGTTGCGCCAACAAAATCTGGATAGTCCGCAAACGAGACGAAATACTCGCCTGCCTGTGTCAAGAGCCAGAAACCATCACGTTCGATGTTGGTAATTTGGGAGGTCTCAATCAGGAAAGTGTTTGCGCCAGTCATTGATAAATTGCTCCTTCCGTTCTTCCACGATCCTCTCAATCTCTCGAAGCTCATGTTGCTTCAAGTTTCGAAAATCCGCTAAAGCGACAAACGGCTCCAACCAAAACTTCGCCTTCCCGGTCTGGGTTTGGATGTGGACGTGCATTCTCGATTCTTCGAGACTGTTGAAGTAAAAACGAAATGATCCTTGCCGATAGATGGTGGGGGACATATACAAATCCTGTTTTCAATTATAGCAGGTCCCAAGAGAGCGTAGAAATCAAATTTGCTCATCGTCTCACTTCGAACCTGCGGTATCCCTGCCAGCAAAAGTGTGTTTTAATGGGCGACATGACAGACATCCTCGTCATCGGAAGCCTGAACGCCGACCTGGTCGTGCGCGCGCCGCGCTTTCCCGCGCCCGGCGAAACCATCAGCGGCGGAGACCTGGCGGTCATCCCCGGCGGCAAGGGCGCCAACCAGGCCGTCGCCGCCGCCCGCCAGGGAGCACAGGTCGCCATGCTGGGGCGCGTAGGCAGCGACAGTTTCGGCCCCGCGCTCATCCGCAACCTCCAGCAGAACGGCGTGGACGCGAGCCACGTCCAGGCCGACCCGTCCGCCACCGGCACGGCCATCATCGTGGTCGACGCGGGCGGGCAGAACAGCATCGTCCTTTCGCCCGGCGCCAACGCCAGGGTGACATCGGCGGATGTGGATGCCTTCCCGCTTCGCGATGTAGACACGCTGCTGCTGCAATTCGAAATCCCCCTGGAGACGGTGACCCATGCCGCCAGCCTTGCCCGCCAAAACGGACTGCGCATCATCCTCAACCCCGCGCCTGCCTGCCGTTTCCCCGACTTCCTCCTGGCTGACGTGGACATCCTGGTCCCCAACGAGAGCGAACTCCAGTTACTGACCGACATGCCCGTCAGCGACGCTGCTTCCGCCGAAGCGGCTGCCAAAACCCTACTGGCAAAAGGCGTGAAAACCGTCATCGTCACGCTGGGCGGGGACGGCGCGCTGCTGGTCACAGACAGACAAGCCACCCACATCCCCGCTTACGAAGTAGACGTAGTAGACACCACTGCTGCCGGCGACGCCTTCATCGGCGGGCTGGCGGCTGCGCTGTTCAAAGGCAAGTCGCTGGAAGAGGCCGTGCGTTACGGCAACGCATGCGGCGCGCTGGCAACCACCAAATTCGGCGCGCAACCTTCGCTGCCGACGGTGGAGGAAGTTCACCAGATCATGTCATCGCGAGCATAATTCGTGCTTGTCGTGGCAACTTGTAGTGGCGACTTCAGTCGCTCTTCCAGCGGACGACTGCCCCCTGCGGGGATGATAAAGTCGTTACTACGAACCTTTTCACTTACTGAGCCTACAAAATATCTGTTTATCCGCCATTAAAGTTCATCTGTGTTGATCTGTGGAAACAAACCATGCCCCCAAAACGCATCATCATCGACACCGACCCTGGTGTAGACGACGCCCTGACCTTCCTGCTGGCGCTGGCTTCGCCGGAAATCCAACTCGAAGCGTTGACCATCACCCAGGGCAACGTGACCGTCGAACGTGGCGCACGCAACGCCCTGGCGACGTTGGAATTCCTGAACGCGGGGCACATCCCGGTCGCGCAAGGGACTTCCCTGCCGCTGATCGCTTGTCCCGGCTCCGCCATGCGGGCCGGGGGGCCGCTGCTGGCCTCCGGCGTCGTGCATGGTGTGAGCGGCTTGGGGGATACAAACCTGCCCGAGCCGAGGACAAAACCCCTCCCTCGACATGCCATTGACTACCTGATCGAACGCTTCCTGGCCGAGCCGGGTGAACTCAGCCTGTTTGCCATCGGCCCGCTGACCAACGCGGCGCTCGCCATCCGCAAGGAACCGCGTTTTGCGGGGGCCGTCAAGGAGATGGTCATCATGGGCGGCGCGATCCGCGAGGGCGGCAACATCACCCCGCAGGCAGAGTTCAACGTCTACGCCGACCCGCACGCGGCGCATATCGTCTTCCATTCCGGCATCCCCATCACGCTCATTCCGCTGGACGTGACCCACAAATGTTTGCTAATGTGGGAGCAGATCCAAGCCCTGGGCAAAGTGGACACGCCCATATCACGCTTCATCATGGAGGCAACAGCGCCGTACGTCAAGTTCACGCATGGCAAAACCGGCATCGAGGGCTGCGCCCTGCACGACCCGCTCACGCTGGCGACGATCATTGCGCCCGAACTGCTTACGCTCGAAGAGCACTTCGTGGATGTGGACATCTCCAGCGGTCCTTCGCATGGCAATACCTTTGCCGATTTCTATCACACCACCGGCAAGCCTGCCAACATGAAGGTGGCGCTGGATGTGCGCGGCGAGGAGTTTGTGGAATTGTTCCTCCGGCGCATGAAAGATTTGGAAAAGATGATTTCCAGTTAGTTGGTCGAGTAGCGCGAAGCGCATATCGAGACCAAGTGAAGAAAACGATGGTTTCGATGCAGCAAAGAACGCTTACTCAACCATCGTTTTCTAACCATGACACCCAAACGCATCATCATTGACACCGACCCCGGCATCGACGATTCGCTCGCCATCCTGCTGGCGCTGGCTTCCCCGGAAGTCAGGCTGGAGGGACTGACCGTCGTTCACGGGAACAGTTCGATGGAGCAAGGCGCGATCAATGCGCTGTCCATCCTGGAATTGGCGGGCGCGAGTCGCGTCCCGGTGGCGAGAGGCTGCCACCTGCCGCTCGTCCAGCCCTCGCTGTTGGCGCCGGAGACGCACGGGAATACCGGCTTGGGGTACGCGCAACTCCCGGATCCGGGGAGCAGGCCCATCGTCCAGCACGGAAGCGATTTCCTGATCGAGCGGGTCATGTCGAACCCAGGGGAGATCACCCTGGTGGCGATCGGTCCGCTGACCAACGTCGCCCTGGCCATTCGCAAAGAGCCGCGCATCGTCCAGGCGGTCAGGGAGTTATTTATTATGGGCGGCGCGCTGCGACACGAGGGCAACACCACGCCGCTGGCGGAGTTCAACACCTTCGTGGACCCGCACGCGGCGCACATCGTCTACCATAGCGGGATGCCGATCACGCTGACGCCGCTGGATGTAACCTACCAGTGTGTGCTGCTGGCGGAAGATGTGGAGCGCATCCAACGCGCAGGGTCGAGGATCCCGCCTTTTATCGCGGATGCGACGCGCTTTTATATGGAATTCCACGATGCGTACCAGGGCATCCAGGGCTGCGTGATCAATGACCCGTTGACGTTGGCCTTGACTTTTATGCCTGAGTTGTGCGATTATTGTGAGTATTATGTGGATGTGGATCTTTCCGGCGGCGTCTCGATGGGCAAGACGTTCGCGGATTTTTACAAGATGACCGGCAAGCCCGCCAACATGAAAGTGGCGCTGGGTGTGCGCCCGCGTGATTTTATCAACCTGTTCGTGGAGCGGATGGAAGGCTTGAGCCGCCGGGTCGATCCAGGCAAGAATTGAGGCCCTTTTGTTTTGCAAGGAGGTGCCGATGAATAGATGAGCAGATCATTTTTCCGGTAGTCTACCGCGACAAACCCTTATCATTCCACAAAAGGAGAATACAAAATGAAATTCATCGATTCGATCAAGAAAGATTTCAACACCATGACGTGGGTGCTCATCCCGGTGGCGATTGCCATCAACGTGGTCATGGGACAGATCGTGCTGGTGCTCAAACTGCCCGTCTACCTCGACTCGATTGGCACGATGTTGGTCGGCGCATTGTGCGGACCGTGGGCCGGCGCATTGACCGGCGCGCTTTCGAACATCATCTGGGGGCTGGCGATCGATCCGGGCGCGTTCCCCTGGTGGCCGGTGGCCTTCTTCATCGGCCTGGTGACCGGCTTTTGCGCCAAGGGCGGCTTATTCAAGAATTGGTGGAAAGTGGTCGTCACCGGCTTCCTGGTCGCGCTGACCGCCGCTATCGTCTCCACCCCGATTGGTGTGTACCTGTTCGGCGGCATCACTGCCAGCGGTTCCTCGTTCATCACCGCCTACCTGCTCCAGACCGGGCAAGGTGTACTCCAGGCAGTCTTCAGTACCAACTTCCTGGTGGAGCCGGTTGATAAGATTTCCACCGCCCTGTTGGCTTTTGCCATCATCCAGGGGCTTTCCATGCGTTTCCTGGCGCGCTTCCCGAGGCCGGAGAACGTGGAAATCGAGAAAGGCGCTACCCGCACCCAGATGTTCATCGCAATTGGCATCGTCATCCTGTTGGTCCTGTTCGCTGCCTTTGTATTGGTCAATATCTTAGGATAATGATCTGTATGGGACGGCAGTTTAACTGCCGTCCCAACGGCTTTTCTTATGCACGAACGACTTTCCTTTTACGTCAAACGCGACAGCCCGATCCACAGGCTGAATCCGCTAACCAAGTTGACGCTGGTTCTGGGCTTGGTGCTGATCTCCTTTGCCAGTCCCTGGTACTGGACCCCGCAATTCCTTGTTTTGTTTGGGATCATTCCCCTGTTATTTTTTGGCAAAGTCCAGCGGGAATATTTCGGGGCGATGCTGCGACTGATCCTGCCTGCCTCCGGGATTCTTTTCTTGATGCAGGTATTTTTCCTGCCCGGCGAGCAGGAGATTCTCCGCATCTGGGTTATTGCCGTCACCCAGGAAAGCCTGACGGGTGCTGTCACGAACGCCACCCGCATCTTCCTGATGGTTTCTTCTTTTACACTATTCCTGCTCACCACCCATCCCAGCGAATTGATGTCCGATCTCACCCGCCGCGGCCTGCCGGGGCAGTTCGCGTACGTCATCATTTCCACGCTGCAGATCATCCCGCAGATGCAAGCCAAGGCGCAGACCATCATCGCTGCCCAGCGTTCGCGCGGACTGGACACCCAGTCTAGTTTCGGCAAGCGCGTTGGCGCATTGGTACCGCTGGTCGGTCCGCTGGTATTCGGCTCGCTGGTGGAGGTGGAAGAGCGCGCCATCGCCATTGAAGCGCGCGGATTTACCTCCACGCGCGTGAAGACTTCCCTGCACGAAATTCCCGATCCCAGTTTGGACAAAGCCCTGCGCTGGGGGTTGGTGTTGCTGGTTGTTGCATCAATCGTGAGCCGGTTCCGGGTATCCTGATACTGGACGCAGATTCACGCTGAATACGCTGATTATTTGATCGGAGTCTTATGGCGCAAAATCCCGCTTATCATGGCGTGTTATACAAACACTCTGAATTGACAGAGGAAATTATTGGCGCATTCTTTGCCGTCTACAATGCGCTTGGTTATGGTTTCTTGGAGAAAGTATACGCCAATGCGTTGAAGTTGGAATTGGAAAGACGCGGCCTGAAAGTGATGCGCGAATTTCCAATTGTCGTGCGTTACTTGGGCCAAGAAATCGGGGAATATTACGCAGACCTTCTCGTGAACGATCTTGTGATCGTCGAAGTAAAAGCAACAAAAACACTATTGCAAGAGCATGAGGCCCAATTATTGAATTACTTGAAAGCCACTCCTTACGAGGTTGGCCTTCTCTTGAACTTTGGCCCCAAACCCGAGCAGAAACGCCGCTCCTTCGACAACAATCGCAAGGAATGGTGGCAAGCCGAACAATCCAAATCATAATTTCAGCGTTCATCTGCGTGAATCAGCGTCCAAAGAGAAAACATGCCTATTGTCAACCTTCGAAACGTCACCTACAAATATCCGCTTACGGACAAGCCTGTCCTCGAAGACATCAACCTGCAAATCGAGGAAGGCGAGTTCGTGGCGGTCATCGGACCCAACGGCGCGGGCAAGTCCACGCTGTGTTATACACTTTCGGGCTTCATCCCGCACTTCTACAAAGGCGAACTGACCGGCGCGGTCGAAGTGGCAGGCGTCGAGACGCACCAGTCCACGCTCAACGAGTGGGTCATGAACGTCGGCCTGGCCTTCCAGAATCCCTTCAACCAGATCAGCGGCGCGAAATATACCGTCTTCGAAGAGATCGCATTCGGGCTGGAGAACATCGGCGTACCGCGCGCCGAGATGAAAGGGCGCGTCGAACGCGCCCTGGAGATGACCGGCATCCGCGACCTGGCCGACCGCTCCCCCTATTCGCTCTCCGGCGGACAGCAGCAACGCGTCGCGCTGACCTCCATCCTGGTCATGGAACCCAAGGTGCTCGTGCTCGACGAGCCCACCTCGCAAATGGACCCCATCGGTACCCGCGAAGTCTTTGGCGTGATCCGCACCATGGCCGAGCGCGGCATGACCGTCGTGCTGGCCGAGCACAAAGTCGAATGGATCGCCCAGTTCGCCGACCGCGTGATCGCCCTGCACGAGGGCAAGGTCCTGCTGGACGGCAAGCCCGGCGACGTGCTGACTTCCGCGTTGCTGGACGGCAAGGGCTTTGGCGTCTCACGCTACACGTCCACGGCCAGGGAAGCGCACAAGCAGGGCCTGTGGCCGGAAGACAAAGACCTGCCGGTCACACTCGACGAAGCGGTGGCAGGGTTCACCCTCACCCCCGGCCCCTCTCCCTATGGGAGAGGAGAGAAACAATGAAAATCGAAATCAAAGACCTCCACCACACCTACCCGGCCGGGGTCAGGGCCCTGAACGGCATCTCGCTGACCATCGAAACCGGCGAACAGGTCGCCATTGTCGGGCAAAATGGGGCGGGGAAAACGACCCTCGTCAAGCACCTGAACGGGCTGCTGCTGCCAACTTCCGGGTCCGTTTTGATCGGGGATTGGGATACGTCCAAATACCAGGTGGCGAAACTCGCCTCCCGCGTCGGTTACGTCTTCCAAAATCCCGACGAACAGTTGTTCACCAAAACCGTCCACCAGGAGGTCTCGTTCGGGCCAAAGAACCTGGGCTACGAGTCCGGGAAAGTCGAAGCGCTGGTAGACGATGCCCTGACGCTGACCGAACTGAGCGCCCAAAAAGAGACCAACCCCTACGACCTTTCGCCCACCTGGCGCAAGATGGTGGCGCTGGCGTCCATCATCGCCATGGACACGCCCATCATCATCTTCGACGAGCCCACCACCGGGCAGGATGCGGCCAACATTGCGCGCATGGCGGATGCCATCGCAGCCCTGCGCGCGCGCGGCAAGACCGTCATCACCATCACGCACGACATCGACTTCTGCGCCGAGAACTTCGAGCGCGTCATTGCGCTGGCGCAGGGAAAAGTGCTGCTGGATGGCCCCGCCAACGAGGTGCTCGGCCAGCAGGAAATCCTGGCGCAGACCTACGTGGATCCGCCGCAACTCACCCGCCTGGGCCTGCGCCTGGGGCTGCCGGAAGTTGTCCGCAGCCAGGAAGAATTCCTGAACGCCTACAAAAAATACAGCGCATGAGCCTGTCCGCCCGCCAGACCGCCGCTTACTTTGCCGCCTTTTTTATCCTCGGCGCGACGATTGCCTCGCTCGGTCCCACCCTGCCGTACCTGGCCGAAAACACCGGCGCAAGCCTGGCGGGGCTGGGACTGCTTTTCACCCTGCGCTCCGGCGGCTACCTGACCGGCTCCCTGCTGGGCGGGCGTCTCTACGACCACCTGCCCGGCCATCGCCTGCTTGGCGTTGCCATTCTCACCGGCGGAATCAGCCTGGCGCTCGTCCCGCAAATCTCGTCCTTCGCCGTCATCATCGCTATCATGCTGCTGGTCGGCCTGTCCGAATCCACGCTCGACGTCGGCTGCAACACGCAACTGGTGTGGGTGCATGGCGCGCGTTCCGGCCCATATCTCAACGGCATGTTCCTGTTCGCGGGCCTGGGCGGCATGATCTCCCCGTTGCTGCTCTCGTCCCTCGGCGGCGCAGCCGGCTACCGTCTCCTGGCGCTCGCCAGCCTGCCGGTGGCGCTGTGGGCTTTCTTCACCCCGTCCCCGCCGCGCCGGGCGCACGAAGAACAGCGCACAGGCGGCGCGCTCTCGCCGTTCCTGTTCGCCGTCTTCTGCCTGTTGACTTTCGTCTTCATCGGCGGCGAGGTCGGTTTCAGCGGCTGGATCTACTCCTACGCTTACGAATTGGGATTGGGGACCGAGCAGACCGCCGGGATGCTGACCTCCTTCTACTGGCTGGGGATTACGCTGGGACGGGTCGCCGCCATCTTCGTCTCCGTCCGCTTCCCACCCAGCCGGATCGTGCTTGCCAACCTGGCGGGCCTGGTCGCCAGCCTCGGCCTGATCCTGCTCGACCCCGCTTCCCAGGCATTCCTCTGGATCGGCGCCCTGGGCTTCGGCTTTTTCCTGGCCCCCGTCTTCCCGACCACCTTCGCCTACCTGGAACGCAAGACTCCCATCACCGGCGCGGCGGCGGGAGTTTTATGGGCCAGCGGCAGTTTCGGCGCGATGGTCTATCCCTGGCTGATGGGCCTGCAAATGGCGGAGATTGGCCCGGTGGGGATCATGGTCACACTGGCGGCCAGTTTTGGCGTGACGCTGTTCCTGTTTGGGTGGGTTTCGATGCAATAAGAATCTGTTCGTTTTTTCCTTCTATAAGACCAACCAACACTTGGGGCAAATTGGGTTTTTACTGTCCGCAAAACTATTGCCAAGCGCAATATTTTTTTGTATACTAACCTTACAAAAATGTAAGGTTGGCAAATCAGACTGGTCCTGAGGGTGTTAGATGAGCAAAAACCTGACAAACTCCACGGCGGGAAGCATATTGATCTACATGCTAGGAATCTTGTTGGTTGCCTGCGAGCCGTCACAGGCAGCAAGTCATGTTGTATGTACTCCATCTGCCCCAGATGCCAACGGATATAGGGGAAAAATGTCCGGGCAGATCGAATCTATCTATTCTGGTTTATCTTTATTGGACATTGTCAACAATCCAAATGCCTTACAAAGTGTACAAACGCAGGTATTTTTTCTTTTGATTAATGGAGTAAAAAGGTGGTCAAGTTACAATGACATCGCAGTAGATGACCAACATGTTGTACGGATCACTTTGACGTATCTCAGCCCGGAACTGTTGCATTTGATCATCCTGAACAACCAATTGGCGTTCCACCCAGGTGCGTCAATGGAACAGTTCCAGAAAAATCTGTCCGGCGAGATGGAACCGATTGCTGACCGCAATGAACTCATCTTTCTTATAACAATTACTTCTTCCATTTCAGAGCAAAGTCTTCTGGAAGAAAAAATGACAACATTGGCAATCCCTGTGAACAAGATTATGCTGATCAACGCTGCCAATCAACAGATTCCAATCAGTCACTCCGACCCTCCCCTGAACCAGGAGATTATCATTTCACGAGGTCATCTATCTGGTTACATCGCTTATCCGATTTGGGTAGAGGCTGGCGAAAATTGTGTTAATGTTATGGACTCCCACTGGAATACTACCATGACCGTCAGCGCTACTGGTGTGAAAGTAGCGGGAATTGAATACATGCACCAACTGATTTGGTCTGTCAAGTACATCCCTTTAGTGGATATGGAGATCAGCGCCAATGTCCAGTCCCCACCCACTGTGTTTCCCACGGATATTGCGCCAAGCAAACAGCCTCCAATGCCAGCGCAGAACGTACTTGTAACGCAGGAGGACGACGAATACTGGGCAAAAATGGCGCGCTACATCTGGGGGTACGTAACCGACCCTTAAATCCCCGCCTCCATCGGGTATAATCCTCCCACATCACCTGGAGGTGCAGCCATGACAGACATCAAACCGCTCAACTGGGAACCCACGCCCGGTATTGGTTACACCGTTGTGCGCCGCCCGGACGGCGGGATGCACTATACGTTCACAGACCTGTCCGAAAAGACCATCCTGCACTGGCAGGAATTTGCCCACGAGCACCTGCTGGGCGCAGACCGGCTGACCCGCAACCTGTATGACCTGCGCCAGGTCAAGGATGTGCCCGAAATGGCCGTCCGCGCCGCTGTGGAAGTGGACAGCGACCCCTCGGCGCGCAACATCCGCCTGGCGGTGGTCGTGGCCGACCAGCAGGTTGCCGAGGCCATCCGCAAGATCGCCGCCCTGGCCCTGCCGGAGACCTCCGCCGCCATGAAACTCTTCACCGATATGGATGAAGCCGAAGCCTGGCTTGCCCGCCCGCTCGACCAGATTGTGTAAAACCACAGATAAACGACCACAGATAAACAGGATAAACACAGATCATATAACTTGTTCTGCCTTTGGTCTGCCATAACTGCGAGAAGATGAAACCACTCCATATCGGCAAGCACACCTTCGACTGGGGCGCCCGCACCTACGTGATGGGCATCCTCAACGTCACCCCGGATAGTTTTTCAGGGGACGGCATCATCGCCAGGGGCGACGCCGTTAGCGTGTCCATCGAACAGGCGCGCCAGTTCCTCGAGGGCGGGGCCGACCTCCTCGATATCGGCGGCGAATCCACCCGTCCCGGCTCTGAAGCGCTCACCGCCGAGAACGAAATGGAGCGCGTCCTGCCGGTCATCCATGCGCTGGTCAAGGCCTTTCCCGACGCCCTGCTCTCCATCGACACCTACAAAGCCAGCGTGGCCGAGGCCGCCATCCAGGCCGGCGCGCGCATGGTCAACGATGTGTGGGCCCTGCGCGCCGACCCAGACCTGGCGACCGTCGTGGCAAAGAACGGCGTCCCCGTCATCCTGATGCACAACCGCAGCAACCCCGTCAGCGTGGAAGTGCGCGCCCAACTCGGCAACGCCTACATCGGCGCGGAATACGACGACCTGCTGGCAGACGTCCAGCGCGAGTTGCTGGACTCCGTCCGGTTGGCGCAGCAGGCCGGGGTGGCGGATGACCGCATCATCCTGGACCCGGGGATCGGGTTCGGCAAAACGGTCGAACACAACCTCGAACTGATCCGCCGCCTGGACGAGATCCGCGCCCTGGGCTATCCCGTGCTGCTGGGACCGTCGCGCAAATCCTTCATCGGCTATACGCTCGACCTGCCGCCCGACCAGCGCGTGGAGGGTACCGCCGCTGCCGTGTGCGTGGGCATCACGCGCGGCGCAGACATCGTGCGCGTGCATGATGTGGAATATATGGCGCGTGTGGCAAAAATGACCGACGCGCTGGTAAGAGGTTGAAACCATGAAACAAGACCGTTTCCTGCTTGGCATCCTGGTTGGGATCGGCGTTTTGGTTGCCGTTGCCCTGGTACTGTTCTTCGCCCGGCAGGGGAAACAGGAATATGTCACAGAAGATTCGCCGGAGGGAGTGGTACGCAATTACACCCTGGCCGTGTTCGAAGGCGACTACGAGAAGGCCTACGCTTACCTGGCCGAGTCCGAGAACAAACCCACCTACCAGGCTTTCCGCCAGGCCTTCTTCGACCGCAGCATAGACCCGAACAGCGCCGGCCTGGAAATCGGCGAGACCGAGATCAACGACGACGAGGCCTATGTCACCGTCTATGTCATCTACAATCCATCCGAGCCTTTCTCCGGCGGTTACCGGGACACTGAGACGGCGCTGCTCGAACGCCAGGATGGAGACTGGAAACTGTTGCAGATGCCCTATGCCTTTTGGGCCTACGACTGGTACCAGGCCACGCCCCAACCGGTAAAGTAGGCATGCCATGCGCACCATCCGCCGCCTGTATTTCTATCTTGTAGCCTTCATCAGCCTGGAAGTGGTGACGTGGGGGCTGATCGGTTTACTGCGCAGCATCGTCTCGCCTGCCCTGGTGGATATGGCTGGCGCGCTCGCGCGGGCGCTGGCGCTCGTGCTGGTAGGCGCGCCGATCTTCCTGTTCCATTGGCAGTGGGGCCAGCGCGCCGCCGCCAGGGACGTGGAAGAACGCACCGCCAGCCTGCGGGCAGTCTTCTATTACGCTGCGCTGCTTGCCACCCTGATCCCGGTGGCGCAGAACGCGCTGGCGCTGGTCAACCGGGCGTTGCTCGCGCTGGCCCACGCCGAGCCTTCGCGCGCGCTGGTGGGCGCCTCCCAATCCTGGCAGGACAACCTGATTGCCATCGGCGTCAACGGCCTGCTGGCGGCCTGGCTGTGGAACGCCCTGGGCGCGGCCTGGAAGTCCCTGCCCGATAGTGAAAATTTCAGCGATGTGCGCCGCCTGTACCGCTACCTGTGGCTGTTGTACGGCCTGGGGATGACAGTCTTTGGCGCGCAGCAGGCGCTGCGGTTCATCTTCGACCTTCCGCAAGCAAATTATTTGATTTTGGGCGGGGGACAGCGCTCCTTCTTCAACGGACTGGCCTTGCTGCTGGTGGGGACTCCGCTGTGGGTCTACACCTGGCGCATCTGCCAGGACGACCTGCCTGGTTCCGTTGAATGGGACTCGAACCTGCGCCTGGGCGTGTTCTACCTGCTGGCGCTGGGCGGGGTGATCAGCGTGCTTGCATCCGGCGGGACTTTGCTGGACCTCGTCCTGCGCTACCTGTTGGGCGAACCAATGACCGTCTACGAGTTCATCCGCAAAGCCGGCGGGCCCATTTCACTGGGCGCGCCGCTGGCTGCGGTTTGGGCCTACTACGGCGGCTGGCTGGGACGCCAGATCCGCGCTGACGAAGACGAATCCCGGCGGGCCGGCAAGAGGCGTCTTTATTACTATATCCTATCTACGCTGGGCCTGGGAGCGGCGTTCACGGGACTGGCGCTCTTGCTTTCGTTCATCATTGACCTGCTGGTTTCGTATGAAGTCTGGGGGGGTGCGCTGCGCCCGCGCCTGGCCGCTTCACTGGCAACGCTGGCGGTTGGCCTGCCGCCCTGGCTGGCAACCTGGCGGCCCATGCAAGCCGAAGCAATGGAAGATACCCCTGCCGGTGCGTATGCCCGCCGGTCTGCCATCCGCCGCGCATACCTGTACCTGGCGCTGTTTGCGGGTGTGATCGGCGGCATGGCCTCGGCGGTCTGGCTGGCCTATACCCTGATCAATGCCCTGCTCACGCTGGATGCCGACTCCGATTTCCTGTCCAATGTGTTGAATGCGGCGCAACTGCTGGCGCTGTTCGCCGTGCTGCTGGTCTATCACCTGCATTGCCTGCGGCGCGATGGCGCACAAGCGGCGCAAACGCTGGAGGGACGCCAATGCGCTTTCCCGGTCATGGTGATAGACGCCGGGAATGAAATGTTCCTTAAAACGGTGACGGCGGCCTTGCAAAAACATGCGCCCGACGTGCCGCTGGTCGTGCAGGCGGCAGGGAGCATTTCCCAAGAGACAGGGCCGGCCGAGGCGGTCATCCTGCCAGCCTCGCTGGCGGTGAACCCGCCGGCTGGCTTGCGCAGGTGGCTGGAAACCTTCGAGGGGGAGAAGATCGTGGTAACGGAAGCAGTTCCCGGCTGGGTGTTGAGCGCGTTGACGCCCGACCAGGCGGCGCAGGCAGCGCGTCAACTGGCGGAGGGACAGCCGGTCCGCCTGGCGCGCCCGTCCACAGCATGGAATACGATCCAGGTCGTCGCTGTTGTGGTGCTGGGATTACAACTCTTGTTGGTCTTGTTCAGTTTGGGCATTTCGTTGTTAGTGGGATAAGCCTGTGATATACTTTTCGAAGCCTTGATGCAGGAGAGGAAGTTGCCATGAAAGTCACCGTCCTACAAGAGAATCTCGCCCGCGGGTTGGGGATCGTTTCGCGCGCTGTTTCGCCGCGCAGCACCCTGCCCGTACTTTCTAATGTGCTAATCGCTACCGACGAGGGCCGGCTGCGGCTCTCGGCCACCAACCTGGAGATGGGCATCACCTGTTGGATCACCGCCCGGATCGAGGAAGAGGGTTCGGTCACCATCCCTGCGCGCACCTTTGTAGACCTGGTCAATACCCTGCCTGGTGAGCAGGTAGCCTTGAGCCTGGACGTCCAAACCCAAACCCTTAATGTGCGCAGCGGCACTTCCACCAATGACATCAAAGGGATAGATGCGCAGGAGTTCCCGCCTTTCCCGGCGCCCGAAATGGAAGAGGCGTTGCAATTGAACGTGGCCGACTTCAAGGAAATGGTGCAACAGGTGGCCTTTGCCGCCTCAGCGGACGAGGCTCGCCCGGTGTTGATGGGCGTACTGGTGAATGTGCAGGGCGACCAGGTTATAATGGCTGCAGCAGACGGTTTCCGCCTGTCGGTGCGCACGGCGACGCTGGCTTCTCCCACCCAACAGCCGGTGAATGTGATCATCCCGGCGCGCGCATTGAGCGAACTGGCGCGCATCACTTCGACCTCTCTCAGTGCAGGCGACGGCGAAAGCGCGATTTCGATGTTCGTGCCCAAGGGACGTGGACAGGTTATCTTCCGCATCAAGGATGTCGAACTGGTTTCACAATTGATCGACGGCGCCTTCCCCGATTACCAGCAGATTATCCCGCGCTCTTACAAGTCGCGTACGCTGATTTCTACCGCTTCCCTGCTCAAAGCCTGCAAGCAAGCGGAGATCTTTGCCCGTGAGGGCTCCAACGTAGCGCGGCTCGATATCAAGGCATCCCAGGGGGAGATGGCGCCCAGCGAAGTGGAAATTTCGGCCACTTCCGAGGAAACTGGCAAGAACGAGACCATTGTAGAGGCAACGGTGGACGGAAGCGGTGTGCTGATCGCCTTCAACGTCAAGTACCTGCGCGAGGCGCTCGAAGTCATCAAGACACCCAACGTAGCACTGGAGACCTCCGCGCCAAATGCGCCAGGCGTCGTCCGCCCGGTAGGTGACGACAGTTTCCTGCATGTCATCATGCCGATGCACCTGGGATAGGCGCGGAATAAGACATTGGTACTATCATTGGTCATAACTTAAGCGGTTGACATGGCGAGAGTGGGTAACTGTTTCTTGCGAAGGCGTTTGACCACACCCAGGTCTTGGTTTTCCGGTGCGGACAAATACTTGATGGGGTCGGTGGCTTCGC
>JBMOMP010000002.1:0-25371 GCA_049323115.1 Chloroflexota bacterium
AGGTCGAAGACCTGTCCTACGGGGTGATGGTGAAGATCGTCCCTGCGCTGGTGCCCTGCACGTCGGGGAAGAAGGCCAGCCAGGCGCGCGCGGGCAGGACGCGGAATTCGCCCGCGTATGTCGGGATGAGGGTGTAGGTCAGTTCGTACGTGCCGGCCGGCAGGTAGTCGGCGCTCCATTGGATGCGGTCGTCGCGGATTTGCGGCGGGTTGAAGTACCACCAGCCCCAGCCGCGCCCGAAGGGATCGTCGGGATCGTAAACGACCTGGACATCGGCGGCTGGTTGCGCTTGCTGGCTGGTCTTGAGTCCCTGGTCGAGGATCTCGCTCCCGGCGGGGATGTAATCCTCCAGCACCAGGTAGTAGGCGTCGCGCGGCAGGGTCAGCGTCAGGCGGGCGGTGAGATGGGAAGCGGAGGCAAGTTGGAGCGTAGAAAGAGGCGGGCAGTTGTCCTGGCAGGCAGAGTCGTACCAGGCGCGGCTGAGGTCCAGGCCGCGGTTCAACGGTTGGGCAGTCTCGGCCGGGCGTTCGAGGGACAGTAAGGCGCGGTAGTACAGGCGTCCCAGCCCGCTTTCGCGGCTGATGGTGAGGGCGTTGGGGGCGTCCGGCGAGAGGAATTCGAGCGGGACGCTGGCCGTGACGGGGGCCAGGATGTCCGTCCCGCTGACGTCGCCGTTTGCGAGCGGCGCGCCGTTGAGGCTGGCGGTGAAGGTGAAATCGGCCTGTAACTCGCCGAAGCCTTTCATGGCCTCGGTGAGCGCCAGGATGACCCAGGCGCTTTCGTAGGTCGAGCCCCACATCCCGCGCGCGTCGCGGTTGGCGACCAGGTAACGCGCCGCTTCGATCAGCACCGGCGCGGCGGCCTTGTGTTGGGCCAGGGCATAGACGACCACAGCGGTGGTGTAGAGCGGCGTGCCGGGGTTGCGCCAGGAGACGGCTTCGCTTTCCCAGTTGGCGCTGCTGGCGGTGCGGACGGCTGTGGCCTCCAGGTTGGCGAGCAGGTCGCTGGCGCGCGCGTCGGTGGGGGAGGCGGAGACAAGTCCCAGCGCAAGCAGCGCCTGCGCCCAGGGACCCAGGCGGTCGCGCTGTTCGTAGAGTTTCCCCAGCAGGGCGGCGTCGGGCAGGCCGCTGCTTTGCTGGAGGGAGAAGGCGGTGAAGGCCAGGCGGTCCAGTTCCCAGGGCTGGAGCGAGGGCAGGACGGCCTGGTCGGGCAGGCTGCCCTGCAAATAGGCGTGCGCGTTCGTGAAGGTTTCGTCCGGCACCTGGAGGCCCGCCAGGCGGGCGCGCCCCAGGCCGAACAGGATGTAGGCGGAGATGTACGGGTCGGAGCGGCTTCCATCCAGCCAGCCCCAGCCGCCGTCTTCGTTTTGGTTGCCGACCAGGGCGTCCAGCCCCTCCATCAAGTATTGGTCGAGGCGGGCTTCCAGGTCGGGGTCGTCCATGCCGGAGGCTTGCAGGGCGTGGTACGTCTCCAGGTTGGGGAGAAGGTACGATAGGACTTCTTCGCTGTTGCAGGCGCAGGAGGGCGGCGGCAGGGCTTCCAGGCCGGCCAGCAGGACGGAGGCCAGCGAAGGCGACATTTCCACCTCCAGCCCGCCGCCGGTCGGCGAGAAGGTGCGCGGCAGGCTGACGCTTTCCTGGCGCGCGCCCGCGTCTGCCAGCATCCCGCCGGTGACGAAGGCCTGCGGCGCAACGTAAGCGCGGATGGGCAGCGCGCCGAGCGCCGGTTTGGCGGCGTCTTGCAGGGCGGCGTCGCTGCTGGCGACCGAGAAGGTCAGATCGGCCTCGCCGGCGCTGCCTGCGGTTCCCCACCAGGCGACGCGGACGCGCCCATTGGCCGGGATGTCGACCGTCTGCGCGGCCTGCCCCGGCTCGTCGAGCGTGAATCCGCTTCCAGCCAGGCTGACAGTTGCTTGCACGCTCCGCTCGGTATTGTTGTGGACGACGGCGGCCAGTTCCACGTGATCGCCGGTCACAAGGAAGCGCGGCGTCGCCGGGCGGATGAGCAGCGCCTTGGTCGTCACCACTTCGGTCTCGGCCTGCCCGACGCGCGTGTCTACGGTCAGTCCGCGCGCCTCGACGAACCAGGTGGTCAGGCTGTCGGGCAGGGTCAACTTTACCTGCCCCCGGCCGTCCGAATCGGTGATGAAGGTCGGGTTCCAGTAGGCCGTATCGGGGAACTGCTCGCGGACAGTGACGGGGCCGCTCCCGCCGCCTCCGCCTAGCCCGGGCGGCAGGAAGACGTAGCGCCCGCTGTAAGCGGCCAGCGACAGGCCGGTGTTGACGCCCAGCGCCTGCTGCCCATAAAAAGCGGACAGGATGTCGGCGGAGTTCGGGTCGGCCAGCGCCAGCGCGGCCTTGTCCACCACCGAGAGCGAGAACTCGCCCTGCACCGGGTTGCCGGCGTGGTCCGTGACGCGCAGGTCGAGGGTCAGTTCGCCGCGCGGCTCGCTGACTTGCGGCGCGGCGGTCAGTTCCACGTTCAACGCCTGCGCGGAAGGTTCGACCGCGACGGTCGCGTACCCCTGGCGGAATTCGTCCCCGGGTCCGAGCAGGGTGGCTACCACGTAGACGTTCGGCGCCTCGGCCTCGGTCAGCGGCAGGGACCAGGTCGAGCCGCTGGCGCCCAGCGTGATGGTCTCGGCTTGCAGCACTTTCCCGCGTTCCACCGTCACCAGGGCCGGGACGCGCTCGCCGAACGGGTTGGGGATGAAAACTTTCGCCGTCTGGCCGGGCTGGTAGGAGTCCTGGTCGGGGGACAGGCGCAGCAGGTCGTTGGCCAGGTCCGGCCAGGCGGCTTGTCCCCCGCCGCCTACCCATACCAGTACCTGCGTCCGTGCGCCGCCGCCGGAAACGTCCAGCATGTACGTCCCCGGCTGGGAGGGCGTGAACGAAAGCCGCGCCTTGCCGTCCAAGCCGGTGGAGAAGGCGCTGCTGCCGGCCGGGGTGTAGACCGGCTCGAAGGTCGGGGTTGCGTAAGGCAGTTCGGGCGGCGGGTCCGTGCGCTGCCACTCCACACGGCTGAATTCGGCCTGCAATTCCTGCGAGGGGCTGGGCTGCCTGTCCCAATCTACGCTGAACACGTCGAAGCCCAGGGCGGTTCCGCTTTGCCCCACCCACTGGTCGGGGCGCAGCCCGATGTAGAAATCGGCCGGGTGCAGGAAGGTCTCTGCGCGGGCGCTGACGGGGAAGCCGCTCTCGTCCTGCGCGGTCAGTTCCAGCGTCAGGGTGCGGGGCAACTCGGAGGCCGGGATTCCGTCCAAAGTACCCCGAAGGGGCAGGGCCAGGAGCAGGCTGCCGTCCGGTTTGGTGCGCGCCTCGCCGCTTTGCAGCAACCGGCCGGCATCCCCGTCGTCTGCCCAGTAGGGACCCAGCCAACCGGCGTCCACCAGGCCGGTCTGGTAGCCGGGAAGGTCGAAATACGCGGGACGCTCGTACAGGCTCCATTGGACGTCCACGTCCCCGGCCGGCGCGCCGAAATAGTAGCGCGCTTCTGACTCAGCCTGAACCTGATCCCCAGCCCTGGCCTGTTCCGCATCGAAAGCGACTTCCAGTTCGATCTCCGGCTTGCGGTATTCGGCCACGTCGAAAGACAAGTGCGCGCCGATCTCGCTGTTGCCCAGCGTGTACCAGCCCGGCTCGGCCTGCGCGGAGAGTTGGTATTCGCCGTGGAATGCGCCGTAGGGCGAGAGCGGCAGGTCGAAGGTTTGCAGCGCGCGGCCTTCCCAATCTGCCAGTTCGAGCGTGATGGACGAGAACTCCGGCAGTTCGTAGCGCCCGTCGAAGGCCTGGCGCACCACGCCGCGGAAGGAAACGGTCTGTCCGGGGCGGTAGAGCGGGCGGTCGGTGTACAGGTACGTTTGGGGCTGCGGCGGCTGCTGGCGGTAAGGAATGTCGAATTCCCAAGACGAGATGCCGATGTTCCAGGAAGAGAGCGCCAGCCCGAAATCTTCCTCGCCGGGTTGCCCCAACACGGCCAGCAGGGTCGGGTTGTACCGCTGGGGCGGTATGTCTCCCTGCCATACGCCCTTCTTGTCGGTCTGGCCGCTGGCGAGCAGCGTCCCCGTCTCGTCATAGACTGCCACCGGCGCATCGGGAACCGGGGTATCCGTGCGCAGGTCGGTGGCCCATACCAGCGCATCGGTCGCGCCGTTCTTGAAGGTCAGGTTGACGTTGCTGGCGACCACCAGGTAAACGCTCCTGGCCTGGCCGGCAGCGCGGGCGCTGCCCTGCGAAGTCCCCGCAGGGGGAGCCTGCCGAAGGGCGCTGACGTTGAAATCGTTCCCCGCCGCGCCCATCGCCTGGCGCAGTTGCGGCGAGTCCACGCTGACGTAGTATATGCCCGGCGGGAGCGTTTCCTCCTCGGCGGCCAGCGGCAGGGAAATGGCCTGGCTGCGGCTGGGAGGCAGGTCGTAGGTTTGCGAATAGGCGAGCGGATTCTGGGGCGTAAACGTCTGCAAATTCTCATAGCCGCCCAACCCGCTCAACGAACGGAAATCGTCCAGGGTGATGGCCGCCACGCTCACGTCCACGCTCTGGATGTTCACGGCATTGGCTTGCAAGGCGGCTTCGTCCGGGCGCACGAAGAACGCATGGCCCCAGTAGGGAACGCCCAGGCTGGGTTTGGCTGCGGCGGTGCGGAATGTCAGGGCAAATTCCTGGCCCAGCGCCTGCCCCCAACGGTCTGCCAGGGTCGGGGAGAGCGTCAGGGTGTAATCCGTTTCGGGGGCGTAGTAACCGCTGATCTGTAAGGTCGCGCCGCTCACGGCCACATCCAGGCCGGGGATTTCCGGCTCGAGGCTGACCCAATCGCCCGGGTTCCTGGCCTCCTGCAGGGGCGCGCTGAACAGGATGCGCACGCTGCCTTCCCCCTTCACGCCGCCTTCCAACGGGTCGCTGCCGGTGACGGCGAAGCCGCCGTAGGTGGTGTAGTCGAACTGGTGCTCCAACGCCAGCGGCGTGCCGCTGGAGGCGGCCGCCTGCGTCGTGACCGTCAGGGTATAGAGCGCCTCTCGTTCCAGCAGGTCGGAGGGCGTGAAGGTCATCACCGTCTGCGCCTCGTCCCAGGCGAATGTCCCCGCCAGCGGGCCAGAGGCTCCCTGGAAAGAAAAGCCGCCCTCCACGCTGGCCGCGTCCATGGGCTGGTTGAAGGTCAGTTCGATCTTCGGGTCGAGTCCCAGCGGCTGGGTGTTGGACGGCTCCACCGATACCAGGCGCGGCAGGGCGGTCTCGAAAGACCACGCCAGGGAAGCGTCGGCTTCATCGAGCGGCGCGCCGGTGATGGAAACCAGGTCCGTGTTCAGGCGGACGGTGTAGGTTTCCCCGCCCGCCAGCGCCGGTTCGGGATGGAACACGTACGCGCTGGTGGACAGCCACTCGCCGCGTCCTTCCACCGGCGGGTCGAGCAGGAAGGCTTCGGGCAGGCTCTCTTCCGCGCCCAGCGCCGCCACCGGCTGGTTGAACGTCACGGCTACGGCGGCGGTAGGGGGGACGTCCTGGCTATCGGGCGCTGGCAGGACGTTGACGGCGCGCAGCAACGGGGACGTGTGGAAGGTCAACGTCACCGGCTCGGGCAGCGCCAGTCCGCGCGCATCTTTCGCCGACGTGAGGATGGCTACCGTTATCTCAGCCCCCGCCGCCAGCGACGGGTTGGGGGTGAACGTCAGGGTCGAGTCGTCGCTCCAGGTAAGGGAACCAGGCGGAAGTCCGAAGAGAGCCGCTTCCACCGAGGCGCGCTCCATCGGCTGGCTGAAATAGAACGTGACCGGGTCGTCCGCTCCCAGCAAACTTCCATCCAGCGGCGAGACTTCGACCAGCGCGGGAGGCAGGGCCGGCTGGGAAGGCGTTGGCGTGGGCTGCGATTGCGGTTGCGGCGTGGGCAGGGCCGGCAGCGCGCAGGAAAACAAGATAGAAGCCGCCAGGATGGCGCTGGCAACTACCAAGAGACGGTTTCGGGAAAGGGGTCTATTCATGGACGTTTCCACTACATTATAAACCGGTTGGCAATGGTAGGACAAATTGGTCGCGATAGCATCCCCGAAGGGGACAATTTGTCCTACGCTCGGCAGCGCGCCGCGAAAATTTCCAGAACCGCGCATATTGTCTTTCCTATAGAACAATAATATGGTAAAATTGTCCCGTGAATGCGCTTCTACGGACACTTTTATACGAATGGAAAGACCGAAAACTGCCTCTCACGCTGGGCAGGGATATCCAGGTGGATACAGCCGGGTACAGCGGGGTGGTAAATGCGACTGTCATCACTGGTTTCAGGCGGGTGGGAAAGACCTACCTGCTCTATGAGACAATCAAAAAAATGTTGGAAACATACGAGCGCGAAGATGTCGTTTATATCAATTTCGAGGATGAGCGCATCTTCACACGAAACACCGATCTTTTGACCGATCTCATCTCTGAGATCCAGGCGACATACGGACGCAAACCCAAATACCTCTTCCTGGATGAAATTCAACTCATCCCAGGCTGGTCGAAATGGGCTCGTCGCATGTTAGATACCGAGGAAATACAACTGTTCATCACAGGTTCTTCGTCGAAATTCAGCAGCCTGGAACTGCCGACCGAACTTCGCGGGCGCGCCTGGGAAGTACATGTTCCCCCGCTTACTTTCAGGGAGTTTTTACGTTTCAAGCAAACTACGGTGGACTTCGAAAAAGCCATTTATGTGAAGGAGGAAGCGGCGCGATTCCGCTTCCTGTTCGAGGAGTATTTGATATACGGCGGATTGCCGGCCGTTGTGCTTGTCCCTCAAGAGAAAAAGAACGAGGTCCTGCAGTCCTATTTTCAAACAGTGGTTCAAATGGATATTGCCGAACGGCATAAGGTAGAAAACCTCCCCCTTTTGAAAGTCCTCTTGAAGTTACTGCTCAACTCAACGTATTTCACCATTTCCAAAGCGCACAACACCTTGAAGAGTTTGGGATATGCCGTTGGCAAGTCCACAGTGGACCATTACATTTCTTACATAGAATCTTCATACTTCATGAAGGAAATGTACTTTCACGCTCCATCTGTGGTCAACCAGGTGCAGCGCCCTCGAAAATTGTATTTCATAGACAATGGGTTTATCACAGCGCTTTCTACACAATATTCGAAGAACATGGGCAGGCTGCTGGAAAACGTTGTCTTTCATCGACTGTCCCAAATTCACAAAGACATATCCTACTATAAAGACAGCAGGGACTATGAAGTTGACTTCGTTGTTTGCGAAAACGGCAAAGTCATAGATCTATACCAGGTGTGTTTCGATCTCGCAGACGAAGAAACTCGAGCGCGGGAAATCCGATCCCTCGTCAAGGCAGGCGCAGCGCTGCATTGCCCGAACCTGCATCTTTTATACATGGATAAGCCGGATGAAATCGAATTCCCGGCAGGGATCCAGGCGAAATCCATGCTGCAATTCCTGGCGTAACTTTGCGTCCTCCCCTCACAACCAGCAAGCCACCCAATGCTCGTCTTCGACCTCGTGGAAGTCCGGCTCCGCCTGTGCGCATTGGTCCATGGCCGCCGGGCAGCGCGTGCGGAAGCGGCAGCCGCCGGGCAGGTCGAGCGGGCTGGGGACGTCGCCCGTGAGGATGACCCGTTTGCGCCTCAAATGTGGATCGGGGATGGGAATGGCCGACATCAAGGCCTGCGTGTATGGGTGCAAGGGCTTGCGGAAGAGGTCGTCGCGGGAGGCCAGTTCTACGATCCTGCCCAGGTACATCACCGCCACCCGGTCGGAGATGTGTTCCACCACGCTCAGGTTGTGGGCGATGAACAGGTAGGTCAGGTTGAATTCGGTTTGCAGGTCTTTCAGGATGTTCAGGATCTGCGATTGGATGGATACATCCAGCGCGGAGACCGGTTCGTCGCAGACGATGAACTTGGGCAGCAAGGCCAGGGCGCGGGCAATGCCAATGCGCTGGCGCTGCCCACCGGAGAACTCGTGCGGGTAGCGGCGCGCGTGGTAGGCTTCCAATCCCACTTTGCGCAGCACGTCCAGCATGACCTGGAAGCGTTCTTGCGGGGAGCCAATCCCGTGCAGGTTCAACCCTTCCATGACCGATTCGCCGATTGGCACACGTGGATCCAGGGAAGCGTACGGGTCCTGGAAGATGATCTGCATTTCGCGGCGCGCGTCCTTGAGTTCGCGTTCACCCAGGTCGAAGATTTCCCTGCCATCGAACTCGACCGAGCCGGAAGTCGGCTCGACCAGCCTGAGCATGGTGCGGCCAACGGTCGTTTTCCCGCAGCCTGATTCGCCGACCAGTCCCAGGGTTTCCCCCTCCCGGATGGTGAAACTGACGCCGTCCACTGCCCGCACCCACTTGGCCACACGCTGGAACAGGCCGGCGCGCACGGGGAAATGCTTGACCAGTTCCGCGACGCGCACCAGGTCCCGTTTGCGGACGGGAAGCCGGTAGCGAGGGTCGTACATGTGATGTTTCCTTAACGCAAGTGACAGTCACCAAAGGTGACTGTCATTTGGTTTGTTCGTTTTTTTAACCGCTCACATGCGCCAGGCGCGGGTCGAGCGCATCGCGCAGGCCGTCTCCCAGAAGATTGAAGGACAGCACCGTCAGGGCGATGGCGGCGCCGGGATAGAAGACCAGGTGGGGAGCGGTGAAGACCTGGTTACGTTCTGCGCCCAGCATAGAGCCCCATTCGGGTGTGGGCGGTTGCGCACCCAAACCGAGGAAAGAGAGCGCAGCTGCGTCGAGGATGGCGGTAGCAATGCCAAGTGTGCCTTGCACGATCAGCGGCGTCAATGCGTTAGGCATGATGCGCTGGAACAGGATCTGGAATGAGTTGCCGCCCAGCGCGCGTGTGGCGGAGACGTAGTCCATCTCCCGCACCGAGAGCACGCTGGCGCGCACCACGCGGGCATAGGCCGGGATGGAGACGATGCCGATGGCCAGCAGGGCGTTAATCAGGCCCGGCCCGAGCACAGTGACGATGGCAATCGCCAGCAGCAGCGATGGGAATGCCAACAGCACATCCATTGTGCGCATGATGAGGTTATCTACCCAGCCGCCAAAATAGCCGCTCATCGCGCCCAGCACCGTGCCGATGATGATCGCAAATGTAACAGTGGAAAAGCCCACCATCAGGCTCAGGCGCGCGCCGTAGAGCAGGCGGCTGAACTGGTCGCGCACGTTACCGTCGATGCCTGCCAGGTGCTGGGGTTGGTCCTTTGGGCAACCAAAGATGTGAATACATGGAGCCTGGCGAGACTTTACAGATTCGACGCCCAGCAATACCTGGGTTGGCTCATACGGCGCGATCCATTGCGCAGTCAGTGCAATAAAGACCAAGAGCCCCAAAATGAACAAACCAACAAGAGCCGATTTGCGTTTGAATAATCGCCGCCAGGTGATCTGCCACAGGCTGACGGACTTCAATGAAAGCCCTTCTGCATCCAGGCTTGCGATTTTTATGTCTGTCTGTGTCATAAATGATTACTCCAACCGGATACGGGGATCGAGATAGGCATACGAAAGGTCAACCAATAGGTTCAAAGCCACAAAAAATACTGCTATAACAACCGTGAAAGTTTGCACCACGATGTAATCGCGGGCGGTGATGGCATCATAAAGGGTTCGACCCAAGCCAGATAGGCCAAAGATAGTTTCAGTGAGGACCGCGCCGCCAAGAAGGCTTCCCAGGGACAAACCAATAACCGTCACAAGAGGCAAGAGCGAGTTGCGGAAGGCATGTTTCATAATCACTTTTTGCTGCGTCAATCCTTTTGCGCGCGCCGTGCGGATATAATCTTGCCCCAATACTTCCAACATGCTGGAGCGCGCCATGCGGGCAATCAGCGCCATAGGAATGGTGCCTAGGGCCAGTGCTGGCAAAACTAGGTGCTTGGTTGCATCTTCCAAGAGTTCCCAATTGGCGCTCAAAAGTGCATTGAGAATGTGCATACGGCTAAGGAATAATAGAAAAGAATACCACGCAGTTCCTTCCGCAAGCGCCAGTCCCCAAACTTCGAAGAACGGATCATCCGGGATGCCCGGGCTGACGCGGCCGGAAGGAGGCAGCCAGAAAGGGGTATCTTTTAGAAGTAATGAAAATACGTAGGCTAGCATCAGCCCAAGCCAGAATACTGGCATGGAAACGCCGGTATTGGCCCACACCATTGTGAGTACATCCACCCACGAGTTGTGTTTGACCGCTGAAATGACCCCCAGGGGAATCCCGATCAACATAGCAACAAATAATGCTGAAAAACTGAGTTCAACTGTGGTTGGGAGACGCTCAAGAAGCAGGCGGGTAACAGGCAGGTTGTAGCGGATAGAATCGCCAAAATCACCTCGGAGCATCTCTCCCAGGTAAACCCCGAATTGGACGGGAATGGGCTTGTCCAGCCCTTTTTCTGCAATGAAACGGGCACACACTTCGTCAGTAGCCTTTTCCCCCAAAATCGCCCTGCAGGGATCGCCGGGTATCAAACGCGCCAATGCAAAGGTGACCAGCAAAATGCCAAATAGGACCGGAATGGAAAGGAAGATTCGACGTACGATGTATTGGAGCATGATAACTTGACTGCCTCCTGCCTAAATACGGGATGGTGGAAGTTCTCCACCATCCCGTATTGTAACCTATCTTACGAACTCTTTGAGACTACTTCCACATCAAGCCCCAGAGATAGTCGTAGTAATCCCACAGGTTGGTGTTACCCTTGTGGGTTTCTGAACCCGGGTTCAAGCCCATGTTGAAGGAAGCAACGACATCTTCAGCATCGAAATCACTGCCGTCATGGAACTTGACGCCCTGGCGCAAAGTGCAGACCCAGACGGTCGAATCTTCATTCGGATCGCAAGATTCAGCCAGGGCAGGTTTAGCATCCGTGCCGTTGACTTCGTAGGCGTAGAGGCCTTCCATAATCTGCTCACAAGCGCGCAGACCCTCGCCGTCGGTCTCGTCGGCGCAGAACAGGGTGTTCGGTTCAGCGTTCTGCATCCAGACGAAGACGTCACGGTCGCCGGGCTTGGAGTAAGCGAAGACCTCGCTGGTCAGCGGGCTGGCCTGCGGATTTTCAACATCGGCGCGGTAAGCAACCGCTGAACCACCGTGGGCAACCGGCACCATCGGGACGAATTCCTTGATGGCGTTGTTGGCGGTTACGTAGTATTCCTCAGCCTCAGCCGGGACGCCGATCTGGCCGCCGGCAACCAGGGCCTCGTAGATCTCGGGATAGGGAGTGCCGAACTGCTGGTTGGTAGGACCAAAGTGGTAATCCAGGAAGTTGGTAACATGCGGGTAATCCGCGCCCCAGCCCAACAGGTGGAGGCCGTCCAGGCGGCCAGCGCCGGATTCCTCAATGAAAGCGCCGGATTCCATGACGACGATCTCGGCGTCGATGTTCAGGTTTTCCTTCAACTGCGCCTGGATGTCCTGCGCTACGTTCGCAACTTGCGGCAGGTAGCCGCGCACCACGTCGCGGTAGTACAGTTTGGTCTGGAAGCCATCCGGGAAGCCAGCCTCGGCCAGTTTGGCCTTGGCAGCCGCGGGATCGAAATCATACCAGGCTTCGCCTACACAGGCGTTGGGGATAGCGCAGGGGGTGAAGTGCGAAGCGACTTCGGAACCTACGGGGTAGAACGTGTCCACAATGCGCTGGCGGTCGATGCCCATGGCCACGGCCTGACGGACTTCCTTCTGATCGAACGGCGGGAAGGAGTTGGTCATGCCGATGTAGAAGATATTCAACGCCGGGCGGATCGCCAGTTGCAGGTTGGGATCGGCTTCGATGGCAGCGAAGTCATCTGGACCTACGTTATCGAAGCCATCAATCGTACCGGCCTGCAGTTCGAGCAAGCGGGCAGCCGATTCAGTGGACCAGCGGAAGACCAGGGTATCAGCAGCCAGGGGTGCCTCGCCCCAGTAATCAGGATTCTTGACGAAGGTAATGCTTTCGCCGCGATTCCATTCGCTGACCATGTAGGGGCCTGTACCGACTGGTTTTTCTACCCCTTCCGTAGTGCGGAATTCGTCGCCAGCCGTGGATTCGATCCATTCCTTCGAGTAGATGGCGAAGGGGCTGAAAGCAATCTTGGAGAGGAAGGCCGGGTCGGACTTGCACATATTGAAGGTCACGGTGTACTGGTCGGTGGCCTCGATGGACTTGAAGAAGCCGCCGTACTCGCAATCCTCGGCTGCCAGGGTGGTGCCGTCGAAGGTCGCAATCGGTACCTTGGGCGGCGGGGTGGGTTCGGCCGGGGCTTCGGTCGCAGCCGGTGCTTCCGTAGCGGGCGCCTCGGTCGCAGCCGGTGCTTCGGTTGCGGCAGGTTCTTCCGTCGCAGCGGGCGCGCAGGCCGCCAGCAGCAGGCTGGCCAGCATGACTACAGACAACAAAATATAGAGTTGGCGTTTCACAGTTTTCTCCTCCGAGAAATTTGATGGGGTGGATACGAACATTGAAACAGGGGGAATTGGCTTGGTGAAGTTCGGATGCCGCGCATCACCTCCTTAACATGGGATTAACAGATTATACAGCAAAATTCGGTCTAGTACACAGGTCTTGGCAGACCAAAACCACCTAATTTTACTCCATGCGGGTCGTCCGGCCAGAGACCGGCGATCTTCGTCCCGCAGCGCGGGCAGTTCCCCTCGGCGGTCAGATGATACTCAGTGATGACATAACCTGCACGTCGGACCAGCCTGTGATTGCAATGCGGGCAGGCGGTGCTCTCGTATTCGTCCACGCGGCCCGGCAGGTTGCCCGCATAGACATAACGGAGGCCGGCCTCCCGTCCGATTTCGGAGGCGCGCAGCAGGGTCGAGGCCGGGGTATTGTCCGGCTCGGTCATCTGGTAGTCTTTGTGGAAGGCGGTCACGTGCCAGGGGATGTCGGGCGAGACGCCAGCCAGGAAGCGCGCCGCGTCCCACAGTTCCTCGGTGCTGTCGTTGAAGCCCGGCACGACCAGCGTGACCACCTCCACCCACAGGCCCAGGCCGTGCGCTTTTTGGATGCTGTCCAGCACATGCTGGCGCACGCCGCCCAATTGGCGGTAGTTCTTATCCTGCATAGATTTCAGGTCTATTTTGTAGGCGTCCAGGTAGGGGCGCAGGTATTCCAGCGCTTCGGGCGTGGCGTTGCCGTTGGAGACGAAGGCGCATCTCAACCCGGCGGCTTTGGCCAACTTGAAAATATCCACGGCCCACTCGCTGGTGATGAGCGGCTCGTTGTAGGACGAAACCATCACAGCGGCATTCGTCCGTTGTGCGGCGGCCAGCATTTGTTCCGGGGTGATGCGCCGGACGAGTTGTACCGACATATCCGAGGCCGGGTCGCGCAGGGCTTGGGAGGTAAGCCAGTTCTGGCAGTAGTCGCAGTGGAAATCACATCCCAGCATCCCAAACGTCAGCGCGTTGGCGCCGGGCAGCAGGTGGAAGAACGGCTTTTTCTCGATGGGGTCAGATTGCAGCGCAGCCACATAGCCCCACGGCGCGCGCAACTGGCCGCCCTGGTTGAAGCGCACCTGGCAAATACCGCGCTTCCCCTCGCGGATCAGGCAATGGTGCGCGCAAGCATAACAGCGCACCGAGCCGTCCTCCAGGCGCTCATACAATTCGGCTTCTTTGGTCAACCCATCCAGGATATTTGCCAGGGTACTCATCGTATAATCAGCCTATGCTTTCTATTGTAATCCAGGCTGGCGGCGAATCGCGCCGCATGGGGCAGGACAAGGCGCTCATGCCGTTCCTCGGCCGTCCGCTCATCCAACGTGTAGTGGATCGCCTGACGCCCATTGCGGACGAGATCGTCGTGACGACCAACCGCCCCGAGGATTACCGTTTCCTCGGGCTGCCGCTCTTTCGGGACCTCAGGCCTGGTCGCGGCGCCCTGGGCGGACTCTACACCGCATTGTCTTCGGCTGCCTGCGATGTGGTGGGGGTGGTGGCCTGCGACATGCCTTTCGCCAGCGCAAAACTCATCGAAACGGCGAGCAGACTGCTGGTCGAGGTAGAAGCGGATGTGGTCATCCCCGAATCGGAGGAGGGATTGGAGCCGCTCCATGCCGTCTACCGGCGCGCAACCTGCCTGCCGGCCATCGAAGCAGCCATCGCCGCCGACCAGTGGAAGTTGATCGCCTGGTTCCCGCAGGTCAGGGTGCGCGTGCTGCAACCCGCAGAAGTGAAGTTGCTCGATCCGTCTGGCCTGGCGTTCTGGAACCTGAACACGCCCGAAGAGTTTTCCCGGGCCGAGGCCTTATCCAAACAGATGAACATTTAGCGCACGATCAAAACCGGGCACGGCGCGTGTTGTACTACTTTCTGGCTTTGGCTGCCTAGCAGCAAACCGGTCAACCGTCCCAGCCCGCGCGAGCCCATCACGATCAGGTCGTTATGGCGTGTGGCGGCAACAGCCAGGATGGCTTCCGCGGGCGGGCCTTCCAGCACTTCGATGTGGATTTCGCCAGGAATTGTCCCAACCGCCTGTCGCGCGGTTTTCAGGATCTGGTCGGCTTCCAACATGCGGGCTGAGATGGCTGCCTCTAAGTTGGGTTCGCCCAGGTAGGCTGGGACTGCTTCGTATGCAACCACAATGCGGAGTGTTTCGGACTGCACGGCGCGCGCCAGATCGCCGGCTGTCCTGGCAGCGTGGAGCGCGTGTTCAGAGCCGTCTACGCCCAAAAGTATGTTCTTGAACATGTGGCACCTCCTGACTTGTTACAACTATAGTATACAAAAAAACAAGCCGGGAAGGCAAATGGTTTTACAGTTTGGGTGGGGAAAGGAAAAAGGCAGATGCAACGCCGAATCTGTTATTGGCCTGCTGTATCAGGGAACGGTAAACGGACGATGAACGTGCTGCCTGGGCAGGTTGTTTCATCGTAGCCGGGGCTTTCGGCCCAGATCTTGCCGCCGTGCGCTTTGACGATGCCGGCGGCGATTGCCAACCCCAGACCGGGTCCTCCGCCTTTGAATGTGGTCCGGCCGGAGGAATGCAGTTCCACTTTGCCTAACTGGTAGAGTTTCTCGAAGATGATTTCCAGGTTGGCCGGGTCTATGCCGATGCCCGTATCTTGGATGCGGATTTCCCCGCACGGCCCCAACTGCTCATCTGTGACCGAGGCAGCGCTGACCGAGACTGTCCCCCCATTGGGAGTGTACTTGATGGCATTGACGATGAGATTATCGAGCGCTTTCTTCATCAGTTCGGGGTCGATCTGCAACAGGGGAAAGTGGTTGATCGATTCGTCCAGGTTCAATTCAATGCCTCGGGCTTCGAGTTCGTCCTGGTAATCTTTTTGGATCAGGCGCAGGAGGGGGGCAACTGGCAGCCGGTCTGTATGCGGCATGAGCACCTGGTTTTCCAGCCGAGCCACGTCGAGCATACTGTTGACGATCTGGTGCAGGCGGTTGGTGCCTTGCATCACCCCGTTGACTGCCTGGAGGATGGCGGGATTTCCCTGCACAGCGTTCTCGTCACGCAACATGCCCAGGTATCCCTTGATAACCGTCAACGGTGTGCGCAATTCGTGGGCAGCCACCTGGATGAAAGCGGATTTGTTCTTGTCGAGTTTTTCCAGTGTGTTGAGCGCGCTGTTCAATTCTTCCACGCGCTGCGCAACCATGCGCTCCATCATCTGGTTGAAGCGGTTCAGTTCATCGTACAGGCGGGCGTTCTCCAGCGCAATCGCTGCCTGCACAGCATAAGTGGTAATCAAAAGCGCGTCGTCTTTATTGTAGGAAAATGCCTGGTTGCGCGAGAGTACCAACATGCCCATTACCTTGTCTTTGAAGAAGAGCGGTACGCCCATCCAGGATGAGTCAGCCGGCAGCCAATCCGGTTGTTTCCAACCTTTGAGTTTTTGTACATCCCCGATCTGGATGGGTTCTTTCATGCGCGCGACAGCGGTATACATGTCATCGGCTTGCGCCTGGTAATGCAACTCGTCAATGGGCGCATTTGTTGGCAGACCGTGATGCGCTGCTACATACGGAATGCTGTTGACATCTTCCAAAAACAGGACACCGCGGTCGAAAGGCAGGATCGTCCGCATCTGCTCCAAGATTTGCTGCGGTACCCGCTCGAAATTTTCTAGCGACGAAAGTTGACGGGCTGCCCGGGCTAACGCTTCAGCCGCGCGGCGCCGGGATTGCTCGGTTGCATACATTTTTTCTTTTTCGATGGCGGCTTTTTCAGCAATATCCCTGGCAACGGCCAGTTCGGCGGCTCGTTCGCGCACTTCCTCCAGCAACCGTTCCACTTCCTTTTGCGCCTGTTCGCGCTGTTGGGCCAGCATGACGCGCAACAAGGCGCTGCTGACCAGGTTGCGGACACGGATATAGACATCCCAGTCATCCGGTCCCATTTCGGTCCACATAAAGCCAAAACGGTTGCTTGCTAATGAGAGCGGCATGATGACCGCGGTGTAGCGGTGGTCTTTGAGCGCCTTGCCGCGCGGGACAAGGCTTCCCGCCTCGAGGTTGGTCGTTTCGGTTGGAATGTGAAATTTTTTGTTCTCGTACTCGAACAAGAGCCGGTAATTTCCTGGGGGCGGCATCGTGGTGGGATGAGGCGATGTCACATCGCTATAGAACATCACATACCAACGGTCGATGCCCATAGCAGGGAAGTTTTGCTTGATGGCTTCGCCAATCTCCTCCAGGCTCATGGCAGGCGCCATGGAAAAGCCAAAAGCCTGCAAAACATTCTCCTGCTGGTCGCGCTGCAAGCGGTGGAAGGCCTGGGCGCGCTGGGAAAGCTCGCCGGTCAACAAGCGCGCCTGTTGGAAGAGGTTTTCGGCGTGCAGCATGGAGGTCTGGTTGGCAACGGGCATTCCACCCAGCGTGTAACGGCGCAGCATGGAGATCACATTGTGCCAGGTAGAGGGGTCGCGCCCCTCGCGCCGAAGCAATTCGATCGCGGCGTTCGTGGCCTTCAGGAAATCGTTGTCGCGGGCACCGTCCTGCATACTGTCCAGGAACACATCCCACATGGCCCCAAAGACTGCACGGAACTGCTTGAGCGCCGCATCCTGCCCGGGGACATGCGCTGCTCCGAGCAAGGCGTCAATGGCTGCATCGCGTTTGTTCTGGAGCCGCCCGGTCTGCGCCACTTCGCGCGGCGAGACCACCGCTTTTTGCACGGTCTCCGGCAGGCAGCCGCACGACCACCGGATGATCAGTTTGGTCGGAACTTTTGTTACAAGTTCGACATTCTCCCCGGTCATGCGGCGCACCAGCATATTAAAAACACTTCTGCCCTGCTCGTAAAACGACTGGCGCACGGTGGTCAGCGGCACGCCCAGCGATTGGGCTTCGTCCACATCATCGAAGCCGGTCAGGGCCACCGTGTCTGGGACCTGGATACCGCGCATTTGCAAGGCTTCCAGCGCCCCAAACGCCATGCGGTCGTTGGCAGCGGCGATGGCCTGGAAACGCATGCCGCGCTCATCCATCAAGATGCGAATGGCAGCGCGTCCGCTTTCCGGCGTGAAGTCGCCTTGTACGACTAATTTCTCATCATATTTGATCGAATGGGCTTGCAATTCTTCATGATAAGCCTGGAAACGTTCCTCTGCCTCGATCTGCCCGGCTACCCCGCGGATAAAAGCGATCCGCTTGCAGTTGTGTACTTCGATCAAATGGCGGATGATCTCGCGCATCCCGTGCAAACTGTCGGCGCGCAGGTTCGGTATCCCTTCCGCGTCAATGGCGTGAGCGACTGTCGGGATTGGCGCAAAAGCATGACAAAATTCGCTGATTTCCTTGTATTTGAGGCCATGGCCAATATCCGCTGCAATGATCAAACCGTCCAAGTAATCCGGTTTGACGAGGTCATATAATCCATACGAAGGAACTTGCTGGCCAAGCGCCAGGATGGAGGCTGGTTTTCCCCCTACAAAGCAGACCAGGTTGAAATTCTGGGCGCAAGCCTCGTCGTTGACTCCTGCCATAAACTCCACTCCCCAAACGCGGTTGACCTGCGCGAGGAATACACCGATAGTCTTGCGGGTGGAGTCAGGTTTTTCGGGCATTATCTCAACCTGGATAAATTATATCCTCTATTCCGAATAAGAATGCTTACAACCCAATGATCGGTTTTTTGGCGGGAGAATGAATACAGGTATGGATTACTCCGCCTGGAGTTGTTCCAAGATGCGCTGGTAATCTTCGGCGTTGGGCGGGTTCATCAGCAAGATCTGCTGGATCACCTCAGCGGCTTCTTTTTTCTTCCCTTCGTCAACCAGTAACTCGCCGATGGCGTCCAGTTGGGCAACGGCTTGATCGGTTCGACCGGCTTGGTGGTAACAGCCTGCCAGCGCCCGCCGCAGGATGATCTGGTCTTCGTTTTCCTTGACCAGTTCCTCGAGGAAGGGGACCGCTTGTTCGCTGTGGCCTGTACTTTCCAGGTAACCCAGGTAACTTTGCAATTCTGTTTCCGCTTGCGCACGCTGGGCCAGGCGCAGGTTGAGATCGATCAGATTCTTGCGCACACCCTGTTCGTCCGGGCGCAAGGTGCGGATCTGTTCGAAGATTCGTATGGCTTGTTTCCAATCCAGGCGCTGCATATCAATGTCGGCCATGCGTTGCAGGATGTGGACGGTCCAACTCCGGTCGGCATTGGCCTGTTGCGCGACCCGCAGCGCGGTCGTATATGTCTTGCGCGCCGTGTCGAGTTCGGCCAGGCGATAGTAAATATCTGCCAGGTCAAGGTACTCGTTGATGGCGTCATCCACCTGGCCGCGCGCGATCAGTTGGTCGATCATACGGGTGCGGGCTGTCAAGTCCATGGGCGCAAGTTCCAGCACGCGCCGTAATATTTTGGTGGACTGGTTGACTTCACCGCGGATGCTATAGGCGTTTGCGATGACCATGAATTTGGAAATGGCTTCCTGGACATGCTCTTCGCGGACGAGCAGGTCGCCGATCAGGGCATGGAGCGGCAGGTAGGTGGGCGCGCTGTACAAGGCCCGGAAGGCCTCGTCCATCGCTGAACGCAAGTGTCCCATGCGCGCCAGTTGGTTGACCTGGTTCATGGCCTCCAGCACCTGGCTGCTCTGCGCCTGGATGATCACCTCGGCCAGCGGCAGGGGCGTATCGCTTTCTTGCGCTTTGGGTAATTGCTCGCGCGACTTAAGCAAATGTGTTCGCCAGTCCTTGCGCAAGAGCATTTCTTTCACATTTGCGCACAGGCGGCGCAGGTTGGTATCATCGTTCTCAGCAGCCTGCGCCTCAATCAACGGCTCGTATAACTGCCGGATCTCGTCCGCTTTCTCTGGCGGGACCACTTGCGCGTCGGCCAGTTTGAGTGCCTCGAGGTACTCGACGGCCGCTTCCTGCGCGCGCCCGGCCTGGAGCAACGCCTGCCCCATCAGCAAGCGGGATGCCACGGCAAAATCTGCATGTTTGACGGCATGTTGCAGGTAGCGCATGGCGCTCTCCATGCGTTCTGCCTTGAGACGTAAAAATCCCAGGCTGAAGTATAGCGCCGAGTGGTTGAAGCCCGCATCCAGTGCATGTTCCAGCTCCTCGGCTGCTTGGGCTTCCTGGTTCTTCGTTTGGGCGTCAATGGCCTGCCCCAGGTGCAGGACCACCTTGGTCTGCTCGGACTGCGAGAGTTGGCCGGTACCCTTGACAATTGCCGCCATTCCACGCCGTTCCTGCGCTGCGTTGCTTTCATCGGAATATTCGAAGAGGACTTCTGCCAGCGCCGTCAACGCTTTTTGACGCGCTTCCGCAATCGGGTCCGGCGAAGAGGCGACCGGCGTCGTGGGCGGGTTCAACTGCTTGACCTGGGACATGGCAAGCGGCGCAGTCCCCCCTTTGGGGCGCACCGGCTTGGGGAGCATTTGCCCGGAGCGCAGTAACGTTTCAGCCTGTTTGGCCTCCACGCTGGTTGGCAGGAGTTGCAAGGTCTTTGCAATCAGTTCGGCGGCTTTTTCTGCGTTCCCGCCGCGTTGCAGCAGGCTGGCCACGGCCAGGTACTCGGTAACGGCTTGTTGTTTGTGACCAAGTTTTTCATGTGTCAACGCCAGCCGCGAATGCGCCAGGATATGGTCTGGGTTGAGCATCGTGACATGCGCCCAGTTTTCGATGGATTTTTCGACATCGCGGTTGTTGAGGTAGAGTTCAGCGGCCTTTGCGGCTGCCTCGGTGGCTTCCTTGAGCCTGCCAAGCCGTTCGGATAACTGCGCAATGCGCTCGAAGGGAATCGGGTCCTCGGGGGTCAAACCGGCGACGCGCTGGTAGGTCTTCAAGGCTTCTTCGAACTGTTGGGATTGCAACAACGCCAGTCCCAGGCTGCTCAATGCTTTGGGGTGGTCGGGGAATTCAGCCAATGCCATGCGATAGACATTGGCAGCCTTCCCCCACTCTTGATCCCAAGCGTGGGAATGTCCCTGGTTCATGGCCTTCTGAAAAACGTCTTCGCGTCCAGACATATTGCCTTGATTTTACCTTGACTAAGCCTGCAATGGGCAATTTCGAATGGATTTGAAATTACTTGCACAGGCTCAAAGGTACTATGCCTATCGGATGACTTGCATTTCGCCCCAATTCGTCCCTAAACGCGCCTCCGTCAGCAGCGGAATATCCAAGGAGTACGCTGTTTCCATGGCTTGCTGTACCACCTGCGCAGTTTCATGCAACTCGTTTTGCGGGCATTCCAACACCACCTCATCATGTACTTGCAACAACATCTTGCCGTGCAGGCCGGCCTGCTCCAGTGCAGGCGGCAGTTTGAGCATGGCGATCTTCATAATATCCGCTGCCGTACCCTGAATGGGCGCGTTGATGGCCTCGCGTTCTTCGCGGTTCTTCAGGTTCACGTTGGTCGGGTTCTTCAGCATCGGGAAATAGCGGCGGCGTCCCAGCAGCGTTTCCACGTAGCCTTGCTCGGCAGCCAGTTTGCGGATGCCGTCCAGGTATTTCTTCACGCCGGGGAACTGCCTGAAGTAGGCCTTGACGAACTCCTCTGCCTCGGCCAGCGTCAGTTCGGTGGAACGGGTGAGACCGAAAGCGGACATGCCGTAGATCAGGCCGAAGTTGATGGCCTTGGCGTGGCGGCGCATCTCCTTCGTGACCGCATCCAACCCGACCCCGTAAATTGCTCCCGCTGTAATGGCGTGGATATCCTGCCCCTGGCGGAAGGCCGCTAACATGCCCTCGTCTTTCGCCATGTGCGCCACGATGCGCAGTTCGATTTGCGAATAGTCCACCGCCAGCAGGGCATTGCCCGGCGCGGCGATGAAGCCGTTGCGCACGCGCCGTCCCTCCTCGGTGCGGATGGGGATGTTCTGCAAGTTCGGGTCGGAGGATGACAGGCGTCCCGTCACAGCCCCGGTCTGGCTATAGGAGGTATGCACGCGGCCCGTGTTCGGGTCCACGGTCGCAGGCAGCGCATCCACGTAGGTGGATTTGAGTTTGGACAGTTCGCGATGTTCGAGGATCCAGTCCACCACCTCGTGCTTGCCGCGCAGGGTTTCGAGCACGCCTGCCGAGGTGGAGTAATGCCCGCTGGCGGTTTTCTTGCCGCGGTCGGGCGGTTCCAGCCGCAGGCGGTTGAACAGGATGTTGGATAATTGCTGGGTGGAATTGAGGTTGAACTCCTGGCCCACCGACTGGTAAACCTGCCTGGCGATCTCGTCCAAGCGTGTTTCCAGTTCCTGCGACATCGCCGCGAAGAAAGGCAGGTCGATCAGGACTCCTTCCATTTCCATATCCGCCAGCACGGTGATGAGCGGCAATTCGATCTCGTCCAGCAGTTTCATGCCGCCCACACGCCCCAGGTCGGCTTTGAGGACCGGCGCCAGGCGCAGGGTGGTTTCGGCGTCAGCGGCGGCGTAGGCAGCGGCGGACTGCACGTCCACATCCGCCATGCTGGCCTGGTTCTTGCCCTTGCCGATCAGGTCTTCGATGTGGGTCATCTCTTCGCCCAGCCGCGCTTCGGACAGGTTCTTCAAGCCCAGGTTGCGCGAGCCGGGGTCTACCACGAATTCGGCGATCATGGTGTCGAAGGCCAGCGGCGCGACCTTGATCCCATGCCGCGCCAACACGATGTAGTCATATTTGGCGTTGTGCGCCACCTTGCCGATCCCAGGATTGGTCAACGGCGCGCGCAAGGCTTCGATGACCTGCTCCACTGGCAGGTTCCGTCCGCTTTTGTGGCCGACCGGGATGTAGTAACCCTGTCTCTCCCTGACGGCCAGCGAGATGCCCACCAGTTCGGCCTGCATCTCGTTGGTGGATGTGGTTTCGGTGTCGAAGGAGATCAATTCGGCTTTGTTCAGTTCCGTGACCAGCGCATCCAGCGCGGCGGGCGTGTCTACCACCTGTACATCCAGGTCGGCGGGCGGCACGACAGACGCAATGACCGGGGCAGGCTCGTCAAACAGGGACATCTGCTGACCGGGCCGGTAAGCCCCGCCAGGCGAGGCGGGGGGCTGTTGCCCCGTCAGTTCCGGCACTTTTTTGAGCAGCGAGCGGAATTCGAGTTCGGTGAAGAAAGCCGTCAGGGCGGCGGCGTCCAGTTGGTTGGCGCGCGCATGTTCGAGGTCCAGGTTGACCGGCAGGTCGGTGCGGATGGTCGCCAGGTCGCGGCTGAGGTAGGCTGAGTCCTTCCCGTCCTCCAGTTTGGTGCGCCAGCGGGTTTCCACCTCCTCCAGGTGGGCGTAGATTTCGTCCAGCGTGCCGAATTTTTCGAGCAGGCTGAGGGCGGTCTTTTCGCCCACGCCGGGCACGCCGGGGATGTTATCGGATTTGTCGCCCACGATGGCTTTGTAGTCCACCACCTGGTCGGGGCGCACGCCGAACTTGCTGGCCTGCACGTCCTGCTCGGTGACGTAGGTCTTATCGTCGCCCGCCACGTAGACGGCAGTGCGCGCGCCCACCAGTTGCAGCAGGTCGCGGTCGCCGGTGATGATCTTCACGCCCAGGCCCTGGGCAGCGGCCTGTTTCGCCACCGAACCGAGCACATCGTCGGCCTCGTAGCCTTCCATCTCGAGGCGCGGCAGGTTGAAGGCGTCCACCATCTGGCGGATGCGTTCGATCTGCGGGCGCAGATCGTCGGGCATCTTGGCGCGCGTGGCCTTGTATTCGGGGTACATCTCGTCGCGGAAGGTCTTGCCGGTGTCGAAAGCGACCGCCATGTATTCGGGCTGTTCCTGCTCGAGGATGCGGATCATCTCGCGCGCGAACCCGTAAATCCCAGCCGTTGGCTCGCCTTTGGAGGTGTGCCAACTTTGGGTATTGCTGCCGCCGGCCGTGAGCGCGTAATACATGCGATAGGCCAGGGCGTGTCCATCGATCAGGTAAAGGGTGGGGGGCATGGGGATTCCAGTTTTCAGTGATCAGTTTTCAGTGATCAGTGGGTGGGTAAAAAAAGGAAAATCGGCGCAATCTGCGTCCATCTGCGGATAAAATTTTACCGCAGAGTAGTCTCCTCTGCGGTAATTTCCTTTGTCGTTTGGGGTTCAGTGTCGCGGTTGGGAAATACCCTGGCGCTGGCGGGTCTGCTTGATGTAATCCTTCACCAGTTGCGGCGGGTGCGGTTGCAGGCCGCCCATGATCAGGTAGCCTGGCGCCCAGAAATCGCCGGAAGGATTTTCCTTCTTCAGGCGCGTGAACTCAGCGAAGATCTTCTCGGAGGTCTGCTGGCGCATGATGCGCATCAGGTAGCCCGGCGAGGTGTTGGGGGTCACATTCACGACCCATTGCAGGTAATCTGGCCGCACGGCCAGGAACTCCAACCGCCAGCCGAAAGCGACGCAGATCTGCGGCATCCACTGGGAGAGACGGTCGGCCAGGTCGCCGGTCATATAATGCGCGGTAAAGCGCGGCACCAGCAGGCAGGCAAAGTTCAACTGCGCCATGGCCGCCGAGGCCGATTCGACGATCATGCGCCCGGCCACCTCGGTGATGGAGTGCGGGCGAGTCTCGTCCAGTTCGCCGGGCGCAGGCTGGCGCAGGGGTGTAGCCGCCCGGCGGCGCTGCGACTTGGACGGCAAGGTGCTAGCCAATTCCTCCGAAACGTCTGTCAGCGTTTCCTGCCGGTTTGCTGGCTGCTCTGCCAGCAACAACTCGCGCAGCGGAATAGCCGGGGAACTCTCATGGCTCAGGCGGTGAGTCGGTTTCGGCAAAGGCACTGATGGGCGCGTCGCAGCGGCCGACATGTCCAGGTCGAGGTTAGAGGCGTCTTCATCCGCTTCCTGCTCGGCGGCGCTCATCACCGGCAAGTCCACTTCCCTGCGTTGCGGCGGGACGGGCGGCGGGATCTCGTCCAGGATTTCCGCGATGGACGGGATCTCCAGATCTGCACTGGAGTCGTCGAACGCATCCGCCTCGAACCCAGCCGGGGCCTGCTGTGGTACAACCGGCGGAGACGCCGGTTTGGGGCCTTTCTCTATTGGTATGAGCGGCCCGGTTTTTGCCACTGCCAGCGAGTGTGCCAGGTTGTTGGCCTGGCTGCGGATGGTGCTGAACGGCGTTTCAGCGTCGAAAACCAGCGCCAGGATGATATCGGGCGTCATACTGGTGGCGTAGAGCATGTGCTCGGCTTTGGTGGCCTCGAGGCGCACAAACCGCAGGAGATCGTTACCTTGCTGCCCATCCCAGTGACGGGCAACGGTTTGCGCCAGTTCATTGGCCGCGTTCTGCGAGAGTTGCCCGGCGTAAGCCCACAGGTCCTTCTCGCGTGTGATGAGCGCTGCCTGCGCCGCCGACTCGAGTGTCAGGCGCGTCAAGTGCTGGGCGGCTTTCGATACATCGTTCAACCAAGGGATTTCGGGTTCGGCTGTCTTTTCTTGCATTGGCGCTTTTACCTTGTGCTGGTTTATGTCCACTGGGTTGAGTAATTCGTCCGGGATGATCGGGACTGCGCGGATCAATTGGATGAAGTCGGGCAGGTAGAACGGCTTGCGGAGCAGGACCCAGGGACGGATGGAATCCATGGCCGGCGGCAGGTCTTCGTCTGACAGGATGACCAGGTCTATGTCCGGGTTCGTGCTGCGCAGGGCGCGCCCCAGTTCGCGGGTGTCGTCTTCCCCCAGCGCCATGTCCAACAATGCCAGGGTGTAATTGTTTTTTTCGGCCGTCAGGATCGCCTCTGCCTTGCTCTTGACCACGTGGATGTAAAACGAACCGGTATCGTTCAGGCTTTGGCGGATGAGTTCCCCAAAACTATCCAGGGGAGTTGCGACCAAAAGGTTTGCTTTCATATCAACTTAAAGTGTATCACGTCCATGGCGCGTAGGCAAGTAGCGCATTTGTAATTTTTCTGATTCTGGTGGAATTTGTGGTTTCGTCACAAACCATCCACGAATAGGGTCACGAATGCCCGAATTCAGGCCATTTCATTCGTGACTCTACTGCAAAAACCTTGAATTCTCACCACTGAGACACAGCCTGTCCTGGC
>JBMOMP010000003.1:0-24793 GCA_049323115.1 Chloroflexota bacterium
TGGCTATATCTCCTGTGTGAAGTGGATTTCTACACAGGAAATATAGCCTGTTTTGATGATAAGAGACACTGCTTCAGAATTTCGCCCCGCTATCAGACAGCCCCCTGCGCGAAGCGCTTAGTTCAACTGGGGTTAGCCCGCCGCTGTTCTTTCGGCCTCTATCTCCCGCCAGAAATCCTCGTGCTTTAATCCCTTCCCCTCACGAATTTGCTGTTCGGCAATGTCAAGGATATGTTGGAATTTCGGCGAATGGGCCAGTACCATGCGCTCGATCTCATCCTCGTCTTTGATGGATAGAAGCATGGCTACAGGTTTGCCATTCTTCGTGACCACAATCGGTCCTTGTTCGCTGGCTTTCAGGAAATTGCTAAACCTTGCCTTCACATCCGCAACCGAAGCGATTCTCATATTTCTATCTCCTCGCCGCCGCGCATCTAGCCGGAAGTCGGGACATTCATTTCTTGACGGAAGTCATAGATGCCATCGCGCACCGCCCACCGGCTGGCGCAGGCCGGGCAGGCCAGGGCGTCGTCGAGCCGTTCCAGCGGCGCATGTCCGCAGGCCGGGCACTTGAACCAGTGCGAAACGTCCCCTGCGGGAGTCAGGACAATGGACTCCCCAACCGCCCTGGCGCGCACGAACACGCTGGGCGTCAACTGCCATACCGCTCCCGTCCATTGGAGGAGACCGTCCAGCCCGGCCAGGATGTTTGCCGGGACGAGACGCTTGAGCAGCGCCACCCGGAAGTGGGACACCGTGCGCGTCTTCTCCACCCGAAAACCTGCTTCCGTCAACCAGGCCCTGACCGCCGCCGGGTGGAAGTCGAAGTTCAGCGCGGCGAACTCCACCGGCTCTGGCGAGAAGGGATTCCATGCCTGTTTCCCCAGCCAGTAGCGCAAAATGGCTTTGAGGTTCAACTTGTTGGCAAATTCCAGGATGAACGTTGCCCCCGGTTGCAGGACCTTCCGTACCCCGGCCAGCGCCAGGGGCGCATCTGCTAGATGATGCAAGGTGCGGATCATGGTCGCGCTGTCGAACAGGCCGTCCACGAACGGCAGGCGGTAGGCGTCGGCAGCCACGTAGACGTAACGGTCGGAGCGTCCCAGCCGCGCCTGCGCCTGTTCCAATTGGGTAACGGAATAATCCAGCAGGACCACGCGCTCGAAACCGGCATAGCGCGGCGTGTTGCGCCCGGCGCCCGCGCCCAATTCCAGCATCAACTTGCCGCTTTCCGGCAGCAAACCTTTCAGCGCAATCGCTTCCGCGCGGTCCTCGTATTCGCGCCCGCCCTGCTCCCAGAAGGAAGTCTGGTAATCGGAGCCGGTGTAGTCGCAAATGGGGGGAGTGTTCACTTCCCGTTGAACCCGCGTCCCATGCCGCGATAGGTAAAGCCCATCTTCTTCATTACATCAGGTTCATAGATATTGCGCCCGTCGAAGATGACCGGCTTTTTCAGCAGGCCCTTGATCTTTTCCAGGTCCAATTGCTTGAACTCGTTCCACTCGGTATTGACCATCAGCGCATCGCAGCCCTGGGCCATCGTGTACGGATCGTCGAACATCTCCACGGCCGGCAGCAGCGGACGGGCCACTTCAATGGCCACCGGGTCATACGCGCGGACTTTTGCGCCGGCTGCGGTCAAACTCTGCGCAATGTCAAGCGAAGGCGCGTCGCGCATGTCGTCGGTGTTGGGCTTGAAGGCCAGCCCCAGCAGGCCGATGGTCTTGCCCTTGAGGCCGCCGGTCATGGCTGCGACGTACTCTACCGCCTGCTTGCGCCGCTCGTAGTTCACATCCATGACCGTGTTCAGGAGTCTGGGCTCCAGGCCTTTTTCCTCGGCCATGTAGGCCAGCGCCAGCACATCCTTGGGGAAGCACGAGCCGCCCCAGCCCAAGCCGGCGTCCAGGAAGTGACGGTTGATGCGCGCGTCGTAGCCCATCCCGGCGGCCACTTCTTTCACGTCCGCGCCCAGGGCTTCGCAGATGTCGGCGATTTCGTTCATGAAGGAAATCTTCGTCGCCAGGAAAGCGTTGGACGCATATTTGATCATCTCGGCCGTGCGCAGGTCGGTGATGACGATGGGCGCGCGCAGCGGCAGGTGCAGTTGCGCCACCTTCTCGGCCGCCTCGCGGTGCATGGAGCCCAACACGGTGCGGTGCGGGTTCATGAAATCGCCAATTGCGGAACCTTCGCGCAGGAACTCCGGGCAGGAGACCACCCAAAAGTCGACCGGTTTGGGCAGGGCATCCTTCACGATATCGGCCACCCAGTCCCCGGTCCCGACCGGAACGGTGGACTTGTTGATGATGATCGTCGGGGCGGTCATATTCTCGGCAACGGACCGGGCCGCTGCGGCAACGTACTGCAAGTCTGCTTCCCCGTTCACGCCGGAGGGCGTGCCTACGGCGATGAAGGTGAACTCCGTCCCGGCCATGGCTTCCTTGTAGGAAGTCGTGAAAGAAAGCCGCCCGGCCTTCACATTTCGCTCTACCAGTTCTTCCAGCCCCGGCTCATAGATCGGCATGACGCCTTTCTTCAGCCCTTCGATGCGTTCTGCGTTTACGTCCAGCGCAATCACCCGGTTTCCCAGGTCGGCAAAACAGGCGCCAGTGACCAGACCGACGTACCCGACGCCGACAACACAAATTTGTTTCATGTTTCATCTACCTCGTATGTTTTGTGATTTTTTGCACAAGCAAACTTGCTTAATATACCACTTTATCGTGAATGTAGCGGTTTAAATTTCGTTTTCCCAAACTCACACCTTGTCTTTTTGGATAGCAGTCTCTACAGCATTCACAAGATCGGAAAGTTCGAAGGGCTTGGTCAAGTAATCGTCCACGCCGGCGTCCAGCGCCCGCTTGCGATCCGAAGGCAGGGTATTCGCCGTCAGCGCCAGCAGGGGGATTTGCTTCGTGCGCGGGTCGCTTTTGATCTGGAAGGTCGCATCCCAGCCGTCCAACTCCGGCAGCGACAGGTCCATCACGATCAAGTCCGGTTGTTGCAGGCGGGCCGCAGCCACCCCGTCCCGCCCGTTGACCGCCAGGAAGGTGTCATACCCGTTGCGCTCCAGGATGAAGCGCACGAGTTCGTAATTGTCCATATTATCTTCCACGATCAGGATATGACCTTTGCTCAAAGCGACCTCTGTCTTAACTATACTATGTCCCGTCCCATTGGGCAATGACGAAAAAATCCTACTTGGGCGGACACCAGGTCCGCCCCTACTTGTGCGGACGCCAGGTCCGCCCCTACTTGTGCGGACACCAGGTCCGCCCCTACTTGTGGCATAATGCAGCCATGCGCCTGCTCTTCGTGGCCGACGGCCGCTCCCCCATTGCCATCAACTGGATACGTTACTTCGTCGAACGCGGCCATGAAGTCTACCTGGCCTCCACCTTTGCCTGCCAGCCCCGTTTGGACTTGACGGGATTCGACATCACCCCGGTGGCTTTCAGCGGGACGAAACGCCCCCCCGCTCCGGCAGCCTCCCGCCCCGCCTCTTCCCGGACCTTGGGGTTGCGAACCGCTATCCGGCATTTCCTCGGCCCGCTGACGGTCGCCCGTTCCGCCCGCCGCCTGCGCGAGGTCATCCGGCGCGTCCAGCCCGACCTGGTACACGCCATGCGCATTCCTTACGAGGGGATGTTGGCCGCAGACGCCTACACTGGCGTCCCATTGCTGGTTTCCGTGTGGGGCAATGACTTCACCCTGCACGCCCCGTCCACGCCGCTGATGCGCCATTACACCCGCTGGACGATGCAAGTGACCGACGCCCTGCACGCCGATTGCCAGCGCGACATCCGCCTGGCGGGGGAGTGGGGCTTCGAGGCCCGCAAGCCCAGCCTGGTCATCCCCGGCGGCGGCGGCGTTCGCGCGGACGTGTTCTATCCGCCCGAAAACCCTGTCCGGGCGCCGGTGGTCGTCAACCCGCGCGGATTCCGCGCCTATGTGCGCAATGACGCCTTCTTCCGCGCCATCCCGCTGGTGCTGGAAGCCATGCCGGACGCGCGCTTCCTGTGCGCTTCGATGGCGGGCGAGACGCAGGCCTTGAAATGGATCGAGGAACTCTGCATCGGTCATGCGGTGGAATTGTTATCCCCCCTGCCGCACGAGCAGATGGCGGCCGTCTTCCGGCGCGCGGCTGTCCTGGTCTCGCCCAGCGTGCATGACGGCACACCCAACTCCCTGCTGGAAGGGATGGCCTGCGGCTGCTTCCCGGTGGCAGGCGACCTGGAATCCATCCGCGAGTGGATCACCGATGGGAAGAATGGCCTGCTGACAGATGCCACCGACCCGCATTCCATGGCCGATTCCATCTTGGAAGCGTTGCAAAACCGCGATCTAAGGGAACATGCCGCCAGGGAAAATGCCAGCCTCATCCATGCGCGCGCTGAATACCACGCGTGCATGGCGCAAGTAGAAACGTTCTACTCCGGGCTCATGGTGAGGAACGGCAAATGAGATGTAGCCAGGGGAGGAAAGACTTAGAGAAAAAGAATCCCTGGAAACAGTTATAATATGTATGTTGGCTTGACCAGACAAAGGATGATCAGCATGTTGTTTGAAGAGATTGCCACACAGTTGAATATCCTGCCAGACAAACTCGAGCGGGAAAGCCTGAAGGTATACCTGCAACGGAACTTGCGCCTTGTAGAAAGTGAATTGTTCGGGCTGTCCCAACGCTACGGCGTCCGGAATGTAACCGAACTGGACGAAAAGATTCAACAAGGAGCCTTCCACGAGAACGAAACGTTCGATGACTTTTTTCGCTTCGATCATCTCGAAAGCGAACGCCGCAAGTATATCGAAATCCTTGCTGGATTATGAAACTGTCCCTTGAATCACTGGCGCGGATCGCAGAGGTCGAGTTTTCAGAAATCATAAGCGACAGCGCACACTTGGGGGAAAAATTGCGCCTGTTCCTCCCCGATACCAGTTACATTGACATCTGGCTGTCAACTATCATCCAAGATCGTTTTGGTTTTCATTGGGAGAGGCGGCATCTTGATGGATCTGTTTACAGATACGCCAATTTTCCCGATACGGTCTGGCGGACGGTGGATACCTATCATCGCCATTTAACAATGGTTCACAAGGTATAGTAGAAGCCGTTCCTATTACCTGATTTGCATGAAGGCTTTCGGAATTTTTTGCAATTCGTTGCCGAAAAATTGAATCAGGATAGTGAATGATGACTGGGGGATTGGCCGGCAATGCAAGAGTTCAACCTGTAAGCAGGATCGTCGTCGAAGCCAGGAAAAACAAAGACCTGCGGAAGCAGGCCGCAGGTCCAGGCGTGAAGCGTTGGGTTTCATGCCTCTCTCGGCGCGCGCAACGAGTCCAGCCGGTCTCGCAATTCGATGCGGCGCGTGTCGGCGGCGTGTTTGATCTCGCCCAGGAAGTTCTGCCCGCGCGCGCGGATCTGGCCGCGCAGTTCTTCGCCCGATTCGGGCGCCAGCAGCAGTGCAAGCGTTGAGCCGACCAGCGCGCCGACCAAGATGCCAATCAGGAAGCCAAATATCTTTCGCATGGGAGTCTCCTCGAAAATTGATAGGAATTGAAAATGAGTGTATGTCAAAATGACAATGAAATGCGCCAAATCTATTATAGGCGAAAAAAGACTTTTGTGGAATAATAGTGTCGTATGTCGCGCGTATCCGTAAGGAACGCGACGGCGAGTAAACATATCGTTTGGTCAGCAGTTGAACTGCTGACCGCCGATGCAGTACAACTGCATTGGAAACGTTTGGACGCGAACGGCCCGGTGCAGGGGGCCAGGCCAAAGCGGACTCTACCTTTACTGGAGGGTACCATGTCTACTGTTTCTCCTGCTGTTTTTGCCATGTCACAACGCAAGAAGGTGACCACGCGCACGTTCCGCGAAAAGAAGGAACGCGGCGAAGTCATCACCATGTTGACCGCCTATGATTATCCCACTGCGCTGGCGATGGACCAGGCCGGAATCGATTCGATCCTGGTCGGCGATTCGCTCGGTATGGTGGTGCTGGGCTACGAAAACACGCTGCCGGTCACGATGGACGAAATGCTGCACCACTGCCGCGCCGTGGCGCGCGGCGCAAAGATTGCCCTGCTGGTGGGCGATATGCCGTTCATGTCCTACCAGGTTTCGGTCGAGGAAGCCGTGCGCAACGCCGGGCGTTTCCTGCAACAGGGCGGCATGGACGCGGTCAAACTCGAAGGCGGGCGCGAGCGCGCCGACGCCATCCGCGCCATCACCGGCGCGGGCATCCCGGTGATGGGACACCTGGGACTCACGCCGCAGTCCGTGCACCAGTTGGGCGGCTTCCGCGCGCAGGGCAAGACCGCCGCGGCCGCCAAACGCCTGCTGGAAGACGCGCTGCTGCTCGAAGAAGCCGGCTGCTTCAGCCTGGTGCTCGAATCCGTCCCGGCGCGGCTGGCAGGGCTGATCTCGCAGCGCCTGTCCATCCCAACCATCGGCATTGGGGCCGGCGCGGGCTGCGACGGTCAGGTGGTGGTCACGCACGACCTGCTGGGGTTGTTCGAGCGCTTCACGCCGAAATTCGTCAAGCAATACGCCAACTTCAACGCCGCCATGCGCAGCGCATTCTGCGACTATATCGAAGATGTGCAGGCGCGCGCTTTCCCTGCCCAGGAGCATAGCATCGAGATGCTGGACGCGGAATGGCAGGAAGTATTGCGTAATGCGTAACGAATGGCAATGGACATTTTGATCCTTGGTACGGGCGCGCTGGCGACGTTATTTGCCGCCCGGCTGGGCGCGGCCGGTCACGCCGTCGCCATGTTGGGCGGCTGGCAGGACGGCCTGAAGGCCCTGCGCGAAAACGGCGCGCGGCTGGTGGATGCAGACGGCCGGGAACAAGCCTGCCCCGTCTTCGTCACCGACAACCCGGTGGACTGCCGCGGGGCGCGGTTTGCGTTGGTGTTGGTCAAAGCCTGGCAAACGGAGCGCGCGGCGGCGCAACTGGCAGACTGCCTGGCTGAGGATGGACTGGCGCTCACGCTGCAAAACGGGCTGGGCAACCGCGAAACGCTCGGACTCAGCCTGGGCCTGCCGCGCGTTGCCCTGGGCGTCACCACCACCGGGGCCACCCTGCTCGGCCCCGGCCTGGCGCGCGCGGGCGGGGAGGGCGTGATCTCGCTGGAGGCGCATCCCCGCCTGGGGAGGCTGGAGGCCATTTTAACGGGAGCAGGCTTCGAGGTCCAGGTGGTGACCGATGCCGAGTCGCTCTTGTGGGGAAAACTGGTCATCAACGCGGCCATCAACCCGCTGACGGCGCTGCTGCGCGTCCCCAACGGTGAATTGTTGCAGCGCCCGGCAGCGCATGAACTGATGCGGACCCTGGCTCAGGAAGCAGCGGCAGTCGCGCTGGCGCAGGGCGTTCGCCTGCCGTTCGCAGATGCTGCGCAGGCAGCGGAAGATGTGGCGCGCAAGACCGCAGCCAACCATTCCTCCATGTTGCAAGATGTGCGCCGGGGCGCGCCAACCGAAATCGACGCCATCTGCGGGGCGATCACGCGGGCAGGAGAACGGCTGGGCGTCCCCACGCCGTACAACCGCGCCTGTTGGCGGTTGATCCTTGCCAACCAGCCTATAACACAGGGCGCGTATTGATGGTAAGATTAACGCATCACTGAAAAACTTGGAGGCGTCATGCGCAGATGTTTGCATACCGCTTTGCGCAAGTGGTTTGTGTTTTCTATTTTAGTGGTCCTGTTTGCTATTCCGTTCCCGGCCAGCGCGCAGGGCGAAATTACGCTGGAGTCTGTCAACGTGCAACTCTGGCCGGAGTTCGACCAGCCGAGCATGTTGGTCATTTATGATGTGCTGGCGTCGCAAGCGACCTCCCTGCCGCAGGAGTTGAAGGTGCGCGTCCCGGCCGATGCCGAGGTGATCGCCGTCGCTTACGAACAGGATGGCGGCTTGTTCAATGTCCCCTACCAGGAGGTGGATGTGGATGCCAACTGGAAGCAGGTCCTCCTGACGTTGGAAACGGCCACCACCTACCACCTGGAGTATTATGCGCCATTGGCATACGACGGTTCGCAGCGGACATTCGATTATCTCTGGCCGGGGGATTACGCCGTCGCTTCCCTGGCGGTGAGCGTCAGGGTGCCCGTCGATACGACCGAAGTGACCACGGACCCGCCCATGCAGGAGACCATCCCAGGCGAGGATGGGCAGACCTACCTCCAGTGGGGAAGCGGGAACCTGGAAGCGGGGCAGGAAGTACCCATCACGGTCACATACCTAAAAACGTCCGACCGGTTGGGCGCCTCCAACCAGCCGCTCGAGACCGGCGCGGTGGACGAAAACACACCCGGGCGGGTTTCGCTCAACAATTATTATCCGTACATCTTGGGCGGCCTGGGAGTCCTGTTGATCGCGGGCGGGGTCATCTATTTCTGGCAGAGCAGCAAGGGCAAGTCTGTGCAGCATAAGCGTCATCGTTCGCGGGAGGAAGGCGACGGCGACGAGCAAGTGCATTGTCACCAGTGCGGCAAACGCGCCCAGCCTGGCGACCGTTTCTGCCGCGCGTGTGGGACGCGCCTCCGGCGCGAGCAGTAACGAACAGCAAAAAGTAGAATCCTCCGCTGCATGGCGGGTGGAGGTCACTGTGAAAATGACCATTTTCGAAACCCCGCTTGTCACCCCGGCCTTTCGCTGTCTTTTCCGGTTCGCCCTGTGGATTCTGGGCTGGCGCGTGCTGGGACAGTTACCCGATCTCCCCAAGTACGTCATCGTCGGCGCGCCGCACACTTCCAACTGGGATTTCGTCATATTTCTGGCGTTGGCGTTCATCCTCAGAGGAAGTATGCGTTACATGGGAAAAGCGGAGTTGTTCCGCTCGCCGTTCGGCGGCTTCTTCCGCTGGTGCGGCGGCGTGTCGGTGGATCGCTCCAAGCCGCAGGGATTGGTGGAGCAGACGGTGCAGGCCATCCGTGAGGCTGAACAGTTCAAGTTGGTCATCACCCCCGAAGGGACGCGCAAGAAGGTCAACGAATGGAAGCGGGGTTTCTATCACATTGCCAAGCAGGCGGGCATCCCGGTGGTGGTGGGATATGTAGACAGCCTCACCAAAACCTGCGGCATCGGCCCAACCTTTACGCTGACCGATGACATGGAAGCGGACATCCGGGCTATCCAGGCTTTTTTCAAGGATAAGGTGGGCATCAATCCTTTGTTGACGAGCGCGTTGTGAGCCAAAGAAGGAGACAAAATGATGAAGGAATCGGAATCGGCACAATTCGAAGTCCACGACCGGGAAGTGCTGGCAAAAGCCAGGTCTATGATGAGCGCGAGCGAGTCCCCCAGGATGTGGGCGCAAGCCGTGGTCGAGGCCGTCAAACGCAACGAGGCTTGGCGCGGGGAACGTTGCCTCAACCTGTTGGCGCCCGAAGCGCCGACCAGCCCGATGGTGCGCGCGCTGCTTTCATCCGAGATTGGGACGCGGGCAGCCGAAGGACACATCGGCCGCGTCAATCGCTGGTTTGCTGGCACCCAGCATATCGACGAGGTCGAAGCGTTGTGCGTCGAACTGCTCAAAACCGCCTTCCGCTGCAATTACGCCGACCACCGCCTGATGGGCAGCATGTTGGGCAACATGACGGTCTATCATGCGCTGGCCCAGCCCGGCGATGTGATCATGTCTGCGCCGCAGCCGTTCGGCGGGCATTCCAGCAACCGTTACGACGGCCCGGCCGGCACGCGCGGCTTGCAGATATTCGACGTGCCCTTCGACATGGACGAACTCGATGTGGACCTGGATGGCTTCGCCAAAGCCGCCCGCCAGCACAAACCCAAACTGGTGGTGATGGGCATGTCCATGACGCTCTTCCCGCTGCCCGTGCGCGAGATGAGCGAGATCATCGCCGAGTGGGGCGGAAAATTCATCTTCGACGGCGCGCACCAGGCCGGCCTGATCGCGGGCGGGCAATTCCAGGACCCACTGAACGAAGGCGCTGCCGTGTTGACCGGTTCCGCGGGCAAGACTTTCAGCGGCCCCCAGAGCGGCATGATCCTGTGGAACGACCCGCATCTGACCCAGCCCATTGCTGATACCATTTTCCCGGTCCTGGCGGCCACCCACCAGGTCAACCGTGTGGCGGCATTGGCCGTCTCCGCGGCGGAGATGATCGAATACGGCAAATTCTACATGGCGCAGATCGTCAAGAATGCCCAGGCGCTGGGCAAAGCCTTGGATGAGCGCGGAATCCCTGTGCTGTTGGCGCACAGGGGCCACACCCAAACCCACCAGGTGATCGCGCGTGTCAAACAATTCGGCGGCGGGCTGGAAGTGGCCCACCGCCTGGCGGAAGCCAACATCATCACCAACAAGAACCTGGTCCCCGAAGACAAACCCGAAGACTGGGACCGCCCCAGTGGGCTGCGCATGGGCACCATCGAAGTCACCCGCCTGGGGATGAACGAAAGCGACATGGAAACCATCGCGGACTTTATGGCGCGCGTCCTGGTGGAAAAGGAAGACCCTGAATCCGTCCAAAAAGATGTGGTGGACTTCCGCTATCCCCAGCAAACGCTGTATTACAACTTCGACAATGAGTATCCGGCTTGGGTAATGGTGGAATAAGCATAACCATTCGAGTTTTCTTCAAGGATAAGTTGGGAATAACCCATCACGCAAGATAACTGATAAACGCTGTACAAAGTATTCAAGGAAAAGGCCACGCATGAATAAAACCTTGAGATTCACCAGCAACGTGCTATCTCGGTTCACTGTTATCTTGGTAATCTGTTTCCTGCTTTGCGCAACATTCACTCAAGCAGTTCAGGCAGATGCCGCCCCGCCTCCCAATCCTGATGTCGGAGGTGTAGCGCCATATCAGCCCATAGAGACGAAAGTTCAAATGATGTCGGAGACGGTCTTGATTGACGTGCTTCCTAATCCGACTCACTGGATAAATAAACTACATGGGTATTGGTTTGAAGTTCAAAATCAAATCAGGGTGAGTGCCAGCTTTACCATGCAAAATCAAGGCGAGACCGAAGAGAAGATGCAGGTAATATTCCCACTGACTCGTTTGGATTATCCATGGTTGATTTCCAGTTACGACATTGATCCCTCCTCCTTTGTTGTCAAAGTGGATGGCAGGTCTGTCCCCACAATCGAAATAACCACTCCACCTGAATTACAGGCCATTCCCGATGATTGGCATTCCGTCATTCCGCCGGATGGCATTTTCTGGCCAGATGTGCGGTGGGCCGCCTTTGATGTTACGTTCCCTGCGCACAAGGATGTTTTGCTTCAGGTTGAATACAATATGAATGGTGGCGACCAAAGTTTGCGTTATGTGGATTACATACTAGAGACCGGTTCCGGCTGGTACGGGCAAATTTTGTCAGCTGATATAGTCGTGCGTCTCCCGTATCCTGCAACAAACGAATCAGTACCAGAAGCATCATCTGGTCATGAATTCTCCGGCAATGAAGTTCGGTGGAAGATGAGAAACTTTGAGCCAAAACGAAAAAACAATATTCGGGTGAGCTTCATTGACACGAATCTTTGGGTTCCGACTCTCGAACAACGCTCAAGAGTGGGGCAACACCCAAATGATGCAGAGGCCTGGTATAAATTAGGAGCTGATTACGACAAGCTGGGTTTCTGGCGCGCTGCCGGAACTACTTCTGTCCATAACCAACACCTGGTTGACCTGTCAATAGAAGCATTTGAGAAGGCAATTGAATTGCGTCCGAACTGGGGCGATGCGCATTATTACCTGGCACGTGTCCTCTGGTATAACAACGTGAAAAATAATTATACACCTCAAAACAATCTTACGGTAAAAGATCCGGTCGTTCAACGGATATTGCAGGAATTGAATCTGGCCGCATCCTATGGCGTGACCGATAATAGTTATGATTACTTTGTAACCCATACCTATGAAAAGATTCCTGATCTGGAATTATCGCCGTCAATTGCAGTCGAACTAACTGCAACTCCAATCATCCCAACATCAACTCCTGCGCCCATTTTTGGCACGACAGAAAGAGCAGTCACATTGGCAGCAGGGTACGATCATACCTGTGTGCTTACTCTCAACGGCGCGGTTAAGTGCAGAGGTTGGGGGTGGCTCTTGGATACACGCCAAGATGCGAGCGCAGTTGCCGCCCAATCAGTGGTCGCTGGAGACGGTTTTACCTGTATCCTTACTACTAGCGGTGGCGTCAAATGTATTGGAAAAAACAACTACGGTCAAATCGGTGATGGCACAACAACGGATCGAAACACATTGGTTGGTGTGATAGGGTTGGCAAGTGACGTTGTAGCGCTGACCGCCGGGGACAGTCATACTTGCGCACTCACTACAAGTGGTAGTGTGAAATGCTGGGGCAGGAATTACTTTGGGCAATTAGGGGACGGCACAACATCTTATAGCCTTATTCCAATAGAAGTCAAAGGCCTGAACGATGAAGTTGTCTCACTAACAGCTGGAAACGATCACACGTGCGCGATGTCGAAGGGCGGAGTGAAGTGCTGGGGAGCCAATGACGGGGGACAGCTTGGCGATGGCAGTCTCATCAATCATTCCGAACCTGTTGATGTGATGGGTTTACCCAATAATGTCACTGCGCTGGCGGCAGGCTTTGCTCATACTTGCGCACTTACCTCGCAAGGAGAAGTCCTATGTTGGGGAGATAATAAATGGGGGCAACTCGGCGATAGCAATATGACCAACTGCCTGGCCCCTGTGATGGTTTTGGGCCTGGATAGTAGAATTACGTCGGTGGTAGCAGGGGACAGATATACCTGTGCGCTCACCGTAAAAGGCGGAGTTAAATGTTGGGGCAGTAATTTCTACGGGCAACTTGGAGACGGCACAACCGCGAACCGGGCTGCTCCAGCGGATGTAATCGGGTTATTCGGCAACGTCACCGCTTTGGTTGCAGGAGATTACCACACTTGCGCCCTGATGCAAACTGGTGAGGTCAAATGCTGGGGGATGAGAGGTTATGGGTGGGATGATGGCATTAATATGGTGGAAGCAGCTGTGCCTATTTCTCGATCGATTCCAGTTAACGCATTGGAGCTCAGTATCCAATCTTCCCCAACACCAACGGTCATTAGCGTTAATACACCTGAGCCGTCAACAGATATGCCAATGCCTTTATTAGCAAATACGGCAACAAAGACGCATTCTCCCACAGCGTATATTGGACTTGCTCTCAGCCTTCTCATATTGATCGGTGCATTATTTTTCTTTCGATGGCAATCAAAGGTGAAGAATGGTAAATAGGACCGCTCTGGCAGCCATTCTTGTTGGAGCGAAACGTATTCTTCCCAATCATGGTCAAGTTATCAATTCCTTGCCTAACAAGCAGCTCCTTACTCCCGAACGAACACCGAGGACAGGTGGGCTGGGTTGCTGCTTTGCCCCCTTCAGGAACTTGCGCGAACCGTTGATGCCGTTCACCTTGTCAACTTTCTCCCAGCAAAAAATCTCCTTCCTCCAGCACCCCATTTAAGGCCACCCTAACCGCATCGGATTCCAGCAAAGTGTCCGACCCAACCGACTTCAATCTGGTCTGCGTTGCCCGCACAACGGCTGTACAATCGTAATTCAGGAAACGACGCGTTTCAGGGCAAACACATCTAAATTTTGCTCCGCTATATATGGGCATAATTGCCATTTTTGCTTATTGCAGGCAAGATATGGAAAGCCATATTTAGGCAGAATACTCGATTTATCGATACAACGCCCGTATACGCTGGTTGTCTAGACGTAAGATGCGTTCACCCTGCGACACGTATTCGTTTGAATTGACGTTTCTCCGAATCACTGCTAGACTCCTCCCCATATCGAATGCCCCATTTCCCTCGCTTCTATCGTTTGCGCCGTTTCCTGCGCTGGTTCACGCCCGGGCTGGGAGTGAAGCGTTGGTTCCTGGTGGCGCTGGCCGGCATGACGCTGTTGGGTGTTGGCCTGGCCTTGCTGCTGCTCGACCTGTACCGCATCGAATCGACCAATGAAACGTTCCTGGCGCTGCTCTCGTACGCCTCGCTGCGCTTCCTGCCGCGTTGGGCGCGCGTGGTCGTTTTTGGCGGGCTGGGCGTGGGGATGTTTGCCTTCGGCATCTGGGAACTCAACCGCGCCCTGATGCGGCCTTTCATGCGTCCCGGCGCGCATATCGTGGACCAACTGACGGACTACCGCCGTCGCGGGCGCGGGCCGCGCGTAGTAGCCCTGGGCGGCGGGCATGGACTGTCCACCCTGCTGCGCGGGTTGAAGGACCATACCCATAACCTGACGGCCATCGTCACCGTAGCCGATGACGGCGGCTCCTCGGGGCGCCTGCGCGAGAGCCTGGGCATCCTGCCGCCGGGCGACATCCGCAACTGCCTGGCGGCGCTGTCCAACGACGAAGCCCTGCTGGCGCAGTTGTTCCAATACCGGTTCAGCGGGGAGCCGGGCCTGGACGGGCATTCGTTCGGCAACCTGTTCATTTCGGCTTTGAGCGACCTGACCGGCAGTTTCGAGGAGGCGGTGGCCGAATCAGGCCGCGTTCTCTCGGTGCATGGACGGGTCTTGCCTTCGACGCTGCACGATGTAAAATTGGTAGCGGACGTGCGCTTGCCGTATACTGTGAACGAAGTGCGCGTGCAAGGCGAGAGTCGCATCCCGAAGATTTCCGGGCGTGTGCGCCGGGTGTGGCTGGAACCGAACGACGCCCCGGCCTTCCCGCCGGTCATCCAGGCGTTGCTCAACGCGGACATGATCCTGGTCGGGCCGGGAAGTTTGTATACCAGCCTGCTGCCGAACCTGCTCGTCCACGACCTCATGGCGGCGCTGCGCGCCAGCCGGGCGCTCAAGATCTTTATTTGCAATATCGCCACACAGTCGGGCGAGACCGAATCGTATTCGTGTTATGATCATGTCCGCGCGCTGGAAGAACATGTCGGCGAGGACCTGTTCGACATTGTGCTTTGCAATGATAATTATGACGCCCGCCTGGGAGGATCGGCCCAATGGGTGGTGGCAGACCAGGCGTCGCGGCGCGATGCGCGCCTGTATACCGCCGACCTGGTAGACGTGGACCAACCCTGGCGGCATGACTCGGTCAAACTGGCGCAGGTCCTCATGGACTTGTTTTATGAGCGCACCGGGCCGTTAGTGGCATAACAAAACGGTTTGATTGTGATAAAATTAACAATTGAATGTTGGTTGCAATCATCTTTATGTTCACGTCATCGCGAGTTGTCGTTTGAAGATCATTTGCTGCTCTCTCGGAGGAAAAACCAAAAGAGGAGATTGCACTGTTCCCAAGAACGTTTCGCATTGACGGGTGTTCGATAAAGGATGACTGAAAAATTCAACGATCCTATTTTTCTGGAGGTTTCCCATGACTGTTAAAGTTGGCATCAACGGATTTGGCCGCATCGGTCGCCAGGTGTTGAAAGCGATCCGCGATTACTATCCGAAGGAATTGGAAGTAGTGGCGTTCAACGATATTGGCGACCTGAAGACCATGGCGCACCTGCTCAAATATGACTCGAACTACGGTCGGTTCGATGGCACGGTGGAAGTGGCGGATGACGGGTTCATCATCGACGGCAAGAAAGTCAAAGGTTTCAAGGAGACCGACCCGGCAGCCATCCCCTGGGGCGACCTGGGCGTGGAGATCGTCGTCGAAGGCACCGGCATCTTCACCATCAAGTCGGACGGCGTCAACAAGAAGGGCAAGACCGTGAAGGGCGCCGAGAACCACATCACCAAAGGCGGCGCGAAGAAGGTCATCATCACCGCGCCCGCAGAAGGCGAAGACCTGACGGTTGTTTTCGGGGTGAACGAGGACAAGTACGATCCCAAGTCCCATCATGTGGTATCCAACGCTTCCTGCACCACCAACTGTCTGGCGCCAGCCGCCAAAGTAGTGCATGATGCCTACACGATCAAACGCGGCTTCATGACCACGATCCATGCGTATACGAACGACCAGAGGATCCTTGACCTGCCGCATTCCGACCTGCGCCGGGCGCGCGCGGCGGCGATGAACATCATCCCGACCACCACCGGCGCGGCCAAGGCCATTGCACTGGTCATTCCCGATCTCAAGGGCAAGTTCGACGGCTATTCCCTGCGCGTCCCCACTCCGACAGTGTCGGTAGTGGATTTCACCGCCGAGATCGAGAAGGAGACCACGACCGAAGAACTGCGCCAGGCCTTCCGCGATGCGGCCAAACAACCGCGTTTCAAGGGTATCTTGCAGGCCGTGGATGAGCCCTTGGTCAGCATCGACTACAAGGGCGACCCGCATTCCTCGTCCGTAGACCTGCCGTTCACCAGCGCCCTGGGCAAGGAAAAGAACAACTTCATCAAAGTCGTCACCTGGTACGACAACGAATGGGGTTACTCCGTCCGCACGGCGGACCTGGCCGCGTTGATGGCGAAGTCGCTTTAGCCCAGCCCTCACCCCCCTCTGTCCCCCCATTTTCGATGAAAATGGGGGGAGGAAAGGGGCGGGGAGGAAAGGTTGAGCCGGAGGCTTTTATGTTCAACAAGAAAACCATTCGTGATATTGACGTGAAGGGCAAGCGCGTGTTGGTGCGCGTGGATTACAATGTGCCGTTATCCAGCAGTTCAACTGCTGGATTAACGGTGGGCGACGATACCCGCATCCGCGCGGCCATGCCGACGCTGGATTACCTGCTTGCGCAGGGCGCTGCCCTCATCCTCTGCTCGCATCTTGGCCGGCCGAAAGGCGGGCCGGAGCCGAAGTACTCACTCCAGCCTGTGGCGAGTCACCTGAGCGCCTTGATGAAGAAACCGGTCCTGTTCGCCGACGACTGCATCGGGCCGCAAGCCGAATCTGCGGCCAAGGCGCTGACGCCGGGCGAAGTGCTGTTGCTGGAGAATACCCGCTTCCATCCCGAAGAAGAGAAGAACAACCCCGAGATGGCAAAGAAATTGGCCGCGCTGGCGGATGTGTACGTCAACGACGCCTTTGGTTCGGCGCACCGCGCGCACGCTTCCACCGAAGGCGTGGCCAAGTTCCTGCCGGCAGTGGCGGGCTTCCTGCTGGAAAAAGAGATCAAGTATCTGGGACAGGCAGTTGCCAACCCCGAAAAGCCCTTCGTGGCCATCCTGGGCGGCGCCAAGATCAGCGACAAGATCGGCGTCATCAAGAACCTGCTGGCCAAAGCCGACAGCATCTTGATCGGCGGCGGCATGGCCAACACCTTCTTCAAAGCGCAGGGATACCCGGTCGGCGATTCGCTGGTCGAGGACGAGGCGCTGGATACCGCCAGGGAAATCCTGGCGCAGGCCGGGGCCAAGTTCCGCCTGCCTGTGGATGTGGTCATCGCCGACAAATTCGAGGCCGAGGCTACACACAAGACGATGGCCGTCGGTCCCATCCCGGACGGCTGGCGCATCCTGGACATCGGCCCCGAGACGATGGCGCATTACGCAGCCGTCGTCAAGGCGGCCAAAACCGTCGTGTGGAACGGCCCGATGGGCGTGTTCGAGTTCCCGGCCTTTGCCAAAGGCACGTTTGCCATTGCGCAGGCCGCGGCTGGGTCCGGCGCGGTGACCATCGTCGGCGGCGGCGAGTCGGTGGCGGCCGTCCAACAGTCCGGGCTGGCCGATAAGATCACGCACATCTCCACCGGCGGCGGGGCTTCGCTCGAAATGTTGGAAGGACTGGTGCTGCCGGGCGTGGCGGCGCTGCAAGACAAATAAGTTCCACCCTGGCAAGCACCGTCCCGAAGGTTTCGTAGCCTTCGGGACGTTTTTCATTCATGCTGGAACATGACTTTGATGGACTTTTCCTTGCCCTTGGAGGTCGCCGCGCGGATGGCCTCCTTGTAATCTGTCATTGGGAAGCGGTGCGTGATCAGTCCCTCGATGTCGAATTTTCCCGCCTCGAAAAAGTCATACACCCATTCGAAAGTGTGCCTGGTGACGCCGCCCCAGGTGTTCATGCCGTGACCGTAGGTGCCGACCAGGTTGACGTGATGGTACCAGACCGGCGTCAGGTCTACCCTGGGCATGGGTGCCATGTGCGCGCCCACCATCACCACCGTGCCGCCGGCCCGCACCCAGCGCAGCGAGTCGTTGACCGTGCGCGGGTCGGCCACGCAATCGTAGATGAGGTCGAAGCCGCCGATGACCACGCCCTTGTTGAGCGGGCCGGTGAAGTATTTGCCGCCGGTCAATTTTGCCACAGCCTGGTAATCGCCCCTGTCCAGGATGTGGCCGGCGCCCAGCCTGAGCGCCATCTCTTTCTGGTGCGGGTGGCGCGCCAGCACCGTGATCTCGGTCTCGGGTACCAGTGTGTGGACGACCAGCGTCGTCAGCAGCCCCATGATGCCCGCGCCGTACACCAGCACCTTGTCGCCCGGCTTGGGCGGGAAGCGCATCACGCCGTGCACGGGAATGGAGAGCGGCTCGGCCAGCGCCAGTTGGTCGCGGCTCAGTCCCTGCGCGGCCGGGTAGACCGCCGACTCGTGCGTCACGAACCCATCGCCAAAGCCGCCGCCCAGGCCGTGCGGCCCCGGCTCGGACTTGTTGACGCAGAAATGATAGTCGCCCTCGGCGCAATAGCGGCATTTCGTCTCGATCTCCAGCGTCTCGCAGTTCGCGCCGGCGAAGTGCGTGTCCATGATGACGGTGTCGCCCACGCGGAAGCGCGTCACGCCGGGGCCAACTTCGGTGACTGTGGAAACGGTCTCGTGTCCCAGCCAGAAGCGGGAGAGACCGGGCAGGGCGGCCGGCGCAATGGACGGGTCGGCGTGGACGAACAGCAGCGACAGGTCCGAAGCGCAGATGCCGCATTGCAGGTTGCGCACCCGCAGCCAGCGCGCCCCCGGCAGCGGCGGGTCGGGCAATTCGCCTGCGCGGGCGGCGGAAAGCGGCGTCCACACGAAGCCGGGCCAATAGGGGGTAATGGCCTTGGTCAACAGGACGCGCGGGATGTGTTTATCGACATAAATGGCTTGCATCGATCATCTCCAGAAAAAGCACAATCGAAATTTTTTGCCGCCGGCAAACTTTGGTTTGCTATATAGCAAAATAATTTTTCCTATATAGCAAACGGAACTTTCCTATATAGCAAACCGAATTTTGCTATATAGGAAAGCATTCGGTCATTCGATTTAGCCGCACATCCCCACAGGGGACGCTGTCGACATAGTTGCCTGTCAAACTTTGCGACCACCTTTGAGTTCATCCTGTAACCTGGCCAGGCCTTCCTTGTCGCCTTTGGCAGCCAGTTTGGCCTGCTCGATCCAGCCTGTGGGGTTCATCATCTGCAAACCGGCGCTATCCAAGATTTTCTGGACATCGCCCGCCTCGGCCTTTGCCAGGTCTGCAAAGGTGTGGATGCCGGCTGCGTTGAGGACTTTAGCGACCTTCGGCCCGATGCCCTCCAGGGATTCCAGGTCATCAGCGGACGCTTCGGCGTGACCATGCGCCTCTTGCTGGACTTCGGGCCTGCCCCCCTTATTTCGGCTTGCCAGCCAACCGACGACCACCATCAGGAAGAAAAAGCCCAGCGCAATCAGCAACAGCCAGAGCAGGCTGGTATTTGGTCCTTGAGGGCCTTCCGAGAGCAACCACAGTGAATGCACAATACACCTCCGTAGAAAATGGAGCAAGCCCAAAACTTGCTCTGCCGAAAACTACAAAATTGTCCGTTTCTGCTCTCCTCTCCCACTAGGAGAGGGGCTGGGGGTCAGGGCGGGTAAGCAGTTCGACAATGTCACATTTTCGCATAACTTTACCCCTCACCCTAACCCTCTCCCGAAGGGAGAGGGAACAACGCCGTTTTTACCGTGCATCTCTCCCCTCTCCCACTGGGAGAGGGGTTGGGGGTGAGGGAAAAAGCAGGCAACTCTTCGAATGTGACATTGTCAAAGCGGTTACAGTTATACAAGAAAAGGGATGACCTGTCAATTCACATCGAAATCGAAGTGGCGCAAATCTGCAAGTTGCAGTACACTGGCAACGAGAAAGACGCAAGCCTTGAAACTTGCGCTACATCTCATCCATTCGATGCCAGCAAGACCAAAAGTCGCAGATTATTCTCTGGCGCTCCTTGTCCTATCCCCGCCACGCTGGAGGATGTGTTCATCGCCTTATCGTAAGTCTGGAGGCCGTGTGAAAGCAATCCCTTTCGCCTGCTGGTGCGTCCTGGCGGTTTTTCTGCTCTCAGCCTGCGCACCCGCCGCCACGCCCGCGCCAACGGCCGCGCTGTCGGCTGCCCCCGCGCCGCGTCTATCCGATACGCCTGCGCCTGTCTTAACCCCACTGCCAACCGCAACGCCCCTCCCCAACGCCTATCTTTCCGAGGCCAGCGGCGAGGTCGCTTCGCGCCCAGATGAAAGCGCCGATTTTCAGCCCGCCCATCCGCCCCAGCCGCTGCTGGTCGGCGCGCAGGTTCGCACCGGCGAACAGGGCCGCGCCCGCCTGGATTTGACCTCCGGCACCACCCTGCGCCTGCCCCCGCGCACGCTTTTTACCCTGCAAGAGAATCGCCCGACAGAAACCGGCCTGCTCACCCGCGTCCAGCTGCTCCTGGGCGAAGTCTTCATCCTGCTCACTGGCGGCGGCAGCGTGGAAGTGGAGACCGATTCGGGCAGCGCAGCGGTGCGCGGCTCGTACATGCTCGTTTCCATTCCGCCTGAAGGCGGCCTGCTCGTGCAATGCCTGGAAGGGTTTTGCAGCCTGACCACGCCGTTTACCTTCCTGGAATTGAGCGGCGGCCAGGGCGTCCAGGTGCCATTCTGGTCAGGACAAGGCACTCCGCCTGCTTTGCAAATATTCCGGCTCACTGAAGCGGATGTGCGCCGCTGGCGGGACGAAAACCCTGAAGTCGAGCGCATCCTGCCGCAGTTGAACGCCACCCTCACCGCCCTGCCGCCGTTACCGCTGCAAACGCCAGCCCTGCTCCCCATCACGCCCACGCTGCCGGGGATTGTACCTACCGCCCCTGGCGGATTACCCATCAGACCGCCCAGCGGCGCGCCCGAACCGCCCATCGTATTTCCGAGACCATGAAGCGCATCCTGCTCCCGCCGCGCGCCTGGCTGCTCCTCGCGCTTGCGCTCCTGCTCTTGCTGCTCGAACTGAGCGCCATCCTGCCCAACTGGGCCTCGCCGTTGGAGCGGGGCGATTACGCCATCCGCGACTTGTTCCTGCGCCTCAACCCGGTTGAACCGCATCCGCAGATTGTGATAGCCGCCATAGACGATTTCTCTCTAGCCTGGAACGCCGCGCGCTGGCCCTGGCCGCGCCGCGACCTGGCCGAAATTGTTGACTGGCTCAACGCCGCCGGCGCGCGCGCCGTTGGGGTGGATATTTTCTTGTTCGAGCCGGATTCTGACCCACAGGGTGATTTAGCCCTGGCCGAAGCGCTCGAACGGGCCGAACTGTCCGTAGGCGTGCTTCAGGTTGCGTATGACGCTTCGCTGGGGACGAAAACGCTCAACCTGCCCATTCCGCTCTACCGCCAGGCCTTCGACGGGTTGGGAATCACCGCCATTCGTGTCGATAAAGACGCCGTATTGCGCTCGGTTCAGGTCTGCGATTCCTTCGATAAGCAGGTCTTCTCTCATTGGGCGTTCGAACTGGCCCGCCGCCTGCGCCAGGCCGAGCCACCATCCCAGGTCTCCAGCAACTCCCTGCTCTTCGATGGGCGCCGCGTCCCGCTTCAGCGCGGACGCATGCTCATCCCGTATGCCGGCCCTGCCGGGACGTACCCTTACTACTCTGCCGCGCGCATCCCGCTTGGCGATTATCCCGCCGAGGCCTTTCGCGGCAAAATTGTCCTGTTGGGCGCGACCTCGAACAGCCTGCAAGATACTTACCCCACCCCGTTTTCGGCCAGCCGCCCCATGCCCGGCGTGGAGGTGGTTGCCAACGTGTTGGCAGCGGTGTTGGAGGAAAATTACCTCCAAATGGCGCCCGGCTGGGTTAACCTGCTCGTCATCGGCTGGATGGCGCTCCTGGCGGCCTGGCTGGGCAGGCTGCGCAGTCCGGCGCGGATGCTGGCGGGGATGCTTGCAGGGATGCTCCTGTACGCGCTCGTGGTTTTGTTCGTTTTTGCCCGCTTTCATCTCTTCTTGCCGGTGGCGGGGGGGGAGGTCATGCTCTTCCTGGGCGTTGTGTTGCCCGGCCTGGAACAGGCCATAACGCAGGAAAGGGAAAAAGCGCGCATCCGCCGCCTGTTCAGCCGCTTCATTGCCCCGGCCATGGTAGAGCAATTGCTCGAAGCGCCACATCTGGAATCGCTCAACAAACGCGCCGACCTCACCATCCTGTTTTCCGACATTCGCGGCTTTACATCCCTCTCCGAGCGGCTGTCCCCGGAGCAGGTCGTTGCCCTGCTCAACCCCTACCTGGCCAAAATGACCGAAATCATCCACAAGCACGGCGGCACGGTGGACAAATACGAAGGCGACGCCATCCTGGCCTTTTTTGGGGAGCCGTTGCCCCTGCCTGACCACCCCCTGAGGGCGGCGCGCGCCGCACTGGAGATGCGTCTTGCACTCGATGGCCTGGTTGCACGCTGGAGAGCGCAGGGCATTGCCCCAGAGCGCTTCGAGATTGGCATTGGGCTGAATTGCGGCGAAGTCTTCGTCGGCCTGTTGGGTTCGGAGCAGCGCATCAACTACACCGTCATTGGTGACCACGTCAACCTGGCAGCGCGCATTCAAGACTTGACCAAGATCTACGCCTGGCCGGTGTTGATGAGCGAAGCCGTCTATCGGCGGGTCGAGGCCGAATTTGAGTGTGAATTCGTGGCCGAAACGCTGGTCAAAGGCAAGCACGAACCGATCAGGCTCTACAAACTCATTGGCCTGCGCGGCGCAGCGGGAGACGCGCGTTTGCAGGCCTATCGAACCCAGGAGGATGTATAGTATTGCTCTACAACATTTGCATCATGCGTGCAAACCTTGTTTGGCAAAGCGTACCGCCAGGCTCCGCCTGGTGCCGACCCTAGGTCGGCGGTACGTTTGGCTGCGGCAGGAGGCCGCGCTATAGTATTGCTCTGCCTTGTCGTATCGCCAGGCTCCGCCTGGTGTAACCGACCTTAGGTCGGCGGTACGTTTGGCTGCGGCTGGCCACGCCATGATAGACTCTACTGCAAAAATCTTAAACCCTCACCATGGAGTTTTTCTTCGTTACCTGACTTGTCTCCGTGTCACTGTGGTTTGATTTTGGCTTTTTGCAATAAACTCAAAGGCGAGGTGATCATGCCGCCCCTGTCCCTAACCTTACTCGAACATTCCCTGGCTATCCACCGCCTGCCGGCCAAGGCTGCCCTGCCCAAGGCCGTGCTCAACAGTCCCTTCTTTGCCGCCATGCGTACAGAGGAGGAACTGTCGCTGGTGCTGCCCGAGTCGGTCGAACTCAAAAGCGACAAGAGCGAGGCCGGCTGGGCCTGTTTCAAGGTCAACGGGCCGCTCAAGCTGGAGCAGGTGGGCGTGATGGCGCAGATCGCCGGGGCGCTGGCCAAGGCCGGGGTGGCGTTGTTTGCGCTGTCCACTTTCGATACGGATTACATCCTGGTGAAACGGGAGCAGGCCGGGGCGGCGCAGGAGGCGTTCACGTCGGCTGGCATGAAAGTACGCAAGGCGCGCAAGAAGGCCGAACCGGAGAGCAAGTCCGTGTTCGTCCTCCTGGAGCGGCACATCCCCACCATCCGCAAACTGCTGGCCGAGAAGGTCGGGCCGGGCGCGCTGGCGGCGTTGACCAGCGACCAGGCATTGGCGCTGGCGCTGGGCAGCGTGTACGAGTTCCTGCCGACCGGGGTGCGGCTGGTCATCCGGCGCGAGGCGTTCGTGGATTTCGGGTTGAAGAATAAGGAGAAGTTGCTGCCTTCGGCAGGGGGACGGAAAACGAGCAAGAAGTAATCAATCCATCCAGGTGGTGCGGTCTTCGAAAGAGGGGCGCTGGGGAGGTTCGGGGCGGGTTTCGGGGTAGCCGATGTACAGGAAGCCGATCAGGTGCTGGTCGGCGGCGAAGCCCAGGAATTGTTTGACCTGCGGGTCGCGCGCCCATTCGCCGGTGCGCCAGATGGCAGCCAGCCCTTCGGCGTGGGCGGCCAGCAGGATGTTCTGGCAGGCGGCGGCCGCGGCGGCGATGTTTTCGACCTCGACCACTTTGGCTTCGGCGGGTTTGTCCACACCCACGGCAATGACGACCGGCGCGCGCAGGGGCAGTCCGCGCGTCTTTTCGAAGGCCTCGGCGGGGAGACCAGGCTGTTTTTCCCGCTGGGAAGCGGCCATGACCTGGCCCAGTCGCTCGCGCCCGGCGCCGGTCAACACCACAAAGCGCCAGGGACGAACCCTGTAGTGGTTGGGGGCCTGCGCGCCCGCCGCCAGCAGTGTTTCGACCAGCGCGCGCGGCAGGGCGTCCGGTTTGACCTTGCCGATGGATTGGCGGGTGTGGATGGCTTCGATTGCGTCCATTTTGTGTCTCCAAGACTATTTCATCGAGCCTGTTTTCGGTATTCCTCCGGGAATCACTTGTACCTGATCAGGATGATTGCGAAATCCTTTTTCATCGTAGAGCAAGACGCCGATCTGAGAACGCTGTGTTGGGCAACTTTTCTCGTTGTCAATCCGTCGGCATTGGCTTGAACCACCTGACGAGGGGTGTAGCAGTGACATCAATCCATTCATCTTCGATTTGAACTAGTCTTATTACCTATTTTCCGCCCCCTGTCAGATGGGGTTTGGGGGCAAGGTAGCGAGGATATCCAAAATCTGTTGTTGAATGGGGCGAGGTTTTGGATAGTGAACTTGATAGCGGCCATTGGAAAACC
>JBMOMP010000004.1:0-24705 GCA_049323115.1 Chloroflexota bacterium
CCCATCCGGCCAGCGCAATTCGCGCACTACCGCAAAACACTTCGCATCATCTATCAGATTCTGTATGTTGACCATGAACCAATCTTATCAGAATCTGACCACCTCCTTGAATTCAGTTAAGAGCCTTATCTATTCTCGAATATCTGGAGGAACCCATGTGTGGAATCGTAGGCTACATCGGCCCGCGCGATGCGACGCCGATCATACTCAATGGACTCAAACGGCTGGAATACCGCGGCTATGACTCGGCTGGAGTGGCTGTCTATAACGGCGGCCAGATCGAGGTCAGGCGTGATGCGGGCAAGTTATCCCAATTGGTGGATTTGGTCGGCAAGTCCCCCATCAACGGCGCACCCGGCATCGGGCATACGCGCTGGGCCACGCACGGCGCGCCGTCAGCGCGCAACGCGCATCCGCACCTTGGCGCGTCGGGACGGGTGGTGGTGGTGCAGAACGGCATCGTCGAAAATTTCCTGGAATTGAAAGACGAACTGATGGCCGAGGGCGTGGTATTCCGATCGGAAACGGACACGGAAACCATCGTGCACCTGGTCGAGCATTACCTTGCGACCGGGACGGATTTCGTGGAAGCCGCCCGAAAAACGTTCAATCAAATCCAGGGCGCAAATGTAGTGGTGCTGATGTCGGCGGATGAGCCGGAAAAGATCGTAGCCGCGCGCATCGGGAACGCCGGCGGCGTGGTGATCGGGCTGGGCGAGGGCGAGAACTACCTTGCCAGCGACACGCCCGCGATCATGGAGCACACGCGCAAAGTGATCTTTTTGGAATCACGGCAAATGACGGTTGTGTCGCGGGAAAGTGTGAAGGTAGAAACGCTCGACGGCGCAGAGATCAAGCCGCAGGTGCACACTGTTTCCTGGGACCCTGTGGCCGCGGAGAGAGGCGAATACCGCCACTTCATGCAGAAGGAGATCCACGAGCAGGTGCGCGCCCTCACCGACACCCTGGCTGGCCGCGTGGACTTCGGCAAAGGCGAGATCCGCCTGCCCGACTTGAAACTTACAAAAGAACTCGCCAACAGGATCGAGAAGATTTACATCACCGCCTGCGGCACGGCCGCCTACGCGGGCATGGTGGGCAAAACGTTGATCGAGACCATCGCCCGCGTGCCAGTGGAAGTGGTCATCGGCTCGGAGTTCCGTTACAGTGACCCGATCATCGACGAGAACACGGTCGTGCTGGCTATCTCCCAATCCGGCGAGACGGCCGATACGCTGGCCGCCATGGAAGAGGGCCGCAAGAAAGGCGCCATCGTGTGGAGCATCGTCAACGCCATCGGTTCGCAGGCCATGCGCATCGCGGACGGCTACATTTCGATGCAGACCGGCCCGGAGATCGGCGTGGCCTCCACCAAGGCCTTCACTGCCCCGCTGGTGGATCAGTACATGCTGGCCATCCTGCTGGCCGACCTGCGCGGCGCAATCGACGAGAAGACCCGCCGCGCGCTGGTGGCCGACCTGCGCCTGATCCCCGACCTGGCCGGGCGCGTCCTGGACAGCGAACCGGAGATCGAGAAAGTGGCGCATACCCTCAAAGACATCCGCGACTGCCTGTACCTGGGACGCGGCATCAACATGCCCATCGCCTACGAGGGCGCGCTGAAACTCAAGGAGATCTCCTACATCCACGCCGAGGGCTACCCGGCCGGCGAGATGAAACACGGCCCCATCGCCTTGATCGACGAGAACATGCCCGTGTTGTGCCTGGCGCCCAAGGACCCCTGGCACGAGAAGATGATCTCGCAGATCCAGCAGGCCAAGGCGCGCGGCGGCGTGGTCATTGCGGTCGCCACCGAGGGCGACGAATTGGTGCAGGGCATGGTTGACCACGTGCTATGGGTACCGGAAGCGCCGTGGATGCTCTCGCCCGTCATCACGGTCATCCCGCTGCAAATGCTGGCCTATCACATCGCCGCCATCCGCGGCTTGGACGTGGACCAGCCCCGCAACCTGGCAAAATCGGTTACGGTAGAGTAGGATTTCGTCTAACCGAACGATACTGCCATCACATCATAATAAGTGCCGGCCCCGAAGCCGTCGAAGAGAACATGGTCGCCGGGCTTGATATCCTGGATCTGCCGCAGGAAGGCGATCATGTTCGAGGCCGCGCTGACGTTGCCGAAATCGGTCAACAGCCATGGCATGGGAAATTGGATGCCTTCCTTGAACAACTGTTTTGCTTTGAGCAGGTTGATCTTGTAGTTGGCATGGTGGACAATACCCAGGTCGATGGATTTTTCCATCCCCAAGTGCTTCATCAACGCCTGGTAATCGTGGTACACCTCGCTGACCACCTGAACGCCTGTGCGTACGAACAATTTGACCATGCCCATCAACCCCGCCATGACGATCGGCGCGCCGTCCGCAGGTTCGTGCATCAGCCCGGCCACGCGGATGTGGGAGGGGGCAGCCTGCGAGACTTCTACCAACGACTTGCTGGGAGCGCGCTCCCCGGAGTGGGGATAGTACATGCGCACTTCGAGCAGCCCCTCCTCGTCGAAGTTCTCGTGGCTCTTGCCGACCAGGAATTTCATGGTCTCACCGGGGATCACCCCGATCACGCCCGCGCCGTTGCCGAATAATTGCAGGGCATTCTTGTCACGGGCGCGGCTCGTAAAGCGGCTCAGTCCCTCGATCCCGCCTACCAGCACTTTCTTGCCGGACAATTCTTCGGCTACATTGACCTGTCCAGGCGGGGAGAGCGCCGGGTTGAGCGCCAGGTGCAGCGCGCCCATAGAGCCGTCGCAGGCCTTGTGGACGCTGACCTTCAAAGCCTGCTCGGCGATACCCGCCCGGCGGCAAATCTGCGGCACATAGTCATCCGCCACCGGTCCGCTCATGCCAATGAGGACGCCGCTCACGTCGGTCGGCTCCCAGCCATTGACGCGGATGGCTTCCCGCAAGAGACGCGCACCCACTTCCAATTCCAGTTCGAGGTGCTCTTCCTCTGTCAGGTCAGGGATGTGATGGCGGTAATGGAATCCCAATTCGGACAGGTTCATTACATCCTCATCCGCCAGCGGCCGCCCAAGCCGTTTGCCGACGTAATCCATCAGGGTTTTGTTGTCATAACTGCCCCCCCAGGCAGCGTACGCGCCGCCGATGCCGAGCGCAGGATTGAAAACACTCTCCATTCCAAACGGGATGCCGCCCGCAACCGGGATTACATCCTTTTTTACCCCGGGCCGCGCATAGAACGGCGATACGATGGTCTGTCCATCTACTGGCTCATTTTCTGCCATTTTTTATCTCCTAAGACAACATTGCTGAACAATATAACCCTTGCAAGGCCAGAACGCTTCTCGAAACTTCCCCGGGATTCGGAACGATCAAGGCCAATATATCGCCGGGTGGAATCCCTATCCCATCAACCGGCTATGCGTGTGCTATCATAGAAGCCAAAATGGCATCCTCGAAGCCTGGCGTCTCCTCACGCCATAAAGGAACTACGATGGAAATCTCCACACAAATCACCGACTGGCTCATGGAAGGCGATCCTGCCATCCGCTGGCAGGTATTGCGCGACTTGCTGGATGCCCCGCCGGAAGAGTACGAAAAAGAACGGGGCAGAGTCGCATTCGAAGGCTGGGGAGCAGACCTGTTGTCACGGCAGGATGCGGACGGGAAATGGGCCGGCGGCCTGTACTCTCCCAAGTGGACCTCCACCACCTACACCCTGCTCACCCTGCGTCACTTCGGCCTGGCGCACGAACACCCGGCTGCCCAAAAGGCCTGTGCGTACTTCCTCGCAAAAGGTCTTTACCATGACGGCGGAATCAACCTGTTCAAATCCCTGGATTACAGCGAGACCTGCGTCAACGGCATGTTGCTGGCGCTGCTGTCCTACTTCCGCAGCCCCGACGAGCGCGTGCACAACCTGGTCGGTTTCCTGCTGGGCGAACAAATGGAGGACGGCGGCTGGAACTGTGAACGGATCAACGGCGCCACGCACGCATCGTTCCACACGACCATTTCCGTCCTGGAAGGGCTGCGCGAGTACGCCTCCTACCACCCCGCGCCTGCTACCGTTATAGACGCCGCCCGGCGCGCCCACGAGTTCCTCCTGCTGCACCGCCTGTACAAGTCGCACCGCACCGGGAAAGTCGTCGACCCGGCCATGACGCGCATGAACTTCCCCCCGCGCTGGCGCTACGATTTCATCCGCGCGCTGGACTACTTCCAGGCCATGCGCGCCCCGCGCGACGAACGCATGGACGACGCCATTGCCCTGCTGCGCGCCAAGCGCCTGGCAGACGGCCGCTGGCCGGCCTACCGTCCCTGGGCGGGACGCATGTACTTCGAAATGGAAAAGGGAGGCCAACCCGGCCGCTGGAACACCCTGCGCGCGCTGCGCGTGTTGCGGTGGTGGGATGAACAGTAAGGGCGCGGTCGGCAGGCAGAGCAGAACCATTGGGACTCTCTGGCTTTTATAAAAGTCTTGCTTGTATTTTATAAAGCCCTCCCTTACAATAAATCAGTAGGGTGCGTTTCATTTCAGTTGAATAACCGTCCCGAAGGTTCGAAAAACGGCCGAAACCTTCGAGAAAACCTTCGGGACGTTCCTTCTTTCAACTCATTTGAAACACACCCAAATCAGTAACAAACAACCATCGAGCCTTTCACACCGGAGGGGTGCTGCATGGCAGACCTGATCAATCCCTATATTGCGGGGGCGCCGGTCACGGAACAACGCATGTTCTTCGGGCGCGACGACATTTTCGAGTGGATCGAAAAAAGTCTCGCAGGCCAATACGCCGACCATATCCTGGTCATCCACGGACAGCGCCGGGTGGGAAAAACGTCCGTCCTGAAGCAATTGGGCAACCGCCTGCCTGATAAATACATCCCGGTTTTCTTCGACCTGCAAGGCCGCACGCACACCAGCCTGGACCGTTTCCTGTGGTGGCTGGCGCGCGAGATCGTGCGCGTGTTGAAACAGGAACGCGGCCTCACGGCGCCTGCGCCCGAGAAAGACGCCTTCGCCGCCGACCCGGAATATTTCGAGACCCGCTTCCTCCCCGGCCTGGAACCCCTCATCGGCGACCGTTCGCTGCTGCTGACCTTCGACGAATTCGACAACCTGGAAGAGAGCGAAGTCAAGGAGGAACTGGCGCGCCCGCTCATCGATTACCTGCGGCGGTTGATGGGCGAGCAGGGCGTCAATTTCATCTTCTCCATCGGTTCCTCCGGGCGCAAGTTGGAGAACATGCAGGCGGAATACACCGAGTTCTTCAAGACCGCCCTGTACAAGAAGATCAGTTTCCTGTCCAGGGAGCAGACCGCCGGCCTGGTCGCCCGCCCGGTGGAGGGCCTGCTGGAATATGAGCCGCAGGCCGTCGAGCGCATTTTCGACATCACCTCCGGCCATCCCTACTTCACCCAATTGACCTGCCACGAACTCTTCTCCCTGTGCCAGCGCACCGGCGAACTGCGCATCCGCGAATCGGACGTGGAAGCCATCCTCGAGGACGTGGTCGAGCGCGGCACCGTCAACCTGAAATTCGTCTGGGACGAAGCCTCGGACCTCGAGAAGTGGAGCCTGGCGACGCTGGCGCAATTGGACAGGACCGACACCCGCGCCCTGGCGGATTTCCTGCGCAAACAGCGCGTGCGCTTCAGCGATTCAGACCTGACCTCGGGCCTGCTCCACCTGCGAGAGAAGGACGTCCTCACCCCCGACAATCGCTTCGTCATCTACCTGCTGAAATTGTGGCTGAAAAAGAACCGCACCCTCGAGCAGGTGCGCGAAGAACTGACCGAGGTCAACCCGATTGCCAACCGTTACATCGAGATCGGTCAGGAATTCCACGACAGCCGCCTGTACGACAAGGCTATCGAGAACTTCAAGCAGGCGTTGGAAATTTCCCCCGATAACATCCAGGCGCAGGTCCACATTGCCCAGGCCTACATGGCGCAGGGCGCGCTCGACCAGGCCGTGACCGCATTCGAGAAGGCGCTGGAGATGGACGACGAGGATGTCGCCAGCCGCGCCGGTCTATGCGAGGCCACCCTGGCGCTGGGCGACGCCGCCAGCGAGAAGGGCAAACCCAGGGATGCGGTCCAGGCTTATCAAAAAGTCCTGTCCATCAACGCCGAGCATACCGAGGCGCGCCAGCGCATGGCTGAGATCAACCGGGGGCGGGCGGAAAAAGCCCTGGCCGAGGGGCGGGACGAGGAGGCGCTGTCCGCTTTCGCCGAGGCGCTGCGGTTCACGCCCGAGGACGAGGCGCTGTCTGCGCGCTATGAGCAGGCCAAAGTCGAGAAAAGAACGAAGGTGCTGGCCAGCCTGCTGTCCAAAGCGGACAAGGAGCAAACGGCTCGCAATTGGGAAGCGGCGCTCGAAATCCTGGAAAACGCCCTCGAGATCGCCCCGGGGGAGGAGAAGGTCCAACAACGGTTGGTAGTCGTCAAATCCGAACAGCGCAAGGAGGCGTTGCAGGCCATCCTGGCGCGCGCCGGACGCGCCGAAAGCGCCGGGCGCTGGGGGCTGGCCATCGCGGCGCTGGAGGAATACCTGGCGCTGGAGCCGGGGGATGTTAAAGTCCAGTTACAGTTGGAACAGGCCCAGCAAACACTCAGGGAAACAAAGATTCAAGAAACCCTGGTTCGCGCCAATCGCGCCGTGCAGGCCAGGCAATGGGAACAAGCCATTGCAATTTTGGAGGAACACCTGGCGCGCGAGCCACAGGAATCCAAAATCCTGGAGCGATTGGAAGAGACACGGCAGGAGCAACTTGCCGCCCTGGTAGCCGAAGCACAGGCACGTGCGCGTGCTTTCTCCCGCCAGGAACGCTTCGAGGAGGCCATCACGGCCTGGGGCGAGTACCTGAAGATCAACCCGGCTGACGGGCCAACGGTGCAGGCCGAACTCGAGCGCATCCACAAGGCGCAGGGTTTGGCGGCGAACTACGTCGAAGCCCAAAAAGCGTTCACCCGGAAGAATTACGACCGCGCCATCGGCCTGTTCAAGGGCATCGTGGTCGAGAACGCGGACTATAAAGACGCCACGCGCCTGATGGCCGAGGCCATCGAACTGCGCCGCACACAACGCAAGTGGTGGCAGAGTAGGTGGTTGTGGGGAGCAGTTGTTAGTTCAGTGGTTTTGGGAGTTGCATGGTTCGCGTTCCGTCCTGGCTCGACATTGCTCACACCACCTGCGAGCTTGCCGTTGGAGATCACCGCGACGGCCGCTGAACCGCTCGTGCCGCCCAACCCCACGAACACGCCCGGGCCGACCAACACACCCAGCCCAACCCCAACACCGTTACCCTTTGCCTGGTCACGCTTGAATTCAGGACAGTTCCTGCCGCGCGACACGATCACTGCCATAGCAGTGGATCCAACTGATCCAGGAGTGCTATATGTTGGCACGGAAAATGCGGGAATTTACAAATCCATTGATGGTGGGCTTTCCTGGCAACCAGCGCATAGGGGGCTGGAGAGGGCTTGGATTCACACTCTGGTGATCGATCCGCAAAATCCACACACCCTATATGCAGGTGTGGCTCTAGATGGGGTATATAAAACAATAGATGGTGGAGGAACCTGGCAGGCAATCAATAACTCTATTCGCGCTGACTATTGGGAGGCAGTTAGTGTAGTAGTTTTGGATCCTCAGGATAGTCAACATCTTTACTATACTCCCGCCTTCGACCTCTACGAGTCTACCGACGGCGGTATGCACTGGCTGCAAATTCAGTCCTCGACTTGTCCTTCCCAAATTGTGGATTTAGTCATCCATCCTGCTGACAGCAAGACTCTCTTTGCTGGTAGCTGGGCATCTAACGAATGCGAAAGTGGTTTGTATAAGTCAGAAGACAGTGGAAGAACGTGGACCCTTATTGGCCTGAAAGGGTCGCAAATGGTAACTGAGAATGCATTACAGATTGACTCTCAAGACGGAAAGTTTCTTTATACCAGGATGATACCGGGGCAAGTCTTGTACACTTCTTCTGATGAAGGACAAAATTGGATTCAAACTGACAAACACTGTAGCTCACTGGCGATCGATCCTCAAAATAACGCAACAGTGTATTGTGGTCGTGGGAACAATATCGAGAGATCCAAAGATGGCGGGCAAACCTGGCAATCCCTTTCACAACTGAAACAAGTGTCAAGCATTAGAGCAATTTGGGTTTCGCCTCATGATCAGAAGAGCCTCCTAGTGGGAGGGCAAGGTCTATACGTATCAGCAGATGGCGGTATTTCCTGGATTGATCGCAATAGCGGGCTTGGCGGAATCCGCCTCGATCTAATTCTCAACCCCTGGGACAGAACAACCTTATATGCTGATACCAAATCGCTGTACCGTTCCTCTACTTCGGGAAGCACCTGGGAACTCATTCCCCAATCTGAATACGGCAGAGACGTGGTGTTTGATGCAGATGGAGTTACTCTATACCGCATTGGCAACGAGGTTCAGGTCTTACGTTCGCAAAACAAGGGCGAATCCTGGGATATATTGACTCTTCCAGCTATTGCAGCGAAGGATTGGATAAGTGACCTGGCAACGCATCCCACAAAACCGGGGACGCTTTACGTTTCCTATGACAATGGCATTTTTGTTTCATCTGATTCTGGTAACACCTGGAATGTTCTGCAGAGTGTGCCAGGAGATCTAGCTGGTATCACACTTCATTTTGAGCCCAACCAGGGAGATGTCTTATACGCAGTAGGCAACAAGGAGGTCTATCGATCGAATGATGCTGGGAGTTCCTGGAATACCTGTCCGCTTCTCTCTTCAAGTTTGGGCGATATTTCAGGCTGGCTGACTCGATCCGGTCATTCATCTCTGGCGTTTGGTTCTCAAGAAAGCAATCAAATCTTGCTTGCAACTCCGGGTAACGGCGTCGTTGTTAGCGATAATGATTGTCTCTCCTGGCGACGAAGCAATACTGGCCTGGGCAGTCTGTTCGTCAACACTGTCACTATTGATTCCAACAACCCAAATACCATCTATGCCGGTACAGACGGCGGCGCGTATGTCTCCTTTAACCACGGCCAATCGTGGGGCCAGGTCAACGATGGGCTGCTGGGTGCAACGGTAGTCTACTCGATTGCCGTGGACAAAGAGAACAATGTCTACGCCGCCACGCCGTATGGCATCTTCAAACTGGAGATAAAGTAATGTCATTGCGAGCGCACGTTGCGAAGCAATCTCCCGTTAAACGAGAGAATCTCCCGGGTAGTATTTGCCATCGAATCGGGGATTGCTTTGGGGAAGAACACCCTCGCAATGACATGGACATGGAGTGAAAAGTGGCTGACCAAAGTGATCTTGAAAAACTTTATCGCGAAGCCCAGACCGCGCTCAAGGCAAAGGACTACACCCGCGCCAGCGAGCTGCTGCGCCAGATCCTGAAAGCGGACGTGGACTACAAAGACGCCGCCCAACTGCTGGCGCGCGTCATCCAACTCTCCCGCAGACGCTGGTACAACGATCCGCGCACCTGGGGCGCACTGGGAGCCATATTGTTAGTTGGGTTGGGAATCTACCTGTTCCCCATCCTTCGAGGCCTCTATCGCCAACCCGCGCCTGCCCCTGTCATCCTCCCGACCGGCACCCCCGCTCAGACAATTGTCCTACCAGCCACAGCAACGGCAACCCTGCTTCCCACGCCCACATCCATCCCCCTGACCTGGAAGCGCATCTCCCTCGGGCAGGAGTTCCCGCGCGATACGGTCACTGCATTTACTACGGACAAGAAAGACCCGGATGTGATCTACGCTGGCATGAAAAATGGGGGTGTATACAAAACCATCGACGGTGGTCTCTCCTGGCGGCCTGCGCATTACGGCATGGCAAATACGCAAGTGGAATCCCTGTTGATCGATTCTCAAAATCCACGCATCTTGTACGCAAGCACAATGGACGGGGTCTACAAGACCGAAGATGGCGGCGAGAACTGGTTCAGGATCGGGAATGGAACTTACCTGTTGATGGATTACCAGGATAATTCCCACTTATACGCGCGCGATAAGAATGGTATCTACGAAACGACCGATCGGGGAAATACATGGACAACTGTGTATCCTTTGAACAAGGATTGTCCCGGCACAATCCTTTCGTGGGCCATTCACCCCGCTGACGGGAACACGCTCCTGGCCGGCGGCGGGGAAGGATGTGAAATCGGCTTGTATCAATCGGACGATGGCGGGCGCAGTTGGGCATGGGTCGAGATGGATGAAGAACCTCCCATTTATATTGATCGACTTCTGATCGGAATAGACAAGCAGGGGGAATCTTCCTTCTATGTTAGTTATCAACCTGGCGGGTTTGTCGTTTCATATGGTGCGGGCCTCACTTGGAACTCGGTAGGAGAAGTAGATTTTGAATCGGCAACCACCGACCCAGATAACTCCCCTCCATATTTTTTTGGAGGAAATTCCTGGATATGGATGACACAAGGGAAAGGGTATCCCTGGCAAAGGATCAGATTACGGATAGTTACAGCCACTGCGATCCACGTTGACCACTACACCGGAGTAGAACGCATCATTGTAGGCGGGGCCAGATATTCCGCCAATTTTGATGATGGCATATTCATTTCCACAGATAGTGGTGTTGCCTGGGCAGAGTATAACAATGGACTTGGATCAACACGTTCGGAACTCAGGCTTAATCCAAGGGATAGTTCCAGATTGTATTTGGCCACATATTACCCATACCCATATTTGTCAGGCGGAAGTAATCAGGGTTGTACCATTTATCGTTCCTCAGACAGCGGAAAAAACTGGTCATCAATTTATTTTGTGATAGACCCAGGTTGGTGCTCCCCAGCCTTCGATGGAGCCAATGACCTCTACATAATGGAGGGCAACTCCTGGCAAAAGTCACAGGATGGCGGTGATCATTGGTGGTGGGCGTTAGAGGGGGACAAATGGCGAGAAACATATGGCAATTGGGACGCACATTTCTCATTGCCAATCGCCTCAATAAGTGTATCTGCGAACCCATATATACCCGGGCTTATCTACGCCATTGGTGATGAGATTTACTATTCGACAGATGCGGGCGAGTCCTGGCAACCCAGCAATGGAAGCAAAGACTTGGGAGATTCAAGATTGTTCTACAAGGATGAAGGTCAAACGGTGTATGCCATTGGCCAAACCCATCAAGCCTACTCCAAGGATAGCGGGGGGACTTGGCAGGCCTGCGGACAAGACGTAACCGCCTCACGCTCCGACACGCGCCTGGCTCTTGAGTTACAAGGTTCGCGTCTCTATCTCGCCACGCCCGGTCAAGGTGTGCTTATCAGCACGGATAACTGCGGGTCATGGCAGCCCAGCAACAACGGTTTGACCAATCTCTTCGTCAACACGCTCGCGATTGACCCGAACAACCCCGATACTGTGTATGCGGGCACCGACGGCGGCGCGTACATCTCCTACGACGCGGGCGTGACCTGGGGACAGGTCAACGACGGGCTGCTGGGCGCGACGGTGGTGTATTCGATTGCAGTGGACAAGGATAGCAACGTCTACGCCGCCACGCCGTATGGGATTTTCAAGCTGGAGAAAAAATGAACCCCTTCACCTTCGGCAACCCCATCAAAGAGCCTGGGCGCTTCATCGGGCGGCAGGCGGAAGTCAGGCAGATCGTCAACCGGCTGCTCACCAGCGCGCACGAGTCCACCTCCATCATCGGCGAGCGGCGCATCGGCAAGACCTCGCTCCTGGGATACCTCGCCCACCCCCAGGTCAGCGCAGGACTCGGGTTGACATCCGACAAATTTTGCCTGGTCTACGTGGACTTCCAGGGGCTGACCGACATCACACCGACCCGCTTCTGGCAGCGCGTCCTGAAGAAGATGTCCCGCTCGGTCTGCGACGAGAGCCTGAAACCATCCATCCAGGCGGTCAGCGACCAGGGCGCGTTCGACTTGTTCGACCTGGAAGACCTGTTCCAGGAAGTGCAGGATAAGGGGCTGACGACCGTCCTGCTGATGGACGAGTTCGAATACGTGACCCAGAATCCCAACTTCAAGAGCGACTTCTTCGGCGGGCTGCGGGCGCTGGCCATCCACAGCGGCGTGGCGCTGCTGCCGGCCACGCGCCGCGAATTGGTAGACCTGTGCCACTCCGACGAGATCAAGGGTTCGCCGTTCTTCAACATCTTCGCCAACGTCGTGCTGCGTCCGTTCTCACGCGCCGAAGTGGACGAATTGCTGGAAACCTACACCCGCCAGGGCGAACTGGCGCTCACGCCGCAGGAAAAAGACTTCATCTGGGAACTGGGCGGCGGCTATCCCTTCTTCGTCCAGATGGCCGGCCACTACCTGCTGGAAGGGCGCATCGAGGGACTGTCGGGCGACGCGCTGACCGCTTTCACCGCCGCGCGCTTCGACGAACAGGCGGATGCGCACTACACCTACTTGTGGTCGCACTGCTCCGAGAGCGAGAAGATCACCCTCATCATCCTGTTGACGCTGCGGGCGCAAAAGGCCAACAAGAAACTCCTCCCCAACGCAGAGACATTACGCCGCCTGCGGGCGCGCGCCCCCCAAGACGTGCTGGCGCTGGGCAAACGCGGGCTGGTGGACGAACGGGACGGCGCCTACTGCATCTTTTCCCCCTCCTTCGAAGCCTGGGTGCGGCGCGAGATCATGGCCGCGCCGGGCGAGGAAGAATCCCAGACCTCGGCGGATGAATGGCTGAAATCCGGCGGGCAAGATCACGTCAAGAGCGCCGGAAGCGCCCTGCCGCGCTTCAAGAAGAAATACTGGCACCTCATCGGCGATGTCGCCAAGGATTTATCCATCGAGTTCGCGGCGGCCGGCGCCTTCGAGATCGTCAAGGTGCTGCTGGTTGGGGTTTGAAGCGCCTCACGCCCCCTGAACGAGATCGACCTTCACGAACAAGCGTTCCCCTGCCAGGCGGGCTGTGTCTTCAGGGTTGGGTTGCCCATTTTCAACCCGCACGCCCAGCGGTTTGGCCGCCATAGGGATATGTTTCACGTAGTCGCCAATCCGATTGGCGACTTCCCCGTCCTCCGAAACAACTTCGGCATATCCGCTCACATCCTGGCCGCGCAGGCGCAGGTCCACCCGCGCGCCGCCTTGCAGGTTGCGCCACCAGGTGCGGTCGCGGCTGGAGATGACCCACAGGGTATCTCCCGCGCGGTAATAATTGACCGGCGTGGTGTAGCGTTTGCCCGTCTTGCGGCCGGTGACGGTGATGAGCATCATGTTCCCCATGAAAATGTGGAGCGGGGTGCGTAAAAAGAATTCGACGAAATCGTTTCCGGTCATTGTTCCTCTGTATCTTCCTCTCTCAAGGTGGTCGAGTAGCGAAGCATATCGAGACCAGGGAAAGAGGCCAGGGGTGAGGGTCAAAACACCCCATACACCTGGTCAGGCCGCAGGATGTCAGGGAAGCGCTCCCTCAGCGCCGTCCGCGCTTCGTAGCACAGGTGGCAGGCGTCGGCGTAGTCCGAAGCGTGCGGCAGGGCGTACTCGGTCACCAACGCGGCGGGTCCGCCTGAGAGGAGCGGCCCGCAAATCGGGTGAGAGTCCGCATCGTATCCGTCGCAGATTTGCCCCAACGGTTTCTCGAACAGGTTGCCGAGCGAAATCCCCTGGCAGATGTGCAGGTTCCCCAACGGATCGAGGTGGGCGCGCCCGGGATCGCGCAAGTCCTCGTGCGGGCATTCGGTGAAGCCGTCCCAGGGCCGTTTCGTCGCGCGCGGGAGCAACTTTTCGATTGCCCGCCCGCGAAACATGACAGCCGCATCCGCGCCGATCTGCCCGTGACTGGCGGCGGCTTCCGTCTCTTCGGGCTGCGCCACACTGATGGTTCCCACCGGGATGCCCAACTGCCCGGCAGCCTGCACCGCGTTCTGCGCCTGGCGCAGCATTTCTTCGCTATAGTGGAAGAGATCGCAACTGACCGACAGGTCTTCGAGTTTGCCCGCAAACGGTTCGAGCCAGAGCAGGGCGTCTTCGACGGTCTGCGCCCAGTAGCCGTTGGTGACAATCCCCACGCTGAAGCCCATTCCGTAAGCCATCTCCACGCCGCGCGCGAGCAGGGCATAATACAGGAACGGCTCGCCGCCCTCGAAGTAGATCGACTCGACCCCGGCCGCTTTGGCCTGTTCGAGGATGACTTCGATCTGCCCCAGCGTGAGCGTGCCATTTTGCCAGGGACTGCCCCACACGAAGCAATGGTCGCACTCGAAGGTGCATTGGTAGGTGAGCAAGATGTGAAGGCCGGTGAGTCGCATGTCTACTCCTTCAGGGAGGGTTTTTTAACTCAAGATGTACCACAAATAAACACGGATAAACACAGATGAATTGGATAAAGTGATAAATGATGATTTAAGCCTTCGAAGCCTTCCAGTTGACGTGGGGAAGCAATCGCTTGATTTCGACCTTCGGTTTCCCAAAGTTGATCAACAGGCATACGTCCAGGCCGCTGGCGCGAAGGTAATTCAAGGCCTGGGCAGTATGCTTGTAAACGCATTTTCATACACCTTTTCGACGAATCCACAGCCGAGCGTATTGCTGACTTCGAAAGCGCAGCCAATGATTTTCCAGGTGATCTCATTCACATCTTGTGAAGGCATCAACCTCCTCCTTCATCGAACATCAGTGTTTATCCTGTTCACAGCGTCCCCTTTGGGGATCTGTGGTTTACTTTCCCGTCAGTTTTTTTGCCATTGGGTCTACTTCCCGGTGCGGCAGGAGGTGCGCGATGTGCGGGAAGGGGTCGGTCATGTGCGGGAAGTTCAGCGCCAGCATGAACTGGTTCTGGAACTCCGGGTCGGCGGGCAGTTCGTAGCGCCGCACGGTGCGCGCCACCCGGCCCGCCTCGCGGCGCTTCTCCACGTTCAGCAGCGCGATGCGCGCCCCGTCGCCGGCCGCGTTGCCCACCGCGTACACGTCCTCCAGCGGCAGGTCGGGGATCAGCCCGATCACCATCGCCCTGGTCTTGTCGATGTAACTGCCGAAGCCGCCCGCCAGGATGAGTTTGTCGGGGCGCTCCAGCCCGGCGGCCTTGAGCAGCGTGCGCGCCGCCACATACAGCGCGCCCTTCGCCAGTTGGATCTGGCGGATGTCTTTCAAGGAGATGAAGATGTCCCTGCCGATGGACGTTTCCGCGGCCCAGGCGATGACGTACTCCGCGCCGTTCTCCCCCTCCCGCACCCGCGTCGAACGAAGCCCGCGCTTGAACCTGCCGCGACCGTCCAGGATCCCAGCCCGGACCATTTCCGCTACCGCGTCGATGATGGCCGATCCGCAGATTCCTTTGGCCTTGCCCTGGTTCCATTCCTCCTCGCCGACGATCTTGGTGCGCGGCTCCAGCGTGGACTCGTCGATCTCGACCCGCTCGATGGCGCCCGGCGCGGCCCGCATCCCGAACTCGATGTGCGCGCCCTCCAGCGCCGGTCCGGTCGGCGTGGACGTGCATACCAGCCCGTGACGGTCCCCCAGCACCAGTTCGGCGTTGGTGCCAACGTCAATGATGAGCCAGTTCTCGTCCTGTTTATGCGGCTCCTCGGCGATCAACACGCCGCTGGTGTCCGCGCCGATGAAACTGGCGATGGTCGGAAGGACATGCACATTGGCGGACGGGTTGACCTGCAAGCCCAACTCGCGCGCTTTGATGTCCACGGCCTTGTGGATGGCCGGCACGTATGGCGCACGTCCCAAATGCGTGGGCGGGATATTGAGCAGCAGGTGGTGCATGGTGGTGTTGCCGACAAAGACGATTTCTAAAATATCTTCCATGCTTATGTCATTCCCCAAAGGGGACGCTGTGCGAGACGCCGTCGGTCGAGTAGGCGCGCTGTTTGCCGTATCGAGACCAGGCGTCGTGGCAATCTCCTCGGATGCAGATTCATCCCGTTCAACAGGAGATCGCCGCGTCGGGCTGTCGCCTGCCTCGCGATGACGCTTGTTCGCAGACTTGACCGCCTGCTTCAACAACCCGTTCAGCGTCCCGATGACGGCCTTGTGCTGCTTCTCCAGTCCATCCGGCTCGGAGATGGCGTACTGGATGCGCGACATGACGTCCTCGCCGTACACGATTTGCGGGTTCATCTCCGATTCGGCAGCCAGGATTTCGCCGGTCCCCAGGTCGCACAGGTAGAGCGCGATGGTGGTCGAGCCGATGTCCACCGCCGCGCCGTAACTGGTCTCCACGTAACCGGGCTGCACGCGGATGACTTCCTTGTCCTGCCAGACGCTGACGGTGGCTTTCCAGTCCCCCTCGCGCAGCGCGTCGCCCAGTCCGCGCAGGCAGTGGTAGTCAATGGTCAGGTCGGCGGCCTTGGGCAGGTTCCCTTCCCCGCGCCGCACCAGCGACATGGAGACTTCCAGCTCGCGCGACAGGCGTTCCCAATCGGCAAAAGGCTGTTCCAGGTCGGGCGGTTTCATCTCGACCAGGTATTTGCGAATGGAGGGCTTGATCTCGATCTCGCGCTCTGTCGCCGATTTGCGGACGATCTGCTTGTTGCCGCGGCTCTCTTCCGGCACGTTGACCAGCACATCGCCCAGCACTTTTGCCTGGCAGGAGAGCCGCACCTGGCCGACCTCCCAGTTGTTGGCGGCCATCATCTTTGGGCGGCGATGGAAATAGTCTGCTTCCTCGGTGCTGGGCGCGGACAGATGCTCGCGTTTCGAGGTGATGCCGTAGCGTTCGAACGTCCCTTCCTCGACGATGACTTTGCACTTGCCGCAGGTGGCGTTCTCGGCGCAGATGGATTCGATCTCCACGCCGAGTTGGCGGGCGGCTTCGCGCAGGCTGACGCCTTCGTCCACGTGTCCGCGCCGCCCGGAGGGTTGCAGGATGACGAGGTGTTGTTTGCTCATAGGCTGTCAATTATACCGATGAAAACGCTGTCCGAAGTGGCAAAGAAAAATTGTAACTGCCTACCCACTTGTAGTGATTGCAAAGACAAGAAGCAAAAAACAGGTATCGAACAGGATGTACAGGATGAGCAGGATGTTTTTTCGACGACGGAAGCCTTATCCTGAATATCCTGAATATCCTGTCTATCCTGTTTGACATGGTAGGTAGTTACGAAAAATCGCAGAAAAATCTGCGAGACCCATAGATACGGCAATTATTCCAGGCAACAAGCGGCATCGCGGAACGGCTCGTATCAATTTCTCGAATCGATACTATCGGTTTCTCAACTCGATACTATCGGTTTCGCGAATCGATGGCAATGATCGCCCAAACCGATAGTATCGGTTCAAGCAACTGATACTATCGGTTCAAGACTCTACTGCAAAAAGCCAAATTGGTCTCGCAATCCCCATTCTGGGGACTTAGCCGCAAAGTCCGCTAAGAAATCTTTCATTAGTCACATGTTCTTTGCGCTCTTGGCGACGCACATCCCCAAAGGGGACGCTGTGTCGCAGATTGCGCAAAAAGGCTGCGTTATCCGCGTAATCTGCGGATACCCAACCTTTGCGTGAAAAGGGGGAGCGGAATCAGGCCTTTCGCCGCGGAATCTCTATTTTAGCGAAGGCAGTTTCGAGTTCGGAGAGAAGCGCGGCGGCCACCTGCTCGGGAGTCCCGTCGCGTTCCATCCAGTCGCCGCGCCGCCAGGCGGCCATGTAGGCGTCGGTATCCGTTTCGCCAGCGGCCATGGCGTAGGCGTCGATGGCTTTTTGGAAGCGCTCGGGCAATTGGACTTTGATCTCGCGCCCATCGTCCCCCTGGAGGCTGATAGCAGAGGGGATGTGTTTCCAATAAATGATTCGGTAGCGGGTCATGGATGATTCACCACTGATCCCCAAAGGGGACGCTGTAAACGGGATAAACAGATACGAACGTGATGAACCGAGATTGGTTTGTCAACCTGAAGTTCACCCGTGTGCATCTGCGGTACCTAAACGGGCAGCAGGCCGCGCTCCCACAGGATGAGCGCCAGCCCGAATGCGATGAAGGCCAGCAGCAGGAAAATGCCGGAAAACGTCCAGCGGAAGGGCTTGACGAAGGTGCGGTCGGGGTAGGCGCCGAAGCCGCGCGATTCGACCGCCAGCGCCGTACTCTCGGCCTTGCGCAGCCCGTTGACGATGACCGTGAACAGGTAGCGCTGCCACAGGCGGAAGCGATGCCGGAACGGGGAACGCGAGGCGCGCCCGCGGATGGCATGCGCGGCCTTGACGGCGTCTACTTCCTGCTGGACGATGGGCAGGAAGCGCAGCGCCATGAAGATGGCAAAGGCAAAACGGTAGGGCATGCCCAGTTTGACCAGTCCCACCATCAACTCACGGATGTTGGTGGTCCAGATGAGCATGAAGGAGGCCATGACCATGATGGCCAGGCGGAAGAAATAGCCCAGGCCTTTTTGCAGGCCCTCGGCCGTGCCGGTCAGCGGGCCAAAGGAGAAGATCGCTTCGCCGGGCGTGATGAAGAAATGGAACAGGCCCAGCAGCAACGCGATCCCAAAGATGAGCGGCGAGGTGCGGACGATGGTCGCCAGCGGCACGCGCGCCAGGAAGATCGCCAGGAACAGGAGCGCCGCCAGCATCAAGGCGCGCGCCTCGTTGCCCGTGAATTGGAAGGTCAGGACGACCACCGCCAGCACCCAGGCCAGTTTGCTCAATGCGTCGGCGCGGTTGACGAGAGAGTTGTTGTCGATGAATTGAAGCGTCTGTTCGCTCATAGGGTTTCCAGCGCCTCGAGGAAGGCGTCCACCGTGTTCAGCCCGTCAGGTACTTGCAGGCCGCGCGCGCGCAGCGCATCCACCAGGCGGCGCAGGGCGGTGGGACGCAAGGAGGCGCGTTCGATGGTCTTGGGTTCCTGGAACAATTTGTCGGGCGCGCCGTCGAAGATCTTCTCGCCGTTGGCCATCACGATGGCGCGTTCGATGTGCGCGTCCACCAGGCGCATGTCGTGGGTGATCATCAGCACGGTGATGCCCTCGCGGCGCAGGTAATTGATCAATTCCATCAGGCGTTCGGTCAGGCGCTTGTCCTGCCCGTAGGTTGGCTCGTCCACGATCAGCAGGCGCGCGCGCCCGCCCACCAGCATGGTGGCTACCCCCAGGCGGCGCTTGCTGCCCGCGCTCAACGAAAACGGGTGGCTCTCGGCTGATTCGCTGATCTCCAGTCGTTCCAGCATGGCCTGAACGCGGCGGTCCACTTCGCGCGGGTCGTCGATGCCCTGCGCCAGCAGGCTGTATTCCAGTTCCTCGCGCACCGTGTCGCTCAGGAACTGGTGTTCGGGGTTTTGGAAGACCAGCGCCACGTCGTTGGCCAGGTCCTGTACCTGCCACTGGCGCGCCTTGCGGCCAAACAGGGTCAGTTCGCCGCCGGAGGGTTTGAGCAGCCCCACCAGCAGTTTCGAGAGCGTGCTCTTGCCGGCGCCGTTCTGGCCGACAATAGCCGCGATCTCGCCCTGCCGGAGGTCGAACGAGACGCCCAGCAGCGCCTGGTTGTGTTTGTTGTAGGAAAAGCGCAGGTTCTCTGCGCGGACTAAGACATCGCCGAGGGTGACCTGTCCCTTTTTGCTCGCCACATGCCTGAACGATGCGCCTGCCAGCGTTCCAGCGGCCTCCTCTACCGTCAGCGGGACCGGCTTGCCTTCCAACCGTCCGTCCTTTTTCAGGCGCAGGCCGATTTCCGTCGGTTCCGGCAGCCAGACCCCCAGGTCCAGCATGAGCGCGCCGTGCTTCTCGACCATGTCGCGCGGCGAGGCTTGCGCCAGCACGCGCCCATCCGACAGCAGGATGACGTCGTCCGCTTCGGCCATGAATTCGTCCAGGTCTTTCGTGACCAGGATGATGGTCTTGCCGTCCTGGCGCAGGCGCAGGATCAACTCGTGGACGGCGTGGGTGGTGGCCGGGTCGAGGTTGGCAGTCGGTTCGTCCAACACGATGAGCGGGGTCTGCATGGCCAGCACGGCTGCCAGCCCCAGTTTTTGCACCTGCCCGCCCGAAAGCGCCCACACCAGGTTCTTGCGCAGCGGCATCAGGCCGACGTAGTTGAGGGCCTCGTCCACGTATTCCCTGATCTCGGCCGGCGGGACGCGCAGGTTTTCCGGCCCGAAGGCGACTTCGTCTTCGACCTGCAGGGTGGCGAACATCCATTCCGGGTCCTGGAACAGGAGGCCGACCGAGGAGGCCAGGTTCTGCACCTGGGTTTTGGAGAGGTCCTGGCCGTCCACAGTGATCTTGCCGCTCATGTTGCCGCCCAGCACGTGCGGGATGATGCCGTTCAGCATCTGGCAGAGGGTAGACTTGCCAGAGCCGGACGGCCCGACCAGCAGTGTGAACGACCCGCGCCGGACGGTCAGGTTGACATCCGTCAGGGCGGGCGTGGTCTTCCCGTAGTGAGTGTAGGTCACGCGCTGGAATGAGACGATGGGTTCTTCTTGTGCAGGAGCGGCGGTGGTCACAGCGTTATCTTAATGGAAAATGGGGGAGAGAAAAATTGCAATCCGGTCTCTGTATGGCAAGGTGACAGTCCCTTTCGAAAGCGACTGTCACCTTGCAACGGTTGGTTACTTGCGCGTCGCGCGGACGAGGCCCGTGCGTTCGATCATCTTGCCGAGCCACCAGCCCAGCAGGCCGGAGAAGATCGCGCCGGAGATCATGTTGATGGGCGTTGCCAGCCAGTATTGGCCGACAACTTCGGGGGTGCTGTCCCAGCCAAAGAGCCAGGCGGTCCAGACCGTGCCGAACTGCGAGGTCGCCATGCCGGCCAGGAAGAAAGCCCACCAGCCGAATTTGCTGTAATTGCAGATGGCCATTACGATCTCGGCGGCGATGCCCTGGGTGAAGCCCCAGCCCAGCGTGGCTACGCCGGAGGGGTTGCCCAGCAGGGCTTCCATGCCGGTTTCGAGCAGGCCGACGATCAGCATGGCGCCCGGTTTGCGCACCAGGTAGTAGGCCAGCAGGTAGGCCCACATGAACGCGCCTTGCAGCGCCGCGCCGGCCAGCGGGCCGCCGGCAGAATTAGCCGCCGCCCAGGCGATGCCGGTGCCGGTGTTGACGACGCCGGCGATGGCGCCGATCACGGCCAGGATGATCAGGTCGGAGGTGGTGAAATTGAAATTCCAGCCGCCTTTGCCTTCTTCCTCGGCGCCGACCTTGACGAACTTGGCAAGCAGGCCGAGAACGACCACGATCAATAGGTTGATTACGATCATTACTGGGAGAGTCATAGGTGAGTTCCTCCTTGAGGGATTAGGGTTGATTCGATATCAGGGCGCGCCGCCCTGGTATACCTGTGGCAGGACTATACCTTTAAACCCATGCCTTTCAATTCCGTTTTGACTTCCTCGTACATCTTGAGCCAGAAATCCTTCGGTTGGATGGTCTGTAAATCGTATACCTGGTCGAAGGGCAGGCCGGGGTTGCCGTCTTGGGTGAAGACATGCTCATACTTGGGCAGCAGTTTCAGGACCCAGTCGTTGGCTTCTTCCAGGGACATCTTCATCTTGTGAGACGCCAGCGCGGATTCGGCCATCAGGCGCGCTTCGAGACCGGAACAATTGGGGGCGTTGCCGTCTGCGGAGCCGCAGCCTTCGAGATGGCTGCCGGTCACGGCGTTGACGATGGCGTTGGCCGCCGTTTCGTAGAGCAGTTCCCTGGTCCCTGCGCCGGACTTCGGGTAGATGTCGGCTACGATGATGGCGGGCGCGTTGCGGGCAAAGGCCTGCCCGGTGGCGCTGATGACCCACAGCACCTCGCGCGTGGAGGTGGCAACGTGCCGCACGTGGATGGGGTGCAGGATGTGGTAATCGGCCAGGCAGGTGAGATTGGCGACCAGGTAGGAGGCCACGTTGACGATGGCCGAGCCGACCGGTCCGCCGCCCAAACCGCCCACGATGACGCACGGCAGCGAGGCGTTGACCATGCCGTATTCCAGCGAGTTGACCGCGCGCGAAATGTTGCGGTGATCCATCTTGAGTTCGTTCAGCACCGGGACGAGGTGCGAGTCGCACGGACGCAGGTAATCGGGGTGCGCCGCAGCCAGGTCGCCCAATTCCGAGACGCTGGACTGCGCCGCCAACATGCCCATGCCCGCGCGCCCGGCGCGCTTGAGCCCCTGACGCATGTATTGCAGTTCGCGGCGGGTGGAGACGATCTCGATGGGGTTGCCGGTGCGGACTTCGCGCCCGTCCACCTCGGTCAGGGTGCCGCAGGTGGCCAGGTCGATCAACGGCTCCTGCATGTAGGAAATGACGTTTTGCAAGAAGTAGCGTTCCGGGACCGGCGTCCCCGGCGAGCCGCCAAAAAATAACGGCGGCAGGTCATCGTCCAGGGTGCGAGCGCGCAGGGTGCGGGCATCTTTGCCCTCGCCCATCACCAGCGTCTTTTTCATGTCCCGGATGCCCGCGTCGATCTCGTCCTGGGAAAGCGCGATGATGCGCTCGGTGGAACGGCTGTACGCGCCCAGTTCGACGGCCATCTCGTAACCGGCCTGGTAGATGGCGTCGGCGATGGCCGGGTCGGGGGTGACGATTTCGTTCGGGTCGTATTCGACTTTGGTCTTCTTGGCCAGGCGGCGGGCGGTCATGGCGACCTTTTCGAGGTCCCAGTTCTCTTCACTCAAGTAGGGGCCGCTGTGCGCGCGGTCGAGGATTTCCAGGTAGTTCAGCAAATTACGCTCCCATCAGTTCGCGCGCCAGTTTGACGGCTTCGGCGGCGTTGCGGGCGGTGCCATCCGCGCCGATACCCCTGGCCCATTCTTCGGTGACGGAGGCGCCGCCGACCAGCACGATATATTTTTCGCGCAGGCCGCGCGCCTTGAGCAGTTCGATCAGGTCTTTGATGAAGGGCATGGAGGTGGTGAGAAGGGCAGAGAGCGCAATGACCTGCGCGCCGAGTTCTTCGGCTTTGTCGATGATGGATTTGATCGGCACGTCCACGCCCATGTCCACCACGTCGAAACCGGCGGCGGTCAGCATGGAAGCGACGATGTTCTTGCCGATGTCGTGGATGTCGGTCTGCACGGTGGCGGCGACGACGATGCCTTTGACCTGGCTGTCGGCGCCGGAGTATTTTTCGAGCAGGGCGGGTTTGACGATGTCCATGGCGATTTTCAGGGCGCGCCCGGCCAGCATCAATTCTGGCAGGAAGTATTCCCCGCTTTCGAAGCGCTGGCCCACTTCGTCCGCGCCGCGCATCAGGCCCTCGTTCAGGATTTGCAGCGGGTCGAGGCCGCCTGCCAGCGCGGCCTGCGCGCTTTCTTCGGCGGCATCCGAGTCGCCGTCTATGATGGCTGCGATAATTTTCGCAAGGTGCTCTGGCATCGTTTCTCCTTGTCCTGGGAGGGGATACGATATGATTGTATGCGACAAGGTAGGAAAGGTCAATAGAACAGGAAATTTTGGACGGCCCCGGCTCTGCTGCTTCCGTTTGCATGAAAACCGATAGCGCCATTTTCCCGAAACTGTGCAATAATATTTCGAAAGAGGATACCGTTTTGCGTTTATATTCTGCTTGATTTTTTCTACATAACAGGAGTCTACATGAAATCACCCCGTTTTCCCTTTCATGCCATGCTAGCATTTAGCGCTTGTATCTTGCTGTTGCTTGCCTGTCGCTTCTTTACAGCGCCCGCAGACCTTGCCCCGACGCCGGTTCCTACTTTCACTACGCAGCCTCTTCCTGCGGCCACGAACACCCTTGAACCGACCAGCGCCCCGCAGCCCACCAGCACTCCCGAAGCGCCTTCATGCTATCGCTGGGACGAGGTCACGCTGGCGATGGCAGGAGAGAAAGTCTGTGTGTATGGCGTTGCCTATTCCCATCAGGGGCAGAGCCGGATTGACTTTTCGTCTGCGCGCAATTCCTTTTTCTTGATCGACCCGGTCTACTACTACCCTAACCTTTCTGCGGGTTCATGTATCGTAGCGGAAGAGGTGGTGGAAGTCTTCGACGGCAAGATCCCTTTCATGACCATCAAGAACGGCCTCTACAAATGCGAGCCCTGGATGCAATGACGGCTTCGTAGCCCAGCCTTCCTGTGCGTCCTCTTTGCCGGGAGCGGATGAAAAAGGTCTGCACCAAACCAGGCGCAGACCTTTTCGAAGGGGCCTCCTGCTCCGGGATGCTTCCCCCCTGGTTGCACGGCGCTTTTTCCCATGCTTGACTTTTCTCCCGGGGTAAATATAATGAATTTTAGCGCGGCGCTTTTGCGGTTCAGGTGGAGGTGTGCTTATGTTTTACATTATTACCGAGAGGCTCAATCGATAGGCTGTTAACTTGGGACTCTCAGCCGGGCGCGTTGTTAGGCGCTTCACTATGAAAGGCACATAAAATGAGACACTACATTGCTTACAACAAAGTCAAGGAATGGGGAGAGTATTCTGTCAGTGCTGGCGATACAGAATTTACCCATTACAGCAGGCATCACAGAGCAAAACTTGAAAAAATGATAGGGCAAACCATTTGGGTGGTCTCTGGAGAAAGAATTAACGGCACTATGATTTACAAACTTTGCAGCACTTATGAACCTTTGCAGGTTGAAGATGACGAAGTCGAGAATCCAGATACGGGGCAGATGGAGTTTTCAGGTTTGTATTGTGTAGCAGGGGTTGGTTTTGGCTTTATTCCTTCTATTGAGATTAATGGTCTCGAATGGTTTGCGGAACGTAACTATTCAGCCAGAGCGGTGACAAATTCTGGCACATAAGGTGAACCCGACAACGCCTGACGCAGAACTTCCAAAATGGGCTGGTTGTTTTTTCTAGCCGTCGAGATGTAGCTGCGCACCTGGCA
>JBMOMP010000005.1:0-24680 GCA_049323115.1 Chloroflexota bacterium
GGTTCTCGTCACGGCATTGGCGGCTGTATCGTCCATCCTGCTCACGTTTTTACTGATGCTGTCACTCACACGGCCCCTCCTGGAACTGAGGCAGGTCGCGCAAAAAGTGGCAAATGGCGATCTCGCTTATCGAGCGCAAATCAGGGCCAGAGACGAGATCGGCGAAGTGGCAGACTCAGTGAACCAGATGATAGACCACCTGGTAAGCAGCCACCAAAATCTTGAACGGACGAACCGTCGCCTGGAAGCAATCAACAAAGTCGCTTTGGCAGCCAGTCGCGGTTCGAGCCTTAATGGCATTTTGGATATTTCATTGAAAACAATGCTGTCTGAAATGCGATTTGAGAATGGGTGGATTTATTTACAAGATGCCGGCATGGCAGATGGTCAATTCAGATTAGCCAGCATGATCGGCGTATCTCCCGCGATCGAGAAAGACCTTCAGGATGAAACTATCGGCCTGTGCGCCTGCCAGAAAGACTTATTGACAAACAAAATCGGGACAAGCGCGATTGTCAGAAAATGTAAAAGGATCAATGCCAGCGCCATACCTGAAGGAAGCTCGGAATACCATGTGACCATCCCGCTTGTGACGCATGAACACAAGCTCGGAGTGATCAGCATGTTATGTTCGAAAGGGCGTGAAATAACACCGAACGATCTGGAAACTCTTACAACAATTGGGAAACAAATTTCCGAATTCATCTCGAATGCCTGGTTGCAAGCCAGTTTACGGGAGAAAGAAGCGGCAAGATTGCTCTTGTTGGACGCACTCGTAAGAACGCAGGAAGATGAACGCGCTTATCTGGCGCGCGAACTGCATGATGGGGCCGGCCAGGTATTGACCAGCTTATTGGTCCGACTAAAAGCGCTTGAGAAACGCGCCCCTGATGGAGAACTGCGAAACGGGGTTACGAATTTATGCCAGGCGACGTCGGAGACAATTGAGCGTGTTAGCAAGCTGTCACATCGTTTGCATCCGGCAGTATTAGAAGAGTTGGGCCTCGAGGCGGCACTTCGAACACTGGTGCAAGAAATGTTGGCCGACGCGGAATTGAATTTTGACTGCCAGTTGGACTTGGGCGGCCAACGCCTGCCATTCGAAGTGGAAATCAGCTTGTACCGGATTGCCCAGGAAAGCCTGACCAACATCATTCGCCATGCAGATGCAGAATACGTGGAGATCGAATTGCGGGCAACTCCAATCGAAGTTTTATTGCACATCAAGGACGATGGGAAAGGGTTCATGGCTGAGATTTTGGGGCATAAAGTCGATCGCGACCACCTGGGTTTGATCAATATGAGGGAACGCGCGGAAATGATGGGCGGCTCCCTGGTTGTGCAGGCAGCTCCCGGCTTGGGTACGACGATTGATGTTCGAATCCCCATCCAACCGAAGGAGACAAAATGACAGGACCGAAAATCCGCATCCTGTTGGTAGATGACCACCAGGTCTTGAGGGACGGCTTACGCGCATTATTGGAAGGGGAAGAAGATATGATCGTTATTTCTGAAGCTGGCACCGGCAAAGAGGCAATCCGATTTGCATCTGAGTCCCGTCCCGATGTGATTGTGATGGACCTGGGTTTACCCGACGGAAATGGCATAAATGTCATCCGCGAGCTTCGGTCGAAGAAAATTCCCGTGCATATCGTCGTGCTGTCCATGTATAACGACCGCGAACTGGTGACGAGAGCGCTGGAAGCCGGAAGCGACGGTTACGTGCCGAAATCTTCCGCACATTCTGACCTGTTGCAAGCCATCCGCATTGTCCACCAAGGCCAACGGTATTTGCACCCGATTGCGGCTACCGCGCTAATCAACGGAATGCTGGACAAACAGGAAGGAAACCACCTCTTGAAACTACTTTCGGACCGCGAAACAGCGGTGCTACGACTTATAGCGATGGGATTCACCAGCCGCGAAATTGGAGAGCGCCTCGCACTCAGTCCAAAAACGGTGGATACATACAGGCAGCGGGCAATGAACAAACTGGAATTGGAAAACCGGGCAGATGTGATCCGTTTTTCGCTTCGGGCGGGACTTTTGATTGCTTCCGATATACAAGACTAATCTTGACGATGCCAATTGGACCATTAAAGGCCATGTCAGGAATAGTCCTACAAAAAGCTGCGTATTTCCTGATAGTTATTCGTTGCAAGAATTGATACTATGGAAGATGACAGCGGAAACGGAACAAATTGATGGCAGAAAAAAAGAAACTAAATCGCCGAGAATTTCTTAAGATAACCGGCCTCGCACTCTCTTCCATCGCGGCCGGGAAGCTCCTCCCGTTGAATGAAAAAGGCCCCGCCCCCATCGGTTACAAGATGACTGACGCGGCGGGACGCCCAAAACGACCGTGGTGGGTACGGAAAGTGGAAACTCCCACCGTAGAAGTTGATTGGAAAAATTTACAACGGTTTGATGCTCGCGCTACTGCTCGCGGCTCCGGTTTTGTAAAAATTGTAGGACAAGATGAATTCGAGCGGCTGATCAAAGTAGAATCCCGGAACGAAAAAGAAAGGATGTTGAAAAACGCGCCTGGCTACTCACTCCAGGATCAGGCTTTGGCATCCGCGCAATCGGTATCTGTCTCAGGGCCTCATTACTTCCTTGGGCCGCAACGAGCACTCACGCCGAATGAACGGGGCGTTCCAAAGTGGAAAGGTTCATCCGACGATGCCGCCCGGATTTTGAGAATAGCCATGCGCCATTTCGGTGCGGCAACGATCGGGTTTGTCGAACTCAATGAACGAACTCGCAAGCTGATCTATTCCTACGATACCGATGGCAAAGAAATCGTCTTCGAAGAGGTGGACGAGGCCTACGAGACAAGCCAGAAACGAGTCATCCCAAACAAGGCCAAGTGGGTCATCGTTTATACCGTCCAAATGTCTGCTGAGACTGTCAAACGAGCGCCTACTGTCATTGCGGAACAAACAACGCTCTTATCTTACGGTCGCGGGTTGGAAATTCAAAATAAAACTCAAGAATTCTTACGAGGGCTGGGATACCAGTGTCTGGGGGAGGCCAACGTGAACGGGTTGGCTATATCACCTGCGTTCGCCGTGATGGCCGGGTTGGGAGAACTGGCGCGGCATAATCGTGTGATAACACCAGAATTCGGGCCAATGGTAAGAATTTTCAAAATGATCACAGACCTCCCAGTCACAACGGACCAGCCCATTGATGCCGGTATTTTAAAGTTTTGTAAAACCTGCAAGAAATGTGCAGAAACCTGTCCTGCCAGCGCATTGAGTTTCGACGATGAGCCGGGCTGGGAAACCCAAGGGGGATGGAGTAATCCCGGGCATCAGGCCTACTTTGAGAACTCAATCAAATGCCGTGCTTACATGATGGAAAAAGCGGGCACCAATTGCAGCATTTGTTTCTCGGTTTGTCCGTTTGCAAAGAAAAATAAAACCTGGATCAGCCAATGGGTTAAAGCAGGCATTTCGGTTGCCCCTGTTTTCGATCCCATGTTCCGCAGCATGGACGATGCCTTCAGCTATGGCGCTCAGAAGGACCCTGATGAATGGTGGTGGCTGGATTTACCCGAATATGGAATCGACACAGAGCAATCTGTCCAGGAAGACTAAAAGAGGGGAAATGGAAGATAAGGAAGAATTCCACATAATCAAGATCGCCCGCAGGCGATGGTATGAATGGCTGCTCATAGTAATATGGTTCTTTGCAGAGGCAGTATTCCTCCAGGCTGCCATTGCCAGCCGGAAAGAACTGGAACAGCGCGCTGCCTTGGTCTATTGGCTCATCTTTGGGGTACTGCTTCTCGGCGGGTTTGTCTATTGGATCGTTCGCCGGAACCGTTTAATTTAAACCAGGATTGGGAAGGCAAAAATTGGATTGTTCCTGAAAACAGGTCTATTGCAAGAAACAGGCGGAAAACCGGGAAATAAGCCATCTGTGTCCGAAAAAACCTTACAAAACAACTGAATTTTCCTGCTATCCGAGGCAAGCCACATTTGCTACCATCTAGAGTAGCGCTTGCCCATTTTGGGCATTAATCTGGTTTTGGAGTCAGGAACAGATGAAACGAATCTCCAGCATTGCAAAACGATTTTTCTATCCTGCGCCTGATGTCAAGCGTTGGGTGAAAATCCTGCCGTATGCGACATTAACCGTGTTTTTCCTGCTTATTGTTATCACCGGCGCTTACGCATGGGATTACACCAATTCATCTGAATTTTGTGGTTCAACCTGTCACGGCATACACCCGGCTGAAAATATTACTTATCAAGGGTCTCCCCACGCCGAAGTCAAGTGCGTCGAATGCCATATCGGGCGTGAATTTATCGGCAACCAGATCACGCGCAAATTAGGAGATGTCCGCCACGTTATCGCTGCGGTCTCCAAAAACTATGAATATCCATTGCGCGTAAAAACGTTGAGGCCTGCTCGCGAAGTCTGTGAGCGCTGCCACAACCCAGACAAGTTTTCTGATGATAGTCAGCGCATCAAGAATCACTATGCCTCTGACGAGGAAAATTCCCTCTATCGGACATATTTGATTTTGAAGACAGGCGGGGGAACCGTGCGGGAAGGCCTGGGTAAAGGGATTCACTGGCATACCCAGAACCTGGTCTTGTATTACCCGACAGATGAGAGCGAACAAGAAATTCCTTATGTGAAAGTGATCAATCCGGAGAGCGGGATCGAAAGTGAATATATTGACATTAGTTCAGATTTCGACCCTTACTCTCTTCAAGAAACTGATTTGAAGGCAATGGATTGCATTACCTGTCATAACCGCATTTCACATACGATCCGCCAACCTGAAGATGCGATTGATCTGGCTATTTCTCGCGGGCAGATTTCCAGCCAAATTCCCGAAATACGCCGTAATGCGGTTCGCTTGCTGGGAATGCCTTACGAGTCGCAGGAAGCAGCGTTCAGGGAGATGGACACGTTGGGAAATTATTACCGGGATACGTATGCAGAGTTTTACCAAGAAAACTCGGAAAGCATTGACCAGGCTATCCAGGTAATGAAAGAAATATATGCACAAAGTATTTACCCTGATCAAAAGGTTGATTGGGATACCTACGCAAGCAATATAGGACACATGAATACCCCTGGGTGTTTCCGGTGCCATGATGGGCAGCACTTCGACCTGGGAGGTTTTGCCATTCGCCTGGAATGCAATCTCTGCCATGCTATCCCTGTGATCACCGGACCCGGTGACCTGGTTACTGAAATTGACATCAGCCATGAGCCGCAGCCGAATAGTCACCACAACCCCAACTGGATTGCCCTGCATCGTTTCATGTATGACGAAAAAGATGAAGACGAAGTTTGCAGTGAATGTCATGACGTAACCGATTATGGGGAAGCAAACAACACCTCGTTCTGCTCGAACTCCGCCTGTCACGGGCAGGAATGGGATGGGATCAACTTCGAGATCGTGGATGATAGTGCAGTTTTCGAAAAGCTTGTTCAGCAGTTACCCCACTTCCCCAAGGACTTGGATCCGTTCGAGTCTTTTGTCACCCCCAGCCTGGATACCATCCATTGGAGAGAAGTGGAGGATTTGGTTTGCGAGGACTGCCATGTGGACTGGCCACCGGTTGGCCCGCCCCCAAATGAAGTTTGTATCGAATGCCACGGTGAAACTTACGAAAAATTCAGGGAACTGACAGCCATGTTCGAACCGGATCCTCACGAACCCCATTACGGAGAGGACACCAGTTGTTCTTTCTGCCACTTGAATTTTGGCTCGTATGAAATTTCTCAGTCATGCGGATTTTGTCATGCCTTGGAACAATACAAACCGATTGAAGAATCGGGGAACTAAGTTGTAACCCCGGAAGAGGAGATAAACCATGTTTGGCTTGGGAACGACTGAATTGATCGTCATTCTGGTGATCGTGATCATTATTTTCGGTGTTGGTCGCGTCGGGAAGATCGGAGGCGAACTCGGCAGGGCTATCCGAGAATTCCGCAGCAATGTTTCAGAGGGCAATGAAAAAGCGCCTGGGGAGAATCCCAATAAAGCCTCGAGTTAGATGATTGTGGAGAAGATTGGATCAGCATGTCCACCGAAGACAAACGAGAACGGGATGTATTGAGAAAAGCCCAGCGCGAGCGGCGGATGCAGTTTTGGGCGCATGTGGAAGAATTCCGCAAACGCTTGGGACGTGTCGTCATTGGCTTATTGGTGACGTTCAGTATCAGCCTGGCCTTCACCGAACAATCACTGGAACTGCTGTTATCCCACATGGACGCGGTCCGGCCGGTGGCCTTGCACCCCACCGAGACGATCGTGGTCTACTTCAGGGTTGCGATGCTCTTAGGCCTCGTGCTGGTTATGCCATACCTGCTCTATCAACTGCTGGCTTTCTTTTTGCCAGGCCTGACGCGCAGCGAGCGGCGTATTCTGCTGACTTCGGTAATTGGGATTGGTTTCTTCTTTGCACTCGGTGTGGCCTTCGCCGCATTTGTCATGCTCCCGCTTGCGGTTGGGTATTTGCAAGGCTTTATGAGTGATCTGGTGCAGCCTACCTATTCGATTGACGGCTATATCGCTTTTGTCACGACCGTCATGTTCAGCAGCGGAATTGTCTTCGAAACCCCGTTGGTGCTGGCATTGACCGCCCGCATGGGTTTGGTGACTGCCAAACAATTATCCAAGGGGCGACGATTCGCGCTGGTGGCTATCGCAGTACTGGCGGGTGCTATTACGCCAACCCCGGATGCCTTCAACATGCTTTTGGTTATGGCCCCTCTTGTGCTGCTCTATGAAGTTGGAATCTTGTTAGCCTGGTTCGCAGGCCGTTCCCGGCAAAGAGCCATGGCAACCGAGACTGCATGAGGTCAAAATGAGATTTTTTAACCTGGGAGCCAGCGAACTTCTCTTGATTTTCCTGTTTGCGATCCTGGTCATCGGCCCCAAAGAAACGATTCGACTGGCAGGCCGCGCAAAGGAAATGATCCGCTCGGTGCAAGGCGCCTTTTCAGAGCTGACATCCGGCGTCGCCCACATCGCAGAGGAAGTATTCGAAGAACCTAAGGACAATGGAAACAAACCCTGAGTCCGTTAGACAATCCAACCTATTCCAGAATTCGGAGGAACCTTGAAATGAAAACAACCAAACATATTTTGATCACGTTGATGTTTCTTCTCGCCGCGCTTTTGTCCGCCTGCGGGAATGGCGGCGGAGGCGATGAAATCGTCATGGATGAACCCGTCCCGGCCGGGGCGGAAGATGCGATGGTCATCGAACTGGAATTCACCCAGGATGAGATCATCCCCAACACGGTCACCATCCCGGCGGGCCAAAAAGTGTTGTTCATCATCTACAACAGCGACACAAAAGAGGGCGACTTGAATGAAGACCACAACCTGGTTGCGCCCGATATCGAGCTGCAGGAAATGCTGGTCATCCCGGGGCAGACCATCCGTCGCCTGTGGACCGCTTACGATGTCCCTGGCGAGTATCGTGCCGGTTGCACCATCCATTCATGGATCGATATGACGATTGTGATCGAATAATCCAGAACATTGTATTTCTGTTGAGGAAGGAGGTTGTTATTGGAAGAATACACCCGGAACCTCATTACCCGATTTTAGGATCAATTTTCACCAAGGAGAATGCAAATGACTGAAAGTTTGACTCGACGAGAATTTATGAAAGAATTCGGAAAAATGGGAGCGGCCGCTGCCCTGGTTCCAATGGTGGCGGCTGGCGAACAGATGTCCGATAAGCCTGTTGGTCTCCAACGTCCTGGCTTCATCAAGCAAGTAGATCAGCCCACAACCGAGGTGGACTGGACCCAGGTTAAGCGCATCGCTGAAGGCGAGGTAACTGCCCGGCGCTCGTTCACCACGTACATCGGCAAGGAACGGGCTGACAAGCTGGCCGAAATCCAGAAAGCCAACATGGACAAGTACCTGAAGGAAGGCCGCGATGGCTACACCCTGAAAGACTTTGCCTTGCAGAGCGCTTCTGGCGTGGGTGGCGTTTCGCGTAAATACTTCCAGGATCCGGAAGATATCCGATCACCGGAGAAGCTGGGGGTTCCCAAATACTCAGGTTCCCCGGAAGAAGCGGCCATGATCGTTGCCGCGGCCGCGCGTCACCTTGGCGCCGCATCGGTCGGCTTTGTCGAACTGGACACCAACACCACCGAAAAGCTGATCTATGCCAAAGATCCGGACGGCAAAGAAATGCGCATCCAGGACGCGGACGCGCCGGAAGAAGGCGAAGACTATCGCGTCATCCCCAAGAAGGCGCGCTATTGCATCGTCTACACCGTGCAGATGTCCGAGGAGGCCATGATCCGCTGCCCAACCCACCTGGGCGCGCAGACCACCTCACTGACCTACAGCCGCTCAGAAAATATCCAGGAACGGTTGCAGTATTTCCTCGGCGGTCTGGGCTACATGGCCCTGGGGGAATCATCCACCAATGCCCTCGGGATCGCCCCGGCCTTTGGCGTGATGGCAGGACTGGGTGAGCTTTCACGCTACAACCGCCTGCTCACCCCCGAGTACGGCTCCATGGTGCGTGTCTTCAAGATGCTGACCGATCTGCCCTTGGCCCCCACCAAGCCGATCAACGCCGGGTTGCTGGAATACTGCAAGAACTGCACCAAGTGCGCCGATCACTGCCCGTCCAAAGCCCTCAGCTTCGAGAAGGAACCCACCTGGGAGGTCAGAGGCGGCTGGAACAATCCCGGCCACAAAGCCTGGTTCGAGGATTCCATCAAATGCCGAAGTTACTGGTACGAGACCGGCAACAACTGTGGCATCTGCTTCGCCGTCTGCCCGTTTGCCAGCAAGAACCTGGCCTCCTTCGACAAGGTGCGCAATTACCTGGCTGCCACGGTTCCCGCCTTCGACGGCACCCTCAAGAAGATTGACGACTTGCTGTACACCCCGTACACCGAGTTCGGCAAACCCCAGAAGACTGCCGAATCCTGGTGGCGGATGAACCTGCCGGATTACGGCATCAGCACCGACCAGTCCGTTCGGATGACAAGCTAGGAAAAGGAGGTATTCCCATGTCTGTGAATCTTTGGTTGATCCTGGGCGCGGTAGTTGGTATTGGATTCTTCCTGGCCGCTACCAAAATGAAGCTCACCTGGTACGAGTGGGTCCTGGCTGTGTTGGGGACCATCCTGATCCTGTTCGCGGTCCAGAACTATAGCGCCTCCAGGCTGGCGCTCGAAACGCGCGCCGCCGGATTACTGCTGCTCATGTTCGGGCTGCCGGGCGCACTCCTGGCCGCTGCCGGCTTTGTCCTTCCCTGGATGAGAGCCAGAAAAGCCGCATAATCTGCTTCCTCCAAATGTGGGGATGGGATAGCAATATCTCATCCCCACCAACGTCTAAATCTTGCAGGTGTGACCATGCCATATTACGAATATCACTGCCAGAGTTGCAACATGAGCTTCGAGTTGAGACGCGATGTCGCTCAACGGGATGATCCGGGAGCATGCCCGGGATGCCTGGGAACGCTTATCAACCGCCGGCTTTCGTTACCGGCTACATATTCCGTTTCACCGGATGGGAGCATGGTGGCTACGGGGCCATCCTCATCCTGCGGCGGTTGTTCGGCAACTTCCTGCGGCAGTTGTGGTGTAAAAAATTAGTGATCCTGCTCTCGCGTGAAAGGATTCGGTTATGAAGAGCTATCGGCGATTATTGATCCCCTTGATATTCGCAGTTGTCATTGTCTTGGCCTTGATCCCTACCGTAGCCTTGGGCAAATCGGCAGGAGCCGTACGCGAGATCACCATTCAGGCCAAGACATTCGAATACGCGCCCAGGGTCATTCGCGTCAATCGGGGAGATCGGGTCAAATTAACCTTGATCGCCGAGGATGTCACCCACGGCCTGGTTTTGGAAACTTACGGCGTCGAGCTGGAAGCCCATCCGCGGCAAGACCCGGCGCCGAGCGTCGAGTTCGTGGCCGATAAGACCGGTTTGTTCCGCTTCCGCTGCACGACGGTTTGTGGGCCCTTACACCCATTCATGCAGGGCGAATTTATCGTAGAACCTTACAGCAAACTTCCTGTTGCCTGGGGTTTGACCTTTTTCGTAGCCCTGGGATCGGTTGTCGCGGTGCGGCGCTGGGGCAGTGACCCGGCCAAGGATCCGCTCGGCGGCTGGAAATTCGAACTGACCCGCTTCAAATGGCTGGACAGCCTGTTGAAGAAACGCTGGTTCCAGTTTGCTTTGTTCGTTCCCAACGTGTTCTTCTTTGCCGTGATCATGGTTGCGGCTTATTTTGGGACGCCGGTCGGTAACGCCAATTTTGCAATTATCTACGTTTGGATCGTTTGGTGGGCGGCCCTCAAATTCTTCTTCATCCCCATCGGTGGGCGGTCCTGGTGCATGATGTGTCCCCTGCCCTTGCCGGGAGAATGGCTGGACCATCGCTCGTTTGTCAAGAAGGGCCGCGAAAAACCGCTGTCGGTGGCGCGCAAGGGATGGCCCAAGAGCTTGAGCAATGTCTGGCCGATGAACATTGGATTCTTGAGCGTGGCGCTTTTCAGCGCCATCATCCTGACCCGCCCGCTGGCCACCGGAATCGTGTTGTCCCTTTTCATTGTTGCGGCGATGGTGACATCGGTCATATATGGGAGACGCATTTTCTGCCGCTATATTTGCCCGGTCAGCGGTTTTACCGGAATGTATTCGATGGTCGCTCCTGTCGAAGTCCGGGTGAGGAACCCGGAAGTGTGCAAAAAACATACCGACAAGACCTGCATTACAGGCAACGAAAACGGCTATGGCTGCCCCTGGCTGTGCTATCCGGGCAACCTGGAACGCAATGCCTTCTGCGGCATGTGTACCGAGTGCTTCAAGACCTGTACCCAAAACAATATCGCCATGAATATCCGCCCGTTCGGGAAGGATTTGTTCGTGAACAAGGGCCGCGGCGTAGACGAGGTCTACAACGGCTTCATCATGCTCGCCTGCGCCTTGATCTACATCGCCGTCTATCTCGGACCCTGGGGCATCCTCAAGGATATGGCGAATATTGCCACCATCCCCCTGTTTTTGCTCTATGCGGTCCTGTTCCTTTTGTCCAACCTGGTTATCCTGCCGGGGTTGTTCTACGTTGCAGTCTGGCTGGGGAAGGGGCTGGCTGAAGGCAAGCTGACCCCAGCCAGTGAAGCATTCGCCTTTGTGCCGCGCTTGTGGAATCAGCTTGTAGCCCTCGTCCGCCGCAAACCGCAGGCCGAAAGTCCGGGTGGCGCACCGAATGAAACTCCCCAGGGCGGCTTGCTCCCTTCTGCGGGACGCCTGTTCACCGATTACGGTTACGCCATCATCCCCCTCGGCTTAACCGGCTGGATCGGGTTCACCGTGGCGTTTGCCCTGATCGACATCTCCTACGCCATCCCCCTGCTCTCCGACCCGATGGGCTGGGGCTGGAATCTCTTCGGAACGGCCGGTTATGGCTGGGTCATGTATGTCCCTCATCTCGTGCCATACCTGCAAGCGCCGATTTTCCTGGGCGGGCTGGTCGTCTCGATTTACACCGCCTATCGCATCGGGCTTAACCATACCCGCGACAAGAAGGTTTTGACTCGCAGCCTGGCCCCGGTGGTCATTCTCCTGTCTGCGATTACGGCAGCCTTCTTTTGGCTGACGATGTAACTTGCTCAGAAAAGAAAGGAGTTCGACTGATGAAACGCGTAGATGCTTCCGGGATAGCGACAGCCGTTCTGGGCCTGCTGATCGTCGTCACGCCGATCGTGTTCCCGGTCTGTGAAGGTCTATTGGAATTGATGAACGGCAAACAAGTGCCCATGCGCTGCAACTGGACGGCGCGGGCGGAAATGGTGTTCGGTGTGCTGGTCTTGATCGTGGGCCTGATGATCGCCTTCCTGAAAAACCCCGGAGAGCGCCGCCGCCTGCATCACCAGGCTGCCTTGCTCGGTTTGGTGACTATTCTAACTCCCCTGTTCATTATCCCCACCTGCGACAATCCTGATATGGCCTGCAACGTGGGCACAAAACCGGCCCTCATTATTTTAGGCGGCCTGGTTCTGGTTGGCGGGCTGCTCGGCAGCCGCACCCCAAAGCTGCCCCCCGCCCAAGTAGCTGCATGAAAGAAATCAGCCTCCTGACGCTGGCCCTGCAAAACCTGCGGCGCAAACCCTACCGGACAGTCGTGATTTGGCTCTGTGTGGCGGTCGCGACCGGGTCCCTGTTCGCGGCGACGATCGTGCTGCGCGGCGTCCAGCATAGCCTGACGGTTGGGCGCGCCCGTCTCGGTGCGGACCTGGTCATCGTTCCCGCCGGGTACGAGGCGCCTGCCCAGGAAGCCTTTATCACGGGCCAACCCTCCACTTTTTACATGCCGGAGGACATTCAAGAAGGGATCGCTGCGCTTCCAGGCGTGCAACAAACCTCCGCCCAGGTCTTCGTCGAGACCCTGAGCAATGCCAGTTGCTGCATCGGTGAATTCTTCCTGGTCGGCTTCGAGCCGGAGACCGACTTCACCATCTCGCCCTGGCTGGCGTCACATCTTGACGGCAAAGTCCTGGGAGCTTTCGACATCATCGTCGGCGACCGCATCCTCCTGCGCGAAGGCGAGATGGTGATCTTTTACGGCACGGCCTTCAGGGTTGTCGGCGTGCTCGAAAGGACCGGCATGGGCATTGACCGGACGGTGTACGTGCCGATGGAAGGGATGCGCAGGATGATCGCAGATTCCGGCGAACTGGCCGAGGCAACCTTGACCATTGCCCCGGACGAAATCTCCTCGATCCTGGTCAGCGTTGCGCCCAACGCCGACGTGCTGGATGTGGCTGAAAGGATCGAAGCCACCCTCGATGGCGCCAAAGTCTTCACCGCCTCGCAACTCAACCAGGCGGTTGCCGGACAGTTGCAGGGTGTTTTGGGCGTCACCTTCGGCGTGACGGCGTCGCTCTGGCTGATGTCCATGCTCATGATCGGCCTGGTGTTTTCACTGATCGTCAACGAACGCCAGCGCGAACTTGGCATCCTGCGGGCGATGGGTGCCCGCCGTCAGGTGATTTTCCGGTTGGTGATGGGCGAGGCCGGTCTGCTGACCGGGCTGGGAGGGCTGGGAGGCCTGGCCGCAGCCGGTGTTCTGCTGGCCGGATTTTCCCGTCTCATCCAACTCCGCCTGCACATCCCTTACCTGCTCCCCAACTGGATCGAGATCATCGCCGCCTCGTTGCTGCTCCTGCTCCTGGCGCTGCTCACCGGCGCGCTGGCCTCCCTGCATCCGGCCCTGTCGAGCAGCAAGATGGAACCCTATGCAGCCATCCGCCAAGGTGAATGATGAGCCGAAATAACGGAAACAAACCGGTCTCCCCGGTCATCGCCTTCGAAAAGGTCAGCAAACACTACCGGCAAGGCAATGAAACCTTCCGCGCCGTGGATGAGGTCACGCTGCAAGTCTTCCCCGGCGATTTCGCCAGTATCACCGGCCGGTCCGGGTCAGGCAAGACCACCCTGCTCAGCCTGATCGGCGGATTGACCCTGCCGACGGCCGGGCATATCGAAATTTTCGGTCAGCCGCTGGAAGCCCTGGACGACGTGACCCTCTCCACCTTGCGCGCCAGGCGTATCGGATTTGTTTTCCAGTTCGCCAGCCTGATCCCTACCCTCACCGCGTTGGATAACGTTCGCCTGCCGGGGCTTTTCAGCTCGGCCCAAGTAAATCCAAAAGACGCAGCCGCCTTGCTCGACTGGGTGGGGCTTTCCGGCAAACTCAACAGCTTCCCGGCCGAATTATCCGGCGGGCAGCAGACCCGGGTAGCCCTGGCGCGTGCCCTGTCCAACCACCCCGACCTGCTCCTGGCCGACGAGCCTACCGGCAACCTGGACGTGGAAACCGAAGGGGAAATCCTGGCCCTGTTACGCGAGTTGAACCGCCAACGCGGCATGACGATCCTCCTGGTGACTCACAACCCCGAACTCGCCCGCCACGGGACCCGGCATCTGGTCATGAGCAACGGGAGACTGGCCGAAGTTCAGGAAATCCCCGCTTACGAAAAGGTACTCCTCCATGACTAACCCGAGCGGACGCCGCCTGGGCCTGCTCCCGTTATTGATGGTCTTCCTGCTTGCCTCATGCAATCCCGGCGGACGCCTGCAATGGCGCTTCGAGGCGGGCAATGCCGTCGTCGGCGCGCCGGCGGTTGGCTCAGACGGCACGATCTACGTTGGCGCTCACGACACATTTTTCTACGCCTTTACGCCGGAAGGCAAAATCAAGTGGAAGTACGAAACCGGCAACTGGGTGCATGGTTCCCCGGCGATCGCGGCAGACGGCACGATTTATGTTCCCTCTTATGATCGCAAGATGTACGCCTTTAGCCCCAGTGGCGACTTATTATGGACCTTCGAAGCCGGGCGAAAGATCGAATCGTCGCCCGCTTTGGGGGCGGATGGCACCCTCTACTTTGGCGCGGATGATAACTACTTCTATGCCCTGAATCCGGACGGCAGCCTGAAATGGAAAAAAGATTTGGCCGGTTTCGTCGTCTCCTGCCCGGCCGTGGCCGCAGACGGCACGATCTATGTCGGTTCCGAGGATAAAGCCCTTTACGCGTTCGACCCGGACGGCAGCCTCAAGTGGCGCTTCGAGACCGGCGGCCCGGTCTATTCATCCCCGGCCATCGGGGCGGACGGCGCAATTTACGTCGGTTCGGGGGATTATTCGCTCTACGCGATCAATCCCGACGGGACCGAGCGATGGCATTACAAGACCGGGGCCGAAGTCTACTCCTCCCCCGCTATCGGACCCGGTGAGATCATTTATGTCGGTTCGATGGACAACCATCTCTATGCCATTAATCCTGACGGTACGCTGGCCTGGGATTTCGACTCCCGTGACTGGGTTATCTCTTCGCCTGCTGTCGGCTCGGATGGCACGATCTATTTCGGTTCCTATAACCAGGACATCTACGCCTTGTCCCCGGACGGGGAAGTCCTGTGGAAACAAAAAACCGACAAGTATGTGTCCGGCTCGGCCACCCTGGTGCCGGGAGGCATGCTTTTCATAGGCTCGGATGACAATTATCTCTATGCGCTCCAAACTGACAGCCCTGGTCCAGCCGAAACATCCTGGCCGAGGTTCCGCGGCGACCTGCTAAACACGGGCCGCGCAGACAGCCACGAATAACCGGAGGAAATCATGAAAATTCTTGAGTTTTTCGCCAACATGCTTATGGTGATCGTACTTGCAGGAACAGCGGCAGGCATCTTCGTGTATGAGGGCGTGCTGGAATCGCAGCGGGAATGCGTGACGATCCGCTTCCGGCAATACGAGCGCGGCAACCCCACGCCCAATACCGTTTATCTCAAAAAGGGTGAGGAAGTCTGCCTGCGGTTGACCAGCGAGGATACCACCCATGCCCTCAACATCCCGGATATGGGCATTTACAGTGAACCCATCCACCCCGGCAAATGGACCTATGTCTACTTTACGCCTGAAGAGAGCGGGACCTTTAGTTTTGTCTGCACCATCGTTTGCAGTCCGATGCACTCACGCGTGCGCGGCAAACTCGTCATTGAGTGAAATAGTTACGCTGCATGGCTGCCAATCAACCAGGAAAACTCTCCCGGCGCGACTTCATGCGCGTGGTCGGCGGTGTCACCAGCGCGGGCTTCCTCTACCTGTTGTTGCGCCCCAAATGGACCTTCAACTCGGTTCGGCCTCCCGGCGCGCTGCCGGGAGCGGCTTTTGAATCCATCTGTATTCGCTGTGGAAAATGCCTGACCGCCTGTAAGCAGAATGCCATTTCGCTCAACGAACAAGGGCTGCCTTATATTGACGGTTTGAGCGGCTGGTGTAATTTTTCCCTGGATTGTATTGCAGCCTGTCCAACCGGCGCTTTGCAGCCAGTGGACGCGGATACTGTGTCAATTGGAACTGCGGTCATCGATGAAACCCGCTGCATCGCCTGGAATTGGCCCGGCTGCCGCCTGTGCTACGAGAAATGTCTCGACATTCAACAGGCGGTCTGGCTTGATGACGAATATCGCCCGCACATTGATCAAACTGTATGCACGGGCTGCGCGGCGTGTGTATTCGTCTGTCCGCAATCTTCTTATGCGGGTCAAAACAAAAAATACGGCAAGGCTGTTTTTATAGGGTAAACCGGCTTGGCTATCCGAATTCTTTCCCAAACTCGATTGAAAAAACATTCCCGTGGAATTAACGCCTGGCAAGTGGTACGGTCGCTGGTTACAGTGCTCTTCTTTGGTTTGATCGGCAGCGGCCTATGGATCGGTTCGACCTGTTCGGTCAGCCTAGGCCCCATAAATTTTTCATGCCCGCTGGGGGCTGCCCAGGTGATGGCGGCTGCGGGGGTGTTCATCCCGGCTTTGGCGCTGGGGGCATTGCTCACTTTGTTGTTGATCATCCTTTTCGGGCGCGCCTTTTGTAGTTGGATCTGCCCCGGGCGCTGGATCTTCAATCGGGGAACGCGGGCAGGTTTCGGGTCCGGGAAGTACCGGGCTTGGATCCAGCGCGGGCTGGTTGGCGGTGTGGTCGGCGCGGCATGGCTGTGCCATTCCCCGGTCTTCTGCGTCATCTGCCCGGTTGGCGCTTTTTGCCGCGGGGCGATCGCGGCTGGCACTGGCGGAAGTTTCCTGCCCATGATCGGCTGGCTGGGCGTTTTGCTCGGAGCGGAGTGGGCCAGCGGGTTGTCCTGGTGCCGCAACCTGTGTCCGCTGGGGGCGCTTTTCACCCAATTGAGTCGATTCAATCCATTCTTGAAGGTCAAGAAAAACCCTGAAATCTGTAAACCCTGCAACGTTTGCGAAAAATCCTGCCCAGAAGGTTTGAGCCTGGCGAGAGATGTGGATTTTTCGGCCTGCACCAAATGTTTCGAGTGCCAGGCCGCCTGCCCCCGGGAGGCAATCGAGATAAAACTTATCCGGTAAATGTCGGAGAAAACCTGACAAAATATGCGCATTGTCCTGACTTACATCCTCCTGAAAATGTTGTAGAATAGGGGCATCAAGACAGAACTTTATCAACCTGATTTCAATCAAGGTACCTCCTCCCCCGGATGGGATGGTTTAATGGCGAAACCGGTGACACTTTTCGAGTGAAGTCCGGTGCTGTCGCGCAACTGTAGGTTTGGTTCGGTAGTTTCATGGTTGAGTAGTTCGGTAGTTTATCCCCTGAACTGCGAAATTTACCAACTACCAAAACTAATGAACTAAACAAGCCAGGTCGCCCGCCTCGATTGGTTTCCACAAGCCTCGCGGAAAGGAGGTGGAGCATTTAGATTCCTTGTCTAAATCTACAACCTTCCCCTGTCCAAGCGGCAGGGGATTTTGATTCCCCGTCCGGCGTGTGGCGCGGGCTTCTCTCGTCGAGTCACCCGTGCCGCTGCCGGTGGGGATCGAGAACAAATCAACCAAATTACTGGAGGTCTGTAAGCATGAACAAAAAAACACTGCAACTCTTTCTGGCGGTTTTCCTGGCAGGCAGTTTGTTGCTTGGAGCCTGCGCGCCCGCCGCGACGCCGACCGAGGCCCCGCCGTCCCCTGAGCCGGCTCCCGTCGAGCCGTCACCCACCCCTGAACCGACCCAGGAACCCACACCGGAGGTGATGGCCTTCGTGGATGACCTGGGGGTCACGCTCGAATTTGCGGATTACCCGCAAAGGATCGTCTCCATTTCGGCATCCACCACCGAGATCCTGTTCGCCATCGGGGCCGGGGATCAGGTCGTCGGGCGGGATGATTTCTCTTTGTACCCCGAAGAAGCCCTCAACGTGACCAGCGTGGGCGCGTTGTGGGGCGAACTGCCCACCGAGGCCATCCTGGCCCTCGAACCGGACCTGGTGGTCGCGGCCCAGATCATCAACGAAGACCAGGTACAGGCCTTGCGTGACCTGGGGCTGAACGTCTACTGGCAGGCCAACCCCACCACCTATGAAGAACTCTGGGACAACCTGCGCGACTTCGGCCAATTAACCGGCCACCAAGACGAGACCGAAACCTTGATCGCGGGTTTGGAGGCGCGGGTCAAAACCGTGCTCGAAAAAATAGCCCCGCTTTCCTATCACCCTTCCGTATTCTACGAGTTGGATGCGACCGATCCGGCCAGCCCCTGGACGACCGGTTCGGGCACTTTCATTAACTACATCATTTCGATGGCCGGAGGGACCAATGCCGCCTCGGCATTGCAAGGCGACTACGCCCAGATCAGCACGGAGGAATTGATCGCGGTCAACCCGGACGTTATCCTGCTGGCCGATGCCCTTTACGGTGTCACGCCTGAAAGCGTGGCCGCCCGCCCAGGCTGGGAGGCGATCACCGCCGTAGTCAACGGGACGATGTATCCGATTGACCCTAACATGATGAGCGTCCCCGGTCCGCGGCTGGTGGATGCGCTCGAAACGACCGCCAAACTCCTGCACCCCGAAGTGTTCGAGTAAAAATTCGTCCACACCCAAACGGCACAACGGAACACGAAGCATGGCGACTCATCTTCGGTGCCCTTCCTGCCCTTTGTGTTTAGGATTTTTCCTCATGCTGCGTAAACGGCCCTACCTTCTCAACATCCTGCTGCTGCTGGTCGCCTTCGTGTTCAGCATTGCCCTGGGCGCGGTCTTCATCCCGCCGGGGACGATCCTGCGCATCCTGGCCGACCGGCTGCCGGGGATCGCCTTCACCCCGGATTGGCCCAATGCCTTCGCGGCCATCATCCTGTCGGTGCGGCTGCCCCACACGGTGCTGGTCGTCCTGACCGGCGCGGCCCTGGGGAGCAGCGGGGCCGCTTACCAGGGATTGTTCCGCAACCCGCTGGCCGACCCCTACCTGATCGGGGTGGCCGCCGGGGCCGGGCTGGGCGCGGTGATCGCCATGACCCTCAACTGGCCGACGGACCTGTTCGGGTTCTACCTGATCCCGGTCGGCGCGTTTATCGGGGCGGTCACTACCGTATTGCTGGTGTACAACCTGGCCCGCGTCAACGGGATGGTCCCGCTGACCACGCTGATCCTGGCGGGGGTGGCGGTCGGGGCGTTCGCCTCGGCGGTCACATCCTCCTTGATGCTGCGTACCGATTTGCAGATCCACCGCGCCATCTCCTTCCTGCTGGGCGGCTCGCCCATGCTGGGCTGGGACCCGGTCGTGGCGGCGCTGCCTTACATGGTCATCGGGATGGGGCTGCTGTCCCTCTCCGGCCACATGCTCAACGTGCTCCAGTTCGGCGAGGAGGAAGCCAAACAAATGGGCCTGGCCGTGGACCGGGCGAAGGTTTTCGTCATCGTGACCGCATCGCTCACCACCGCGGTCGCGGTTGCCTTTTCCGGGGTGATCGGTTTCGTGGGGCTGATCGTCCCGCACATTATCCGCCTGTTGTGGGGGCCGGATTACCGGCGGCTGATCCCGCTTTCCATCCTGGGTGGGGCCAGCATGCTCCTGCTGGCGGATATGCTGGCGCGGGTCCTGCTGGCCCCCTCCACGCTGCCGGTTGGGGTGGTGACGGCCATGGCCGGCGCGCCTTTCTTCCTGTGGATCCTGCGCCGGGCCAAGAAGGAGGTCTTCTGGTAGCCATGTTGACGATTTCTTCCCTCAGGGTTGCTTACGGGCCGCGGACGGCGCTCCGGGGTGTCTCGCTGGAGGTATCTCCCGGCGAGATCCTGGCCTTGATCGGCCCCAACGGGGCGGGAAAAACCACCCTGGTGCGCGCCGTCAGCGGCACGATCCCGGTGGCCTCGGGCCGGGTTGCCGTCAACGGGCAGGACCTGACCCGGCTCACCGTTACGCAGCGCGCCCGGGTCCTGGCCGTCGTCCCCCAGGCGCGGCAGTTGGGCGGGGCGTACAGCGTCGAACAGGCGGTGATGATGGGCCGCACAGCCCACATGAGCTGGCTGGGACGCGAAAGCGAAGCCGACCGCGCCGCCGTCCGCCTGGCCCTGCGGCAAACCCAACTGGAAAGTTATGCCCATCGTTCCATCGCCCAGCTTTCCGGCGGCGAGCAGCAGCGCGTCCTGCTGGCTCGCGCCCTGGCCCAATCTACGCCAGTGTTGCTGCTCGATGAGCCGACCAACCATCTCGATTTGCAGCACCAGACCAACCTGCTCTCGCTGGTCAGACAACTGGCGGAGGAGCAGCAACTGGCGGTGATGATGGCGCTGCACGACCTGAACCTGGTCTCGTTCTTTGCGGATAAAGTGGCCCTGCTGGTGGACGGGGAACTGAAGCATTGCGGGACGCCCCAGGAGGTCATCCGGGCGGAAACCATCAGCCAGGCCTACCGGACGCCGGTGGAGATCGTTGCCCATCCGGTGACGGGCGCGCCGATCATCTTTCCGAGCGGTGTGCTCAATCGGAACGGAGCGTGAGTCAGGATGGCTAAAACGAAAAAAGGATTGGTCATCGTCAACACCGGGGACGGCAAGGGTAAAAGCACCGCCGCTTTTGGGATGCTCTTGCGCGCCTGGGGACGCGGTCTCCGGGTCTGCGTGGTGCAATTCATCAAGGCCGAAACCGGGCAATGGGGCGAGATCAAAGCCGCTAAAAAACTCGGCATTGACTGGTTCGCCAAAGGCGACGGTTTCACCTGGACCTCGAAAGACATGGACGAAACCGTCGCCCGCGCCCTGGACGGCTGGGAGGCGGCGAAAGAGAAGATCGCCGGCGGGAACTACGACCTGATCGTCCTGGACGAATTCACCTACCCCCTGTCCTTCGGCTGGCTGGATACCGCCCAGGTCATCGAGTGGTTCAAGGCCAACAAGCCCCAGGGATTGCACCTGGTCATCACCGGGCGGGACGCGCCCCGGGAATTGATCGAGTATGCCGATCTTGTAACCGAGATGAAAGAGATCAAACACCCTTACAACGAAGGCCTCCAGGCCCAGCCGGGCGTGGAGTTCTGATCATTCATCGTCAATTCGCGCGCTTCATAGCAAATCATCAGGAGAAAACCATGCTGGAACAAACCCTCGCCCGCATTCAAGAGTTGGACCAAAACGCCCTGGCAGCCGCCAGGGCACGCCAGGATACGCTCACCAAACCGCCCGGCAGCCTGGGACGGTTGGAAGAACTGTCGGTCCAGTTGGCGGGCATCAGCGGGAATCCGATCCCATCAATCAAAGATAAAGTCATCATCACCATGGCCGGGGACCACGGCGTAGTGGCCGAGGGCGTCAGCGCCTACCCGCAGGAGGTCACGCCCCAGATGGTGCTCAACTTCCTGCGCGGCGGGGCGGCCATCAACGTGCTGGCGCGCCACGCGGGGGCGCGGATCGTCATCGTGGACATGGGCGTCGCCGCCGACCTGGAGCCGCACCCGTCCCTGCTCGTCCGCAAGGTTGCGCCCGGGACGGCGAACATGGCCCAGGGTCCGGCCATGACCCGCCAGCAGGCGGAAAAAGCCGTCGCCGCCGGCATCGAAATCGTCAGCGCTGAAATCCAAAACGGATTGGACATCGTCGGCACGGGCGACATGGGCATCGGCAACACCACTCCCTCCGCCGCCATTGCCGCCGCCCTGACCGGCGAGTCGCCCGCCAAAATTGCCGGGCGCGGCACCGGCGTGGACAATGAAGGCCTGAAACGTAAAATCGACGCCATACAGCGCGCCCTGGCGGTCAACCAACCCGACCCCAACGACGGCCTGGACGTGCTCGCCAAAGTCGGCGGTTTCGAGATCGGCGGGCTGGCAGGCGTGATGCTCGGCGCGGCGGCCCGGCGCAAGCCGGTGATGGTGGACGGGTTCATCTCGACCGCGGCCGCCATGATCGCCGTGGCGATTGCGCCAAAAGTCAGGCCCTATCTGATCGCCGCCCACCGCTCGCAGGAATGCGGTCACGGCCTGATGCTCGATTGGCTCGGCCTGAAACCCCTGCTCGATTTCGACCTGCGCCTGGGCGAAGGCACCGGGGCCGCCCTGGGCATCTCGATGGCCGAAGCCGCATGCAAAATCCTGGCCGAGATGGCTACCTTCGCCGAGGCCGGCGTATCGGATAAAGAATAAGTTTTTCACCACGAAGCGCATAGAAAAAACTCCGTGATCTCTGTGGCAAACATGATCTCACTCCTGGCTGCGTTCCAATTCCTCACCATTTCCCCCGCCATCGTCCGGCGCATGTTCACGCCGCAGGAGATGGGCCGCGCCGTGGGCTGGTTCCCGCTGGTCGGCCTGGCCCTGGGCGGCGTTTTTTACGGCCTGGCTCGCGGCCTGGCCTTCGTCTTCCCGCCGCCGGTGACGGCCGTCTTCGTGCTCGCCGCCTGGCTGCTGCTGACCCGCGCCCTGCACTTCGACGGCTTCCTCGACACCTGCGACGGCCTGTTCGGCGGATTCACCCCGGAGCGGCGGCTGGAGATCATGCGCGACTCGCGGGTGGGAGCCTTCGGCGTGGCCGGCGGCGGATTGCTGCTCCTGGCTAAATACGCCGCCCTGGTCTCGCTCCCGCATCTTTCGGGGCTTTGGCTGGCTCCCGTTATCGGACGCTGGGTGCTGGCGATGGCAGTTTTCGCCTGCCCTTACGCCCGCGAAAAAGGACTCGGCCGCGATATGAAGGATCGAACGCGCTGGCCGCAGGTGGTCCTGGCGACGGCCCTGGCTGTATCGGTTTCCTGGCTGGCCGCCGGGTGGACGGGCCTGTTGGCGCTGGCCCTGGCCGCGATCGTACTCTGGCTCGGCGCGGCCTTCATCCTGCGCCGCATCCCCGGCCTGACCGGGGACAGTTACGGCGCGCTGTGCGAACTGACCGAACTGGCCGTCTTGCTGCTTTTCACCGGCAACATCAATTTGTAATCGAGAGGAGCTTATGGGAAAACTGATCTTATTCTTGGGCGGGGCGCGCAGCGGCAAGAGTTCGTTCGCCGAAGCGCGGGCGAGGGAGATCGGCGGCGACAGCGTGCTGTACGTCGCCACGTCGGAAGCCCTGGACGAGGAGATGAAAGCCCGGGTGGCGAAGCATCGCGCCGCGCGGTCCCCGGCCTGGGTCACACTGGAAGCCCCTCGAAACCCGGCCCAGGCCCTTCGTCGGGAAAGAAGCGGGGAGCAAGTCATCCTGGTGGATTGCATCACTTTTTTGGTCAACAACCACCTGATCGCGGCCGCCGGTCCCGAAGGCGACCCTTTCGACGCCCCCAGCGCCGACCCGTTCGACGGGAAGATCGAAGCGGGCGTGGTGGCGGAAGTCGAGGCCCTGGCCGACTATGCGGGCACACACGATGTCACGATGCTGGTGGTCTCGAACGAGGTCGGCATGGGGCTGGTCCCGGCTTACGAACTGGGACGCGCCTATCGTGACATCCTGGGGCGCGCCAACCAGATCCTGGCCCGCCGCGCCGATGAAGTTTTCCTGCTGGTGGCGGGCATCCCGATGAAGGTGAAATGAGATGCTGCGACTCCTTTTGGTGCGCCACGGTGAAACGGAATGGAATGCCCAGCGCCGCTACCAGGGCCAGTCGGACGTGCCGCTCTCGGCCATCGGGAGGCGGCAGGCGGAGCGGGTCGCAGCGCGGCTTGCGGGCCAAAAGATCAACGCCGTTTACGCCAGCGATCTCAGCCGGGCCATGCAGACGGCCGGTATCATCACCGGCTCCTTGGGGCTGGACGTTGTCCCCGAACCGCGCCTGCGGGAATTGAAATTCGGCGCGCTCGAGGGCCTGACCTTCGACGAGGCCGAGGCCCAATTTCCCGGGATGATCGCGGCCTGGCTGGCGGATTTCAACCAGACCCCGCAGGGCGCGGAGACGATCGGCCAGTTCAAGGCGAGGGTCGCGGCTCTCCTGGACGATCTCAGGCAGAAGCACGACGAACAGGTTGTGCTGCTGGTGGGGCACGGCGGGTCGTTGAGCGAGCTCGTGCGCCACGTCCTGGAATTGTCGCCGGAGAAACGCTGGTACATCGAAATGGAAAATGCCAGCCTGTCCGAAGTGCTGATCGCCGACAATTTCGTATCGCTCAAACGGTTGAACGACACCTGCCATTTAACGGCTTGAGCGCGCCGGGCGCGTCATTGACGATCTCACGCCGCATCCCGAAGCGTGGACCGCAGGCCTACGCGCGGGCGGGGAGAAGCAGGCGCTTCCCGGCCCACATCGTCCGCATTACAATCCATGCCTTACATGCGGAAGGCGACGCCAGAGTTCAACCTGCTCCAGTATCCGCTTATCGTTTCAATCCACGCCTCCCATGCGGGAGGAGATTAATCCGCTTAGATGTCATGCAATAATAACTTCCGTTTTTCCCGCGAAACCGGCGGGGCTGAAGCCGCCTTCTCAGTACCTGGAAACCCTTCGGGTTGATAACCACAAGTCGGTTTTAGCCGACTTTCACGTACTGAGGCAGGACTTTAGTCCGACGGGCACGGACAGAAGCGATTCAAAATCGGGAAGTTATTTTTACACAGGCCCTAATTATTGTCTATCGGACAAAACCAAAAATCTTAACGCGAATTCCGCGAATGGAACGGATTTCGCGAATTTATTTTCAAAAACATTCGCGCTACATCGTACCCGCAAGGGTATTCGCCAAATCTGCGTAACGTGTGCCCGTCAGTGTATTCGCGTTGTAAAAAGTTGGCTCATCAGGATCAAGTGGGGTGGAAACCCGTTTTACCACAGAGCGCACTGAGAGCACCGAGATTTTAAAAGGCGGCTCTCCCGTTTTTGACGGGAAAACCTTTTGAAACACGAAGGAACACAACACCTGCCCTCCCGCTCCGCTCCGCTACAGGGA
>JBMOMP010000006.1:0-24419 GCA_049323115.1 Chloroflexota bacterium
CAGCTATGGTATGATTTGCCATGGTAATGGGTCCTTTGGCTACGATCTTTTGTCAGCGCAATAAGATTACCATGCTTTGGGCCCATTACTATCCTTTTCATCATCACCAGTTAGCGGAAACTAAAGTCTAACGGGTTTTGATTTACTTGGATTTGTAAAGCTATTTGGGATAGTTCCAGCATTATTAACCATGACATCTGCAAAATTTGCAGTTGTAAATGGTGCAGGTAGTTTCGCTGGGAAATAGCCAAGAGATAGTAATGAATGTAAGTCAGTCATCTTGAGACACTCGCCCTATCTTTGTTTATTGGGGTTCCCAAATTATACCCTTCCGTAAATTAAAAATCCTGTCTTGTACAGAGATTTATGGAAAGCGAAAAGATGAATGCAGAAGGAAGAAAGACGGTCTTGAGATTGCCCCGCCCGTCCTTCGGACACCTTCCCCCAATCCTTGCAGATTTAGGCAGGGCTTGGGGATGGGCATTTTTTTTCTGCACGATGAAAAGCATAGATTTTGCCGCTTTGCAGAACCCCATTTGCCCAACCCAAATCCAGGTTTGCTCCGGGCAAATTTCGGTTTGGTCTGGGCAAAAATTAATTTGGTCTGACCAAATTTCGATTTGATTAGACCAAATTTTGGTTTGGCCTGACCAAACTTGCGGAATCAAGGATGAAAACCGGTCTCGGGATGTACTGTCCGCGAGACCGGTTTTTGTTTAGTTTGTCAACGCATTTTCTAACCGGCTCCCGTCTGTGCCCGTTTCTGGTGCGCTGCCTTCCAGCGCGACCCGATCAACTCGGCCAGGCTGCCTGCGGGAACCAATCCGCCCAGCCATCTCAGGAGCCGGTTCAAGAAGCCGGGGATGACGATGGCGCGTCCATGCAATGCGGCTTCGATCGTTTCGTTTGCCACTTTGCCAATGTCTTCGGTGGTCAGTTGTCCCATAAAACCCTGGGCTTCGATGGCGGAAATACAGCCCTCCGTGGTTGGCAGGCCTGCGGGGCATAAGGCGGTCACTGTCACGTTTTGGTCGCGCAGTTCGTTGCGAAGCGCCAGCGAAAAATCCAATAGGAAGCGTTTGGACGCAGCGTAGGTGGCTTTGACAGGCATGGAGAAAAACGCCGCCAGGCTCGAAACGTTGATGATCCGGAACGGGAGGGTCTCATCCCTGTGATCGAGCAGGGTGTGGGTGACGATCAAGGTTGCTTCGATGTTCAGCCGGACGATGCTGGAAATCTCTGCCTGGCTGCGTTCCAGGAACAGGCCTTCGTAATCGAGTCCCGCTACGTTGATCAGTCCCTGGAACTTCCGTCCTTCAGCGTGGATCCGCTCGAACAATTCGTCGCGGGAATCGGCATTCGTCAAGTCGGCGGCATGGAAATGCACCTCCACGCCATAGGTATGCGCAAGCCCGCTTGCGAGCATCGCCAGTTTCGGTTCTTGCAGGTCCGTCAGGAACAAATCCCGGCCGCGGCTGGCGCATTCCATCGCAAAGGCTTTGCCCAATCCGCCGGTTGCGCCGGTGATAAAAAATACGCTTTTCATGGACATCTCCTGTTTGTCAATTGCGCGCAATATACTACAGGATTCCCAAAAAGTCAAACGATTGTTTGAAACAAATGTATAAAACAGTTGACAAAATCCAGGCCCTGTCGTATGATGAGCCCAATTGGAGAGCGAACATGAATCAAAAAACCATTGTCGTCACAGGGGTGACCTCCGGGATTGGATTGGCGGTTGCGGAGGGATTGGTAAAGGAAGGTGCGGCCCTGATCGGGGTAGGACGCTCCCTTGAACGTTGCAGGCAGACCGAGGGTCGACTCCGAGCGCTTCATCCGCAGGGGAGGCTGGTCGCCGTTTTGGTGGCGGATCTTTCCATCCAGGCCGAAGTCTGCGCCCTGGCGCAGAAGATCCACGAACAACTCGCTGGTTGGGGTAAGCCCGCGCTGGATGTCTTGATCAACAACGCCGGCACGGTCCCATTCTGGCAAACCTTCACCCCGGAGGGTTTCGATACGCAATGGGCTGTGAATCACTTGGCGCCATTCCTGCTCACATATAAACTTCTCCCTTTGCTCGAAGCCGCGCCTGCGGCGCGCGTCATCACGGTCAGTTCTGGTTCCCATTACAACACACAGTTGAATTGGGAAGATATCCAACTCCGCCGACGCTATAATCCGCTGCGCGCCTACAAGCAAACCAAACTTGCCAATGTGCTTTTCACTGCCGAACTCAACCGCCAATTGGCAGGCTCGAACGTTCATGCTTTCGCTGCCGACCCTGGCCTGGTCGATACCGAGATCGGCTTGAAAAGCAATTCTTTTGTTGCGCGCTGGGTTTGGGACCTGCGTCGGAGAGGCGGCATCACTGCGGAAGAATCGGCAAAGGGTATTATCTACCTGGCCACGGAAGCGGGCATCCAGAATTCGACCGAAGTCTACTGGAAACACGGCAAGCCAAAATCCCCCAGCCCGTACGCACTCGATCCGCAAGTCGCACAACGTTTGTGGACTATCTCGGCGCAAATGTGCGGTATTAACACGAGGTAAGCCTATGGCAGAAAAGACCACCACCAGGCAACTCATCCTCGAAGCAGTTGTGGCTTGCATCGAGAAGTACGGCATCGACAAACTGACCACCCGGAAGATCGCCGAAGAGGCAGGCGCCAACATCGCCTCTATTAATTATCATTTCCGCTCCAAGGAGGATCTGGTCGCCGAAACGCTGTCTATGACCATCAAGCACATGATGGAGGATATTTATTTAGCCATTGATGACACACAACAGCCTTTCGAAAAAAAACTTGAAGATGTTTTCTTTTACCTGCTCGACGGTTGTTTTCGTTTTCCAGGTATTTCCACTGCCCATCTCTACCAAGCCATATTGGAGAAGCAATATGATTCAATCAGCGCCCAGGCCATGAAAAGCGTTTTCGACAGGCTGGTGGAACGGGCGATCAAGGAATACCCCGGAAGGAATGCGGAAGAGATTCGCTTGCGGCTCTCGCAGATTTTCTCATCCATCATGTTCTCCATGCTCGCCCCCAATTTCCTTTCGGTTGCGAAAAAATACCAATTGACGAGTTCAGCGAATGCGAGGAGACTTGCAGCCTTCTATGCAAAAATATTCCTTGAATGAAGCATGAAAAATGCTCTTGGGATGCTTCGACTTCGCTCAACATGGCGCCTCACCCTGATTGCCCCCTCTGTCCTTCGGACATCTCCCCCAAATGCGACAAGTTAAATTTGGGTTGTGAATTGAATAATTGAATCGTCGGATTTGGGGGAGACTTGGCGATGGACTTTTCTCCACAAAATGAAAACCGGTCTCGGGATGTACTGTCCGCGAGACCGGTTTCGTTTTAACGATGCCGAACGCAGCGCGGCTCAACCCTGAGGCCGCCTACCCGCCCATCTTCTTGAGATACTCCCGGATGGCCAGCGCCGCAGAAGCGCCCTCCCCGGCGGCGGAAGCGGCCTGTTTGGTCGAGTCGGCGCGCACATCCCCGGCGGCGAACACGCCCGGCATACTGCTCATCATGTGCTCGGTCTGGATGAAGCCCCAGGGGTCCAGGTCGGCTTTGCCCTTCACCAGCGCGCTGTTGGGCGTCAGGCCGATGAACACGAACACGCCGTCGTACTGCCATTCCTTGACCTCGCCGGTTGCGCGGTCTTCCACGATGACGGCCTCCAGCCGCTTTTTGCCGCGCAGTTCCTTGACGGCGTGGTTGACGGTCACGCGCATGGTTTCCTTGCCGGCCACCTTGTCTTGCAGGATCTTGCTGGCCTTCACTTCCGGCAGGAATTCCACGATATCCACGCGCTCGGCGAATTTCGTCAGGAACAGGCCTTCCTCGAAGCCGCTGTTGCCGCCGCCCACCACCAGCACGCGCTTGCCTTTGTAGAACGCCCCGTCGCAGGTGGCGCAGAAATGGACGCTCGAACCGATCAGGTCCGCTTCGCCCGGCACGCCCAGCCGCCGGTAACTGGCCCCCGTTGCCAGCAGGACGGCCTTTGCGCCGTACGACTCGCCGTCGCCGGTGGTCGCGCACAGGTATTGTCCCTCGCGGCTGAGTTCGCGCACTTCCTGGGCTTGCAGGATTTCCACGCCGAACTTGCGCGCCTGCCGTCCCAGCCGTTCGGCGAACTCCGCCCCGGAGATGCCCTGGTCGAAGCCGGGGAAGTTCTCCATGACCTGCGTCATGCCGGCCTGCCCGCCCAGCCCGGCCTTTTCGATCACCAGCGTATCTTGTCCCTCGCGCGCCAGGTACAGCGCCGCCGTCAAGCCGGCCGGGCCGCTGCCGATCACGATCACGTCGTAGAACTTGCGCTGCGCCTTGGTTTGCAGTCCCAGTTTCTTTGCCAGCGCCGCATTCGACGGCTCGACCAGGATTTCGCCGTCCGGGAAGATGATGGTCGGGACGCTGCGCATCCCGTTGTTGACCTGCTCCACGAACGCGACAGCCCGTTCGTCCTGTTCGATGTCCACGTTGGTGTAGGGTACGCGCTGTTCGCCGAAGAACTGCTTGGCGCGTTTGCAGTCCGGGCACCACACCGCGCTATAGACCATGATGCCGGACGGCTTGAGATTATAAAGGTCGCTCATGTTACCTCCTGGGATTGAATGGTCGGCTTGCCTGTAAAGGGTGTGCAATGTAACAGTCACTTCCGAAGTGACTGTTACATTGCTGCCGAGCCGAATTGTTGTTTTGATGACCGGAGGGGGGGTCTTCTTACGGAAATATACAGGACGGCAGTTGCCTGCCGTCCCGGTTCCTCAATCCACGAAACGATATCTCAGCAAAGTCCAGACGGCCTCGAAGGCGTCCTTGAGTTTGATCTTCTTCCCCTGCGCGTAGTCGCGCGGGTTGAAACTGATCGGCACCTCGAAGATGCGGTAATGCCGTTTGAGCACCTTGGCGGTGAACTCCGGCTCGAAATCGAAGCGGCGGGCATGCAGGGGCATCCCTTCGATCACCTGGCGGCGGAAGACCTTGTAACCGGTTTCCATGTCGCTCAAGATGGTGTTGTACAAGACATTGGTCATGAAGGTCAACAGGTAGTTGGCAACCATGTGCCAGAACATGGCGACCCGGCGCGGTCCGCCCAGGAAGCGCGAGCCGTAGACCACGTCTGCTATGCCTTCTTCGAGCGGTTTGAGCAGCACAGGGTAATCGCGCGGGTCGTATTCCAGGTCGGCGTCCTGGATGAGCAACACGTCGCCCCGCGCAGCAGCCAACCCGGTGCGGACAGCAGCGCCCTTGCCCTGGTTCTTCTCGTGCATCAGCACACGGACATTATCCTTGCCATCCATTTCTTTCAGCAAGTCGCGCGTGCCGTCTTTGGAGTAATCATCCACGATGACGATTTCCCACGCCAGGCGGGTGGACTGCACGCGCTGGATGATCTCCTGGATACTTTCAACTTCATTGTAAACGGGAATAATCACAGATAGGTTCATAGTTTGGGATTATAAACGAAAACGCTATATGAAGGCAGCCATGCTATAATCGAATTGTTATCACGTTTGGTTTTTTTGTGAGGTTTCATGACCAATCCGCTCACCCCCCCTGTGCCTGCATCGGCAGGCAGTTTTATCCCGCCGCAGATCAACAGCGTGGATGATACAGGTCTCAACCCGCTCTGGTTGCAAGACCTGGTATTGAAAGTCATGTACTTTCGAGGTTACCTGAGCGGCTTCAAGATCGCCGAGGAGATCGCCCTGCCCTTTGCAGGCGTCACCGACCAGATCCTGGTGTCGCTCAAGCAAGACAAACTCATCGAAGTCAAATCATCGCAAGGAGGCGGACTGGGGGAAGGTACCTACACCTACGGCATTACCGGCGCAGGCATCCAGCGCGCGCGCGAGGCGCTGGAACGCAGCCAGTACGCCGGCCCTGCGCCTGTACCGTTCGAAGTCTACAATGAGGCCATCCGCCGCCAAAAGAGCGGGCGCATGACCGTCACCACCCGCACCATGCGCCAGATCCTTTCGCAACTGGTCATCTCGGAGGCTACTTTCCAACGCCTGGGGCCGGCGCTCAATTCCGGCACCTCCATTTTCATGTACGGCCCGCCCGGCAATGGCAAGACCAGTATTGCGCGCGCGTTCGGCAACCTGGTTCTCAGCCAGACCCTGTACATCCCGTTCGCGTTGTACCTGGACGGGCAGGTCATAAAAGTATACGATGCAGTCAGCCACAAACTGGCTTCGGACGAAAACCGCACGCCCGGCACGACCACCGGCGGGCTGCGCACCAATACCCGCCGCGATCCGCGCTGGGTGAAAGTGCGCCGTCCCTTCATCGTGACCGGCGGCGAGTTGACCCTGGAAGGGCTCGACCTGGTCTTCGATGACACACACAAGTTCTATGAAGCCCCGTTCCAGGTGAAAGCCAACGGCGGTATCCTGTTGATCGACGACTTTGGCCGCCAGCAGGTGCGTCCGCGCGACCTGCTCAACCGCTGGATCGTCCCGCTCGAAAACCGGGTGGACTATCTCACCCTGCACAACGGGCGCAAGGTGGAAGTCCCCTTCGACGTGCTGATCGTTTTCTCCACCAACCTGCCGCCCAAAGACCTGGTAGATGAGGCCTTCCTGCGCCGCCTGCGCCACAAGATCGAGATCGGTGATCCTTCCTACGAGGAATACCGCGAGATCTTTAAGCGCGTCGCCAACAGCAAACGCGTCGAATACAACGACCAGGGGCTGGCCTACCTGTTGCAGGAATGGTACATCAAACGCAACCGCAAACTGCGCGCATCGCACCCGCGCGACCTGTGCGACCAGATCCTCGACATTTCCAGTTACCTTTCCGTCCCGCCGGTCATGTCGCGCGAGATGATCGACCGCGCCGCGATGGCGTATTTCGTGGAGATTTGATGCGCGACTGGCCCCGTCCCCTGGTTTTTGCCCACCGCGGCGCTGCGGCAGACGCTCCTGAAAACACCCTGGCAGCCTTCGAACTGGCGCTTGCGCAGGGCGCGCACGGCATCGAGTTGGACGCCAAACTGAGCGCCGATGGGGAAGTGATCGTCTTTCACGATCCCACCCTCGACCGCACAACGGATGGGCATGGCCGCATTGCTGATATGCAGTTTGCTGCCTTGCGCGAATTGGATGCCGGCAGTTCTTTCTCCGACGCCTTCCGCGGTGAGAAGATCCCTACCCTGGCAGAAGTATTCGAGACCATCGGCAAGCGCGCCTTCATCAACGTAGAATTGAGCAATTACTACACCCGGTTTGACTTCGAGTTGGCCGAGAAGACGTGCGCGCTTGTGAAACGTTTCGGACTGCAAGGGAACGTCATCTTCTCATCTTTCCTGCCCCCGAATCTGGCGCGCACCCGCAGCCTGCTCCCGGAAGTCCCGCGCGGACTGCTGGCCCTGGCAGGTTGGAAAGGCGGCTGGATACGTTCCTTTGGATTCGTCTTCGGGGATTACCAATCCCTGCATCCCCACCTGAAAGATGTAACGCCCCAGCAGGTTGCGCGCGTCCATCGCCTGGGGCGTCGCGTCTACGCCTACCCGGTGGTAGAGGCCGACGCGATGCGTCGCCTTTTCAATTGGGGGGTAGATGGCCTGTTTACCAGTCATCCAAAACTTGCCCTCGAAATCCTGTCGAATGGGTCGTGAGCTGCATCCCAGGGGAACCAAGAAACACATGGGATCGAGACGGTCTATATCCATCCTCTTGCTGTCAGCGCTGGCAGTTGCTTTACTGGCGCCTGCGCTGCCGGTTTCTGCGCAGACCTCCACGCCGCCCGCCGTTGCCAATCAGATGCTCGCAGGCCTCACGCCGGAAGAGCGCGTCGGGCAGTTGTTCCTGGTGACCTTCGAAGGGACCAACACCGACGCCGAATCGAAGATCTACGACCTGATCGTCAACCACCATATCGGCGGCGTCGTTTTGCTGGCCGGGAATGATAATTTCGTCGCCGCGCCTGATACCCTCCCTGCCGCCCATGATTTGATTTCCCGTTTGCAGCAGATCGAATGGGACAGCGCCTCCGCGAGCGAAGCGCCTCCCCCGGCCTATGTCCCGTTGTTCGTGGGCATCGAACAGGATGGGGACGGCTACCCATCCGACCAGATCCTCAGCGGCCTGACCGCACTCCCAAACGTGATGGCGCTCGGGGCGACCTGGAAACCCGAACTGGCGGGGCAGGTTGCGGAGATCCAGGGACAGGAACTGGCCGCGCTGGGATTCAATTTGTACCTCGGGCCGTCCCTGGATGTGCTCGAATCTCCCAACCCTTCTGCGCGCGGCGACCTCGGCCCGCATTCGTTTGGCGGCGACCCGTACTGGGTTGGCAGGATGGCGCAAGCCTACATCAGCGGGTTGCATACCGGCAGCCAGGGACGCTTGCTGGTCGTCCCTAAGCATTTCCCCGGCCTGGGGGCGGCCGACCGGCCGGCCGAAAAAGAAGTAGCGACCGTGCGCAAATCCCTCGAACAATTGAAACAGGTCGAATTGGCGCCCTTCTTCGCCGTCACAGGGAAAGCGCCGGACGCCTTCACCAAAGCGGATGGGCTGCTGGTATCCCATATCCGCTACCAGGGATTCCAGGGCAATATCCGCGCTACGACGCGCCCCCTGAGTTTCGACCAGCAGGCGCTGGGCGAAATCCTGTCTTTGCCGGAAATGGCAACCTGGCATACGGAAGGCGGGCTGGTCATCAGCGACGACCTGGGCAGCCAGGCAGTTTACACCTTCTATGCGCCGGCCAACCAGGGCTTTTCCCCGCAACAGGTGGCGCGGGACGCCTTCCTGGCCGGCAACGACTTGCTCTATCTGGGCAATATCACTCCCGGTGAAGGCGGCGATACCTATGCCACCACCGTCAATATCCTGAATTTCTTTGTCCAGCGCTACCGCGAGGACCCGGCTTTTGCGCAGCAAGTGGACGCTGCGGCTGCGCGCATCCTGGCGCGCAAAGAAGGACTTTTCGAGCGTTTCACGATTTCGAACGTCCTTGTCCCGGCTGGAAACCTGACTGGCCTCGGCCAATCGCAGCAGGTTGTGTTCGAAACGGCGCGCCAAGCGGCGACCCTGATCAGCCCTACGCTGCAGGAATTGACCGCCGCGCTCCCTTCCCCGCCCACCGTGCGTGACCGTTTGCTCTTCATCACCGACACATCTCAATTTGCGCAGTGCAGCGACTGCCCAATGCGCTCATCCTTATCCATGACCGCATTACAAGATACGGTTGCGCGTCTGTATGGTTCCACTGCGGGCGGGCAGGTTTCCGAAGCGCGCCTGAGCTCCTACTCGTTTGCTGACCTGGCTGCGCTCCTGAGCGGCGCGGAAGTGCCAACGATGGTAAACGACATCAACCGGGCGAACTGGATCGTGCTGGCGTTGTCGGACGCCGGCCTGGGCCAGCCCGAACTGGTCAGCCGCTTCCTGTCCGAACGCCAGGACCTGCTGCGCGAAAAACGCGTCATCCTGTTTTCGTTCACTGCGCCATACTATTTCGACGCCACAGATATTTCCCGGCTGACCGCCTATTACGGTTTGTACAGCAAACAACCTGCTTTCGTGGACGCAGCCGCCCGCCTGCTCTACCAGGAATTGCCGACTTCCGGTTCCTCCCCGGTCTCCATTCCCGGGGCCGGTTATGACTTGATCGAAATTACCCGGCCCGATCCCCGGCGGGTCATCTCGCTCTCCCTGGACACCCCGCCTGCATTGTCCCCGCAAGGGACTCCTGTTACCGGGACGCAACCTGCGCCTAGCGCATCCCCCGCCACCGCCGAGCCCACGCTCATTCCCCTGCTGCGCATCGGGGACACAGTGTATGTGCGGACGGGGACCATTCTGGATCACAACGGGCACACTGTCCCGGATGGCACCGTGGTGCGCTTCACCGTGCTGTTGAGCGGCGAAAGCGGCGGCATCATCCAACAATTGGATCAGGTCACGACCAATGGCGCAGCGCAGGCTTCCTTTGCGCTCGAAAAACCGGGGCTGGTAGAAATCCGCGCCGCCAGCGAGCCGGCCACCCTGTCGGACGTCATCCAGATCGATGTCACCTCCGGCGAAGCGGCGGTCATCACGGTGATTGCGCCGGTCCTCTCCGAGACCGTTGCGCCCACAGTCATCCCGGTTACGCCGGTTGCAGAAGATGGGTTCGTCACTACCGAAGGCTATCCGCGCTTTGGCGCCTGGCTGCTGGCGATGCTCTTTATCTTTTTGGGCGCCTGGCCGGCGTATTGGATTGGCTTCCGCTCTTATTCCGTCCGCTGGGGCTGGCGCTGGGGATTGTGCGCCCTGCTGGGCGGACTGGCCGGGTATAACTACGCGGCGCTGGGTTTGCCAGGCAGCGTACAGTTGGCGCTGGAAAACGGCATCGCCGGTCTGCTGATTGTTACGGGAGGGGGGGAATTGCTGGGGCTGGCGTTGGCCTGGCTGTGGGCGCGCCGGTCTAGTGGATGAGCGTTGCGATCAGGCTGAACAGGAACAACCCGGCCAGCGACCACAGCAATACGCTTTCAGGCGGCGTGGACAGGGTTTCCCACAGCGAGGGCGCTGGTTCCGGTTGCGAAACGACGACCGGCAGGGTGGGCGGTTCGTGGTAGCCAAGCAGCGCTTGGCGCAGAATCTCGATAGAGCTTGGGCGTTCGTCGGGGTGTAGGGCCATGGCCCACAGAACAGCGCGTTCGGTGCGAAGGCTGAGGGAGGGGTTGACCTGTCGAGGCGGGAGCAGGCTCTCGGGAAGCAAGAAGCGTTTGCGCGCATCCGCTGGCGGTTCATTAGTCAGCAAGTGGTAAAGTGTCGCGCCAAAGGCAAAGATGTCCGAACGCACATCGGTGTGCAGCCCGTCGCCGCCATATTGTTCGAGAGGGGTATACAGGGCAGTCCCTTGTCCGTGGATGATGGTAATGGTGATCTCTTCGGGCGCCATGATCTTGACCAGGCCGAAGTCCACCAGTTTGAGCAGGCCGTTGGGTGTCAATTTCAGGTTGCTGGGTTTGATGTCGCGGTGTACGATCGACGGCTGCTGGTTGTGGAGGAACGTCAGCGCGTCGGCCAATTGGTTCGCCCAGCGCAGGACGTCTTTTTCGAGCAGGAATGTCTTGTGGCGGCGCGCTTCCAGCATGAGATCGCGCAGGTCGTTGCCCGGCACATAGTCCATGACGAGGTAGTCGCGCGGGCCAATGTAGAAGAAATCGGACACTTTGGGCAGGTTCGGGTGGTCCAGGCGCGCAAGCACAGTGGCTTCGCGAAAGAACTGTTCACGAGCCTGTTGCAAGATTTTTTCCGGGAGGGCGCGGTCATAGCGGACTTCTTTAACAGCGCATAGGCGGCCAGAAAGCCGCAGGTCTTCGGCCAGGTAGATGCAGCCCATGCCGCCCTGGCCGATCCGCTCGCGGATCTGGTAGCGACCACGCAGAACCTCCCCGTGTTTAAGCGGGAAAGACATATCAGGTTTTTGGAAAGCAGGCGCTGTGCAGGAAGATTTTCGGCGTTGATTCTGCACAGAGAGGCGCTTTTCTGCTATTATACTTCTGATATTGTTTTTAATGCTTGGTTGCCATATAATTTATTGAGGTACTATGGAATTTTCGCTCGAAGATCAACCCATGCTCGTTGCGCAAGACGGCTTATTGGGCGACCAGCGCTGGCCCCTGGCGCATACGGTTGTCCTGGGCCGCGATTCGGCCTGTGATATTGTCATCCCTGATCGGCAAGTCTCACGCTATCACGCCCGCATCACGCCTACGAACGAGGGGATGATCCTGGAAGACCTGGGCAGCAAGAACGGGACGCATTGCAACGGCGCGCCGCTCACCGCCCCGGTCGTCTTGCAAGATGGGGATGTGGTGCAGATTGCGCTGGCGCAGCAGTTCCAATTCCTGACTTCGGACGCTACCATGCCGTTGGTGGATGGCGCAGTCCGCCCTGGGCGTTTGATGATGGATTCCCGTTCGCGCCGGGTGTGGATCAGCCAAAAGCAACTGGTCCCGCCGCTTTCGGCGCAGCAATTCAGGCTGCTGTGGTTGTTGTACGAAAACCAGGGACAGGTCATCAGCCGCGCCGACTTGGTGGCTGGTGTATGGGGCGAGGATCAACTGGCGGGCGTCTCCGACCAGGCGTTGGACGCGCTCATCCGCCGCCTGCGTGACCGCATCGCTGCGCTCGACCCAGCGCACCAGTATATCGATACTGTACGCGGGCATGGCATTCGGCTGGACAATCCCCCAGCATGAAATTCGCTTGCTCAATCATTCGAAAGGCTCAGACCGGACGAAGCGCCTGGGCCTTTTCTTTATGTCTCGTTTATTGGTTCACATGCTGCGCAAACACACTCTCGAACTGTTCTTGGGGAACGAAACCAACCCATTTTTGCAGCATGGTTCCCTGCCCGTCCAGCAGGTAGAACTCCGGCTGGTAGCGGAAACCGAGCGTGCGCTGGAAATCCTGGGTGCGCGCGTCGTCCGCGTCGAGGTAGGTGAATTTGATCTTGCCAGCATACTGCGCTTCCAGCCCATGCACCATGGGCGCCATCGAGCGGCAGGTGCCTCAAGTAAAGCGGAAGAATTCGACCAGTTGCAACCCGCCGGATGCCAGGTTGACAGAGACGGGATCGGTCGCTTCCAGGGCAGGACCGCGCGAAGTGGCCGCCGCTTGCGGGACGGCCGCCGGCGCTTCGGGGACGGCCGAGGGGGCTGCTTCTGTTATGGCAGGCTGCCCCACTACCTGGGTCGGCGCTGCCTCTGCGGTCGGGGCGGCGGGGGAGGCGGCAGGGGCCGGGGCGCAGGCCGAAACTACCATAACGGCCAGCAGGCATAACGTCGGGATGTGGAGGCGGGGTTTCATCTCTCTCCTTTTGCAAAATGATGGATTTGTTCATTAGATAGAGTATATTTGCTATATCTTACCAGATATATCCAAAATGATTGCTTTGACGCCTCTTGCAACCTGCGCTATACTAGGGTCACATATAAATGACCAGTATGGAGGCTTCGATGGCTGATTTCAAATTGACCTACGCGACCATGTTCAATCCCCCGGAAGAGTTACATGCCGGTTTCGACAAAGCCGTGGAAACGCTCAAGAAAAACCTGGGCAAGGAATACGGCATGATCATCAATGGCAAGGATGTGTTTGCCGGTGATAAGTTCGATGATTATTCGCCGGTCAATACGGATTGGAAACTGGCCGTGATGCAGAAAGGCGATGCGGCGCACGCCCAGCAGTCGCTGGCGGCAGCGCGCGCGGCTTTCCCCAAATGGAGCCGTACGCCCTGGCAGGAGCGCGTCAGGCTGGTGCGCAAGGCCGCGTCCATCATCGAAGACCGCATCTTCGAATTGGGCGCGGCGATGGCGTTGGAAGTGGGCAAGAATCGCATGGAGGCGCTGGGGGATGTGCAGGAGACCGCTGACTTGATGGCCTATTCGGCCTTGATGATGGAGCAGAATGATGGCTTCGTCAAACCGATGGGCAAGGACCCGTTGGTCGGTTATGAATCGAGCAACGTTTCGGTGCTGCGGCCTTACGGCGTGTGGCTGGTGGTCTCCCCGTTCAACTTCCCCTTCGCGCTGACCGGCGGCCCGACCGGCGCGGCGTTGACAGCCGGCAACACGGTGGTCATCAAGCCTGCCACCGATACCGCCTGGATCGTGCGCCTGTACGCCGAATGCCTGCGCGACGCTGGCTTCCCGGACGGTGTGGTGAATTTTGTTACCGGGCCGGGTTCCACGCTGGGGCAGGCGCTGGTGGACAGCCCCGAAGTGGACGGCGCGACCTTTACCGGCTCCTTCGACGTCGGTATGAAGATGTACCGCGACTTCGCCAGTCGAAATTATGTCCGCCCGGTCGTCCTGGAATTGGGCGGCAAGAACCCGGCTATTGTCTCGAAGAACGCCGACCTGGAACGGGCTGCCATTGGCATCGTCCGTTCGGCGTTTGGCCTGCAGGGGCAAAAATGCTCGGCAGCCTCGCGCGTGTTGGTGGAAGAGCCGGTCTATGATGCGCTGGTCGCCCGCCTGAAAGAACTGACCGAGAAACTGGTCATCGGCGATCCCACTGAGCGCAGCACCTATCTCGGCCCGGTCATCAACGCCAACTCCTACAAGGATTTCAAGAATTTTTGCGAGGAAATCTCGAAGGGCGGCGGGAAGTTCCTGACCGGCGGGAAGGTGCGCACCGACGGCGCGCTGGCCAAAGGTTATTTCTGCGAACCGACCTTCGTCACTGACCTGCCCTACGAACACCGCTTGTGGCAATACGAAATGTTCCTGCCCATCACTACGATCGGCAAAGTCAAAAATCTGGACGAGGCCATGAAAATCGCCAACAGCGTCAATTACGGGCTGACGGCTGGCTTCTATGGCAGCGCCGAGGAAGTGGATTGGTTCTTCGATAACATCGAGGCGGGCGTCACGTATGCCAACCGTCCGCAGGGCGCAACGACTGGCGCATGGCCCGGCTTCCAACCCTTTGGCGGTTGGAAGGGCTCCGGCGCGAGCGGCAAGAACGGCGGCGGCTACTATTACGTGCAACTCTACATGCACGAACAGATCCGCACACTCATCAAGTAGGATACAAGCCCCTTTAGATACAAGCCCCTTCCCGGTTTTTGGGAAGGGGCTTTTTCTATCCAGAAGATCCAAAAGCAAGGTTTTCCGTTGTTGGTCTTGGCGGGATAAGGGTACAATTGCCCTATGCCGTGGAACCCCGACAAATATCACCAGTTCCAATCCCAGCGCGGCGCGCCATTCGACGACTTACTCCAATTGGTGGAGGTCCGTCCCGGTTTGCGCGTCGTAGACCTGGGCTGCGGCACGGGCGAGTTGACGCGCCGCCTGGCCGATTCCCTGCCCGGAAGCGATGTGCTTGGCATAGACTCGTCCCCACACATGCTGGAACGCGCGGCGGAATACGCCCGTCCCGGCTTGCGTTTTGCGCTGGGAGACCAGGCGAAACTCGATGGTGAATGGGATCTGATCTTCTCCAACGCGGCCTTGCAGTGGTCGGAAGGACACCAGGCGCTCATCCCGCACCTGTTCGACAGGTTGGTCCCTGGCGGGCAGATTGCCGTGCAGTTGCCGTCGAATCACAACCATGTTTCGCACCAACTCATCCACGTGGTGGCCGGGCGGGAACCCTTCCGTACGGTATTGAACGGATGGACGCGCCAGTCGCCGGTGCTGCCCATCGAAGCGTATGCAAGCCTGTTATTCCAGTGTGAGGCGCAGGAGATCGTTGTCTTCGAGAAAGTCTACCCGCACGTCTTGGAAAATGCGGAGGCTGTGCTGGACTGGATCTCCGGCACGGCGCTGGTCCCGTACTTCGAACGGCTGGGCGACTCGAAGGACGAGTTTTTGGATGCGCTGCGGCAGGAACTGCGCGCAGTCATGCCGGGGGAGCCGGTCTTTTATCCGTTCCGGCGGACGTTATTTTCTGCCAGGAAGGCGGCCTAGAGGATGGGCGAAAACCAGACCGACCAGGGTGAGTTCATCCCGCGCATCGGCACATTCTTGATCCTGCTGGGTATCTTTTTCTTTATCTTGTTCCTGGCGTCCGACTTTGCCAGGCAGCCGGATTTCGATTGGTTGTTCCTGGGGATGCTGGCCGTGGCGGTCGGGATCGTCTTCCGCCGCCGCGCGCCTCCGCCGCCTCCGGCGGGACGCTTTGCCCTTGTCCGTAAACTGCGCGAGAATGCAAGAAAACGCAGGGAAGAAAAATCAAAGAAGGCACAGAAAAAATGACCAAACTCATCGCACTTTCAGAAGCCATATCCAACTATGTAACCGATGGGGACATCGTCTATGCGGCGGGATTCACGCACCTGATCCCGTTTGCCGCCGGGCACGAGATTATCCGCCAGGGGTTGCGCGACCTGACGCTGGCGCGCGCCACGCCCGACCTGATCTACGATATGATGGTGGCGGCCGGCTGCGCCCGCAAGGTCATCTTCTCGTATATGGGCAATCCAGGGGTGGGATCGCTGCGCATCGTGCGCGCCGCCATCGAGCGCGGCGAGCTGGAAATGGAAGAATATTCGCATTTCGGCATGATTACGCGCCTGCAAGCCGGGGCAGCGGGGCTGCCCTTCCTGCCCATGAACCAGGTGGGCGTGACCGACCTGGAACACGCCAACCCGAACATCAAGCGCATCCCCGATCCGTACGGGGGCAAGGATGTGATCGTGGTCCCGGCCTTGCACCCGGACGTCGCCATCGTCCACGTACAGCGCGCGGACGCCAACGGCAATGCCCACCTGTGGGGAATCATCGGCGAGCAGAAGGAGGCCGCCTTCGCTGCGAAGAAGGTTATCCTGACCGCCGAAGAGATCGTGGACGAGGCGGTCATCCGCTCGGACCCGAACCGCACCATGATTCCCGCAAATATCGTCCACGCCGTCTGCCACGCGCCGTATGCCTGCCACCCGTCCTATGCGCAGGGCTACTACGACCGCGACAACGAGTTCTACCTGGGCTGGGACGAGGTCAGCGCATCGGACGAGGCCGTCAAGACCTGGCTGGATGAGTGGGTGTACGGTGTGAAAGACCGCGCCGAGTATTGGGACAAACTTGGCAAGGATAAACAGGCCCGGTTGCAGGTCAAGCCGAGGATGAGTCAGCCAATCAATTACGGAGAATATTGATCCGCGAATTTGCGCGAATTACGCTAATTTTTGAGGACGTTATGACCGAGTTGATTGCTAAAGACGAAGTGTATGCCATCATCGGCGCTGCAATGGAAACCTACAACCGTCTTGGCCCCGGCTTTCTTGAACCGGTTTACCAGGAAGCGCTGGCGATTGAGTTCGCCTATCGGGCCATCCCATTCCATGAGCAGCATGAAATCGAGATTGTCTATCGTGGTCGGCGATTGAAGAAAATGTACATCGCTGATTTTCTTTGCTACGACAAAATCATTGTCGAAATAAAGGCGCTCAACGGCCTGACATCCCGCGAGGAGGCGCAAATTCTCAATTACCTGAAGGCCACAGGTCATCAAGTAGGCGTGCTGATCAACTTTGGCGCACACCCCAGTCTCGAATGGAAACGTATCGTGCTTACCAAGAATTCTCACTCTCGCCGTCTTCGTGAAGACGTGCCTGAATATCACGTTGAAATCAGCAGCGACCATGAGTAAAAATTCACAGGTGAAATTCGCGAAAATTAGCGAAAATTCGCAGATCCCCCTCCTCGATTACGGCGGCGAGGGGCCGGAACTGCTTTTCCTGCACGCCAACGGCTACCCGCCCGATTGTTATCGTCCGCTGCTTGCGCGCCTGGCGGGGGATGTCCACGTCACGGCCATGTTGCAGCGCCCGCTGTGGCCGGACAGCAAACCGGAGGACATCCGCGACTGGACGCCGCTGACCGATGACTTGCTGCGCTACCTGGACGCGCATCATCCCCGACCCCTGGCCTGCGTGGGCCATTCGATGGGCGGGATCGTTGCCTTGCGGGCTGCCCTGCGCGAGCCGGAGCGCTTCTCCTCCCTTGTGCTGCTCGACCCGGTGCTCTTCCCGCCCTATTTCATCCGTTTCTGGCAGGTGATCTTTGCATTAGGATTGGGCTACCGCCTGCATCCGCTCATCAACGGCGCAAAATATCGCCGCCGCGAGTTCGATAACCTGGAGCGGCTCTATAACGGCTACCGGCGCAAATCCGTGTTCAAATATTTCGACGACGATGCCCTGCGCGCCTACGTGGAAGGCATCGCCTGCCAGACCGACTCCGGCGGCTACCGGTTATGTTACAGCGTGGATTGGGAGATCCGTATCTACATCACCGGCGTATGGCGCGACATGGACATCTGGCGCGGCCTGCCCAAACTGCGCGCGCCGCTGCTCATCGTGCGCGGCGCGGAAACGGATACCTTTTGGGAGAAAACCGCAATGCTCGTTAAACGGAAGCAGCCCCGGGCGCGGGTCGAAGCGCTGGAAAAATCCACCCACCTGCTCCCGTTGGAACATCCAAACGAAGTACATGAATTAATCCGATCCTTTTTGAAGGAGCAACCATGACAGAATTGAATTACTCCACTGGTGAACTGATGATCATCAACGCCGCGCGCCTGTTGCGCGATGGCGACGTTGTGTTTGTCGGCGTCGGCCAGCCCAACCTGGCCTGCAACCTGGCCAAGCGCACCCACGCCCCCAACCTGGTGATGATCTACGAGGCGGGCGTGATCGGCGCGGAACCGGCGCGCCTGCCGCTGTCCATCGGCGACCCAACGTTGGTTTCGGGCGCGCTGTCGGTGGTCAGCATGTACGATATTTTCGCCAACTACCTGCAGCGCGGCAACGTGGACGTGGGCTTCATGGGCGGCGCGCAGATCGACAAGTACGGCAACATCAACGCCACCGTGATCGGGGACTATGACAACCCCAAGGTGCGCCTGCCCGGCTCCGGCGGCTCGCAGGAGATCGCCGCCTGGGCCAACCGCTGTTACATTATGACTCCGCACCAGAAGCGCCGCTTCCCCGAAAAAGTGGACTTTATGACTTCGGCGGGCTTCCTGGGCGGGCGGGAGGAACGCGAAGCGGCCGGCGTGCGCGGCGGCGGGATGCTGGCGGTCGTCACCGACATCGGCCTGCTGGAGCCGGACGAAGGCGGCGAGATGGTGCTGACGGCATTACACCCCGGCAAAACGGTGGAAGAGGCCAAAGCCAACACCGGCTGGGATTTGAAGGTGGCCGCTGAAGTGCGCGTCACTGAGCCGGTTACAGAGAAAGAGTTGCGCATCCTGCGCGAAGACCTGGACCCGAACGGCTTGTATTCGAAATAAGGAGTTCCCCATGTCGAAACGTCAGGTTACTTACGGAAAATGTTTCTTTTGCGGGGAGGCGTTTGCAAAAAACGCCATTACCCGCCACCTGGGAAAATGCCCGGCGCGGCAGGAGGCCATTGTCAAAGAAAGCGGCAAGCCAGCGCAATTGTTCCATTTGCTGGTCGAAGGCAGGTATGAGACCGGGTACTGGATGCACATCGAGATCCCTGCCAGCCGCACCCTGGCCGACTTGGATAATTTCCTGCGCGCCATCTGGTTGGAATGCTGCGGGCATTTGAGCGCATTCACGATAGGCAACACCCGCTTCGAAATGGACACCGGCATGATAGACGCCATGTGGAAGGATTTCTTTGGGCCTTCACAGCCAGTCAAGAGCATGCAGACAAAATTGTACAGCGCACTGGCTGTTGGCGATAGCTTCTTGCATGAATACGACTTTGGCACCACCACAGAACTCAAACTCAAAGTGGTTGGCGAGCGCAAGGGCGTGCCTCCTCAAAAAGGCGCGCGGGTCCTGGCGCGCAATTACGCCCCGGTCTATCCCTGTGCGGAATGCGGGAAACCCGCAAAACTGTTCTACGTGTATGAATATCCGTTCGACAGTTATTGCCAGGAGCACGCCGAGGAACACGCCTCTTGGGGGGAGGGCTTCATGCCAATCGTGAATTCGCCGCGCACAGGGGAGTGCGGTTATTCCGGGCCGCACGATAAAACGTTGGCGTTCGAGGAAACATACACAGGCAATTAGCAGGCAACCATATCCCTCCTTCGGCGTATGTAAAAGTGATACCCAAATCGAAGGAGAGATCTTATGAGTAACGCGAAAGCCCCCTTGCGCCGTTCGCGACACAACCGTATGATCGCTGGTGTGTGCGGAGGGCTGTCCGAATTCTTCGGCGTCAGCGCCTTCTGGTTCCGCTTGGCGTTCCTGATCGCCCTGCTGCCCGGCGGCGTGCCTGGCATCGGCGCGTACCTGCTGTTCTGGCTGGTCGTACCGAAGGCCAATAACTAAACCATCTGGAGGAATATTTGTTGACCGAAACGCCCAAAAAACGCTCTATCTTTAAGCGTATTTTCCTCTCACCCACCGAGCCGCGCCTGCGCGCAGGCTGGCGTTTGTTGCTGCAAATACTTTTCATGGTCATCATCGGCCTGGTGGTCGGCATCCCGGCCGGGATATTGGCTATGGCGCTGGGCATCGACCCGGGCGGTATGCTCTTCGGGCAGGTGGTCCAGTTCTTTGTGGTCACCGGCTCGGTCTTCCTGGCCGTCAAACTCCTCGACCGGCGTCCGATTGCCGCTATCGGGCTGAAACTGGACCGATGGGTTGGTATGGACATCCTGGCCGGGATCGTCATCACCTTTTTCATGATGGGTTCCATTTTTGCCATCCAACTGGCGCTGGGCTGGCTGACCTTCGAAGGGTTTGCCTGGCAAACAGACCCGTTGCAAACCGTGTTGATCCAGACGGCGGGCGCCTTCGTGGTCTTCCTCTTCGTCGGCTGGAGCGAGGAACTGCTCTCGCGCGGCTACCACCTGCAAACGCTGGCAAGTGGACTGAACCTGTTCTGGGGCGTGGTCATCTCATCGGCTGTCTTTGGCCTGCTGCACCTGGGCAATCCCAATGCCACTTGGTTGAGCGCGGCCGGTATCTTCCTGGCCGGGCTGTTCCTGGCGTATGGCTATCTCACCACCCGGCAACTCTGGCTGTCCATCGGCCTGCACATCGGTTGGAACTTCTTCGAAGGGGTGGGCTTCGGTTTCCCGGTCAGCGGCTTGGACATCTACCGATTGACGCGCATCACCGTCATTGGTCCGGAATTGTGGACCGGCGGGGCCTTTGGCCCGGAGGCCGGGCTGGTGGTGTTGCCGGGCTTGCTGCTTGGCTGCGCCCTCATCTTCCTTTACGCGAAACTCATCAGGAAATCCATCCCCGCCTAGCAGTTTGTCGGAGAACCCCCCGGCTTTTTTTCTCGCAACTCACTGCCCTCCGACAGCCTGCCAGCCAACCTTACACATTACGCATTACGTTTTACGTTTTACATTTCCATGCCCTTCCTCGCCTCCCTGCCCATCCTCATCATCCTCGCGCTGATGATCGGATTCCGCTGGGGGGCGGTGCGAGCGGGTGCTGCCGGGTACCTGGCAGCGTTTTCGATTGCGGCGCTTTTCTTCGGCGCGGACGGGACCATCCTGGCGTACGCGCACACCAAGGCGCTGCTGCTCTCCGTGGATGTGCTGCTCATCATTTGGGCCGCTTACCTGCTCTTCCGCGTGGCGGACGAAGCCGGGGCAGTGCGCGTCATTGGGGTGGCGCTGCCGGGCCTGACCGCAGACAAGGGCATGCAAGCCCTGCTGATCGGCTGGGTGTTTGCGTCCTTCCTGCAAGGCGCGGGCGGATTCGGCGTGCCGGTGGCCGTGACCGCGCCGCTGCTGGCCGGCCTGGGATTCAACCCTTTGGCGGCAGTGTTGATCCCCTCGGTGGGGCATGGCTGGGCGGTGCCGTTTGGCTCGCTGGGCTCGTCGTTCAACGCCCTGCTGTCTGCCACCGGGCTGGACGCGGCTGTGCTGGCGCCCTTCTCGGCGCTCTTCCTGGGGTTGGCCGGCTTGCTGACCGGGCCAATGGTGGCGCACGTAGCCGACGGCTGGCGCGGCGTGCGGCGGCTGCTCGTCCCGGCGCTGGTCATCGGCGCGGTGATGGCTGCGACGCAGTACGCGGTGGTGGTGGGCGCTGGGCTGTGGAACCTGGGCGCGTTCACGGGCGGGTTGGCGGGACTGGCTGCCAGCGTGTGGATCGCCAGGTGGGGGCAGGCCCCCATTCGGGGGCAGGCAAGCAAGGGCGGGGAAAGAGGCGGGGGCAGGCGCTTGCTGGTTGCGCTGTCCGCGTATCTGGTCCTGGTCGCGCTGACAGTTGCCATCCTGCTCGTCCCTCCCGTCAAAGCCTGGATGGGGCAGGTCGTGGTCCAGATCCCATTCCCGGAGACGGTCACGCGGCTGGGCTACACCAGTCCGGCGGGGATGAGCCGCCCGATGCCGGTGTTCACGCACACGGGCGCCATCCTGATCTATGCCGGGGTGATCTCGTTTTTCATTTACGAGCGCAACGGGCTTTACCAGGGCGGGGCAGCCGGGCGCATCTTGGGCGGGACGCTGCGCGCCATGCTCCCCTCCAGCCTGGGGATCGTGGAGATGGTGGCGATGGCGGCCATCATGCAGCAGGGCGGGATGACCGAGGCGCTGGCGCAGGGACTGGCCTCGGCTGCGGGGGCGTTCTTCCCGTTGGTCGCGCCGTGGATCGGGGCGGTGGGCGCGTTCATGACCGGTTCGAACACCAACTCCAACGTGGTCTTTGCTGGCTTACAGATGCGCACCGCCGAACTGCTGGGCTGCAACCTGCCCGTGATCCTGGCGGCGCAGACCGCCGGGGCCGCGCTGGCTTCGGTGGCTGCGCCAACCAAAGTAGTGGTGGGCGCCAGCACGGCCGGCATGGCCGGCAAGGAGGGCGAGGTGCTGCGCGCGCTGTCGGTCTACACTGCGATCTTGGTGCTTTCCGTCAGCCTGATGGCGGGGCTGGGGGTACTTTTGGTGGAATGACATCCATTCCAGGTACTTTGTGTTATGCTTAGAAACAACCTGGTCCGTTACGCCGCCGCTTTCCTGACCATTTGCGCCGTCTCCGCTGGGCTGTACCCGGCGGCAAGCGCCGGTTCGAGCGCCCTGGTTTGGGGCCTGTTGGGACTGGCAATCCTGGCGGCAGGTTTTACCCTGGCGACAAAGTGACAAAATCATCCACCCCTGTTGATATCCTCATTACGCTTCCTTTCGGCGCTGCCCTGATCCAGGCCTTGCAGGAGGTCTCTCCCCGCCTGCGCGTGACCGTCTCGCCGGCGCAGAAAGTGGAAGATGTGCCCGGCGACCTGTGGGCGCGCTGTGAAGTGTTGTACACCGACCGCGTCCTGCCGGAGCCGGCCCTGGTCCCAAAACTCAAGTGGCTCCAGTTCCATTACGCGGGGATCGAGAAGGCCCTCGGCGCGCCGCTGCTCGCCAAAGCGGATCTGCTCGTCACCACCTTGAGCGGGGCGGCCGCCTCGCAGACCGCCGAACACGTGCTGGCCCTGCTGCTGGCGCTGGCGCGCCAATTGCCCGCCCTGACCGCCCACCAACGAAAAAGCGAGTGGCCGAAAGACCGCTGGGGACGTTTCGCGCCGCGCGAACTGCGCGCCAGCACGGTCGGGATCGTTGGCTACGGCAGCATCGGGCGGCAGGCGGCGCGACTGCTGCGCGAGTTCGGCGCCACCGTGCTGGCGACCAAATACAACGCCATGCAGCCCGCCGACCGGGACTACACCCCCGAAAGGATGGGCGACCCGCAGGGCGATTTCGTGCATCGCCTGTACCCGGCGCAGGCGGTCAAATCCATGCTCAAGGACTGCGACTTCGTGGTCGTGGCTGTCCCGCTCACGCCCCAAACGCGCGGCCTGCTGGACGCCGAGGCGCTTGCGGCTTGCAAGCCGGGCGCCTACCTGGTGGATGTGTCGCGCGGCGGCATCGTGGACCACAATGCGCTGGTCAAGGCCTTGCAGGAACACCGGCTGGCCGGGGCCGCGCTGGACGTCTTCCCCGAAGAGCCGCTGCCGCCCAAAAGCCCGTTGTGGGAACTGCCCAACGTCATCATCACGCCGCACATCGCGGGCATCAGCCCGCACTACGACGAGCGCGCCGTGCAGATGTTCGCCGCCAACCTGGCGCGCTACGTCAACGGACAGCCGCTCTACAACTTGTTCGATCCGAAGCGGGGCTACTGAGATGGAGCGCCGCATCAAGGTCATCTTCTTCGACCTGGGCAACACGCTCATCTACGACCGCGATCCCTGGCCGCCCATCCTGGCGCAGGCCGACCGCGCCATGCGCCGGTCGCTGGAGGCGGCCGGCTATCCGCTTGCGCCAGAAGCCTGCGGCGACTTCCCCACCATTTTCGACCTGTACTATCACCGCCGCCAGGACACGCTCAAAGAGGAGACGACGCTCGCATTGCTGCGCGAACTGCTGGAGCGACAGGGCGCTTCGCCCCCCGACCCCGTCCTGCTGGCCGCTATGGAGGCCTTGTACGCCGTTACGCAGCGGAACTGGTACGCGGAGGCCGACGCCATCCCCATGCTGCAAACGCTGCAAGCGGACGGCTACCGCCTGGGCATCCTCTCCAACGCCGCCGATGACCGCAACGTCCAGGCGCTGGTGGACCAGGCCAGCCTGCGCCCGTATTTCGAATTCATCCTGTCCTCGGCGGCTTGCCAGGTCCGCAAACCGGCGCGGCGCATCTTCCGGCTGGGGCTCGAGCATTTCGGCCTGCCGCCGGAGCAGACGATGATGGTGGGCGACACGCTGGACGCGGATGTGCAGGGCGCGAACCGCCTGGGCATGTACAGCGTCTGGATCACGCGCCGGGCAAAATATGATGAAGACGGCGAGTTGCCTTACCAGCCGCAGGCCGTGATCGCTTCGCTGGAGGCCCTGCCTGGTTTGCTGGGAGAGATCGGGTGATGGGTTGTCTAACAGAATGGCTGGTAGCACCGCAGTTAAACGTGGTCACTGAGCCCATTGTTGAGCCAGTTGCAGCATGGCAGTGGAAGGTCTACCGCGCTGTTTGGGCCGTTCCCAGCAC
>JBMOMP010000007.1:0-124273 GCA_049323115.1 Chloroflexota bacterium
CAGAGGGTAGGAATTGGGTCAGCAGGCGCACGTCGGAGAGAAAGGCTTTGACGGTGTTGGGTGAGCGTCCCTGGTCGTTCAAATACATCTCCCAAGCCCTGATGGCGGGCGCCAGGCTGGTCTGGGGAGTGAGGTGGGCGGTCGATTCTGTGGTCATCACGCCTCCTTGTCAGTAAATAGCGTGTAGTCTTTGCGTATAGTTTAGCGGAAAAAGGAGGGAATGTCAACAATCGAAGTATAATCGCCTTGCCATGAAAACCCAACTCATCCCGCTCGAATCGCACGATGACCTGATCTCCGTCCGGGACAGGATGTCATGGGCAAAGACCCCGCGCATCCTGCTGGTGTGGCCCAAGTCTGAGCGTATCCCGCTGCGTGCGCTGGACCTGAAAGTCTTGCAGCGACATGCTGCCGCGCTGGGTGCGCAGCTGGGACTGGTGACCCGCCATCGCGATATCTGGCGCGAGGCGCAAGCGCTGGATATCCCGGTCTTTGGCTCGACAGGGGAGGCGCAGCGCAGCCCCTGGCCGGAGCGCGACTTGCGGGGGAAACGGGAGTGGCGCAGGCCGCGGCGGGATTTGCGCCGGTTGCGGAGGCAGGTTCGGGTGGGGGAAGAGGCGTGGCGCAGCCATCCGGCCACGAGGATTCTGTCATTTACGCTGGGTGTCTTGGCGGTGCTTTTGTTGGCGTCACTTTTTATCCCCAAGGCGGAGATTGTCCTGGCGTCCGAGAAGCAGTTGCAGGTAGTGACCCTGCCGGTGCGGGCCGACCCATCGGTGGATACGGTTTTCATTACAGGAAATCTCCCTGCGCGCGAATTGCGTGTAATCGTGGAGGGTACGCGCGAGGCCCTGGCGACAGGCGAGATACCGGTCCCCAAGGCAAAGGCCGAGGGCGCAGTGACGTTCCGCAACTTGACCGAGGGGGAAGTGACGGTCCCCGCCGGGACGGTGTTGACTTCGACCGGCCTGCCGGGCGTGCGCTTTGTGACGCTGGAAACCAGTGAGCTGGCGCCTGGCTTGAAGGCCAGCATGGATGTGCCGGTGCAGGCGGAGCAGCCTGGCGCGGCTGGGAACGTGGAGGCTGGGACGATCCTGGCAGTCGAAGGCAACCTGGGTTTGCAAGTAGCAGTGTCGAACGCCGAGCCGACAGTGGGCGGCAGCGACCTGGTATCACCTGCTGCGACAGAGGAAGATCGGGGCCGTTTGCGGCAGGCCTTGGTGGATGAATTGCGTGCGAAAGCGCAAGAGCAGATGCGTCTACAACTGGCAGCCGGGGATGTGTTTTTCCCCGATACGGTGTCCCTGGCGCAGGCTTTGGAAGAAACCTATGACCCGCCGACCGGGCAATCTGGCCGTAAAGTGGCCCTGGCGATGCAGGTCGAATTTGCCGCCTCGTATGCGTCGGGTGCAGACCTGGCGGAACTGGCGGGCGCAGTATTGAATGCTTCATTGCCAGCCGGTTTCGTGTCCTCGGATGCATCGTTGGCGTTGGAGGCGCTTTCTTCACCCGTGACCGGCGCAGATGGCGTGACCCGCTGGGACATGCAGGCGAAGCGCACCCTTGCGCGGAGTCTGGGCCTGGCGCGGGTGATCCCGCTTGCGCAGGGACGTTCCCCGCAGGTTGCGGAGGCGCGGCTGGCCGAGGCCTTGTCGTTGGCCGAGCAGCCACGCATCGTTGTGCGCCCGTCCTGGTGGCCGTGGCTGCCGCTCATCCCGTTCAATATCACGGTGGAGACGCAGTGAGAATCCTGGCCGTAGATCACGGCGAAAAGCGCATCGGCCTGGCTATCAGCGATCCGACCGCGACGATTGCCAACCCGTTGGTTGTTATCCAGCACGTCTCGCGCGCAATCGACGCAGTGCAGGTGGCGGCGTTGGCTGCCGAGCACGGCGCTGGACTGATCGTGGTCGGCCAATCTTTCGATGAAGAGGGTCACCCCAACCAGGCCGGACGCCGCGCGGCGCGCTTTGCCGAGGCTTTGCGCCAGCAGACCAGCCTGCCGGTCGAATTATGGGACGAATCTTTCAGCACGCAAAAAGCCCGCGCTGCCCGCCTCCAGATGGGTGTTTCGAGGAGAAAACGAACCGGCCACCTGGATGAGATCGCTGCCACTGTCATCCTGCAATCGTACTTGGATGCTAAAAACGTGATGCGTAATCCGTAAATCGTAAATCGAATGTCCCGCCGCTCCCTCTTCGTACTTGTCCTTGCTTTTCTCTGTGCCTTGTTGCTTGGCGTATTCCTTGGCGTTCCTGCGCTTGCCAACCGCCAATACGGCCCCCCCTCCCCGGCGCTCGGCGCGCTCGACCGGCTGGAATTCTCCGCCCGCTTGTTGTGGTATAGCGGCGTGTTGACCCAGCCGCTCGACCCCAGCGGCCTCGAACAATCCTTTGCTATCGAACCCGGCGAAAGCGTGCCGTCCATTGCCATCCGGCTCGAGGAGGTCGGCCTGATTCGCAGCGCCGCCGCCTTCCGCGCTTACCTGATTTACACCGGCCTCGACACCAGCATCCAGGCTGGCGAGTATCTCCTCAGCCCGGCGCAGTCCGTTGTGGACATTGCCCGCGAATTGCAGGACGCCACGCCCTCCGAAGTGACCTTCGTCATCCTGTCCGGCTGGCGGATAGAGGAAATTGCCGCCTCGCTGCCCACTTCAGGGTTGGACATCACCCCCGACGCATTCCTGGCAGCCGCCTCCACCGCGCCTCTCGGCCTGGACTTCCTGCCTGCTTCCGCTTCGACGGAGGGTTTCCTCTACCCCGACTCTTACATCGTCCCCCGCGATGTGACGGTGGACGCCCTGGTCTCCGGCTTCCTGCGCAACTTTGGCCTGCACTTGACGCCCGACCTGCGCGAAGGCTTTGCCCGCCAGGACCTGGACATCTACCAGGCCGTTACGCTGGCCTCCCTCGTCCAGCGCGAAGCGGTGCATCCCGAAGAAGCGCCGCAGGTCGCCTCGGTCTTCCTCAACCGCCTGGCGATGGACATGAAACTGGACAGCGACCCGACCGTCCAGTATGCCCTGGGTTACAACCCCGCCCAAGCAACCTGGTGGACCAATCCCCTCAGTGCGCAGGACTTACAGTTCGACTCCCCTTACAACACTTACCTTTACCCCGCTTTGCCGCCCGGCCCGATCTGCAATCCCTCGCTGGATGCGCTGCGGGCGGTGGCCTTCCCGGCCGATACGCCCTACTACTACTTCCGCGCCCGTTGCGATGGCTCCGGCCTGCATGATTTTTCCGTCACTTTCGAGGAGCATTTGCAAAACGGCTGCCCGTAGGACGAATCTGCGATTTGTCTTACTTCTTTACAGCAACGTAGATATCGGCTTCGAGCATCACATTGTCTGTGTAAAAATGGTGCGTGAAATAGACGTTGCCTTCGGGGTCGAGCGAGGCTTCGCCAGCGAAGGGCGCGAACATTTTCTGCGGCGCAGTCCACTCGCCATTGACCTTTTTCGAGCGCCACAATTCTGGCGCACCGACCGTGCGCGTGAACCATAGTTCCGAGCCGTCTTGCGTAACGTAGGGCCAGCCGTCGTTGAAAGTGGAATTGAGACTCACCAGGTTGACGGGTTCCTGCCAAACCCCGTCCACGTTTTGTGAAACCCACAGGTCATATTCTCCCAATCCGCCGGCGCGCGGCGAGTGGAAGTAGAGTTCCTTCCCGTCGGCAGTAATATGCAGTTCGCCCACTTCATACGCAGGATTAAAATTGGCGTCTTTCCAGCCCTGCCAGGTTCCGTTCATGAACTCGGCGGTGAACCAGTGCATGCCCGTGTAGCCCTCGCGCGCCGAGCAGAACCACATGGTATTTCCCAGTACGAATTCGCAGCCGTCGAGCGCCGCTTTCCCGGGGTCCTGCAGCCAGATGCGCTGCGGGTCGCTCCAGCCAGTCTCCGTTTTCTGGAAGGCGTAGATGCCGGTCACGCCGTCGAAGAGTTGCTTCTCGACCGGGATGCCCGGCGATGGGGTGAACCAGACGTATAGCGTTTTCCCATTCGGCATCATAAAGGCAGAATCCTCTGCGCCTGTGGTGTTGACCGGGAAGGGCAGCGGGACGGGATCTGCGTACTCGTCCGTTTCGGATTTGACCGGGTACACGTCGGTCTCCGGCGTAATCTTGACCGCATCAGGGGGGATGGCTGCCAGGCGGTCAGGCGCAGGTGTCGGCGGAGGATCTGTCCTGGGCGGCGTCGAAGTGCCTGCCTGTTCGCAGGCGAGGATAGCCAGTACGAGGAGGGCCATGGGGAAGAAGATGCGTTTCATGGGCTTTCCTTTCCGAAACGATGCCGGTTGTCCGCAGAGGGGTGGGCAGCCGGTGTAAGCAGGGACGGGGCGGGGTCAGTGCGCCGGTTCTTCGAGCGGGGCTTTGGGCTTTTTCTGGATCAGCGTTTGCACCGATGCGCCCAGGGAAACGCAGACGATGAAGGGCGTGAAGACGAACCAGCCAACGTAGGGCGTCAGGCAGGCCAGCACCAGCAGGAGGCCGCCGCGCACGTCGCTCCAGAAGGGGGATTTGGCCGCGCCGATGCGCGCGCCCACAAGACTGGTCAGCGCCGAGAGACCCCGCACGATGAACAGGAAGGCGGTCAGGGCCACCAGTACGCCCAGCACAACGAAAATGCCGGGGCCGATGATCTGCCCCAGGTCAATGGTGGTGGCGTTGCCTTCGGACTGCTTGAAGAGAGAGATGATGAAGCCGAGCAGCAATAGCAGGGCCAGGGTGAAGATGAGATTCACCAGGCCGACGAGGAACGCATGCAGCAGGCCGGCTTCGATCTTCTTGCGAGCCGCTTCCACGGGGACCGGCACCAGCAGGTTGACCGTGACCAGCAGGGCAGTGAGGGTGATCCCGCCGAACACGATGAACAGTACCAGACCGAGTATTTCCATATTTTTCTCCTTTGTTTGTGAACCTTCCGCAGGTTCCAACCGCTTTGAATGCTATTGGTCAAACCTGCGGAAGGTTTGGATTACTTTGGAGTCGGACGGCTTGCCGTCCGTGACCCGGATTACTTTGGAGTTGGACGGCTTGCCGTCCGTGACCGGCAAAGAGCCGAGAGCAAGCCTCCGGCCTCCCGAGCCGAACATTACTTCTTGAACGAATCCCAAACCTCCAGCGCCGGTTTCGGGGTGCGGTCGGGGCCGGTCAGGCCGACGGAGGCGAACATGCCGAGCGTTTCGATGTCGTCGCCCTGGCCGTGTTCCTGCATGACCTGCGCGTATGAATCCAGGTCGAAATCATTGATGAGCAGATAGATCCAAAAGGCCAGCCGGTCGCCGCCGATCTGCGTGTGGATGGCGTTCAGGTAATCCACCTGCGACTGCGTGTCGCCGGGGAAGGGGCCGACCGGCTCGGAGGTGTACCCGCCCTCGGCCACGGCCAGCGGCTTCGAGGTCCGCGCCAGGAGCGGGGAGTAGTAATCGTCCGGGATGTCGGCGCCGGAGGGGAAGATGACGAACGGGTACGAGGAGATGACCCACAGGTCCAGGTTCGGCTCGAACTGCTCCACCTGATGCCAGTTGACATCATACGGAGCGCCCTGCGCCACAGTTGGCATCAGGTTGTTGAGTTCCTCCCACTGGAAGGTGACGAAGACCTGCGTCTCCGGCGCTTCGGCCTTGACCAGCGCGTAGGTCTCGTTGTAGAGGCTCAGGTAGTAGGGAAAGTCTTCGGGGTGGGTGTCGTTGTAGGTGTTGATCTCGGAGGCCAGGCCGAGGTAACGCGGGCGGAACTCCCGCACGATGCGCAGGGTGTAGTTGCGGAAGGCGGCGCGCACGTCGGGGTTGGCGAAACTGGCCTCCCAGCCCTCCGGCAGGCCCTGGAACTCGCTCCGGTTGAGACCGTTGAGCGGGTCCACGACGAAGATGACTTCCAGCCCGTTCTGGCGCGCCAGCAGGAACTGGTTGCCGATGTCGGTGATGGCCGCGCTCTCGCCGTCCGCGCCGGAGGCGAACTCCTGCCAGGGGATGTTCTGCTGGAGCAGGACCACGTCCCCGTGCTGGCCGATGGCGGCGTATGTTTCGATGATGCTCTGCAGGCTGGCTTCGGGCGGGGAGGGGAAGAAGCCGTAGAGGGTGCGCCCCAGATCGTAGGGGGAACTCTCCAGCGTAGGGAGGGGGGCGGGCGTCCCGCCGGACGAGCAGGCCAGCGTAGCCAGGAGCAGTAATACTAGGGAGATGGAGAGAGAAGGGTATTTCATCATCTTTCTTTCATGGCCTGGCTCTCAGGACAAAAATTCGCGCGTCTCCTTGGGATACCTGGAATTGCGTGCCCGTATTCCCGGAAAAAATGTCCCTGTGTTCGGTATCGAATATCAGTTGCATGGCGTTTTGTTGTGCGATCACGACCACCCCTTGTTCGAAATCGCGCCGATAGTTTCCATTCTCGACAGAGTATGCCCCAAGAGGTTCTCCCAGCGCAATGTCGTAGTATTCTGGGAACCACCAATTCGTCACAGAGCCGTGATCCCTGGCCCCAGAGTCGAAGGCAAAATAGGTGTTGTCCATTAACATGCTTGCAACCAGCCCCACGCGAAACCGGTTCCAATCCACATTCCCCGTATCGTCTGTGTCCACTGCAAAGACCACGATGTGCGGCGCCTGGGTGGCGACCAAGGCGCGTTCCGCCGACTGCAATCCTTCCTCCAGACCTGCTCCCCACGCGCCGAGGAAGTTTTCGAGCAGGTAGCCGTTGAGGTACTGCGGGAAGGGGGAATCATCGTCAAAACCTTTCCCTGCATTGGCAAAAACCCATTTCTCCGGGGGAGTATTTTCGCGGATGAGGGCGAGCAATTCTTCCTGCGCGGACACCCATCCCTGCGTATCGAGCGGCGTTGGCACACCCAGGGAGTGGGCGCCTTCGCAGAAAGGATACGCATCCAACATGTCCACGATTACCCCGTCGTGCTGTGCCTGGGTAGCCACCGTCTGGTAGAACGCAAGGATGAGTTCACGCCATTTGGGGTGGCGCGGGTCCATTGCATAGATTCCCTCCCAGCCTGGCGCTGAACAGCGTCGTTCAGGCGAACCGTCGCCGTCCTCATCGAACATCAGATACATATCTTCTGTGATTTGCAACACCCCATTGGGGTCGCCTTGGTTGGCAATGGTAAGGAGGAAGGTCAACCAGGTCGGGTCATCCCAGATCCACGTGTGGCTGAGTCCCCCAAGCAGCATGGACGGCGGATTGCGGGATGTGAGCGTATCTGCTTCTTGGGGCGTGAACCAGGCCGTCATTACCAGGTCGTACTTGGCTTGGGGATTTGCTATCAGGTCATTCTTTTTGGCCAGCCACAGGGCTAATCTTGGTGTTTTGTCATCCATTCCTTCGTTTTGACCGGGATCAACGCTGGACGCTTCCGGCGCAGGGGAAATTGTCGCCGTGACGCTCTCGCCGCAGGCCAGCGCGGCCAGGAGCAGGGCGAACAGGGCGGCGAGGAGGCGGCGGTTCATTCCCGGACCTCCGGCCTGCCGCGCAATAAAACAGCATTCCCCACGCCCCACAGGAGCAGGGCGGAGAGGGCGAGGAAAACCAGGTTGGCTGGCGCTGCCGGGATTTCGATTGCAGGGAATGAGTAGTGATTGGCGAGTAGCGGCGCGGCCAACGACGGGATTTTCAGATGTGATAGTGTTGTAAATGCATGCGCCAGCCAGGCCTGCGGCTGGAGCGGGAATTTCAGGTTGGCGAGAACCAGCATACCCATTCCAAGCCCGATCCCGGCCTCGACTGCAAAAACCAGTTTCCAGCCGAGGGCGAGGCGCGGCTGAGGTAGCCCCGCCAGCACGGACGGGGTCAGGTCGCGTGTCAGCGGCTCGTCCGGCAGGGATGCCAGCAGGGACGTGACGGTCTCCAAATCCGCCAGCGCCCGGCGGCAGGACGCGCAAGCGGCCAGGTGTTCGTCCGCGGCGGCGCGGGCCGGGGCGTCCAGCAAGTCATCCAGGTATTCATTGAGAAGTTCTTCATTGATATGTTGCATATGACATTACCAATCACCAATATCTTTCAAGTGTTCTGCCAGCAACTTGCGGGCGCGAAACAGGTTGGATTTGACGTCGCTCAACGGGCGGTTCAGGGCTTGGGCAATTTCCTCGTAGCGCAGTTCTTCGAAGTGCCGCAATTCGATCACGGCGCGGTAGCGCGGCGGCAGGGACAGGATGGCGCGGCGGATACGCTCGTCGCGCAGGCGTTTGGCGGTCTGCGCTTCGGGGCCGGGATGTGGGTCCTTTGGCGGCGGCAGGCCATCATCCAGGGATGAGGCGGGTTTGTCTGCCTGGATGCGGTTGAGGCACACGTTCACCGTCACCTGTTTGAGCCAGGGTGCGAGCGGACGGTCGACGTCAAATTTGTCGAGGAACTGCCAGGCGCGCAGGAAGGCGTCCTGCGCGGCGTCTTCGGCGTCCCGCATATTGCCCAGCAGGCGGTAGGCGACGTTGAACACAGCCCGCTGGTGGGCGCGGATGATCTCGGCGAAGGCTTCCCGGTCGCCGGCTGCTGCGCGCAGGGCAAGTCCGCGTTCGTGTGTGGAAGACATTTCTATATACTATTACAGGTTCGATGGGGAAAATGTTGCAAAAAAAGACGCGGACACGCCGCGTCTTTTCGAAATCTAACCAGCCTGCGCTATCAGGTTGAGAAAGACAAAGAACAGGCACGCGCTGCTGAGTCCGAGGATCAGGCCGGCAATAGCGACGCCTTTGGGCCGGTTGCTCCCGAACAGGCCCGCCAGTCCCAGCACAAACCCCAGGAAACCCAGGAAAGCGCTGCTGCCGCCGCACACGAAGAGCGGCGTGCCTGCCAGCCTGATCCAATTCTGGCTTGCGCCGGTGAGCGCGCACAGGCCGATGCCGAATACCAGCGCGGTGGAGGCGATCCCCAGCGCCAGGCTGGCATTCCCAAGCGTGTTCGGTTGTTGCGGGGCAGGTGAGGTGGACATGGGACGCCTCCTTGGGGTCAAGTAACTTTTCAGGCATTCCCCGACGGTGTGGCTGTCGGGGCGCGGCGGCCAGTGAGCCTTGCAACTGCAAGCATGATAAGCCCCACCCCGGCCATGATGAAGCCTTGTATTTGGACGGGTTCCAGCAATTGCCTTACGATGGCGGCGATCAATTGGCTGCTGTTGTCGAACAGGAAGGACGGCAGGGAAGCGGGCAAGTGGCGCGCCAGGATCTGTGAGATGAGAGTCCCGGCCAGGGGCGCGCCCAGGAAGCCCAGCAAAACAGCCAGACCGCCGGTGATCGAAAATGGGATTCCCCACCACGTCAGCCAGTCGCGCAGGCCCCGGACGATCAGGATGGTCAGGGCAAACAGGAAGGCCAGCGGCAGGAGTGGGCTGAGGCGCATGGCGAGCCGGATGGTTTGCAGGCGCTGGCGGGCGCTTCCCTGGAAATTGCCTGGCTGCCCGTTGAGCAAAGTGAATTGGTCGGGAAGCGCCGCCGCTGCCGCCTGTAATTGGCCTTGGACCAGCGGCGTGATGACCGGGTAGAACTCTTCCGGCAGGTTGCACAAGATGATTTGCCCATTGCCGAGCGCGCTCATCGTCATCTGCGCCAGTTGCGCCAGCGTGCAATCGGGCTGCGCTCGGAAGGCGGCCAGCACTGCTTGTACGCCGGTGTCGCTGGCCATGCTTTGTTTGAGAGGCGCAAGCGGGACCTGCACCGTCTCTACCTGGCCGTTCAGATACGCGAACAGGGATCCCAGGGCTTCGTCCCCCATGGCTTGCAGCGTTTCGGGCGGCAGCAGGTCGCGGATGAAGTTTTCCCATTGCGCGGCGCTCATTCCCTGCAAGGCGGGCGGCAGGCTTCCCAGCGGCGCCGAGGCGGTCAGTCCGTCGGCTATGATGCCTGGCAGCAGGGCGTAGAACTGCTGATTGGCAAACGCCTGCCGGTAGGTTTCTGCATCGAAGGCAGTGTGCTCCAGGTTGAAGGCCAGCAGCGCCCCCAGTGCGGAAAGGACGAATAAGGCTGCCAGGCTGACGGCCAGTCCCTTTTTGAATGCGCTCATTGGATGCTCCTAAACGAAATCGCTCTAAATCCGATTTTATCTGCGTTGACAGCGTACCCTTTGGGTATCTGTGGCGAAACGCTTCCACTGGTCAAACGACTTCTATGTAATCCTGCGTGACCGTCTGGCTGCTTGAGGCGCCCAGTACCGCGATCAATTCGTGCGCCAGGCCTGCCTTGCGCTCGGCGTCCTTGCGGCTCCAGGTGCGGCTCTTGACTTCCAGGAACTGTCCCAGGTCGGGCTTTTCCAGCGTGTCCAGGTTGACGAAGAACTCGGTCTCTTTGTACTTGATGTGCCAGCGCAGGCGGTCTTTCTGGATGACGACCTCGCCCGCTGGTTTGAAGTATTCGCGGTAGAAGCGCAGCGTGTGCACGGCCGGCGCCAGGAAACGACTGCGCGAGAGCAGCACGTCATGCTCGAACTTGTCCTCGCGCGGGCCGAGCAGCGTCAGCCGGGAGCGCACGTTGGTGATGTTGCCTTTGGCGTCCAGCAACTCGTCCTCGCGGAAGCGTAAGCGTCCTTGCGTCGGGTCGTCGAACGAGAAATAATTGTCGAATTGACGGTAATGTTTGTGGGCGTTGATGATGATGGCGGCTTGCTTGATATTGGACAAGACAAGGGCGCGGTCTTCCAATTTGACCTTGACCTGCACCTCGTAGGATTCCTGCTCCATGGAGCCGCCCAGCGCGATCAATTTCGACAGAACGGACTGCTCCCGTTCAATGAGGAAAGCGTCAATCTGACGGGCCACCTCGCGCGCCCCCGCCAGCAGCGCGGATTCGTCCAGGGTCAGCAGTTGACGCTCGCGCATCAACCACTTCCCGTTGACCATCACGTCCGTCACGTCGGTGGATTTGGCCGCGTAGACAAGTTGGGCGTAGGCGTTGTCCGGATCGCGGCGGAAGCGCGGCGAGTTGTGCAGCGGACTGGTGTCCACCAGGATCAGGTCGGCGCGTTTGCCGGGTTCGAGCGAGCCGGTCACGTCTCCCAGATGCAGCGCCCGCGCGCCGATGCGCGTCCCCATCGCCAGCGCCAGCGGCGCAGGCAGGGCGGTCGGGTCGTTGCTGACCGCCTTGGCAATGAACGAGGCCAGGCGCACTTCTTCGAACATGTCCAGGTCGTTGTTGGAGGCCGGGCCGTCCGTCCCGATGCCCACGTTCAGCCTCACTTCCAGCATCTTGGGCACGGGCGCAAAGCCGGAGGCCAGTTTCAGGTTGGAGGAGGGATTGTGCGCCACGCCCGCCCCGGCGTGCAGCAGGGTGTGCATTTCGCCCAGGTCCACGTGGACGCAGTGCGCGGCGATGACCTTGGCTTCGAACAGTCCCTGTTTCTTGACGTACGGGATGACCGGCATCCCCTTTTCGTCCCGCATGTTCTCGCGTTCCTGGGCTGTCTCGGCCAGGTGGGTGTGCAGCGGCACGTCGAATTCGACGGCCAGTTGGGCCGTGGCGCGCAGGATGTCGTCGGTGCAGGTGTAGGGCGCGTGCGGCGAGACTGCCGGGGTGATGAGCGGGTGGCCTTTCCACTTCTGGATGAAGTCGCGCGCCAGCGCCAATGAGTCGTCGTAGGAGGCCGCATCCGGCGCGGGGAATTTCATCACCGTTTGCCCGCACACGGCGCGCAGGCCGGCCTCGGCGGCGGCGGCCGCCACGTCCGCTTCGAAATAGTACATGTCGCAGAAGGTCGTCACGCCGCTGCGGATGAATTCCGCGCAGGCCAGTTTCGTCCCCAGGCGTACGAACTCCGGCGAGACGAACTCGCGTTCCACCGGCATCATGTAGCCCATCAGCCACACGTCCAGGCGCAGGTCGTCGGCCAGGCCGCGCAGCAGCGTCATGGGGACGTGGGTGTGCGCGTTGACCAGCCCGGGCATCAGCACCCTGCCGCCGCAGTCGAGCGTTTCGCGGGCGGAATAGGTCTTTGCAATCTCGTCCGCTGGTCCAACGGCGACGATGTCCGTCCCTTGTAGGGCGACCGCGCCGGGGTCATACTGGTTGAAAGCCTCGTCCATTGTCAATACGAGCGCGTTGGTGAGTATCAAATCCACCGTTTGTGTCATTCAATCTCCTTACTTGATTTATCAGAAGGGCGGCATTGCCTGCCGCCCGTGAAGTGTGTGATTTCGTTATCGTTTTTCCGGCTACAGGTTTACACCCGCCGGGTTGAAGGCAGGTTCGATTTCGAAAACCATGCGGCCTTGCGTCTGCGCCAGCATCCGGCGCGCGTCCAGGATTTCGAGTCCGGCCAAGCGGCCATCCGGCGTGTAATCGGCAATGATTTCGTCGGTCAACTGGCGCGTCGAGGCGCGTCCCGGTTCCAACTGCTGGAATTCCAGATACAAGGCGTCAACTTCTGGGTCGTAGGTTATTTTCATGCTTGCTCACTCCTCGTCTCCATAGTAAACCATTACAGTGACCACAATGATCTCGTCATTCTCCTCGACAAATATTGCATGGACCGTCTTTGACTTGTAGACTTGCTGACTGATCGGCGAAGGCTGTTCGAATTTATAAGTTCGTCTCGCTTGTTGTTTATTTTCCAGAGCCGGGCTCCATTTTGATGTGTGTATTGTTTCCTTTACTTCGCTTTCTGTTGCACCACGAATAAGCATCCGTTGGGAAGCGTGACGGGAAAAGCGAATTTGTTTCATCGAAGCCTACAATCATAGCCAGACTCATAGATCACCTTCCCTTCCTTCAACGCCTGCGCAATGAATGGGCGGTGGGCAATCTGTTCCAATTCATCCGGCGTGTAGATGAGCGCATCAACTTCAAGGGCAGGGATGGCCTTATTCAAGTCGGCCAAAATCCCGTCGTAGCGTTCGAAAAAACGCTGCGGAGTCTCTTTGATCAAGATCAGGTCTACATCGCTGCGGCGCGAATGCTCCCCGCGCGCAAACGAACCGAACAGGATGGCCTTCTCGATGCGGTATTGCCGGAAGATCGGGGATAAAGTTTTTTTGATCTTTAGCGTGTCCACAAATGTATTATAGCATGTGGGGAACCCTTCCGAAGGTGTTAAGCCTTCAGAAGGGTTCTTTTTTTGCTAACAGGCAGGGCTAACTTTTGGCGTTCAGGCCGAATTCCACCCACTTTTTTTGCTGGCCGCGGTAAGCCAGTTTGACGATCTTGGAGGCCTCGGAGTGCCACAAGTTCAAGTCTTTCTGGGCGGCAACCAACTCGGCCGTCTTGAGTTTCAGGTCGGCTTTCAACTTCTCCTGCTCATTGTTGAGTTGTTGCAGGCGGTTCAGTTTTTTCTGCCCGGCGTTGACAAAGGCCGCGTCGCCGCCGCCAGCGCGGTGTGTAGACCCTAAAGGTCTGGGAGACCTTTAGGGTCTATAGCGCCGAGTCCGCTTCGAACGTCTCCAGGGCGGCCTGCACATCGTACTCCGGTTGGGGATAGGCCACCTTCAAGTCCTTGAGGGTCTTGATCAGGATATTCGCGATCACCCAATTGCGGTACCACTTCTTGTCCGAAGGGATGACGTACCAGGGCGCGTGCGCCGTGCTGGTCTTGGCCAGGGCGTCTTCATAGGCGCGGGTATAGTCCTTCCACAATTGCCGTTCCTTCAAGTCGCCGGGATTGTATTTCCAATGCTTGGTCGGGTCTTGCAGGCGCGCCAGCAGGCGTTCTTTCTGCTCCTGCGGGCTGATGTGCAGGAAGAACTTCAGGATGGTTGTCCCCTCCTCGGCCAGCGTCTTCTCGAAGGCGTTGATGTGCGCGTAGCGGCGGCTCCAGACCTTCTTGGGGACCAGTCCATGCACGCGCACTACCAGCACATCCTCGTAATGACTGCGGTTGAAGATGACGATCTCGCCTCTTCCTGGGACCTGGGGATGCACCCGCCAAAGATAATCGTGATCCAACTCGACGGGCGTCGGCGCCTTGAAACCGGCCACCCGCACCCCCTGCGGGTTCACGCCCTCGAACACGTGCCGGATCACGCCGTCCTTGCCGCCCGTGTCCATGGCCTGCAAGACGACCAGGAGCTTGTGCTCGCGCTGGGCGTACAACATCTCCTGCAGGGCCTCCAGTTCCGCGTTCTGTTCGAGCAATGCTGCCTGCGCCTCTTTCTTTCCGCCCTGGAATCCGCTCGTGTCGGCGGGATCGAAATCATCCAAGTCCACTTTGCTGCCGGGTTCGATCAGGTATTTTTTCATCGTTTCCTCTCGTTGTCATGTCGTTGCGAGAGCGGCGGTCGAGTAGGACGAAGTCCGTATCGAGACCCCGCTTGAAGCAATCCCCTCTTGCTACAGGAGACTGCTTCGTCTGGTCTCGATATGCTGGAAAATCACCAGCTACTCGACCAGCGGCTCGCAGTGACAGTTTCATGTTTTCTCGATCACCCAAAAATGCGACAGTCCAAACACCTGCAAGGGCGTCTTTTCTAAGAATTGCAGCACCGCCCGCAGCGCTTTCCCGGTCAGGCCGAACCGGGCGATCAGGTTATCGTACGCGCCGAAGATGACCCTGCGCTCGACGAAACGGACGGGCAGGCCGGCGAACAGCCGTTCCAGGTCGCGCCGGGTGTAGATGCGCACGTGCGGCGCCAGTTTGTCCCGCCAGGCGCGCGGCAGGTAGTTGACGAAAAGTTTGTTGCCAAAATGATACCGTCCGCGCCAGAAGATGCCGTGCGTCTCGAAGGGATAGCCGCGATTGGGGACGAAGAGCGCGATCCGCCCGCCGGGCTTTAGCACGCGCACCATCTCGCGCACCGCCTGCGCGTCGTCCTGGACGTGTTCGAGGACTTCGTGGCTCAACACCAGGTCGAAGGTCGAGGCGGGAAGCGGGAGGGATTCGCCCGCCGCGTTGACGATATCCCGGGCGCGGGAAGCGGCCTCTATCGCGCGTTCGAAGTCGAATTCCAGCCCGGTCACATCCGCCCCCAGGCCTGCCAGCCGCTCGACGTACATGCCCACCCCACAGCCGTTCTCCAGCACGCGCCCGCGCAGGCGCTCGCCAGCCGCGCGCGCGACCATTTCCAGGCGGCGCTGCTGGCCCTCGCGCCACACGTAGGACGGCTCGCCGCGCAGGGCGGCCTTGTCCATGTCTCTCGTGTTCATGAGGAATATTATACCTTGCCGATCTAAAAAAACCTTGCGCCTTCAGGATAGGTGTGCTAGAATCCCGCTCGCAACGAACGCCAATACCGGAAACGTCGAAAAGTGGGCAACCCCCACTTTTCTGCTTGTAAAGAATGAACTGGAGCAAGAAGAGGATGACGAAGAACGAATTCGCCCTGGCTTTCAACGAAGTGCTGGAAGAAAAACAACTCCCGAAGGAGATCATCCTTTCGGCGATTGAGTCCGCCATGGTTTCGGCCTACCGGCGGGCCGTGAACGCTTCCAACGCGCAGCAGGTGGAAGCCAAAGTGGATACCGAGACCGGGCAGGTGCTGATCTATGCCGAGAAAGAAGTGGTGGAAGATGTGCAGGATGAGCGCACGGAAGTCCTGTTGGACGAAGCCCGCAAATATAACCCGGAAGCGCAATTAGGCGACATGGCGTTGGTGGAAACTACGCCTGCGGACTTCGGTCGCGTGGCGGCCCAAACGGCGCGCCAGGTGATCCAGCAGCGCATCCGTGAGGCGGAACGTTCGGCGCAGATGGAGTATTTCGAGAGGCAGGCGGGCGAGATCGTCAGCGGCGTGGTGCAGGCCACCAACAACCAATCCACGACCATCGGCCTGGACATGAAGGCCGAGGGCGTGATGCCTGCCAACCAGCGCATCCCGGGCGAGCGTTTCCGTTTGCACGACCGCATCCGCGCAGTGGTGCTGGAAGTGAAGGACGGCTCGCGCGGCCCGCAGATCATCCTTTCGCGCGCGCATCGCAATTTCCTGCGCCGCCTGCTGGAGAACGAAGTCCCTGAGATCTATCACGGCATTGTGGAGATCCGCGCCATTGCCCGCGAACCGGGGCAGCGCGCCAAGGTGGCTGTGATGGCTACCCAGCCCGGCGTGGACTCGGTGGGGGCGTGCGTGGGCATCAAAGGGGTGCGTATCCAGGCCATCGTCAAAGAGTTGCATGACGAGAAGATCGATATTATCCAATGGGATCCCGACCCGGTGGTCTACATTTCCAAGGCCATCAGCCCGGCGCGCGTCAGCGGGGTGTACCTTTCCGAGTCGCCCGAAGCCGGTCGCACCGCTACGGTCGTGGTGCAGGAAGACCAGTTGAGCCTGGCAATTGGCCGCGATGGGCAGAACGCCCGCCTGGCCGCCAAATTGACCGGCTGGCGCATCGACATCAAATCGTTGGTCGAAGCGGCGGGGGATGCGGTGCACAAGATGCAGACCGACGCCGAACTGGCTGCGTTGCTTCCGGCGGTTGTGGAAAGCGTCCCGGCGGTAGAGCAGGTGCTGGCCAAGAAGGCCGAGGGACGCCCGGTGACGCCGGAAGAATATACCATGATTGCCCAATTCGTAGACCGCGTGGAGCGCCGTACCATCCAGATCCAAGAGGAAGCGGCGCGCGAGGAAGAAGGGCGCGTGTCGGCTGCCCGCGCGGAGATCCCGGCAGCGGCCTTCGCGACGCCTCTCGACCAGGCCGGCTTGAAGGAGCATGTATACGCCATCCTGACAGAAGCCGAGATCGAGACGATCGGCGATTTGATGCTGGCGATGAAGTTGGACCCGAACAAGGTATTGGGCTTGCCAGGCGTCGGGCCAAAAGCCATGGAAAATATCAACGAGACGTTGGCTTCCCTCCACTTCCCTGAACCGGAACCGGCAGCGGAAGAAGCCCCGAGCGTCGAGCCGGTTGCAGAACCGGAAGCAGTTGCCGGGGAGGTCGAGGCGGCCGGTCAGCCTGCGCCCGAAGCCGCCCCGGCGGCAGAGGCTGCCCCAGAGGCGGTCGAAGAGGTCAAAGAGAAGGAAAAGAAAGAAGCAGAGGCCATCGAAGATTTCGACCGCGTGAAAGACTCGGTTTCGCTGGACGATATGTTTGCCTTGAAGGAGATTTTCCAGGCCAGCGGCGCTGAAGAAGAAGAGTCTGACGACGATAAAAAGAAGGGTAAGAAGAAAAAGAAGAAGCACGTCGAGATCGAGTTCGATGAGGACCTTGGCGAAGTGGTCGTTCGCAAAAAGCACAAACGCGACGGCGAAGGCTTCGAAGAAACGTGGTAATGTTCAGGCCCTCTTCCAACTTTCCGGGCGGCTTATCGCCTGCTCGGTAAGGTAAAGGGCGAGGGAAGACGAAGGTGACCAGGAAACCGATTCAACGCGTAAAACATGTCCCGCAGCGGACTTGCGTGGGCTGCCGGACGGTATTGGCAAAGCGCCAACTGATCCGCCTGGTGCGCACGCCAACGGGCGTGCAGGTGGATCCGACCGGAAAACTGGCCGGGCGCGGGGCTTACCTGCATGACCGGCGTTCCTGCTGGGAACGCGGCCTGAAGGGCGCGCTGGCGCATGCGTTGAAAGTGGAACTGGCGTTAGAAGATCGGGAGCGGTTGCAGGCTTTCTTGGAAACGCTCCCGGAAGAGTCCGTCGGAATGAGTCCGGACGGGTTGACAACCATGTGAACGATTGACCCATCCCCGCAAGGGATCCTATCGCTCATGTGACGTTTTTCCCCGCCCGGTGAACCTGGCTTCGCAAAATTGGGGGGCGGAGCGTTCGAGATTATTTACCAGGAGGCAGTATGAGCGATAATGGGCATAAAATTGAACTCCCGGCCAGTATTGTGATTCGTGATTTGGCGCAGAAGATAGAGAAAAGCCCGATTGATATCATCAAGAAATTGATGTCCAACGGCGTCATGGCGAGCATCAACCAGTCGGTGGATTTCGACACGGCTGCCATTGTTGTTGCAGAGTATGGTTTCGATGCCATCCCTGAAGTGTTCGAAGAGGCTGTAAAAGAGGAGACTGGTGAAGTGCCGCTTTGGCGCCAGATGATCGCTGATGAAGACCAGGCCAAACTTGTCAACCGCGCGCCAGTCGTTACCATCCTGGGGCATGTAGATCACGGGAAAACATCTTTGTTGGATGCGATCCGGCAGACGAACGTGGCGGCCGGTGAAGCAGGCGGGATTACCCAACATATTGGCGCGTACCAGGTCGAGATGAAAGGACGCGCAATCACTTTTCTCGACACTCCCGGCCACGCAGCCTTCACCGCCATGCGTGCGCGCGGCGCGCAAGGGGCAGATATCGTGATCCTGGTTGTGGCGGCAGACGATGGCGTCATGCCGCAAACCAAGGAGGCTATTGCCCATGCCAAGGCGGCGCGCGTCCCGATCATTGTGGCGCTCAACAAAATGGACAAGGCCAATGCCAACCCTGACCGCGTCAAGCAACAACTGGCCGAGCAGGAACTCGTCCCTGACGATTGGGGCGGCAATACGATGGTCATCCCGGTCTCTGCCAAACAGAAGCAGGGTATTGACGATTTGCTGGAGGCCATCCTGCTGGTGGCCGATAATACGGAAATTCGCGCCAACCCCGGCGGGCGGATCATCGGGACGGTCATCGAGGCGGAAGTGGATAAAACCAAAGGCGTGGTGGCGACCTTGTTGGTGCAGAACGGGACGCTCCAGGCCGGCGACATTGTGGTTGCTGGCGCCGCCTATGGGCGTCTACGCGCCCTGTTCGACTTCCGCGGGAAGCCCGTCAAGAAAGCCGGTCCATCCATGCCGGTTGGCGTCATGGGTTTGAACGATGTCCCTGCTGCGGGTGACCTGTTCAGGGTGGTCAACTCTGACAAGGAAGCGCGCGACATCGTGAACCAGCGTTTGGATGCTCAAAAGCAAAAGAAACAAGCCAGTAAGAAAGCCTCGTTGGAAGACCTGTTTGCGGCTTACCAGGCCGGTGAAGCGAAAGAACTCAGCCTGATCGTCAAGGCCGATGTGCAGGGTTCCCTGGAACCGATCATGTCGGAAGTGGAGAAATTGGGCAAAGGCGAGATCGGCGTCAAGGTGTTGTATGCGGAGACCGGCAATATCGGCGAGAACGATGTCATGCTGGCGTCTGCTTCGAAGGCCATTATCATCGGGTTCAGTGTGCAGGCTGACGTGGCAGCGCGTCGTTTGGCCGAAGCCGAGGGCGTGTCCATCCGCCTGTATGACATTATCTACCGCATGACGGAGGATATCGAGAAGGCCCTCAAAGGGATGCTCGAACCAGTGGTGACCGAAAAGGTGATCGGTCGGGCCGAAGTGCTGGCTGTCTTTCCGATCTCCAAGGTCGGCAAAATCGCTGGCTGCCGGGTGCGCGAGGGGGAATTGCGCCGCAACGCCAAGGTGCGCTTGCTGCGCAGCGGCGATATCCTTTTCGAGGGCGAGATGTCCTCGCTCAAGCACGAGAAGGAAGATGTGCGCGAAATGCGTACCGGCTTCGAATGCGGTGTCGGTTTGCGGAATTTCCACAATATCGAAGTCGGCGACGAACTCGTGTGCTATTTGTTGGAAAAGGAGGCTGCGTAGCGCGGTGCGCGGCTCGCCTTGTGAATAGAGAAAGCCATGCCTACAGGAATTCGATTACAGCGGATTGCGGACCGTATCCGCCAGGAACTTTCGGAGATGTTGATCCGCGAGGTCAACGACCCGCGCCTGCAACAAATCTTCGTCACTGACGTAAATGTAGACAGGGAACTGGCGTACGCGGACGTATATGTCTCTGCCGTGGAGGGCGTGGCGCGTTCCAAAGAGATCCTTTCCGGTTTGGACAGCGCCAGCAGTTTCCTGCGCCGGGCCTTGGCGGCGCGCATCGAACTCCGCACCTTTCCCCGCTTGCGCTTTCATTGGGACCCTACGCCCGAAAACGCCGATGCCATCGAACGATTGCTTGCGCGATTGCGCGCGAAATAACCTGATACGGAGATGATAAAAATAAGCATGACGAATTCTATAGATGCAGACATCAAAGCCCGCCTGGAAGCGGCGCAGAATGTATTGGTCGTTTCGCACGTCCGGCCGGACGGTGATGCGGTCGGTTCCCTGCTTGGGTTGGGATTGGCGCTCCGGCAGGCCGGCAAAACCGTCCAGATGGCGCTGGCCGATGGAGTGCCGTCCTCGTTCCGTCACCTGGAGGGCAGCGACCAGGTCCGGAAAGAACCAAGCGGCGCGTTCGACACGTTCATTACCGTGGATTGCGCCGACTTCAAGCGCACCGGCAAACCGTTCCAGTCCTTGGGCGTCCCGGATATCAACATAGACCATCACATCACGAACGAAAAATTCGGCAAACTCAACCTGATCGAAGGCGATGAAGTGGCTACCTCGGCTATCCTCACCAATCACTTGCCGGTTTGGGGCATGGAAATCACCCGGCCAATTGCCGCCGCGCTGTTGACCGGCATCATCACTGATACGCTCGGCTTTCGTACGTCGAACATGACTTCCGAGGCCTTGCGCCAGGCCGCCGACTTGATGGATACCGGCGTCGACATGCCCGACCTGTACATGCGCGGCCTGGTGCGCCGTTCGTTCGCGGCGACCCGGTACTGGGGGGCGGGGCTTTCCAAACTGGAGCAGGCAGACGGCCTGGTATGGGGTACACTTACATTGGCAGACCGCAAGGCTTGCGGTTATACTGGCAACGACGATGCGGATCTCATCAATACTATTTCCGCCATTGACGGCCATAAAGTAGGTATGATTTTCGTGGAACAACACGATTCTCATGTTAAAATCTCCTGGCGCGCGCTGGAGCCAGGGATCGACGTTTCGCCGGTGGCGAAACACTTCCAGGGCGGCGGCCATGCAGCCGCAGCCGGGGCCGACATCCCTGGCGCGTTGGCAGATGTCCAACCTTTAGTACTTAAGACTACCCGGGAAATCCTGGGACTTTAAGGAAAAAACACATTAAAATGTGTCATAATAGGATAAGAAAGGTAAAAATTCAGGAGGAATTCGACTTATGAACAGTCAGGATGTAAAGAACGCAATCTCTGGTGTTCTGGTGGTTGACAAGCCCGTTGGGATGACCTCGCACGATGTCGTGCAGGCTGTCCGTAATGGGACAGGCATCCGCCGTGCCGGGCATACCGGCACGCTCGACCCGCGCGCTTCCGGCGTGCTGGTCATTTTGATCGGGCCGGCCGTTCGTTTGAGCGAGTTTGTGTCCGCGTCCGATAAACGCTACCAGGCCATCATCCGCCTGGGCGGCGCTACGGACACCTTCGATGCAGACGGGAAGTTCACCCGCCAGGAGACGCCCGTCAATGTGACCGAAGAGGAGTTCGAGAAGGTGCTCAAGACCTTCGAGGGCGAGATCGAACAGGTCCCGCCGCAGTACTCGGCCGTCAAGGTGCAGGGACGCAAGGCCTACGAGATGGCGCGCAAGGGCGAAGAAGTGGAATTGGAGCCGCGCATCATCCAGGTGCATCACCTGGAGGTGCTGGAATGGGCCCCGCCCGAAGTGGTGGTAGACGTCCATTGCTCTTCCGGCACCTACGTCCGCTCGCTGGCCAATGACCTGGGCGAGACGCTCGGCACGGGCGCCTACCTGGTTGGGTTGCGCCGCACCAAGAGCGGGCGCTTCACCCTGCGCGACGCGGTGCCCCTGCGCAAATTGCAGGAGGCCTTCCAGGCCGGCAACTGGTACCAGTACCTGATCCCGGCTGCCGAAGCGCTGGCCGACTGGCCGGCCGTCGAACTCAACCCCGACGAGGTCGAGGAAGTCCGTCACGGCCATCGCGCCAAGGCAGATCCTGATACCCCCCTCGAAAAGAGGGTGCGCGGCGTCAGCACCCAGGGCGAACTGGTGGCCTTGATGGAGTGCATGGAGGGCGAAGACGGCTCCCGCGAGTGGCAGCCCAAGAAAGTCTTCTTCCAATCCGGTTGATGTAGGTGCGACACTTCGGCAGGCTCCCCCTAACGGGGACAGGCAGTGCAGGCTTGAGTCGCTGTTGAACGGCTAAAGCCGTTGCTACGATGATCCATTACCGCTCTATCGAGGAAGTCACCCTGCAAAATTCCTGGCTCACGATTGGCGTCTTCGATGGCGTCCATCGCGGTCACCAGGAGATTGTCAGGAATTTAACAGCGGGCGCGCGCAGTAACGGCGCGCTCGCTGTTGTGCTTACCTTTTGGCCGCACCCGGCCGTCGTGCTTGGTAAACGGGATGACCTGAAATGCCTGACCACCCCCGAGGAGCGCGCGGGATTACTCGGCGACCTGGGCGTGGACGCCGTCATCACCCAACCCTTTACGCGGGACTTTGCCGCCCTCTCGGCCCAGGACTTCATGCGCCTCGTTTCCGGACGCCTGGGCTTGCGCTCGTTATGGATGGGTTACGACTTTGCCCTGGGCCGCGGCCGTGAAGGGACGCCGGAGCGCCTGGCCGCATTAGGGAAAGAATTTGGCTATGACGTGAAAACGCTGCCTGCGGTGCAGAACGGCGGCCATACGCTCTCTTCCAGCCTGATCCGCCAGCGCATTGCCGCCGGGCAGGTGGAGGCTGCGGCGCAATCCCTGGGGCGTCCCTACGCCTTGAACGGCCCGGTGGTGCATGGCGACGGGCGCGGGCGCAAGATCAACGTCCCTACCGCAAACATCGATTATCCAAAAGACAAAGTCATCCCGGCCAATGGCGTGTACGCTGCCTGGGCCTGGGTGGGCAGCGAGCGCATCCCGGCGGCGACCAACATCGGCGTCAACCCGACCTTCACACCCGACAAGCAGACGCCCAACGTGGAGGCGCACCTGCTGGGCTTCGACCGCGACCTGTACGGGCAGGACGTGAAACTGGAGTTCGTGGAGCGCCTGCGCGATGAGTTGAAATTTGCGAGCGTCGAGGCGCTGCTGGAACAGATCCACGCCGATATTCGGCGGACGGGGGAAATCCTGGCAAACGGGTAACGCCGACCTGCTTGTGCCATTTGTGCCACTTGTGCCATGAAATGGTATGAAATGGTACGAAGTAGTATGGTCGGTCAACGCAAGAGGCGCTTCCCGGCAGCCTTCGGGACGGCCCGTCATGCGAAATCACGCTCGTGATTTTTGAAGTCATGCTCATGATTTTAAAAATCATGTACGTGATTTTTTAAATCACGCTCGTGATTTTAAAAGTCATGCTCATGAACAGCGGCAATCACTTGCCAAAGCGTTGTCCTGTTAGACAGGATAAAGTTCCCAGATCTCCTCCCATAACGTTTCACGGTCCCAATCAGTAAAAAGCAGCAGGTCGCCCAGGGTCAGGCGTTTGCGCATCAGGGGGGCGTGCAGGTAGGCGAAGCGGGCGCGTTCCTGCGTGACCGGCGGTTCAAGTTGTGACCAGTTGAGCGGCGCGCCCAGCGCTCCCAAGATTTCCAGGATTCTTTGCGGCGGTTTCGTTTCTTGCAAGAGGCGCTGGCGGAGGGCGGGCCAGTCGGCCAGCGCCTGTTCGAATGCCCTACGGTTGGCGCGCCAGGCGGCCAGTTTTTGCCGGTAGTCGTTCCAGCATTCTGCGCCCGCCTTGCCGGAGGGATCAATGACGGAAAAACTGCGCTCGACCTGGGCGCGCATGGTCGCCTCGTCGGGGTAGCAAAGGCCCAAATCGAGGCTGGCAGGCTCGAAGTCCAGTAGGAAGCGGCGGTACATCTCCGCGCCTGCTATGGCGGCCAGCGCGACTTGCGATCCGTGTGGGGCCAGCGGCGCGCCGGTCATTTCCGCTTGTAAATCCAGCAGATGCGACATGACATGTTCGAAGCCGGAGAGCGGCGTGGTAGCGTGGGAGAGCGACATGGCCAGCCCGCCCAGCGAGATGAGTTTGGCCAGCGCGGCAACTGATTCCAAGTCGCCCCGGCGGAGTCCGGCGGCGTGCGCAAGAAGCAATTCGTCGAGCGGACCGAGCAGGCGCTTGGGCAGTGCGCTGTAATGCTCGTCCATGCCCAGGCGGTGCGCCAGGCGCCAGTCGGGCAGGCTGACGAAGGCGGCCAGCATGTCGCCCGCGCCGGCGACGGTCATTTGCATGGGGGCGTCGCGCAGGGTTTCCAGGTCGCAGACCAGCGCGTCCGGGTAGCGGGAGTCGAGCGTGCGTTTGACGCCATCGACGAAGGTGGGCGCCATGTTCGAGGTGTAGGCGCTGACGCTGTTGGCGGTCTGGTAGACCACGAAGGGGATCTTCTGGCCGCTTTCTTGCTGGTAGAGGAAACTGCCGTGCTTGGCGATGTCGGTGACGACGCCGGAGCCGATGGAGAGCAGCGCGCAGCCGGGCGCCAGGCTGGCCTGCACCTGGCGGATGCGGGGCAGGTCGGTATGCACCTGGCCGCTCCTATCGGCGCGCATCAGGATGGTTTTCACGCGCCAGCCGTCCTTTTGCAGCAGGTCGAGCGCCAGGGACTTGATGTCTTCCCCGTCCCGGCGCATGGGCGTTTCGTCCATGACCACGACCAGCGGCGCGGATTTGCGGGCGCCGGATACTTCCAATATTTCGGATACTTCGAAGAGCGCGCCCGACGCGAACCGCATGGTTTGGATGGGGGCGGTTTCGCCCTCCGGGTAGCCGGGCAGGCGGCGGATGGCGTCCCAGAAGCGGGGGCTATCGGCGGGGTCGTAGGGGAGTTGCATGGACGTTTTCCTTATGGCGACAGGTTTTCCCGCAGCCAGCGCGCAATATCTCCCAGGTCTCGAAAAATGTAGGTTGGCTGGTAGGGAGAACCCGCCAGGTCTTCCAGCCGGGTTTCTCCGCTCAGGACCAGGCAGGTGGTCAGGCCGGCGGTCTGGCCGAGGGCGATGTCGGTGTACAGCCGGTCGCCGACCATGGCCATTTCTTCGGTTGGATAGCCGTATTTTTGCGATACTGCATCCACGATCAGGCGGTTGGGTTTGCCGACCACCACGTCCGGTTTGCGGCCGGTAGCGGCATGTACGAAGGCGATCATGGCGCCAATGTCGGGCATGAAGCCGGTGGCGGTGGGACAGTTGAAGTCGGGGTGGGTGGCGATGTAGGGCAGGCCGGCGCGCGCGAAGTCGCATAACTTCCACAATTTCTGGTAGGTCAGGGTGGTGTCGAAGCCCAGGACGACCAGGTCGGGATGCTCTTCGTCCAGTTGAAAGCCGTGCTGGCGGAACTCTTCCTGCAGGGGCGGCGCGCCGACCACGTAGATGCGGCTGGCCGGATGCTCCTTTTGCAGGTACAGGGCGGTGGCTTCGCCGGAAGTGAACACTTTCTCGTCGGCGATGGGCAGCCCCAGGCGGGTGATCTTCTCTGCATATTGGCTGCGATGTTTGGAGGAGTTGTTGGTGAGGAACAGGTAATCCAGCCCGAATTCGTCCAGCGTTTCGATGAATTCGAGGGCGCCGTTCAACAGGCGGTCGTCCAGGTAGAAGGTGCCGTCCATGTCCAAGAGGAAGCAGCGCGCCTGGTTGAGTTTGCGGTAGGGATGTGAAGGTGTTTTTGTCATGTGTGCAATCTTACCAAATCAAGATGAGATTTTCCCAGGGCGTGCGTGTCGGTATAATTGCGGCAGCAAGATAGCCGAACCAACCAGGAGTATGGATCATGAAACCCGAATTCATCTTGATGTTGACTTACAATGATAGTACGGTAAAGGACGCGCTGGAGATTTTTGGGCAATGCAAGGATACGCCCGTGACACATTGGGGTTTCAAGGATGTGGGGTTGCCGCCGGAGGAGATGAAAGCCCTGGTGCATGAAATGAAAGCCGCCGGCAAGACGACCTATCTCGAAGTCGTCAGCCTGTCGGAGGCGGAGGGGCTGCGCGGCGCGCAGATTGCCGTCGAGGCAGGCTTCGACGTTTTGATGGGGACGGTCTTTTTCGATTCCATCCTGGCGTATCTCAGGGACAAGCCCATCCGATACTATCCCTTTCCCGGCCATGTCCATAGCCATCCAAGCATTTTGGACGGGGAAATGGATGAGATCGTGAACCATGCCCGTTTCCTGGAGAACAAAGGCGCGCAGGGTTTGGACCTGCTGACCTATCGCTACGAGGGGGATGCGCCCAGGTTGTTGCGCGAGGTGGTTGAGGCGACCCATGCGCCGGTTGTGTCTGCCGGTTCCATCGATTCGTTCCAGCGGATCGACGAGGTGCGGCGGGCCGGCGCCTGGGGATTTACCATCGGCAGCGCGCTGTTCGACCGGAAGTTCGCCCCTTCCGGTTCGTTCCGGGACAATGCGCTGGCTGTTTGCAGTTACCTGGCAGATCCATCCGCCCCTTGAGCAGGGTTGCTCTTCGGGCTGTTCTTCCTGCCCAGTTTCTTGAGTAATTCGGCCAGTTCGATTTCCTCGCCTCGTTGGTTGTGGATGTATTCCGTCATGAATTGAGAACGGCGCAAGCGCAGGCACATGGGGGCAACCGTTTTCAGGTCATCGAATGTGACTTCGTCCCGTCCGTCCGCGGCGGCGTAGGCGCGCGCGGACTCGAACCAGGTGATCTCTGCGCGCAGCGAGTCGATGCCCATTTTTTGCACCAATGCAATGGCGGGATTGGCGACCTTATCCGGGATCGCTACTTCGCGCAGGCGCTGGCGCGCCGTTGTGACTTCGGCGCTGGCGGTTTGCATCTCTTCGGCAAAGGTGGAGATCATCAGGCGCGGGTTGGTCAGGTAGGCCTGGACGCGGCGATACGCTTCGAGACGTTCGGCCTGCGTCTCCAGCCCCTTGACGATAACGCGCAGCCCGAAGCGGTCCAGGATCTGCGGGCGCAGGCGGCCTTCTTCCGGGTTCATCGAGCCGATCAACAGGAAACGCGCGCGATAGGTAGCGCTCACCGGGCCGCGTCGCACCGTGTAGGAACCTTGCGCGGCGGCGTCCAGGATGGCGTCTACGATGGCGTCGTCCAGCAGGTTGACTTCGTCGATGTAGAGCAGGTTGCGGTCGGCTTGGGCCAGGATGCCGCGCCGCACCCTCATGCGTTCGTGCAGGATGGCGGCCCGTTCGTCGATCCCGCCGACCACGTCTTCCAATTGGGCGTTGAGCGGCAATTCTACCAGCCGCGCGCGGTCAGAGATGGTCAACGGCTGGCCTTCGGCGTATTTCTTTGCGCAGTCGGGGCAGATGGCGGTGATTCCGCCCGCTTCCACATCTTCGGGTAAGCAGCCGTAGTGACAGGCGCTGCGTTCCACTTGGGGGAGCAGGTCGAGCAGACTGCGCACGGCGGTGGTCTTGGCGGTGCCGCGCGGCCCGATCAGCAGGATGCCGCCGACGTTGGGATTGACCAGCCCCAACATGAGCGCCAGTTTCATTTCGCGCTGCCCGATGATGGCCAGGAAGGGGAATGGCAGGGATTCGGCCAGCCCGCTGTCTTCCTGCGGCAGGTCGGTTGGGGTTTTGCCGGAGACGTGTTCGACCAGTTCGCGCAGGGAGCGGAACGGATGGGCAATAGGTTCTTTCGGCTCGGGTTGTTCGGCTTCGCTCATGGCGTTACTTTTTCGAGAGACGGTATTCCTGTCGCTCGTGGGCCTGTTGGAGACGCTGTTTTTCGTTTTCGGTCTCGGCAAATAACGGCGGGACGGGGGTCGGCTTGCCCTCCTCGTCGAGGGCGACGTAGACCAGGTAGGCGGTGTTGGTGTGCGTCTGTTCCCCGGTCACCGGGTTCTCGGCGATCACTTGCACTTCTGCCTCCATGGAGGTGCGCCCGGCGTAGCTCACTTCTGCGTTGAGGATGACCAGGTCGCCGATGCGGATGGGCTGGCGGAAGACCATCGAGTCGATGGCGACGGTGACGACCCGCCGTTGGGCATGGCGCATACAGGCCAGCGCCCCGGCTTCGTCCACCAGTTTCATGATCCAGCCGCCATGCACGTTGCCCTGGCTGTTGGCGTGTTCTGGCTGCATGAGTTGGGCGATGTTGATCTGTGAGGCGTGGATAGATTTTGCTTCAAGGGACGCAGGCATGTCAATCCAGGTCTTCGCGGAATTCGCCGCTGTCCAGGGGGTGCAAGCGTTCCGGCTCGTCGAGCAGGACGTCTACCTGGCTGTGGGTCAGTTCGCGCATCATAGGGGGCAGCGGGACCGTAGCCGGGGGGTAGACTTTGCCGGGAGACGGAGGCGGCTGCAGGCGTGGTTTGAGCGTACTGGTGGCGCGCTTGCGCAGGATGCGCCGGTCGTCGGTCAGGTATCCAACGTAGTAGCCCAGCACAGAGTAGATTTCCCGCTTGGGAGTTACGAAGCCGATCCATTCGCCTAAGCGGTTGAACAGGTGGGGATAAAGCAGGAAGGCTTCGGCGTCTCCGCGGGAGGTGTAGATGGGAATCAGTTTTCGAGCAGATGAATCCATCGCAGGTACCTCGAGAAATCAATCTATATCATTATACGTCCAATAGCGGTTTACGAAGAAGTTCCAAAGCATTACAATTCCAACTGCCAGCGCCAGGGTGGCGTTCTTGGCGATGAGGTCGGCGCTGAGCGGCAGGCGAAGTTTGAGGTTTTCGAGCAGGCGGAGCAGGGGCGGTTCGACGAAATGTAGGATGGGGATGCGGATGCCAACCCCGGCCAGGTTGACGGCAAAGAACATCGCCAGTTGGTGGGCAACTGCGCGTGAGCGCGATTCTGGGTAGGTCCAGTATCGGTTCCAGAGGAAATTGCTGATGACCGCACAGACGAAGGAGATCGTTCCCGCCGCGACAAGTGATATGCTCGCCGTTTGCGTGAGCAGGTTCATGACCCCGAAATCGATCAGCGCCCCGATCGCGCCGACGACGACAAACTTGAGGAAGCGTTCACGCTCTTTGGCGTTGTTGAGAATCATGCCGACCCCAATTTTTGGCGGAAGTAGGGGATGGTCTTGCGGACGCCTTCTTCCAGGTTGTATCTTGGTTCCCAGCCCAGAATCTGGCGCGCGCGCGTGATGTCGGGTTGGCGGCGTTGGGGGTCGCGGGTGGAACGCTCGCCCGGCAGGTAGGTGACGCCGGCCTGGTTGCCAGTGATGCGGTTGATGGCTTCGGCAAATTCCAGGATGCTCATTTCGTACGGGTTGCCGATGTTGACGGGCATGTGTTCGTCGGAGTGAAGCAATCGAACGATGCCTTCGATCAGGTCGTCTACATAGCAGAAACTACGGGTTTGTTGCCCGTCCCCGTAAACAGTGAGGGGGTGGCCGAGCAGGGCTTGTTTGAGGAGGTTCGGCAGGGCGCGCCCGTCGTCCAGGTCCATGCGCGGGCCGTAGGTGTTGAAAATGCGTACGATGCGTGTATCCACTCTGTGCGTCCGGTGGTAAGCCATTGTCAAGGCTTCGGCAAAGCGTTTGGCCTCGTCATAGACGGCGCGTTCGCCAACCGGGTCCACGTTGCCGGGATAATCTTCGGTTTGCGGATGTGTGAGCGGGTCACCGTAGATTTCACTGGTGGATGCCAGAAGGTAGCGGGCTTTGTTGGCTTTTGCAACGCCCAGTGTGTTGTGCGTGCCCAGCGCGCCCGCTTTCATCGTTTGGATGGGCAGGTTGAAATACCCTACTGGCGATTTGGGGTTGGGGCTGGCGGGGGATGCAAAGTGCAGCACAGCGTCCACTTTGCCGGGCACATATATGTAATTGGAAACATCGTGCTTGTAAAAATGAAACCGGTCATTGCCGGCCAGGTGGGCGATGTTATCCGGACTGCCGGTGACGAAGTTGTCCATACCGATGACTTCGTGTCCATCTGCCAGCAGGCGGTCACAGAGGTGGGAGCCCAGGAAGCCTGCTGCTCCCGTGATCAAAATTCGCATACTTTCCTCGATATAAGTTGGAGATTATTTCCAGTCCAACAGGCTGATGAGGCCATCGCCTGTGACTTGAAAGGCTTGTCCGCTGCCGGAATCCACCAGCCACAAGTTTCCCTGGTAGGTCAGGGCCAGGAAATCCCCTACCTGGCCTTCGAGCGGCTGCGGCGCCCAGGCAGGGGTTTGAGGTTCCAGGCCTGGGGCATCGGCGGGGGGGAAGACGACCCGCTGGTTCGAGCCATCGCGGTCCATGACGACCACACGGTAACGGCTGGTTTCGCTTTGTTCCGGGAAGATGGCTTGCAGGAACGCCACCTGGTATGATTTTTCCTTTCCACTTTGACGCAAGGGCGAGGTGGACGGATACGCGAACATGCCAGTCTGTTGAACGAGACGCAGCGTGGCTTTGTTGGCAGTGGAGGAGGCTGTCAGGTCGAAGAATGGCGACTCTTCTTCATTGACCAGGGTGGGCGGCGGCGCGTGGGTGACGACGTATAGCGTTTGGCTGTCTGTGCCCCAGGCCATGCCTGGCACCCAGGCCCAGTCGCTGTGCGTTTGCAGGGGAGTGATCTCGAGCAGGGGTTTGAGTTGACCTTCTTGCTGGTCCACGATGCCGACCTGATCCGCGCGGGCGTACGACAAGATGCCTTCGGGGGAATAGTGCAATTCCATGCCCCACCAGCCGTATACGCCGCCGCTGTTCGCTTCCAGGATGCGCTGCGGCGTCCCGGCCCAGCCTGGGCCGACCACCACTTTGTAGATGTCGTTGTTGGCCTGCCAGCCGGGGGCGGTGGAACGCGGCTCGACGGTGGTATAGGCTACATTGGCGGAACTGGGCGTCCAGACGGCTGAGTGGACGACGTTCTTGACGCCCAGGGCGAAAGGCGCGGTGTTCGAGCGCGTCAGGCTGGCGACCCACAGGCTGTTGATCTCTTCGTCGGCGGCTTTTTTCGATTTGCGCGAAAAGAGCAGCCATTCGCCATTGGGTGAGATAGAAAAGACGCGCCCATCCAGGTCGCCAAACGTGACCAGGATGCGACGGTTGGCAGTGGTGCCCTCCATGAGCCAGGCGTTGCCGCCAGCCAGGTAAGCCAACTTGCCGGGGATGATGAGGGGCGCATACGCAGACTGCGCGCCGACCATCACGATCTCTGGAACGGCTTCTTGCAGGGTCACTGTCTTGACAATCGAGCGGCTGGCTTCTACGCCGTCTTCCAACAAGATGCGGTAGGTTAATTCTTGTTGACCGTTGATGCCTGGCTGCACCAAGCGTCTCTCGCCCTCGGGCAGGGATTCGTTCCGCACCACTTGCTGCTCGAATGGAATGGTCACCTGTTCGGTGGTAAATTCCTCGCGCACGCGCACCAGGCGGATCTCATCGCCCTCGCTGAGGACGGTGTATGCGGGCGGGTCGCTTTTGTCCAGGGTGGTCACTTGCAGGTTGGCGATCTCGAGCGCGTCTGCCGCCGTGCTGCCTTTCTGGACTTTGATCTCTTGCGATTGCCCGTCCGCGATGACCCGGATGTTGATTTGCTCGTCCCCAATTTGCGGGGAGCGGCAGCCTGCCGTCCCGGCGGCGAAAGCCAGGAGGATGGCAAGCAGGCAGGCGGGTAGGGCGAAGCGGGTCTGGCGCATATCCTGTGGGGCGAGTCTGGTATAATCCAACGGCTATTTAATTCGCCCGGTGAGCGTCATGATCCCATCGGCTATGCTGATGGTTTCCAGGCGAAACCCGGTGGCAACCGGGCCAAGCGAGCCGGTGTAGGCTTCGGTCACAACCGTTGTGATACTCTGTTTCAGGCCTTCCGGCGCAGGGAAGGGGCCGAAGTCGGCGGAGACAACTTCGATTTTGGGCTCGTTTTGCTCATTTACGCTGACGCTCAAAACGATAAGTACGTTGGCGTTGAAATAGCCTCGCCGCACCCGGCCATAGATGCGCATCTGCTCTTCGCGTAAGTGCACCTGCGGGTCGGTGAAGGCCGGGTTTTCTTGCGAGGCTGTTTTGAAGGCCATGATCGAGGTGAGTTGCTCCTCGGTAATCTGGAGCGTGACGGCGCCTGTTTGGGCGCCTGCCAGCATGGCTTCTTCGACTTGAGTTTGGAGGCTCTGGACCGCCTCTGCCGAGATGGGGATGCGTTCTTCAGGGTAGTCTGGCCCGCCTACAAAGATGGAGCAAGCAAGCGTTGAGAGGAACAGTACGGATAAAAACAAATGAATACGATTCTGGTTCATATACTTTCCGAAAAGGATTTTTGTAGGGACTTATTATAGCATGAGCGAATCTCAAAATCTCCCAGAGTCGCCGCTGGCCGCGCAAGTCGAAGCCTTGTTGTTCGTGGCTTCTGAACCGGTGACGACCGGGCAATTGGCTGCCGCTTTGGAGGCGTCCAGCGCGGAAGTAGAACGCGCCTTGCAGGACCTGGACGCTTCTTTCCTGACCCGCGGCCTGCGCCTGCAACGATTTAGCGGGCGCGTGCAGATGACGACCGCCCCGGACGCGGCCGGCGCAATCGAGCGGTTCTTGGGGTTGGAGGCCACCAGCCACTTGAGCCGCGCCGCGCTGGAGACGTTGGCGATCATTGCTTACCAGCAGCCGGTCACGCGCCCCCAGGTGGATTCGGTGCGAGGCGTCAACAGCGATGGCGTAATGAAAAGTCTGTTGAGCAAGGGATTGATCCAGGAGGGCGGACGCGCAGAAGGGCCGGGGCGCCCGATCTTGTACAGCACAACGACAGAGTTTTTGCAGTATTTCGGTTTGAATTCCCTGGCCGAGTTGCCCCCATTGCACCTGGCGGAAAACGGCGAACAGGATGTTACGCTCCTAAAAGGATAAGATGGCTTCAGAACGGTTACAAAAAATCCTGGCGCAGGCAGGTTATGGTTCGCGGCGCGCATGCGAACAGATCATCGAGGCGGGACGTGTGCGCGTCAACGGCGTGGTCGCGCGCCTGGGTGAGAAGGCCGATGTGGGCAGCGACAAGATCGTCGTAGATGGCAAGCCGGTGGCGGTCACGACCCGCTTTACCTACGTGGCCCTGCACAAGCCGCGCAATGTCTTGTCCACAGTGGAGGCCGAGCCGGGCGATAACCGGAAGACGGTCCGTGACCTTGTGGAGTTGCCGGAGAGATTGTACCCGGTCGGGCGCCTGGACTTCGACAGCGAGGGCTTGATTTTGATGACCAACGATGGCGACCTGGCAAACCGGTTGACCCACCCGCGCTATGGACATGAAAAAGAGTATCGCGTGTTGCTTGCCCGCCGCCCGGATGAGGCGCAGTTGGAAACCTGGCGGCGCGGCGTGATGCTGGAGGATGGCTACCGTACCGCGCCAGCGCAGGTGCGTTTTGAGTCAACTTCCGGCAAGGGGGCCTGGGTCCGCATTGTGATGGGAGAAGGACGCAAGCGCCAGATCCGTGAGATCGGCTTCCTGCTTGGTTTGCCGGTGGTGCGGATCGTGCGCGTCCGTATCGGCACCCTGCGGTTGGGAAACCTGAAAGCGCGCCAGTGGCGTTACCTGACAAACGAAGAAGTTTCCAGTTTGAAAACGCTGGTTTCGAACCGGAAATGAAAAAGAGCCGGTCTGGTATGAAACCGGCTCTTCTTTGTGTTAGGGGATGTTCAAACTTCCCGAATATCCCAGATTTCCTTGGCAACCTCTGCAATGGCTTTCTTCACAGCCTCCTGCTTCATGCCGGCCACCTTCAATGTGACCAACCGGGTTGTGGGATCCTCGCCTGCAAATTGCCCAAATGCCACAAAGTTACCGCCCGCTGTTGCAATAGCCTCCGTAATTTTTGCCAGTTGGCCTGGCTTTTCCTCGATCAATATGGTGGCGCGTATTCCCTTTTCGCGCGCGCCCATCAGTTCGAGGAAAATCTTGAACAGATCGGTCTCGGTGATGATGCCCACTACGTGCCCGTCGCGCAAAACGGGCAGGCCGCCCACTTTGTTGTCTGCCATAATACGGGCTGCCTCTTCGATGGGGGTGCTTTCCTCTACCGTCAATACTTCCTTGGTCATTACTTCCGCGACGGTGATTTTGCTCATCAAGTAGTTCATCTCCCATATACTCAAACTCGTGGCAGGAGATGGGGAAGCATTCAGCAGATCTTTGTCAGAGACGATGCCGATTAGTTTGCTGTCCTTGATGACGGGGGCGCGGCGGATGTGTTCGCGCTTGAACAAGTTCAGGGCGTCATGTACCGGCATATCCGGGGCAATAGAAATAATGGGATGGGACATTCTCTCGCCGACTAACATAAGAAACCTCCATAAATACTTTGGAAAGCCAACCTCTATTTCCGTTATGGTTCGCGCTTGTTGGAAATGGAGAAGCCACGTATTTACATTATAAACCCAGATAGGCTTCCCGCACATGTTGATTCTTGATCAGGGTGCGGGCTGGGCCCTGCAGGTCAACTTTTCCTTCGGCCAAGACGTAGCCGTAATCGCTAATGGCCAGCGCCATTTGCACGTTTTGCTCGACCAGCAGGACTGTAATTCCCATCTGGCGTAATTGCTTCAGACTTTCGAACAATTGCAACACAAGAACGGGGGCCAAACCGAGGGATAACTCGTCAATCATTAAGACAATGGGGTCAGCCATAATACCGCGCGCAACCGCCAGCATTTGTTGTTCGCCGCCGCTCAACGTGCCAGCCTTTTGCGCCTGGCGTTCTTTGAGGCGCGGGAACATTTCATACACGCGCTCGAGATTTTCTCTGAATTTTGGTGTGGCGCGCTTATTGGATGCGCCCATTTCCAGGTTTTCGTACACACTCATATCGGTAAAGAGTTGGCGGCCTTCTGGAACCATCACCAGCCCCATTTCCGCTTTGGCGAAGGCGGGTAGGTGGCTGATGTCTTTCCCTCGAAAAGAAATCGAGCCTTTCCATGGGCGCAGCAGTCCCATCACCGTGCGCAACAAGGTGGTTTTCCCAACCCCGTTCCCACCAACAAGGCAGGTTAATTTCCCTTCTTCCAATTCCAGGCTCGACCCCCAAAGAATCTGCACTTCTCCATAGCCGGAGGCGACATCTTTGATTTCCAGGATTGTCATTGCTCTTCCTCTTGTAAAAGTTTTTCGGCCAGTCTGGGGTCGCCAAGATAGGCTTCTATGACTTTTTCGTTTTTCGATATTTCCTCTGGCGTGCCCTCGGCAATTTGCTGGCCATAATCCAACACTAACAGGCGGTCAGAGACATTCATCACTGCTTTCATCACATGCTCGATCATGATGATGGTGATACCTTGATCGCGGATTTTCAGGACGGTTTCGACCATGTTGCCAATTTCAGATGAATTCAGACCGGCGAGCACTTCATCGAGAAGAAGGAGGTAAGGGCGAGCCGCCAGCGCGCGAGCCATCTCCAGGCGCTTCTTTTGCGCGACGTTCAGGCTGCCAGCCAATTGATCGGCCCTTGTTGTCAACCCGACGAATTTCAACACTTCGGCGGCAATTTCAGTGGCGCGTCCCAGGCTATGGCTTTCGCGTCCAAAGCAGGCGCCTGCCATCACGTTTTCGCGGATCGTGAGTTCGTTCAAGGGTTGGACGATCTGATGGGTGCGCGCCATTCCCATGTGGGCGTGAATATAGGTCTTGGCGGTTGTGATATCCTTTTCCCGGAAGATGACGCGGCCTTCTTCAGGGGCATAGACGCCGTTGATAACGTTGAACAACGTTGTCTTGCCAGCCCCGTTTGGGCCGATCAATCCAAGAATCTGCCCTTCGGGCAAGTCAAATGTCACCTGGGTGAGCGCTTGCAATCCACCAAACCGTTTGGTGACCCCTTGCACAGAGAGTAATATGGTCATGCCAGCACCCTCCTCAGCGTGGGAATGCGGCGGCGCAGCCAACCGATGGCGCCTGCTGGGATGAAAAGTACGATAAGCAGGAGCACTACACCGGAAACAGAAAGTTGGATGTCTTTAAAGAAATCATTGGTTACCAGGTAGCCGCGCATACCTTGGTATGCAAAGGCGCCCAAAATAGGCCCAAGTACAGTCCCCTGCCCGCCTAGCATGACCATAACCAGTAATTCGATGGAAGCGTGCAACGGGAAGGCCGCGTGAGGTTCCACGTTGCCGTTTTTGAAGAAAAACAGCACGCCGACCATGCCTGGAATAAAAGCCGAAAGGACGTATGCCCAGGTTTTAGCGTTGGGGGCTACTACTCCCATTACCTCGGCGGCATCTTCGTTTTCGCGGATGGCTTGCAGGCTCAACCCGAATTTCGACGTGCGTACCAGGTGGCTGACAATGATAGCAACAAAGGTCAAACCAACCATGATGTAAAATGCCATGCCCAATGCCTGGGCAGCGCCGCCATAGGCTTTGTAAACTTTGAAATTCAAGGTCATGCCGATCGGACCGCCAAATAATTCAAAATTGTTGATAAAGGCTTTCATCGCTTCGTTGATGCCGATGGTGGCCAGCGCAAAGTAAGCGCCGCGCAAACGCAAGATGGCTTTGCCAAGCAGGAATGCCAGGACCGCAGAGGCTGCGCCGCCGGCCAGGATGGACACCCAAATAGACCAGCCCAGGTCGTTCACCAAGTACAAGCCGACGTATCCGCCGAAGCCAAAGAAGACGATATGCCCAAAACTGACGTAGCCGGTGTAGCCCAGCAGAATATTCAGGCTGGATGCCAAAGCAATTGCCTTGAGAATGGTGAACGCGCTTTCACGGGCAGAAACGTTGTTTGTGGCTGTCGGCCAGAGCGCTAACCCGGCAATGATCAACAGCGGCAAAAGGAGGCCGAGGTGGTTTTGCCAGCGTTTCATTTCTTTGCTCCAAAGAGTCCGGTAGGCCGCACCAACAAGATGACTACGAACAAGCCGAATTCAATTACTGGCACCCAGGAAGTCTCCAAAAAGGCGGGGATGATCCCTTCGAGCATTCCCAGTATCAAGCCGCCTAACAGCGCGCCGATTGGATTGCCAAGCCCTCCAAGCACGCCAATCACAAAACTTTTTAATTCATAGCCGCTTCCCGATAGAATGTTGAAAGGGAAAAAGGTGGCAATCAGGGCCCCTGAAACGGCGGCAAGCATGGTTCCGAGTCCGAAACTGAGAGCCAGGATGCGGGTAGAGGGTACTCCCATCAACTCGGCTGCCGCGCGGTTGTTGGTCACTGCGCGGATGAACTTGCCGGGGCGGGTTCGGAACAAGAAAAGGTAAAGCCCGCCCGTCACCATTATGGCAACCAGGGCGGCGACCAGGCGGGTTCCCAGTATCATGGTCGTCCCAAGTTGAAACCCGCCCAGGTTGAAATCTACATTGTAGGGTGATGTGGTAAGGGCCGCAGTGCCCAGTCCGATGATGATCATATTGACCGAGAAGGTGGCCAGCAGGGACGAGAGGTGCGGCGCATTGATAACGCGATGCACAGCGGTAAAATAGATCAAGACGCCGAGCAATAATCCCAAGACCGCTACCGGGACCAGGCCAACATACGGATTGACGCCCAAGCGGACAACCAGGAAGAAGGTCCCAAACATGCCTAGCGCAATGATCGGGCCGTGAGCGAGGTTGATAACATTCATCACGCCCCAAATCAGGGTGAGACCCATAGCGGCAATGCCATAGACAAATCCAAGCAAGATGCCATCGGGAAGGGATGCCAGGAGCAGGTTTAATTGTTGCATATCAACTCCTAATCGAAGATTGCCTTGCAGAAGACCTCCCCTCAGAGAAACTCTGAGGGGAGGTGCAAAAGCATGCGCAGTTATGGAGTGGGATACAGTGGGTCAGCCGTGGCAACATCAGCGGGCGCAATGATGACACGTACCAGTTCGCCGGCTTCGTTTTTCTGCCATTGCGCGACGACCATCTTGTGGGAAATTTGCAAGCCATGGGCTTCTTCAGATGTATCGAATTGGATGCCTCCATAGAAGGTCATCAGGTTCATTGCGTTGAGGGCGGCTTTGACGGCCTCCGGGTCAACCGAGTCGGCGTCAACGATGGCTTTTTGTAGAACCAGGCCGGCAGCGTAGCCGCCTGCAACATGATAGGTAGGTGGATCGCCGTAGGCGGCTTCGTAGGCGGCGGCGAATTCTTCACCCGTCGGACCAAACCATTCCATGCCCAGGTTGGCCGCTTCTGCTTCTGTGTGGGTGGCTGCAAGTTCCCATTGACTGGATGTGGCAATGCCGAGGGCAGCGTCGCCCAATTCGGGGAATTTGGAATCTGCCGGGGCAACCAGCAGGTAGACGAACTTGAGGCCGATCTTACGGTCGTACAATGCGCGCGCCAGGGCCGTGCCGTCGTTGTAGTGGCCGCCGCCAAGCAAGACGGTCGCGCCGGAGCCAGCAATTTTATTGACGATTGGGCCGAAATCGGTCGTTTCTGATGCGTACCCTTCTTCCAACACGATTTCGAAGTTATTGGCTTCAAGGTAGGGCTTGATGCCCTCGGTAACACTGGTGGAGAATTTGTCGCTCTCATGTACGAGTGCGATCTTGGCCTCGGGGTCAAGTTGTTTGAGCATATCCACGGTGCTGGACATGTACAGACTGGCGGGAGTGTATAACTGGAACAGGCTGGTGTTGCCGGTTTTGTAGGTAGCGTCGTCTGCTGCGCCGGTGGTGATCAGCACTTTGCCGTTCTGTTCAGCCACAATGGAGGCTGCGGAGGTTAACCCGGATGAATACGGGCTGATCAGGAAGTCCGCATTATCCTCGTTGATCAAGCGAGTGTACAATTCTTGCACGCGCTCAGCGTTTGATTCATCGTCGTAGGTTTTAAAGTCAAACTTGACAACGGTGCCGTCGCTGAGGGCGATACCGCCCGCTTCATTGATTTGTTCCATCCACAGGTTGAAGCCATTCACCTGGCGCTTGGAAGAAACTTCCTGCGAACCGGTCAGCGAGGATGTGAAGCCAATCACAACAGTCTTTTCGACCGTAGCGGGTTCGGCCGGTGCTTCGGTTGCGGCTGGTTCCTCGGCAGGGGCCTCGGTTGCGGCCGGTTCGGCGGGCGCCTGTGTGGCCTGTGGACCGCAGGCGGCCAGGAAAAGGCTGGCAACCAACAACGGGGCAAACAATCTTACGAACTTGTCTTTCATTTGGTGCTCCTCCTTTGGCGAAAGGAAATGGTATTTTGGGAGAGGTTGTCGGTGTGGAACGCAAGAAACTCCCAAGAGCGGGTATAGAACCGCGCGTCTGGAATAATTGTATATACGTTATGAAAATTTTGACTAAAAAGAGGGGGAGCGGGTATAAATATTCTATAAAAAAGGCTATCCATTGAAAAGATAACCGATACCGCGCTCGGTCAACAAGTATTGGGGTTCAAGTGGATTGACCTCGATCTTTTGTCGCAACCTGCCGATATAAACGCGCAGGTACTCTGTTTCGTCTCCATATTCCGGTCCCCATACATGTTGCAGGATGGCGCGATGTGGCAGCACTTTGCCTGTGTTGCGCATCAGGTAAACCAACAAATTGAATTCTGTGGGCGTCAATTCCAAGACCTGGCTGCGCACGGTCACTTCATGTCGCTCCAGGTCTGCGAAAATTTCTCCTCGCACGATCCGTTCCTCCGGCATGCTTGGTTCCGACCAGCGCGCGCGCCGCAATACGGCCTTGACGCGGCCCAACAATTCCCCGATCCCAAACGGTTTGGTCAGGTAGTCGTCTGCGCCGTAATCGAAGGCGCGAATTTTATCCGCCTCTTCTCCCAGCGCGGTCAAAATGATGATGGGCGTGATGGATGTCTGCCGGATGCGGCGGGTCGTTTCCAGCCCATCCAGGTGAGGCATCATGATATCCAGGATGACCAGGTCCACCTTCTCTTTTTGGAAGAACGCCATTGCCTCCAGGCCATTTGTCGCGGTCAGGATCTTGTATCCGCGCACTTCGAGGTTTCTGCGTACAAAATCGCGCAGGGCTTTTTCGTCGTCAACTACCAAAACGGTAGGAGTGTTCATTCCTTTACTCCACTTGCTTTTTTTGGGGGGCATTTGATGTTACGGAGGTGCTGAGTGGGATGGAAAAAGCAACACAAGCACCTTTTTTTTGCCCCTCTACCCAGATATTGCCGCCGTGTGCGCGGACAAATCCCTGGCAGATCGCCAGTCCCAAGCCGGCGCCGCTGGCAAGCCTGGTCAGGCTGTCATCAACGCGATAAAAACTTTCGAAGATGCGCTGGCTTTCTTCTGGGGGAATCCCTGGCCCGTTGTCCGATACGCGGAAGATGAATTGCTCGTCCTGCCTGCTGACGCTTACGCGGATGGCGGCATTCTCCCCAGCATATTTGACCGAGTTCTCGATCAGGTTGCGCAGGATCGTTTCCAGCCTGGGGCGGTCGGCGTGCAATTTTGGCAGATCCGCTTCGATCTGGACCTCGAACTCATTTCCCGTTTGCAGGTGGGCTTGCTTTGCCGCTCGCCGGACGAGCGCTTCCAGATTGCATTCCTCCCATGAAAGGGCAAGCGAGCCGGCCTCGATGCGGGAAAGGTCGAGCAGGTTGTTGACCAGGTTGGTCAGGCGATCCGACTCGTCGGAGATAATGTTCAGGAATTCGCGCTGGGAATTGCGGTCCCATTCCACGTCATCGGCCAGCAGGGTGGAAGCGTAGCCTTTGATGGCAGCCAGCGGCGTGCGTAGTTCATGCGAGACAGTGGAGACCAGGCTGGATTTCATGCGGTCTAGTTCCTGGTCGGCGGTAATGTCGCGCAGGATCAGGCCGCGCCCGATAGGATCGTTGTGCAAGTCGGTGACATCGAACATATCGAGCCGGAAGTGTTGAGTCCGACCGGGCGTCAAGAGAGAGAATTCTATTCGCTGGCCGGTGTTCCCTTCCAGCAGGGCTTTGACATTTTTTTGGGTGTCTTCAGGCTTAGGCACTTTGGACAGGATGCGGGCCAGGACCTGGTCTATCGGAGCGCCGGCCAGGTCTTCGGGAGTCAGATCCGCGAGTTCGCCGATGCGCCTGTTCGCGTAGACAACAGTCCTTTTGAGATTGCTGAGGATCAGCCCGTCTTGCATGGATTGTATCAGCGCTTCGATGCGGCGGGTCTGTTCTTCCAGGCGCGTGTCGCTGCGTTCGAACAGCACCGCATTTTCGATTGCCATCGTGGCCTGGTTGGCAAAACTAGAAAGCAGTTGGATCTCATTGTGCGAAAAGATATGTGGTTTAGGGTGTAACACCAAGAGCGCTGTGGGCGGCGCGTGTTGGGTGTTGAGTGGAACTGCCAACAGGGAACGATACCCTTCGGCCCGGGCGCGTGGGCGTTGGGGAACGTAAGAGGGGTCCGTTTCGGTGTCGCTGATCTGGATCGGCTCTTTGGAATGAAGGGCGCGCATGGTCGCAGAACTCGGTTCATTTGGCTGGATGGTCAGTTGCTCGGCGAATTGTTTGGAGAGGCCCCGGCTGGCGCGGATACGGAATGCGCCACGCTGTTCATCCAAAGCGATGATGGCGCTCATGCGCACATTGAGCAGGCGGCCAGCCTGTTCGAGAATGCGGTCGAGCACGGTTGGAAGGTCTAGCGTAGAGACGACGGCTGTGCTGGTTTCCAGTAGGGTGGCCTGTTCCTTGATACGATCTGCGATTGATTTTTCCATTTCCAGGATGGAGCGGGTGAGGTGGCCGATCTGGTCCAGACGTTTGGCCTGCTTCTCGATGACGGTGCGTTCTTCCGGCCTGATAGGTTGGTTTCGGCCAATGGCTTCACTGGTAGGCGCCAGCCGCTCGATGGGAGCGATCACGCGCACGTCCAAGGTCCCCCAGAAAAACAGGCCAATCAAAATGAACGTTCCGGCGGCAATGACGACGATGTGGCGCAGGAATATCTGGGTGGCAAATGCGCTTGCTGCCGGGCGGCTGATTACCACTCCCCAGCCAATTTCCTGAATGGGCGCGTACGTGTAGAGACGTTCCTGGCTATCCGAGTCCGTGGCGGTGTAGGTGCCGCTTTCTCCGGCAAGGATGCGTTCCGGTATATCAGGGATCAGTGTGTTGGCTGGGTGCAGGAGTAAGGATGGGTCTGGGTAGGCAATGATCTGGGTGCTGGAGTCGAGGATCGCGATTTGCAATCCCTCTTCGGCCTGGTGCTCGGAGACGATCCCCGAAAGGGTTTTGCTCAGGCTTTCCAGTTTGATGTTGGTGCCTATCAATCCAAGAAAACTACCTTCCTGTGAGCGAAGCGGCATCACGGCTGTGGCAACCGCCTGGTTGGTAGTTGGCGAGATGCGTCCTTGTGACACCAAAGGCTGGTCTGTGTACAGCGCGCGTTGATAATAGTCGCGGTGCGAGAAATCTGTTCCAACCGTGCTTCCGGGGCCGACCGGGTAATGGTATAACATGACGCCGTTTGCGTCGAGGCGGTAGACCAGGTTTATGTCTGGCCGGGTATTCAGGACGACGCTGAAAAGCGCCTCCATTCCGGTTGTATCCGCTTCCAATACGCTGGGATATTTTGCCAGTCCCTCGACCGCCTTGAGCGCATTGCTGATGGTCAACTCGGTCTCCTGGGCAATGGCGCGCGCCAGGGCCAGGTCATTGGCGGCTACATCTGTGCGGATGCGTTCGCCGACCAACTGGTCGAACCCCCACAAGGCGAACAGGAAGGGAATGACCAGCAGCAGGTAAAGGGCCAGGAGTTGCCAACCAAGATCGCGGTGCAGTCTGAACCAGCGTTTCATGGTATTTGCGTCAGTTGATCAGCCAGTTGAGCGAGTAGTAACCCGCGAAGGCGAACATTCCCATTTTGATAAGTTGCCCACCCCAGCAAGCCAACAGGAAACTTCCTACAGGCATTTTGGTGATACCGGCTGCAATTCCGGCAGTATCGAAAAAAGGATTGGGGATGGCTGCTAACACCAAGATCGCCCAGGGACCATATTTTTTCACCCAGGGCTGGATGCGTTCAAAGACATCGGCTTTTTCTACGATTGCCTGGCCGCTGAATCCTGCCAGGTAGGCCGAGAGTTCTCCCAAGGCTCCGCCAGTGCCGGCAGCAATGGTCACGCCCAGCGGGTTGAAAATCCCGCCCATGGCGTACACAACTGCTACGCCAGGGGCAGGGAGCAGGACAGTAGCATTCGCCATCAATGCGATCAGGAAGATGCCTGGATAACCAAAAGCGGCAAACTCTTCTATATGCTCGCGAATACTGTAGATGTAAACAGTGATCCCAACTACCGCGAGGAATGCGACAATGCGGAAGATGGCATTTCTTGTTTTCGTTGGCTTAACTGCTGGCCTGTTCGTTCCGTTACTGTTTTCAAGCGCTTTCTTCAATGGTTACTTTCTGGATTTTTACGCCAGGATATTCCGGGTGCATAGGGTCGCGCGGCGCAATAGACATCAACACGTCCATGCCTTCGATGACCTGCCCAAAGACGCTATGTTTGCCATCCAGCCAGGGTGTGGGGACATGCGTGATGAAGAATTGTGAGCCATTGGTATTTGGACCGGCATTGGCCATCGAGAGAATGCCGGGTTTGTCATGTTTCAGGCTGGGATGGAATTCATCTTCGAACTTATAACCGGGTCCCCCTGTGCCCCTGCCGGTTGGGTCGCCGCCCTGCACCATGAAATTTGCAATTACGCGATGGAAGATAACGCTCTCGTAAAATCCCTGACGGGAAAGGAATGCAAAATTATTTACCGTCTTGGGCGCTTTATCGGCAAACAGTTCAATGACCATGACGCCTTTTTCGGTTTCCATGCGGGCAGTGTATTTTTTCTTCGGGTCTATTTCCATGGCGGGTGGGGTATTCCATTGTTGAACCATTTTTACTCCTAAGTGGGTTTGGTTGAAAGTGCATTTAGCAGGGATTCGATCCGCGCTACGACCATATCCAACGCGGCCAGGTTGAACCCGCCTTCGGGGATGATGACGTCGGCGTAGCGTTTGGACGGTTCTACGAACTCCAGGTGCATCGGACGCACCGTAGCCTGGTACTGTTTTATGACGTTTTCCGCCGTTCGGCCGCGTTCCGTTATATCCCTTTGCAGACGGCGGATCAAGCGGATGTCGGCGTCGGTATCCACAAAGATTTTTACATCGAACAGATTCCGCAGGGCTGCTTCAGCAAAGATGAGAATACCCTCCACAATGATGACCCCGCGCGGGTTGACCGTGAAGGTCTTTTCTGTCCGGCTGTGCGTGGAGAAGTCATAGATCGGTACCCGGATCGGTATCCCTTGCCTGAGTTGTTCGATGTGGGTGATCAGCAGTTCGGTTTCGAGTGAATTGGGATGGTCGAAATTGACCTCCGCGCGTTGGGCGGGCGGCAGGCCGCTCAAATCTTTGTAATACGAGTCGTGCTGGAGAAACGCAATACGATCTGGCCCAACGCGCTGCAAAATTTCCTGGGCAACAGTGGTCTTCCCTGAACCGGAACCGCCTGCAATGCCAATGACTAACGGGAGGTCGTGCGACATGCCGGAATTATACTCGCTCCGAAACGAAAAGACATCCGTTCAGGATGTCTTTTTGAGACTTTTGATGTAGCCGGTAATGGCTTTCCAGATCGGGCAACGGTCATAGACCCCGGTGAACATGATCAGCAATCCAAGCGCAAGCAGCCACCAGGTCCCGTCATTGACCGCGTAGACAGTTGCAGCAGCGCCGGTGCCCAACCGCAGGATGCGGTCGAGCGGCGAGATGGGCAGTTGGTCTGTTACATTCCTGCCATATACGCCAAGCCAACTGTGCCTGGGCCGGCATGATTGGCAATGACGGGGCTGACTTCTGCCAGGATAGACTCGGTTGCATTGAGCATAGCGGATGCTTTTTCAAGCACCTGGCGCGCTTCTTCTGATGCGTTGGCGTGTAATGTCGCTAATCGTATCGGGGATTTACCTTCGGTCTTTTCGGCCACCAGTTCGATTACGCGATCCAAGGCTTTGCCCTTGGTACGTATGCGCTCAATGGCTTCCACCCGTCCATCAACCACTGCCAGGATGGGTTTCATGTTCAAGGCAGTGCCCAGGAAGCGCTGTGCTCCTCCAATCCGGCCGCCGCGGTGCAAGAATTCCAGTGTCTCTACTGTAAAATATACACCGGTGTGCTCGCGCGCTTTTTCCGCAAGGACAACCACATCCTCCAGTTTTGCCCCGCTTTCGACAGCGCGGGCGGCGGCCAGGACTTGAAATCCCATTGCCATTGCAGTCGAATTGGAGTCTATGACCGTCACTTTCTCGCTGGCTTTACCCATCATTTCTTTAGCCTGTATCGCAGACTGAATGGTGCCGGACAGTTTGGATGAGATGAAAATCCCCAGCACATCAAAACCTTTTTCGATCAGATTTTCGAAAGTGGCCTTCATGGTTGTGGGTGAAGCCTGTGAAGTAGTTGCCATTGTTTTGGCGGTCTTCAGGCGGGTGAAGAATTCTTCTGATAGAATATCAACACCATCTTGATATGTCTCCTCTCCCCAGATCAAGAGCAGCGGCGTAACGGTCAGGTTATATTTTCTTAACAGTTCCTGTGGAATGTAAGCTGTGCTGTCTGTCACAAGCGCAATTTTTGCCATGTTTCCTCCCGGAAGGGTAGATAGGATATTTTTTGTTGCATGTAATAACCCCGATTTTTTTAAATCGTTTCAAAGTATTCAAAATTTGCTCATGGTATAATGTTTTCGAGTAAGGAAAATTGCTGAGGAGCCCACATTGGCGTTTAACCCGATCAACTGGCTTTTAGGCCTGTTTTCACTGGATATTGCCATTGACCTGGGCACAGCCAACACCCTTGTCAATGTGCGTGGCAAGGGTATTGTCATTAATGAGCCCTCTTGGGTAACGATTGACAAACGGCTGCGCCAACCGCTTGCTATTGGACTGGAAGCGAAAGAAATGATGGGGCGCACGCCTGGAAACGTAGTTGTGATCCGGCCTTTGCGTGATGGTGTAATTTCCGAGTTCGATGTAACACAGGTCATGTTGGAGTATTTTATTGGAAAGGTTCATGAGCAAAGCGTTGTCCCGTTGCCGCGACCGCGCGTTGTTATTGGAATTCCCACTGGTGTGACAGAAGTAGAGAAACGGGCCGTCTACGATGCAGTTATGGCAGCAGGGGCACGACAGGCATTTCTTATAGAAGAACCGATAGCGGCCGCTTTAGGTGCGGGCTTGCCGATTGCTGAAATCCGGGGCAGCATGGTAGTGGATATCGGTGGCGGCACAACGGAAGTGGCTGTTATGTCCATGAGTGGCGTTGTAGCCTCTCGCTCTTTGCGTGTTGCAGGCGATGAGATGGATGAAGATATTGTTCAGTACCTTCGGAATAAATACAATTTGTTGATTGGAGAGGGTGTAGCAGAGCAAGTCAAATGGAATATTGGTTCGGCTTACCCTCTCCCAACAGAAAAAACAATGGAGGTGCGCGGCAGGAATCTTGTCACTGGCTTGCCGGAAACAATAGAAATATCTTCGGTGGAAATTCGTGAAGGCTTGTCAGCATCTGTGCAGGTAATTGTTGATACAATCCGTGATGCACTCGATGAAATTCCGCCTGAGATTGTGGCTGATTTGATGGATATTGGTATCTGCCTTGCTGGTGGAGGCGCACTGTTGCAGGGGTTGGCGAACCGACTTACTGACGAGTTGAAACTACGCGTGTGGGTTGCGGATGATCCACTTACTTGTGTGGCGCGTGGTGCAGGTATGGTATTTGAAGATTTTGAATCGCTTGGACGCCTGCTGGTTGGGCTGGAGCGCGGTAGTACTCGCCATAACGCGTAGACGTGATTCATCTCTGCGTTTTTACGGTTTGACCTTGACATGAGAGATTTTTTTAATCGTTCCTTACAAACGACCATTATTTTTTTGGTCGCGGGGGGGATTCTTATACTGGCGCTTGGGGGATACTTGAGTAGCGCATCTCGTGGGTTTGCCGGTTCGCTTGTGGCAGTTCAAACTTGGTTTGCGACTCGCTATAGTGCTATCCAGGATTTCCTTAGCGCCCCTCGTGATATTGTGACCCTGCGTCAGAGAAATGCCGAATTAGAGGCGGAGGTCTCGCGTTTGCAAGGGCAGGTAATCGAGTTGCAACAACAGGTTAGCGAGACAGAAATCCTAGCGGCTTTGGTTGATTTTTCGCGCGCAAACCCAGAAAGTACATACAAAGGGGCTGCGGTAATTGGCCGGGATCCTAGTCCATTTTTACATTATGTAATTATTAATCGTGGCTCAAATGATGGTATCCTGCGAGGTATGCCTGTTGTTACGAACCAGGGGTTGGTTGGGCGGGTGGATGCGGTTATTGCTGATGCGGCGCGCGTACAATTGATTACGGATCCCGTTTCGGCCGTTAATGTGCGGTTGCAAAACGCCGCAACTGATGCGGTATTGGTTGGCTCTGTGACGGGTGATTTGGCTTTGGATATGATTTCTCAGAATGTTACAGTGGAGCCTGGGGATGTGGTGCTGACATCTGGCCTGGGAGGTGGTTACCCTGCCGACCTGATTGCCGGCCAGATTCTAACTGTGAGGAAGCGAGACTTTGAATTATTTCAACTTGCAACTGTTCAGCCAGCAGTGGATTTTGCCCGTCTGGAGATTGTTTTGGTTATTACGAATTTTCGTCCAGTGGATATCCAGCCGCTGATCCCTACGCTGACTCCTTGAACATGCTACGCAATTTGATTTCCTTCCCGTTGCTTGCCCTGGTAGTTATTCTCCAGTCGGCCATTGTCAGCCGGATAACATTACTTTCTGGTTACGCCGATCTTATGTTGATTGTATTGGCGGCGTGGGCATTACAGGCAGGAGTTAGTTCATCCTGGCAATGGGCGGTTTTGGGCGCAATTATGGTTTCTTTTGTTTCTGGGATGCCATGGTTTGTTCTTCTTGTTGGTTATCTGGGCGTTGTACTGTTGGCGCGCTTGTTGCAGCGACGAGTTTGGCAGGCGCCTATGCTGGCTATGTTTAGTGTTACGTTTTTAGGAACTTTGTTTATGAATCTCCTGGCATTATTTGTTTTACAGTTACTGGCGCACCCACTTCCATTTGGCGATTCGCTTGGCTTGATTATTTTACCGAGCCTGTTGCTGAATCTCCTGTTTGCTATTCCGATCTATGTGGTCATACGCGACCTGGCGCGTTGGGTTTATCCCATGCGGGAGGCGGAATGACTTCTACTTCCCCTGTTGGGAATCAGGCCTTTGCGTGGCGATTGTGGACGGTATCTTTTGTCATGATATTGGCGATGGGGGTATTGCTCTATCGCTTGTTGGGGTTGCAGGTTTTCCAAGCGACTGACTGGCTGGGCCAGGCGGTTGAGAACTATACAACTACGGTGTCGGTTCAACCCCCTCGTGGCATCATTTATGACCGTAATGGGTATATTCTTGCAGGAAATATTGCTTCTTATAACATAGTGATTACTCCCGCTGACCTGCCTGATTCTGACGCAGATATTCAGAATATCTATCGAGATCTTGCGAAGTTGATAGATGTTCCGGCAACTCAGGGAACTGTGGAAGATGCAAAGTTGGTTGCTGAATGTGTTCCGGGCCCCGGCATTTCACAATTGGTTGAATTGGGAGATTCTTTGGCGCCTTACCGGCCTGTAAAGATCAAATGTAATGTGGACGAGGAGACTGCCCGGACTGTGCGCGAACGCGCGGTTGACTGGCCTGGAGTTTCTGTCGAAATTGATCCGATTCGTGACTATCCTACGGGTTCGTTGACGGCGAATGTGATCGGCTTCCTTGGGCCAATACCGGCTACCCTGGAAGGAGTGTATCGCGCGAGAGGCTTCGTTCCCAACCGGGATAAGATAGGTTATGCAGGCGTAGAGGCTGCTTTGGATCCTGTTTTAATAGGGGTTCCGGGGAAACGTGTAGTTCAAGTGGATGTGGCTGGCAAGGAACTTCGCAACTTGGAGCCGCCTATTTCGCCCATTTCTGGCAACAATCTTAAGCTCACGTTGGATACGCGTCTGCAAGCCGCTGCTGAGGCTGTGTTATTGACCGAGATCCAGAGTTGGAATGATTATTATGGTCAAATCCGGATTTCAAGCGGCGTGGTAATCGCTATGAACCCCAGGACGGGTGAAATTCTTGCCATGGTGACATACCCGACTTATGAAAACAACCGCATGTCCCGTTTTATTCCAGCGTATTATTATGATCAGCTAAGTGAGGATCCCCGCCGCCCTCTCTTGAATAATGCAATCCAGGCAGAATATCCGCCGGGCTCCGTGTTTAAATTGTCCACAGCTACAGGTGCTTTCAATGAGGGCGTAGTGACATTATCCAAAATAATCCAAACACCAGGAAAACTTGAATTATGTGAAAAGTTTTCTCCCAACGAGTCTTGTACGGATGCAAATACGCGCCCCTTTGTTGATTGGGTTTATAACATACGCGGCGTCATCAATGAGGCCGGTTTTGGGCAATTGGATTTTCTGCATTGTATTGCATATTCTAGCAATGTATGTTTCTATAAACTTGGCGGTGGTTTCGAAGATGAGATCGAAGAGGGTTTAGGCATCTTTCGGTTAGGGGAATATGCTCGTGCGTTGGGTTATGGCGCAGCATCCGGGATACAGTTGATCGGTGAACAAGATGGGCTGATCCCATCTCCGCAATGGAAGCGTATCAATCAAGGTGAGAATTGGTCAACTGGCGATACGTATATCGCTTCTGTTGGACAGGGGTATGTGATCGCAACGCCTTTGCAAGTCTTAATGTCGGGCGCAACGATTGCGAACGATGGGAAATTAATGCAGCCAACCATAGCCCGCGAGGTGACCGATAGCGAAGGGAAAGTCACGGAGGTATGGTTCAATCCTGAAGACTTTTCACTCTGGTCGCCTTTTCAAAGCGTACCTGATGATCGTGATGAGAACCGTGCATGGATTAACCTCGATGACGCCACGGTGGTGACGGATTTGCCTGATGGGAGTTATCAAATTTCGCCCTTTGTTCCAAACTTGAAATGGGATTTGACGGTCACACCGAGAATCAGGGGATATAGTTGTGAAGATGGCTATTGCTCTGAAACCGGCGAAATGAAAATAGTTCAGCCTTCTACGATTGAGGCTGTCCAAACCGGAATGCGTATGGCAGTAACTGATCCACAAGGTACGCTCAACGACGTGTTTGCGGGTTTCCCTATTGCAGTGGCCGGAAAAACAGGCACTGCCGAATATTGTGATGATGTTGCCTTGAAAGCCAATCGTTGCCAGTTTGGTGAATGGCCTACGCATTCTTGGACCCTGGCGTATGCACCGTTTGAAGATCCGGAAATTATCATCATGGCCTTCATGTACAACGGCGGTGAAGGAGCCAGCGTGGCCGGTCCGATAGTGGGACGTGTGATGGAAGCCTACTTTGAACTTAAAGCCATAGACATTGCGCAAGGCGAGGGCGGGTAATTTCTTCGTGCTATAATTCAGCCAACCTTTTCCTTGAATATTGGTTGCTTGGATTTCGTGTAGTTATGGATGTGCAAACTAACTCCGTCCAAATAAAGGGTTTGCGCGATGGCTTGTTGATTACGCTGGGTTCAGGCGAATGGAAAGAGCTTGAACTTGCGCTGTTGCAGCAGATCAAAGTGCGACAATCTTTTTTCCAAGGTGCGCGTATTGCATTGGATGTTGGCTCTCAGGCTTTACGAGTTAATGAATTATCGGCTCTGCGAGATCGTTTGTCCGAACAGGGTGTTACCATTTGGGCTGTGATAAGTGAATCTCCCGCAACGGAGAAAACTGCTCAGTTGCTTGGTATGGCTACTCGAATTGCGAAGCCTCGTCCACAAGAAGAGCGAACTTATCTAGCGGATGATGCGAGTGAGAATGCTGCGCTCTTTATTGGCAAAACTTTGCGATCTGGAACTCGCATTGAATTTCCAGGCCACGTAATTGTTTTTGGTGACGTCAATCCTGGCGCGGAAATCATTGCCGAAGGTAACGTGTTCGTATGGGGGAGGGTGCGTGGTATGATTCATGCCGGTTCGAAAGGTGATGCGCAGGCCGTGATTGGCGCTTTAGATCTTTCTCCGACGCAGTTGCGCATTGCAGATCAGGTTTCGGCCTTGCTAAAGCCGCAAGAGAACCCCCGCCCAGAACTTGCTAGTTTATCTGAAGACGGAAAATTGCACGCCGTACCATGGCAGCCTACATAAACACAACAGGATGATTTCATGAGCGCGAAAATTGTAACCATAACCAGTGGCAAAGGCGGGGTAGGAAAAACGACCGCCGTTGCCAATCTTGCTGTAGCCTTGGCGTCGGCCGGCAGTAAAGTCTGCTGCATTGATGGAGACATTGGCTTGCGTAACTTGGATGTGGTTATGGGGCTGGAAAATCGTATTGTGTACGATCTCGTGGATGTCATTGAAGGTCGCTGTCGCCTTCGCCAGGCTATGATCCGTGATAAGCGCTTGCCCGAACTCTATCTCATCCCAGCAGCGCAGACGCGCGATAAGAGCGCCGTGTCTCCCTCTGACATGGTTCGCCTGTGCGACGATCTGCGCTTGGAAGTAGATTGGGTTTTGATCGATTCTCCTGCGGGCATTGAGCGTGGTTTTCGTAACGCTGTTGCTGCTGCTGATAAGGTGCTGATTATCACCAATCCAGAAGTTTCCGCTGTCCGAGATGCGGACCGCGTAATTGGCCTTTTAGAGGCAGATGGGAAAGGTTCACCCGCGTTAATTATCAACCGGCTCAACCCAAATATGGTTAAGAATCATGACATGCTTTCGGCCGAGGACGTCCTGGACTTGCTTGCAATAGAGTTGATTGGTATTGTCCCGGAAGACGAAAGTGTGATTGTTGGCGCCAACCGCGGTACACCAATAGCATTAGAGACTAAGAGCAAAGCCGGGCAGGCATTTCGTAATATTGCTCTGCGCCTGCAAGGGCAACAGGTGCCGTTCCTTGACCTGGATAGCCAAGGTAGCCTGTGGGATCGCTTGCAAAGACTAACTGGGAGGAAGTAGATGAGTGGCTTTTTTGAGCGGTTATCTGGTCGCACGCACAGCGCGCAGAGCGCCAAGGAGCGCTTACAGTTGGTGTTGATACATGATCGTACTGATTTAACGCCAGCAGAATTAGAGGCTTTGAAAGACGATATCCTGGCTGCAATTTCCCATCATGTGGATATTGACCCGGGTGCCGTGCAGATCGGCGTGGAACGGCAAGGACGCGAGCAGCGCTTGGTGGCAGACATTCCTCTTAGGAGCGTTTCGCGCCGTCATACGGGATAGGTATGCTGCGCGATATTTCATGGCGACATTTTGATTTTTGGTTGCTCGGCGCAATCGTTCTGGCGTCGGCTTTCGGCGTTGCCATGATTCGCTCTGCAATTGCCGGGAACGAAGTCTTGCTTCCTCTGGTCACTCGGCAGTTGTATTTTGCTTTATTGGGACTGGTTGTGATTTTTGCGGTTGGGGCGATTGATTATCGTTATTGGACGTCCTTGTATATTCCAATATACATCGTAATGAGTGTGCTATTGTTCGCCCTTTTCTTGAGCGCCCAGGCTGTCTTTGGCGCAGCAAGGTGGTTTTCGGTCGGCGTTTTATTTTTGCAGCCTACCGAATTTGCTAAGATTGTCATTGTTTTGATTCTGGCACGCTATTTCGAAAAAAGTAAGGATCGCCCCCGCGACCTGCGCTGGATTGCTTTCAGTTTGCTATGGGTATGGGGGCTTACGATTTGGATTTTGCTTCAGCCAAACTTGAGCAACGTAGTTGTGATCACTGTAATTTGGTTTACCCTGTTATGGTTGAATGGGTTGCAACTGAAACACGTGGTCATTTTTGGCTCGATCGGTATCATTATACTTTCTATCATTATGGGTATGATTGTCGCTGGCCTGCAACTTCCTTTTTTGCAGCAATATCAACAAGATCGTATTGCGAATTTTCTTTTCCCCGATAAAACGGCTACTTTTGGCGCTACCTATAATGTGCAACAGGCTCTCATTGCTATTGGTTCAGGAGGTTTATTTGGTAAAGGATATGGACACGGTTCGCAAACGCAACTGCGTTTTTTGAAAGTGCGCCATACTGATTTCATTTTCTCTGCTGTTTCGGAAGAATTTGGGATGATAGGCGGGATAATTGTTATTGCAGTAATTGCTTTTATTGTTTGGCGTTGCATCAGGGCTGCGCAGCGTGCCAGGGATGTATCTGGTTCCGTAATTGCTTATGGCGTCGCTGTGTTGATATTCTTCCAGGGAGCGGTCAATATTGGCGTGAACATGAATATCGTGCCGGTTTCCGGCTTGCCCCTGCCTTTCATCAGTTATGGGGGTAGCGGTCTTACCGCTCTTATGCTTGGTGTTGGGCTTGTCGAAAGCGTAGCCTTGCGTCATAAATCGTTGGATTTTTAATTTTGGAGAACCATGGCCGATTCATTGAAACCTGCTCGCGTTCGTATGGCGCCCTCGCCCACCGGGCATTTCCACCTCGGTTCAGCGCGTACCGCCCTGTATAACTACCTGCTGGCTCGCAAGACGGGCGGGCAATTCATCTTGCGCATCGAAGACACTGACCAGAAGCGTTTTGTAGAAGGCGCAGAACAGGAAATCTTCGACAGCCTGGCCTGGCTGGGAATCACCCCCGACGAAGGCCCGCACGTGGGCGGCCCTTACGCCCCTTACCGCCAGACCGAGCGACGCGAAATCTACCAGCAGCATGCCAATGAACTGGTGCAAAAAGGATTTGCCTTTCCCTGCTTTTGTACTGCCGAGCGCCTGGCCCAGGTGCGCCAGGAACAGCAGGCGCGCAAGGAAAAGACCCGCTACGATGGTACCTGCCGCAGCCTTGCCCCTTCCGAAGCCGCCCGTCGCATTGCCGCAGGGGAGCCGTATGTCATTCGCTTCAAGATGCCCTATGATGACTCTACTACGGCCCGCGATCACCTGCGCGGCGACATCGTGACCGAGAATCGTTACCTCGACGACACCGTCCTGCTCAAAGCCGACGGCCTGCCCACCTACCACCTCGCCGCTATGGTCGACGATCACCTGATGGGTATCACTCACATCTTCCGCGGCTCCGAGTGGCTTTCCACCTTCCCCCTGCACGTCCAGGTGGTGCGCGCCTTTGGCTGGGATGAGCCAATCTGGGTGCATCTCTCCGTGTTTCTCAAGCCGAGCGGCAAAGGCAAAATGAGCAAGCGTGAAGCCGCCGACGCCCTCAAAGATGGGCGCTCCATCTTCATCAAAGACCTGCCCTCGTTGGGCTATACCCCTGAAGGCGTGCTGAACTGGATCGCCCTGATGGGCTGGGGCGTGGCCGAAGACGATGTGATGACCCTCGAAGAAATGGTCGAACGCTTCGACGTGGACAAGTTGACGCCCTCGCCCGCCGCCGTCAACTTCGATAAACTGGACCACTTCAACGGGACTCACATCCGCCTCCTGCCGACCGAGGACCTGGCAGCGCGAATCAAGCCCTTCTTCATCCGGGCCGGATTCCATGTGGACGACCCAACCCTCCTGGCTGTCACTCCCCTCATCCGGGAGCGGCTTGTCACCCTCGACGATTGCATTGCCTTCGGCGGCTTCTTCTTCCAGGAGACCGTCGAACCCAACCCCGCCGAACTGGTCGCCAAGGGACTCGATGCCCATCAATCGGCTGACGTTGCCCGCAAAGCCTACGGCATCCTGGCGAGCCTGCCCGAAATCACCCACGCCGCCGCCGAGCCGCCCTTGCGGGAACTGGTGGACAGGCTGTCCCTCAAGCCGGGGCAGGTCTTTGGCATCTTGCGCGTAGCCATTACGGGGCAAATGATCAGCCCGCCGCTGTTCGAGAGTATGGAAGTGATTGGCAGGGAGAAAGTACTAGCGCGCATCCAACGCGCAATTGATCTGCTAGATGCCATGTAAAAAATGCCACGCACTTCGAAAGTGCGTGGCAAATTATTTGAAGGGTAAATTCGCGGATTCGAGAAAACGACCGCAATTACACATCCCCCGGCTCATCTGCCATGCGCACGATGCGCGGCATGAAGCGCCCCAGCACTTCCACCAGGTCGGCTTGCGCGGCGATGATCTCCTCGATGGGTTTGTAAGCCTGCGGCGACTCGTCCAGGCCGCCGCCCAGCAGCGTGACGCCGCGTTCTTTGAGATACGCATCCCGCGCCGACTTGCTGATCGAATTGATGGCTGCTTTGCGGCTCATCAATCGTCCCGCGCCGTGTGAAGCGGATTGGAGCGAGTCGGGGTTGCCCCTGCCGCGCACCAGGTAACCCGCGTCGCCCATCGAGCCGGGGATGATGCCCAGTGCGCCAACGCCCGCCGGGGTCGCGCCCTTGCGGTGGACAATCACGTTCCGCCCATCCGGCAGGCTTTCTTCCCACGCAAAATTATGGTGGTTTTCCACTGCCGCCGCCTCCTTTAGCCCAACCGCGGCTGCCACCCGCTTGTGGATGACGTAGTGGTTGGCGGCCGCAAAACGACCGGCCAACTGCATCGAGAGCCAGTATTCCTGCCCGGCTTCGGAGGCGAGTGAAAGCCAGGCCAGGTGGCGCACGGCTTTATCCAGGTCAGGGTGCAACTCCATCGCCAGTTTGCTGTAGCGCTCGGCGATCTTGAAGCCCACGCTGCGCGACCCGCTGTGCGAGAGCAGCGCCAGGTACTCGCCCGCTTTCAAATCCCCGAACGGTTCGTAGAGCCGGAACGCGCCCCATTCGACAAAGTGATTGCCCGTGCCGCTTGTGCCGAGCTGTTTGAAAGCGTTGTCTTGCAGCGATTTGAGCAGGCGGGTGGCCTCCCAGGCCGGGTCGTCCAGCACCTCGTGGTCGGCGCGGCGGCTGCCCTTCCACTCTGCGCCCATGCCAAACGCGGTTTGCTCCCAGAGCGCATTTTCGAACAAGCCCTTTTTCTGCCCAAGCAGGTGCGGTGAGATATCGAACAGCGTGAGCCGCATCCGGCAGGCAATGTCCACTCCCACCGCATACGGGATAACGCTTCCCTCGGTTGCCAGCACGCCGCCGATGGGCAGGCCGTAGCCCAGGTGCGCGTCGGGCATGAGCGCGCCCGCCACGCTGACCGGCAACCGCATGGCGTTGTCCATTTGCGCCATCGACGCATCCTCCACGTTCTCGCGCCCCCACACGCGGAAGGGCAGCGGGCTTTTGCGCAGTTCTTCCGTTCCCGGTTCGTCTTTTTGCGCAATGCGGATACACTCCCGCGCCAGTTCCCCCAGCGCGGAATCGGCCAGGAATGCGCCCGGGCTTTGGCGGACAGCCTCCAGCCGCATCAAAACGGACTCGCGGTCTGGTTCCGTTTCCGCGAGTTGACCGGCGGCCTGTTTTGCCAGCCCGATGACCCTGCCGTCGGGCCAGCCTCGCAGTTTGAGGATTTTGCCGGTGATGATGTCCATGCTGGATTACGAATTTTTTCGGCTACATTGCCGATGTACTGGCTGGGATGCGTTGATAAATAAATTCTTCCATGTTCCCAATCTGCTTGGCGTGTTCGATTGTCATACTGACAATCTTGCCCTCACTGTCTAGGTCAAGGTAGATATTCTCGTTCAATGCGCGCGTTTCCACAGGCTGATTGGCTGAAAACTCCACAAGCGTTGTGTCTGTATCTTCGAAATATTTGATTCTCATCGGCTCACTCCTTAAAATCACGGTCAAAGAAAGCGTTATGAACCGTTTCGCCGTCTTCCAGTAAGATCACTCGTAAAGCACGATTTCCCATTTCGGGGATTCGCGCCCATTTTCGTATTCGGCCATCCGATTGCGTTTCTTCTTGGAGGGGTTCTCGAACCACGTGCTCAATCCATTCATCCAAGATCATGCTCCGATCTGGCCGCTGCCGGGTGTATTGGAAATATTGTGTTGTTTTCAAGGATATACCCAAACTTGGTACTAACCTTTTTTCTCGATCTTCGCCCAACTGTCCCTGAGATTGACCGTGAGGTTGAAGACCGGCTTTTCGGGCGTCGTGTCGGGGTCGGCGCAGAAATATCCCTGGCGTTCGAACTGGAAACGGTCACCAGGCTCCGGCTGGGAAAGATGCGGTTCCACGTATCCCTGCAGGATGTTGAACGAGTCCGGGTTCAGGCATCCCAGGAATCCTTCTTCGCCTTCTTCCGGGTCTTCTTTGGTGAACAGGCGGTCGTACATGCGGAACTCGGCCGGGATTGCGTGCGCCGCCGAAACCCAGTGGATGGTGGACTTGACCTTGCGGCCATCGGGGGCGTCGCCGCCGCGCGTGGACGGATCGTACGTGGCGTGGACTGCGACGATCTGGCCGTCCGCGTCTTTGACCACATCGGTGCATTTGATGAAGTAAGCGTAGCGCAGGCGCACTTCGTTGCCGGGGAAGAGACGATAATACTTCGACGGCGGCGTCTCGCGGAAATCATCCTGCTCGATGTATAACTCCTTCGAGAATGGGATCTTGCGTGTGCCTGCGGATGGGTCTTCGGGATTGTTGACCGCATCCATCTCTTCGACCAGGTCATCGGGATAATTGTCAATCACAACCTTCAGGGGTTTGAGCACCCCCATGCGGCGCAAAGACGTCTTGTTCAGTAAATCGCGCACTGACTCTTCCAGCATGGCGATATCGGCGATCACGCCGGAATTCGAAGTGGCTACCGTGGAATAACCCATGCGCGCGACAAAATCCACGATGGCTTTGGCGGGGTACCCGCGACGGCGCATTCCGCGCAACGTGGGCATGCGCGGATCATCCCAGCCGCTGACATGGTCCTCTTCCACGAGCCGGCGCAGTTTGCGCTTGCTCATGACGGTGTAATTCAAGTTCAAGCGCGCAAACTCGATCTGGCGCGGCTGGAAGACTCCCAACTGCTGTGGGAACCATTCATACAATGGACGATGGTCGCGGTACTCGAGTGAACACAGTGAGTGGGTGATGCCTTCCATCGAGTCGTTCTGTCCGTGCGCCCAATCGTACATCGGGTAGATTTTCCATTTCGTGCCAGTGCGGTGATGAGGCGGCTCGTGGATGATGCGATACATCACCGGGTCGCGCATATTGATGTTCGGGTGCGCCATGTCGATCTTGGCGCGCAGCACACGACTGCCATCCGGGAACTCGCCGTTCTTCATACGTTCGAGCAAGTCCATGTTCTCTTCCACGCTGCGGTCACGGTAGGGAGAATTCTTTCCGGGCTCGGTAAACGTCCCTCGGTTGGCGCTCACTTCCTCGGGAGTCTGATCGTCCACGTATGCCTTGCCTATCAGGACAAGTTTCTTTGCCCATTCATACAACTCGTCGAAATAGTCCGACGCATACGTTACTTTGACCCACTCGATCCCCAGCCAACGCGCGTCGTCCATGATGGCGTCCACGAACTCGGTCTCTTCTTTCGTGGGGTTGGTATCGTCGAAGCGCAGGATCAACTCGCCGTTGTTCTCCTTGGCGATCAGGTAATCGATCATAAACGCCTTGACATGCCCGATGTGCAGGTAGCCGTTCGGTTCGGGCGGCAGGCGCGTGCGGACGTAGTTGAAGCGCCCGCTGGCAAGGTCTTCCGCAACTGCCTCGCGGATAAAGTCGGTAGGTCTGGTTTCTTCTGGACTCATACTGGATTCGCCTTCGTTTGGAATTAAGCGGATGACTTTCCGCTTCGTTTTCTGGACCGACAGCCTGCTCCCGTTCCAGGAACTTTTTCGCGCCTGCGGGAGTCTGAAGGCTGCCTGGGCTATTATAACTGCTTTATAATTCCCTCGTTGGTGACAAAACCATACTCCTATGGCTTTCTCAAAGTCGGAGATTCCTCAACGCGAATTACGCTAATCAGCGAATGACGCGAATAAACCCCAGAAAATTTGCGAAATTCGCCCATTCGCGGCATTCGCGTTCCAAATTCGCCGATTTGTCAAGCGATTTTGAGAAAGCCATAACCATACTTCCTATTCTGGAGGAAAAATGACCGAATCGAAAACCGGTTTTGCGGGCACTTACTTCGACCGCGATGCCATCCTGCGCCTGGCGCGATTGGCCGGCCTGTTCGCCTGGATCGCCCTGGGCTATTACCTGCTCCAGGCCTTGCTCTCGCTGCTGGTCTTTGGCCTGCAGGTCGCGCGCGGGCTGATTGTCCTGCCCGGTTACACCGACTACGCCCAGCAGTTGCTGTGGCTTCTCCAACCGTCCCTGCCGGGATTGTGGAATTTCATTGGCCTGCAGGCAGTTGGCAAAGTCCTGCTCATTTTCATGGATATGGAAGACAACACTCGGCGCATGGCAAGAGGAAAATAAACATTGTCGCGATTTGACTTCCCTGGAAGGGCATGGTAGAATACTGCCCGCAAAAGATGGGGGCTCGTCTAACGGCAGGACGGCTGACTCTGGATCAGTTAGTAGAGGTTCGAATCCTTTGCCCCCAGCCTGCTTTTCAGGCCGCACCGCTTATGCGGCGCGGCCTGAAACTGTTCAGAACTGATCTTCACGGGAACCACTCTGGGTTGGAACAATAATACCTGGGCAGGCAGCGGCTATCGTGGTACGCTTTTTTATCAGCACTCGCGGTCGAGCACATGCCCATACGAGCCGACGACAAAATAGCCTGCCCACTTGCGCTAGTTCTGTGGCTGGCACGGCGCGGAAGTCCGTTCGTGGAAGGGGTGTCCTTCGACAAGTAACTATGCCTGTACTGCTTGTATTTGCGCAAGCAAGCGGTTAAACAAGGACGGGGCCGTTTCCGGCCCCGTCCTATTGCTGTCAAACCGTACCGATTCTTAGAACAACCCAACCACTTTGCCGGTCTTGAGGTCCACGTCTACATCGTAGAACACCGGGCGGGTCGGGAGGCCAGGCATGGTGCGCATGGTGCCCAACAGCGGATAAAGGAAACCAGCGCCCACAGAAGCGCGGATGTCGCGGATCGGCACGGTGAAGCCCTTAGGCACGCCCTTCAAGGCTGCGTCATGGCTTAGCGACAGATGCGTCTTCGCCATGCACAGCGGCAGGTTGGCAAAGCCCAGTTTGGTGTACAGTTCGATCTTGGCCTCGGCCTCGGGCGAGTATTCCACACCATCTGCGCCGTAGATTTCCTTGCAGATGGTCTCGATCTTCTCCTTGATCGACAACTCCAGTGGGTAGAGTTGCTTGAATTTGCTGGGTTTTTCGGCTGCCTTGACCACTGCTTCGGCCAGGGCCGTGGCGCCTGCGCCGCCTTCCATCCAGTGGCGGGCGACCACTGCATCTTCCGCGCCAGCCTCGATCGCAGCCTGGCGTACCAGTTCGACCTCGGCGGGCGTATCAGCAGCAAAGGAATTGACCGCCACCACCACGTTCACGCCGTACTTCTTGGCGTTACGGATGTGGTGCTGCAAGTTGCCCAGGCCAGCGCGCAACAGGTCCAAGTTCTCATCGGTGTACTCAGGCGCCAGCGGCTTGCCAGCCACTACTTTCGGGCCGCCGCCGTGCATCTTGAGCGCGCGCACAGTCGCTACCATCACAACGACTTGTGGTACCAGGCCAGAGTAGCGGCACTTGATGCCGAAGAATTTTTCCATGCCGATGTCCGCGCCGAAACCGGATTCGGTTACCACGTAGTCGGCCAGTTTGAGCGCGATCTTGTCGGCAATGATAGACGACTGTCCGTGAGCAATATTGGCGAACGGGCCAGCATGCACGAAGGCGGGCGTGCCTTCCAGCGTCTGCATCAGGGTCGGCTTGATGGCATCCATCATCAGCACGGTCATCGCGCCTGCAGCGCCAATATCTTCAGCGGTGATGGCTTCACCGGCTTTGTTGGTGCCGATCACGATCTTGCCCATGCGCTCGCGCATATCTGCCAGGTCGGTGGTCAACGCCAGGATGGCCATGATCTCGCTCGCCACGGTGATGTCATAGCCAGTGCGGCGAATCTTGCCTTTTTCTTCCGGGCCCAAGCCCACTTCGATCTCGCGCAGGAAGCGGTCGTTGGTGTCCACCACGCGCCGCCAGGTAATGGAGGCAGGATCGATGTCCAGGCGGGCGAAGCGGGTGCGCTCCTCTGGCGTCAGGTCATCGGGATTCGTCTTGCTGATCCCTAATTTCTTCAAGCGCTTGAGCATAGACGGGGAGAACGAGCGCGAACCGTCCTTGGCGGGCGGGCATAGGGCGTTGAACAGTTTCACATCGTCCTGCTCGCTTTCGTGAAACATGCGGGCGTCGATCGCCGCTGCCAACAGGTTATTGGCGGCAGTGATGGCGTGAATATCGCCGGTCAGGTGTAGGTTGAAATCTTCCATAGGGACAACCTGACTGTAACCGCCGCCCGCCGCGCCGCCCTTGATGCCAAACGTAGGCCCCTGGCTTGGCTGGCGGATGCAGGTGAACACGCTCTTGCCCAAGTGTGCGCCCAGCGCTTGGCTCAACCCAACCATGGTGGTGCTTTTGCCCTCGCCCAGAGGCGTAGGGGTAATGGCCGTTACGTCAATGTACTTGCCATCCGGGCGATCCTTCAGACGTTCCAGAATCTCCAGTTTGACCTTGGCCTTGTAATTGCCATACAGTTCCAACTCGTCTGGCAAAATGCCAAGTTCCTCGGCGATTTGCATGACAGGCTTGAGCGTCGCCTCCTGGGCGATCTCAATGTCAGAAGGAACTGGAGTGCGCAGTTTGAGCGGGGATGGGGTGAATTTTCGTGTCATCTGTCTTCTCCATACAAAGGATAGGATGGGTTCGATACCACCTGGCGCAATGAGAGTTGCCCAGAGGATTTCCAACGTTCATATTGTTCACGATTTTCGAAAATATTGCAAGAGACATCTTTCCCCGTTTATTGCGCATTGTGTCACGATTCGCCAGCCTCGACCAACGTCCCCAGGTTTTCGCCTTGCAGGGCGCGTTGCAAGTTGCCGACCGGCTCGCCAGAGAAGATCTGCGCCGAAAGGCCGGGCGCCTGCTCGACCAATTCCAGCATCTGGCGGACTTTGGACTCCATCCCGCCGGTGACATCCGCCCCGGCGGCCTTCCCCACGCCACGGCTGACCTCGTTGAACGACTCGCGCGTCACCCTCTCGACCCTATGCCTGCGCGCCGGGAAATCGGCCCATACCGCCGCCTCGAGGCCCGCCAGCAGGACCCGCTGCGCCGGCAACTCGCGCGCCAGGTAGGCGAATAAATCTTCCGTAGACAGGATCGTCCCGCCCTTGGCCCGGTCGAAGATGACGTCGCCATGCACCACAGGCAGGATGCCGTTTTCGAGCGCAGCCCTGATCTGGGACAGGTCCCAGCCTGCCACCCTGCCGTTCTCCGACCACACGCTGGCCAGCGGCGAAAAGGTGATGGCCGGCAGCCCGGCGTCGTGCAGCGCCTGGACGACGTAGCGGTTGAGGGTAGATGCCTGGTACCAGACTTCGGCAAAGCCTTGCCAATAGCCGCCCCCCCTTTGTTCCCCCCCCATTTTCTCCGAATAGCCTCCCCCTTGTCCCCCCCCCATTTTCCCCGAAAATGGGGGGGGATAGGGGGGGGCTGGGACGCCATCTCTTGTCTTATACTCCTTCGCCGCCGTATGTCCAAAGGAGCCGGAGCCATGCCCAAGGATCAGGAGCAGGTCGGGGTGAGTCCGAAGCGATTGGGCGATCTCGGCCGCCAGGTCGGCCAGTTTGTCCAGTCGCGGGGTGTAGGGACGGGTCTTGTCGGTGATTAATGACCCGCCAAGTTTGAGGAGCACCAGTTCACGCATGTGCCTGTTTTACCACAGACTGGCATCCCGTCAATGGCGCTTGACAAGTGGAACAATCGGTTGTACAATATGTCGCGAAACGACATGTTGTAAGGCGTCATATATGATGAATGAGAACCTGCCGCTATCCGAAGCCGTCTTCTTTATCCTGCTCAGTCTCCTGCCGGGGCCGAAGCACGGTTACGCCATCATGAAAGATGTGGAAACATTGAGCGAGGCGCGCGTGCGCTTGAGCACCGGCACGCTGTATGGGGCGCTCAAACGCCTGTTGGAGGACGGCTGGATCGTGCGCATGGGCGATGAGGGAGAGGAAACCGGTCGCCAACGCAAGGCATACGCCCTTACCCAGCCGGGCAGGAGCGTATTGGAGGCCGAGGCGGCGCGGATGAAAAACCTGGTGACGATCATGCAGCAGCGCACACCGGAAGGGAATGCGATATGAACCTGATGGTCGAGCGGTTCCTGCGCTTCTATGTTTTCCTGACAGGCCTATACCCGCACGCCTTCCGCCGGGAATTTGCGGGTGAAATGCAGGCCGTCTTCCATGAGAAACTGGCGTCGAAAATGAACGCCGGTGCGCGGGGTTTGTGGCGCGTCTTATGGGAAGAACTGCGCGACTGGCCTGGCGCTGTGCTGGCGGAATACTGGTTTGCTTTTCGAAATGTTTACGGGAGAGGTCTCATGTCCCTGTATGCAGAAGATAAATCCTGGAAGATCGAAGAGCGGCGGGAGGCCCTGCTCGCATCCCTGCCGCCGGTGTTGTTCGGCGTTTGCATTGCCCTGGGCGCCCTGGTCATTTGGGAACCCTGGTACACGATTCCGCGCTGGCGGCTGATGACCGGCTTTGCCATGATGATGCTGCCCAGCCCGGTCATTGCCCTGGGCGGGCTGATCGCCATGTTCAAACGCCTGCCCCCCTGGGGCTACACCTGGGCCGGCGGCGCAGTGATGGGAGTGGTGTTATTCGTCAAGGTGCTGGCCGAGGAGCGCGCAGATGCCGGCCTGCCGCTGCTCTCCCCGCTGCTGGACGTTGCGTTGGCAATCCTGCTCCTGGTCGGCATCCTGGCGCTGGTCATCGTGACGGCCTGGCGGGGCTGGCGGCAGGCGGGACTCACCAGCCTGGGATTTGCAACCCTGGCGGGGATGTCATCCTTCTCGATGGCGACCGCCGCGCCGTTCAACCGCTACGACCTGGCGCTGCTGGCAATGCCTGTTGGCATCGTGATGGCCTGGCTGACCTGGCTGTACGTCCGCAAGGGGGATGCCGGGCGGGTCGCCGCTATACTTGGCTATGGCGTCCTGAACGCTGCCGTATTCCTGGTGATTGCCAACGCCTGGAACCTGCCCCCCGACCGTCCCTCGCCGGTCATCCCCTTCCTGGTCGTGCTGACCGGCGCGTTACTGGTCGGGCCGGTTGCCGGTCTGATCGGGAGGCCGGTGCGCAAGATCGTTCAGGGGTCGTGAAGGCAACTTCCTGAAAAAAGCGCCCAAATGGGCGCTTTTTTCGTCGCCAGATTAGATGCTATAATCGCTTGCATGGACATTCGCGCAGGGATCATCACCGCCATGTTGATGGCTGTGCTGGCAGCCATTATCCTATTGCGCGCGGGCATCCGTTCCATCCAATCGGGCCGCAAACTGACCTTCTACCGGCTGCGCCGCCAACGCATGGGAGGCGGCTGGCGCATGTTGGGGGCGGGTTTCCTGCTGCTGTCCCTGGGCGCCTGGCTGGCTTTCTATGGCGAACCGGTGGCTTACCGCTATTTTCCGCCTTCGCCCACGCCCTCGCTGACGCCCACCATCACGGTCATTCCTACCATCACACTGACCCCCACCATCACGCTGACTCCCACCATCACAGACACACCCTCCGTGACGGACACGCCCACCATTACGCCTACGCCTTACATCCCGCCAGCAATAGAGGCGCTCTTCGACAGCCTGGTCACGCCCAATGCCGACTCGGTGTTCAGTCCGCTGCAATTTTCGACCTTGTACGAAAATTACGAGTGCGTCGCGCCAGCCACCTCCTTCGTCAACCCCATCCGTTCCATGACGGCTTGCTTCTCTTACAACAATATGCTCCCCGGCGCGCAATGGACCGCCTTGTGGTACCGCGACGGCGAACTCGTCCACTACGAGACCCTGCCCTGGGATGGCGCTACCGGCGGCCTGGGCTACTCCCAGTGGTCGCCGCCGCCTGAGACGTGGCTGCCCGGTTTGTATGAAGTGCAGATCTTCGTCGGCCTGGAATGGAAGGTGGTCGGCCAGTTCCGGGTATCCGGCGACCCGCCCACCTCCACGTCCAGCATCACACCCAGCCCAACCATCGTACCCACCTCCACCCGCACACCTTCCGTGACGCCGCCCCTGCCGCAGCCGTCATCCCCGCCTGCGACACCCTGACAGGGCAAGGATTATCCCATGAAGGCTTTCGATTTCTGGCAAAAATGGTTGTTCACAACCAGCGTCATTGTGGCCGTCTTCGGACTGGCGCTGGCATTCTTCAACCACACCCCCCTCTTCGATGCGCTGTTCAACGACCATATCGACCCGCAATTCTGGGGCGGGGCGGCGCTGACGCCGGAAAGCCTCTTGTTCCAGCGCTGGATCTACGGCGTGCTGGGGGCAACTGTGGCCGGTTGGGGCGTATTGCTCGCCTTCCTGGCCAGGACCGCCTTCCGCAAAAGGGAGCGCTGGGCCTGGAACGGCATTGCGGGAAGCATGTTGCTGTGGTACCTATTGGATACGGCCATCTCGCTCCAGTTTCGCGTGACGTTCAACGCCGCCTTCAATACCCTGCTGCTCGTCCTGGTCGCCCTGCCGCTGGCCTTCACCCGCAGGTATTTTTCCCCGGACTCATCCAAACACCATCACCATCATTCTCCCAAAGGAACCGCATGACGCAAAAACCTTTCCAGGATTACTACCCCGACCACATGGCGCACTGCTACGGCTGCGGGCGCCTGAACGAATACGGCCACCAGATCAAGAGCATCTGGGACGGGGACGAATCGGTCTGCTATTTCGACCCCAAGCCCTACCACATCGCTATCCCCGGCTACGTGTACGGCGGGCTGCTGGCCTCGCTGATAGACTGTCACGGGACAGGTACCGCCGCCGCAGCCGCCTACCGCGCCGCCGGTCGGGGCATGGACACGGAGCCTGCGCTGCGTTTCCTGACGGCTTCCCTGCACGTGGACTACCTCAAACCTACCCCGCTGGGCGTGACCCTGGAAATACGCGGCAGGGTCAAAGAAGTCAAAGAGCGCAAGGTTGTCATCGACGAATGGATCGTTGCCAACGGCGAGACCACCGTGCGCGGCGAGGTGGTAGCCGTCCAGGTACCGGAGCGGCTGATCGAAGAGTTGCTGGCCAAGAAGGGATGACAGGGGAACGACATGCTGCCTCCGTCCACCTACTGCCAGTACGTGCTCGCCCACCCCGAAGACGAATTCAACAAGCGCTACCACGACCACGAGTACGGCTTCCCGCTGAAAGACGACAATCTCCTCTTCGAGCGCCTGGTGCTGGAGATCAACCAAGCCGGGCTCTCGTGGATCACCATCCTGAAAAAGCAGGCCAATTTCCGCCGCGCGTACGAAGGATTCGTCGTCGAAACGGTGGCAGGTTACGGGGAGTCCGACCGCGCGCGCCTGCTGTCGGACGCCGGGATCATCCGCAATCGCCTGAAGGTCAATGCCGCCATCCAGAACGCCCGTCGCATCCTGGAACTGCGCCAGGAATACGGCTCGTTCAAGGGCTGGCTGGACGCGCATCACCCGCTCCCCAGGGGGGAATGGACGAAATTGTTCAAGCAGACCTTCATCTTCACCGGCGGCGAGATCGTGAACGAATTCCTGACCTCCACCGGCTACCTGCCCGGCGCGCACGAAGAGACTTGCCCGGCCTACCCCAAAGTCAGGTCGCTTGACCCGCCCTGGGCTATAATCGGGTAATGGCCACCCACTCACAAATCATCCCCACCGCTGAACCGTTCTTTCTCCCCGGCAAGGCCGGCCAACCCGGCTGCCTGTTGATGCACGGCTTTACCGGCGCGCCCAAAGAAATGCGCTGGATGGGCGAGTTCCTCAGCGCGCGAGGCTATCCCTGCCTGGGCGTGCGCCTGGCAGGTCACGCCACCCGTCCCGAAGACATGATCCGCTCGCGCTGCACGGACTGGATGGCCTCGGTCGAGGATGGCTATCACCTGCTGCGCGGCGTCACAGAGCGCATCTACCTGGTTGGCCTGTCCATGGGCGGGGTCTTGTCGCTGCTGATGTCCACCAGGCTGCCTGTGGTTGGCGTGATCGCCATGTCTACGCCCTACCGCATGCCTTATGACTACCCCATCTGGGCATTGAAACTGTTCAGCAAGTTCGCTGCCTACCAACCCAAAGACAAAGAGGAACCAGGGGCAGACTGGTTCGACAAGGAGGCGTTTGCCGTGCACGTCTCGTACCCGCAAAACCCGGTGCGGTCAGCGGCGGAACTGCAACAGTTGATCGCTGAAATGCGCGCGGCCTTGCCCAACGTTCATGTACCGGTGCTGCTCATCCATTCGCGGAACGACACCTACGTCCTGCCCGAAAACATGGAACAACTCTACGCCGCGCTGGGCGCGTCAGACAAGACGAAACTCTATATAACGGAGGCAGGCCACGTTGTCACGCGCGACGCGGCGCGGCAGGAAGTCTTTCGCGCGGCGGGGGACTTCATCCGGCGCATAGAGGCGGGCGCATGAACCCATCCGTCCTGATGGTCGGTGCGGCGCTGTTCACCTGGGGCATCGGCGAGGGGATGTTCTTTTATTTCGTGCCGCTCTACATGCAGCAATTCGGCGCCAGCCCGATCTGGATCGGCTCGATCCTGGGCAGTTTCGGCTTCGTGATGATGTGCGCACACATTCCTGCCGGGCTGCTATCCGACCGGCTGGGGCGCCGTCCCTTGCTGCGCCTGGCCTGGCTGATCGGCATGGCCGCCGCCTGGGGCATGGCGCTGGCGCCTTCCCTGCCATTGTTCGTGACCGCCTACCTGTTTTACGGCCTGACTGCCTTCGTCTCCTCGCCGCTGTTCAGTTACGTGACCGCCGCGCGCGGGGAACTGTCCGCCGGGCGCGTGATGACCTTGACCTCGGCCATGTACAACCTGGGCGCGGTGATCGGGCCGGTTTCCGGCGGCTGGCTGGGCGACCGTTTCGGCTTGCAATCGGTCTTCCTGGGAGCGGCGCTGGTCTTCATCCCGTCCGTTGTATTGCTCTTCTTCCTGCCTCCCCAGCCGCGCGAGACGCACGACGGCGACGGCAGCGGGCGGCAGTTGCTGTCCAACCGGCGCTTCTGGGGTTTCCTCGTCCTGGTCTTCCTGACGATGTTCGCCATGTACCTGCCGCAGCCGCTCACGCCCAACTTCCTGCAAAACGAGCGCGGCATCTCGTTCAGCCAGTTGGGATGGATCGGCTCGGCCGGCAGCCTGGGCAACGTGTTGTTCAACCTGTTACTCGGCCAGTTTTCCCCGTTGCTGGGGTTTGCCCTGGGACAGGTCTGCGTGGGGTTGTTCGCCCTGCTCCTCTGGCAGGGCGATGCGCCCCTGTGGTACGCGGCGGCCTACTTCCTGATGGGCGGCTACCGCGCTGCGCGCATGTTGGTCTTTGCGCAAGTACGCTGGCTGATCCACCAGGCGCAGATGGGGCTGGCCTACGGGATTACGGAAGCGGTCAACTCTTCCGCGGTCATCCTGGCGCCCTTGCTGGCCGGCTTCTTGTACGACAGAGACCCCGCTTCCATCTACGCCTGGAGCCTGCTCCTGATCACCCTGGGCGTTGTCCTCAGCCTGGTCTTTTCCCCGCGTTCCCCATCGCCCACAGCGGCGACCACCCCCTGATCCCCCACCCGGAGACCGCCATGCTCGAAATCGTCCCCTTCACCCTCGGCCCCGCCATGACCAACGCCTACCTGGTGGCCGACCCTGAAACCAGGGAAGCCGCCGTCATCGACCCCGCCTGGGACGGTCACCTCATCCTGTCCGAGGCGCAGCGGCGCAACTGGCGCATCGCCCATCTCTGGTATACCCACGCCCATTTCGACCACATCGGCGGCGCGGCTGCCATCGCGGATGCGCTCAATCCCTTGCCGCTGGTAGCGCTGCATCCCGCCGACCATACGCTCTGGCGCGTGCAAGGCGGAGCGCCGCTGTTCGGCTTCAAGATCGACCCCGGCCCCGAACCGGCGATTGACCTGTATCACGGACAAATTTTGCGTCTGGGAAGTGTACAGTTCGAAGTCCGTCACGCCCCAGGGCATACGCCGGGACTATGCGTATTCTACGTGGCTGCGGAAGGCCTGTGCTTCTGCGGCGACCTGATCTTCCGCGACAGTGTGGGCCGCACCGACCTGCCCGGCGGCGACTGGAAGACCCTGCTGCAAAGCATCCACGAACAGATCTTTACCCTGCCCGATGACACCCGTCTGTTGTCTGGTCATGGCCCGGAGACGACAGTGGGGGAGGAGAAACACTTTAACCCCTATCTGGGGGAGGAGTAATTTGGATCAGGAATCGGGCAAAGGAAACCGTCTGACAATCCTGTTTATGGGGGAGGCAGGGTCTCCATCCGCCAGTTGGTGAGATACTCCCCGTGATACAGGGCAATCCAGCCATCAGAGGTCAATGCCCACACATCGCTTCCAAGCAGATTGTACTTTTTAATCGAGACTGTCGTTCCCTCGGGCAACGTGTAGAGGGGATCTGCGCCCACCCCCGGCGCTTTGCGCACATTCAGGCGCGTGTTGGTCGTTACAGTGAGGGGCAGGGGCGGAAATGGCTCTAGTTGCGAGAGTGGTATCCACAGAGGTTCTCTGGAAATGAGGGGAAAAAAGATATCTCCAGGAGGAGGCAGGATTACGTCGCCTCTCAATGTAATGACGGTGAACTTCTGGACACGTAGCGGGTCGGATTCGTATGTCGGTTGATCCATAGGCCCGTCTGCATAATTCATCGTGCGAATCTGGGCATTCTTTCCCTTAGTTTGAACGATTTCAACAGCGTTCCCCCCGTAGACCAACGTTTCCATTTGCGGCCAACCAGTATTGTTGAAAGAACCGGAGTGGGGATTGGTTGCATAATTGAATTTCTTCACAGGCGGATTCAAGATACCGAAATAAAACTCCCATCCATATTTGCTCAGGTTGATCCGGTCGGTACCTTGTAATTTTCCATGTTGTTCTCCCATCAATTGAAGCGGATAAACTTGCGGTGCTTGCGCCATCTTGGGATTCGGCCAGCCGGGCATTATCATTCTTGGAATGACATCATGCCGGACGCGATATAAACTGCCAGTTTGGTAGTCGCCGCTATATTCCTCTATGAGTTCATCTACCATCGGCAATGCTTCGACCATGGATTGCGCATTCTTTATCTCCAACAATGAGGCGATGAGTTCATCCGACGAAATGGTGATAATCATGGGATACTCCGTATTCTTTGCGCTTGCCCTGTTTCGTTGCCCCGCAAGATTATTGCGCTGCGCCCAAATGACAATATCTTTGCCGGGACAATTTTGCTATAATGGTTTAACTTTATCACAACTGAATTCGATTTGTCTATTATTTCACGCACCTGGATAGGAAGTATCTTTTCTCAGTAGCCGGAGGACAACATGAAACGAGCGGTCAGCATCAGTTTGGGGAGTTCCAAGCGCGACAAAAGTGTGACGATCAAACTCAAAGACCAGGAAATCCTGGTCGAGCGCATCGGCACGGACGGCGATGTCGCCAGGGCGCGCCAGATGTACCTCGACCTGGATGGGAAGGTAGACGCGTTTGGCGTGGGCGGCGTAGACCTGTACCTGCGCCTGGACAACCGGGAATATCCGCTGCGCGCGGCGCTGAAACTGGTAGAGGACGTTTCCCGCACGCCGCTGTGCGACGGGCGCGGGTTGAAGCATACGCTGGAACGGCGCGTGTTCGAACTGGCCGGGCCGCAGTTAGGCGAGGCGCGCTTCCGGCAGGCGTTCGTCCCCGTCGCGGTGGATCGGCTCGGTTTGGCGGAAGCAGTTGCGGGGGCGTCTGAACGGGTGGTCTTCGGCGACCTGATGGTGGCGCTGGGAGTCCCGATCCCCATCTATGGCATCCCGGCCTTCAAGCGCGTGGCGCGCGTCATGCTGCCGGTCGTCAGTTATTTCCCGATCAGTATGATCTTCTACGGCAGCGGCGGCGCGGAACATAAGCCCAAGTACGTCAAGTATTTTGCCGGCTCGGACCTGGTGGCGGGCGACTTCCTGTTCATGCGCAAGTATATGCCGGAGCGCATGGACGGCAAGACGGTGGTCACGAACACCACCACGGAAGAAAATATCGAGTTGCTCAAGGCGCGCGGCGTGAAGACCGTCATTACCACTACGCCGCGCTACGAGGGGCGCTCCTTTGGCACGAATATGATGGAGGCCGCGCTGACTGCTTACGCTGGGAAGGGGCGCAGGCTTGCAGATGAAGAACTGAACAATTTGATTGATGAGTTGGAATTGAAGCCGAGTGTCTTGAAGTTGTGAGGAGGAACCAAATGAAAGACTATTCTGACAAATCGTTTTGGCTGGCCGCGTATGGCGCATACATCCCCAACCCGCCCGTGCGGGGTGACCTGGAAGTGGACGTAGCGATCATCGGCGGCGGGTTCACCGGTCTCTCGTCCGCTTACCACCTGCGCAAATACGAACCGTCCATGCAGGTGGCCGTGCTGGAAGCCGAGGTGATCGGCTACGGCGCCAGCGGGCGCAACGGCGGTTTTTCGATGACCCTGTTTGGGCTGGAACCGGCCGTCACCAAGGCGCTCTTCGGCCACCAGCGCACGGTGGAGGCGCACCGCTACATGGAACGCGCTGTGGACTATGTTGACGAACTGGTCAGGGAACATCACATCCAATCAGATTACTGGTTCCCCGGCTTCATCCGCGCTGCCACCACACCCGGCTATGTCAAGCGCATCCAGCATGACCTGGAGATCCTGACCTCCATGGGCATCACCGGCCTGGAATGGTGGGAGGCGGACAAAGTCCGCTCCGAGTTGGATTCCCCGCTCTTCCTGGGCGGCTGGTGGGAGCCGCGCTGCGGCCTGCTCGACCCGGCCAAGCAGGCGCGCGAACTCAAGCGCGTGGCGCAGGAAGCCGGCGCGCAGGTCTACGAAGAAACCCCCGTCACGGAGATCAGGCGGGAGGATAATAAGTTCAGGCTGCAAACGCCCGGCGGGGTTGTGCGCGCCGAGAAGATCGTCTTTGCCGCTAACGCCTACTCGCATCTCATCCCGCAATTACGCTCCCGGCAGGCGCCGGCCTTCACCCACATGGTCGTGACGGAGCCGCTCACCCCCAAGCAAATGGAATCCATCGGCTGGAAGAACCGACAAGGCATCGAAGACGCCCGCAACCTGGTGCATTATTTCCGCCTGACGGCCGACAACCGCCTGGCCATGGGCGGCAGCGACGTGAGCCTTGCCTACGGGAAGGACATGGAACGCGACTTGAACCCGCAGACCTTCGCGGACCTGGAACGCGACGTAGTGCGCCTCTTCCCCACCCTGGGCGGCATCCGTTTCACCCACCGCTGGGGCGGCCCGGTCTCGGTCCCGGTAGATATGGCCCCCGCTATCGGCTTCATTGGCGACGCGCGCGCGGTCTACAGTCTGGGCTGTGTAGGACACGGCGTCTCGATGACACACCTCAACGGCTGGACGGTGGCCGACCTGATCCTGGAGCGCCAGAGCGACCTGACCGCGACCTGGTTCGTCAACCGCCGCATGATCCCCTGGCCTCCAGAGCCGCTGCGCCTGCTTGCCAGCCAGGCCATCCGCGGCTACCTGCGCCTGGAAGACGCGTTGTACGAAAGGAATATGGACAGGCCATAGAAAACAGCCAGTTCGGGATCCATGCCATGACTGTGACGCAGCCAGGAATATGACAACCGATAAACAAGCGAAAACCGCCCCTCTCTTTCGATGGATCTTTTTCTGGCTGGGCGTCCTTCTGCTTTTCTCCATTGTTCATTTTACAGACAAAAGAGCTGCCCAGGCGCTGGATGCACTGTCCGCCCTGCCGCTCCTTGGGGCCAGCAAAAAAGAAGCCGTGGGGTACCTAGAGGCGGTCAAGGGATGGCTATTTTTGTTCTCCACTGCTCTCATATCCCTTCCAATTTTGAGAGATGCCTGCCCAAACCTGCGCCGTTCCAAACCGGCTGATGCGGTGCAAGCCTTATTGATCGCTTTGGGAATAGCGCTATTACTGGCTTGCCTGTCGTGCAGTCCAGGCAACCAGGCAATGGGAGCCAGGTACGCAGAGATTTCAGAGCATCCATTTACGCAAGGTAACAGCCGCTACAGCGCAAGGCTGTTTATGCCTGCAATGGCATATATCCTGTTTTTTCGCGGCAACTGGCTCTACTACCTGTTCTTCCTTGGGCTGACGGTTGGCCTCATTGCCTTACTCCTCCATTGGAACAAAGCAAGCGGGGGGCTAAACGCCTGGCAATGCCTTTCCCTTTGCACGAGCAGTTTCGTGCTTTTCCAATTCCAATCCCCTGGTTATCCTGACGTCCTGGTATTCATCTTCTTCCTGCTTGTGATGTGCGATGCCTTCGGCGAGGACGCAAAATTATCCCTACTGATCCTTGCCCTGGTGACACACGAGGCAAGCCTGCTTGTTGGCGCAGTCCTGGCCTGGCGCTATCTGTCGCGAGGCAGGTTCATCGCCTATATTTCTTCGCTGGTGGTCTATACAGGGATCGGGCTTATTGCAACAGGCTTCCACCTCGAGGCTTTGAATCGTTATAGCGTCTCGGACATGTCGGGGATCGAATGGGTTTTGCACGCTCCGCTCAAAGAACTGTTGGGGGTCTTCATTGCTTTCAAAGCCCTGTGGGCAGTGATCTTCTCAGGGATTGCGCTTGGCATACGGCATAAATTGCACGGCGAGACAAAATTCATCATTTTTACAACCCTGGCCGGGTTAGTGATGACCTGCCTGGCGATCGATACTTCGCGCATGATGGGATTCGCGTTCCCAGGTTTGCTGGCCGCGCTTTCCGTTATCCGCCAGACTCTGCCAAGAAGAACAATCCAGTGGTTCTACGTTTTCATATTCCTGTTGAATATTGTGCTGCCCTCCTTCAGCGTCGAGTTGAACGCACAGATCGGATTCGCGCCTGGCCTATACCAACGTATCTATGCCTGGCTGGTACCATTGCTGGCAAATGCGCTTTCCAGCAGGTAACAGAGCCGCTCTGCACTTGCTCTCCAGCCAGGATATTCGCGACTACCTGCGCCTGGAAGACGCACTTTATAAGAGGGATTTAGACAGGGCATAGCAAATTACCAATTGTTGTAAGATGCCTCTTGACTCTATGGTTACCAGAGGGTGTATAGTAGGGTCATGGAGCCAGCATGAAGATCAAAATCGGCAATTTTGCGCGCCTCGGCCAGGTGACCGTGCAAACACTGCGGCACTACGACGATCTGGGCTTGCTCAGGCCGTCCGAAGTAGATACCCTGAGCGGCTACCGTTATTACGTCCTGGAACAGTTGCCGCGCCTGCACCGCATCCTGGCGCTCAAAGACCTGGGCTTTTCCCTGGAACAGGTTGCCCGCTTGCTGGAAGATGACCTGCCGCCAGCCGAACTGCGCGGAATGCTACGCCTCAAACAGGATGAATTGCGCCATCAAGTAGAGGATGGATTGGACCGGCTCGAAAGACTTGACGCGCGCCTGCGCCTGCTCGAACAGGAAGGCCAACACCCAGAATACGAAGTAGTCATCAAGCGGGTCGAGTCGCTGCGTATTGCCTCAGTGCGCCGCATGATTCCCAGTTACTGGGATGAAGGACCACTCTGGGGCGAACTGTTCCAGCATTTACAACGAGCCGATGTAACAACTTGCGGCCCATACCTGTCCCTGTATCACGCCGGGGAACCGGAGATCGACGCCGAGGCCTGCGCACCTGTCGCCGCAGATGTGACGAAAATCCAGGGGCTGGCGATCCGCGAACTGCCGGGCGTGGAAAGCATGGCCAGCACTATCCACCAGGGGCCGTTCACCGGCCTGGCAGGGGCGTACGCTGCGCTGCTGAAATGGGTAGATGCGCATGGCTATAGCGTCCACGCCCCAGACAGGGAAATCTACCTGCGCTTGCCCGAAGCAGGCCAATCCCGCTATGACCCAAATGCCATCACCGAGATGCAAGTTCCAATTGATCGCAATTGACAGCAGCCTTGCACGGAATTAACAGGCAGTCTGAAAAAAGTCCAGAAATCAACCAGTGGCCACTGTTTTGATGATTCCCAACCGTATCGTTTCAGGAGCACCGAACATGTCAGAAAAAGAATTCAAATTGACGCCTATCGGGCAAGTCGAGGCCGGTCCAGATAGGTTTGCATTGGCGATTGCGCCAGCATACCGCGCCGCCCTGCGGGGACTGGACGGGTTTGGTCACATCCATGTGCTGTGGTGGAGCCACTACCTGGACACACCGAAACACCGGAGTGCGCTGGAAGCCGAGCAGCCTTACAAGAACGCCCCCGATAAGTTGGGTATCTTTGCCACCCGCTCGCCGTTGCGCCCCAATCCCATCTGCGTTTCGACCGTTTCTGTCCTGCATGTGGATATCGAGAATGGCCTGATCCTCGTCCCGTGGATAGACGCCGAGGACGGCACGCCCATCTTGGACATCAAACCCTATCACCCATCCAGTGACCGCATCCGCGACATCCGTGTGCCAGGATGGTGCCAGCATTGGCCGCAGTGGTATGAAGATTCGGCCGCGTTCGATTGGGAGGCTGAGTTCGTTAACGCGCGATGAGCAGATGACCTCAATGCAAAAACTGGCGGGGATGATCTCCGCCAGTTTTATTGCCTACACTCGAACTCGCTGGTTTTCACGGAGTGTGGCGGAACGAAAATCCAGTGCAGCGATTTGTTATGTGTTTATTTAACGGCTATGAAAACCTCAATTTCATTTTGATTTACATAGCACTCAAAATCAGTTGTATACGAGCGCTCGTATTTAGCATCCTTTTTTGAAAAGTATCCCCATACTCTTCCCCATGTATCAAATACAATTCTCGGGATGTCACCTTTAGCTGTGAACACGAGATATTTACCACTTTGTATAACTATTGTTTCGAGTTTAGTAGATGAATTGGCGTCAAGCTGATCAGTCCCTGCCAAGATTGAAAACTCTCCGGTTTCATCGGATTCATAATTAAAGTAGACCCCATAAACTCGGCTCCCATTTTTGTAGTCAACTTCAACCTTATCATCGAACTCTTCCCACAAAGGTCCGATGCTTCCAGTAGACGGATTCATCTCTTTTGCATTTGTTGTCCGAGTACTTAACCCGATGATTCTTTTTTCAGCTATTTCTACTAATTTCATACCCATCTCCTCATTGATACATAACATTCCGCTTTTTTCAAGTGCATTTCTGCCCGCCCCTACATAAAATTTCACTTTCTATCGTGTTTTGTCTCTCGCACGTCCAGTTTTGTAGTGGGGGCGGGGTCATCGCTAACCCCGCCTACCATCACTTGGACGGCAACGATTATTATTGCACTGTGTCTGTTTGGATTGCTTCTAGTTCCAAAAGTAGTTCTTCGATTTCTTGACCGCGTGCACTAGCGAAACCTTTGGCTTCACTGATAAGTGTGAAGCCGCATTTCTCCAAGACTCGACGCGAGCCGAGATTATCTTTTGCTACTCGTGCATAAATTGGACGTGTCTGGTTGTGGTGTACTAGAAACTCTTTAAGCGCCCAAGTAGCGATGCCCTTTCCCCAATACTCCTTTCCAAGCCAATAACTGACTTCTGGTTTGCCTTCATCTTCATAACTCAGAACACTTCCTGCGATTTGCTTGTTGAAGGTGATAGTTTTTATGGTAACGGTATTGTCTGCCAAGATTCTGTGCCAATGTGCCATAAAGGCTTCTTGGTTAGTTGGGTCTTTAGTGGTGAATGCCGCCATATAATTGGCTTCCTGATCCAGTTGTTGCTCAAAAAAGATTGGAAGGTCATCGTTTACGACATCGCGCAGAAGAAGTTCATCTTTCACACTGTCTTTTCTCCATGAGTTCACGTTTATATTTTGTCAAGGCGCTTTTGCATACCTTCAGTTGCCCAACAATGTTTTAGCCTATATCAAGCCATCTTTGCGGATGCGATGCGATCAAGCCGCAACCGTATCCACTTTGCGGATGACCATGACCACTTTGCCTTTGATCTCCAGCGGCTCTTCTTTATTGATCATGATCGGTCCCATGGTGGGGTTGGCTGGCTGCAAACGATAACCTTCTTTTTCTTTGTAGAAATACTTGAGCGTGGTCTCATCACGGCTGGGGAGCCAGACTGCAACCATTTCGCCGTTACGAACTTCGGCGTTGTTAGCGACCGGTTTCATGATAACGTAGTCGCCGTCGTTGACCATGGCGTCGATCATGGAATTTCCTTGTACTTCCAGGGCAAACAATTGCTTGTTCTTCTCCGGCGCGGGCAGGAGCGAGGTGGCAATTTCGACGCTGGTCTCCGCGTCATAATAGCCAAAGTCAGAGGCCGGGACAGGAACTGGCTCACTGGCAACAATGCGACCCGCTACAGGCACGCGCAACAGATCATGGATAACTTGAACAACTTCATCGACCTTGTCCGTCAGGCGCAGGCCGCGAGAGACACGCCCATCCCGCTCGATGTAACCCATTTTCTCGAGTTGTTCGAGATAGTAGTTAACCACCGAGGTAGATGAGATCTTGGCCGCGTCACCGATCTCGCGGATGGAAGGCGGGCGGCCATTTTCGTTCTGGTACTTGGTTAAAAATTCCAGAACACGAATGTGGCGTTCACTCAAACCTTTGCTCTTGCGAACCATCATCATTGCTGCCTCCTGCCAATCATGGCACAGGTGAGCATTAATCGCTCATTTGTGCTATAAATATACACGAACATCCGTTCTGTGTCAAGACTTATGGGAAACATGTTAGTCCAAAGTAGAAATTTGTGGTAGATTCCCTGTTGGGAAAGGAATACTTCTATGTCGTGTCAATGGTTTGGGAAGAGCGTTGTTGTATGTTCAATAATCCTGCTCGTTGCGGCTTTGTCTGGCTGCAGCAGCCAGGAAGTGAGCCTGGGCGCGAAGGACAACGGCGGGCAGGTGACGCTGGAACAGGGACAAATCCTGGCGATCAGCCTCGAGTCCAATCCGACGACTGGCTACGGTTGGCAGGCGCTGGAAATGGATGCCGCCGTGCTGCGACAATCTGGCGAGGCGGAATACAAACAGTCCCCCGGTTCGGAGGGATTGGTCGGCGCGGGCGGGGTGGAGACGCTGCGCTTCGAAGCGCTGGCCGCCGGGCAGACGACCCTCACACTCGGTTACATGCGCCCGTGGGAGAGCGTCCCGCCGGTGGAGACCTTCACGTTGCAAGTGACCGTGCAATAATAGATACTGGGCAAGGTAGCAACTTGCCCAGTACTCGATAGTCGTTTGCTGAGAGACTGCTGGGTTGTAGGAGAACAGCACCTCTGCAGATTGGATGCCAAGCTCACCCGGCGGGCGTAGGCGTCGCTTCGCTTTGTGTCTCGCCCTCGCTTTCGGAGGTCGTTTCCTCTTCGGAAGTGGTCTCCTCATCCGACGAAGAACTGTCGCTGTACCCCACGCCGCACACGCTGACCTTTTCTTGCAGGACGCAGCCCGAAAGGTTGTTGCCGATGGATTCCAGCAAGAGCAGCATATCTTCGGGGGTATCGGTCAACAACGCCAGCGTGTTGCCGCGTTTCCCGGTCTCGAACAGCAGCAACGCGTTCCCGCTGCGAGGCACCTCGCCAAAGCCGGGTACCGTGACGGTTTCGCCGGACTCTTCCAGGGCGATGTCGAACGCTTCCAGGAACGGGAGCAGGCCTTCGTCAGGCGTGAACGTGCCCAGGACGACCAGGTCGCCTTCCACAGGCGCGCGGGATGCGACCCGCAAGTCCATGTTGAGCGTTTGCAGGGCGCTCTGCATCCCGCCCATGGCGCTGACCAGTTCGGGCGTCCATTCGAGTCCACTGGTTGGAAGTACATAAACGACCGGCTGCTGGAAGACATAGGGAAAATTCGCTAGCGAAGTTTCCTGCTCGCCATCCAACATGAAATCGGCGATGTTCTCGACCAGGGTGGCGTTGTCGGCTACGCTGTTGTAGGGCGGCGTCAGGAAGGTGAAATCCCCAAAGACCAGGACGTTGCCGTCTTCGTCCAGGGCGGCTGCGCCCCAGGCCTCCCCGTCTGCATTGGACGAAGGCCCCGCATCATTCAGCGACGAGACGGTCTGCTCCGCGCCGAGCAGCAAGGCCTGTCCCGGATCCGCTTTGACTGAGTGCGTCCCGTAGAGCGTCACGCGCGAGAGACCGAAGGTCAGTTCGTCCTTGCCGAAGCGTTCGAAGAATATGTTGCGGAAGTTGCCTTCGTTTTCCAGCAAGTTGTAGAGATAGTCGCTGTTTACAGACAGGCCAAAGGGCGCCAGCAGGGGATTGACCACGTTGACGTCCGGGTACATCAGCATGGAACCGGTGAAGAAGTCGTACCCGAGCGTGCCGCGCGTAGCATCGGTGAAAACAGCCAGGTGTCCGCCGCGTTCTACGAAGGCCTGTACCAGGCGGATCTCATCCGCAGTAAAGACCGTGTTTGGCGAAATGACCACCAGGGCGTTGGCGTACCTCAAGCGCATTTCGAACGTTTCGAGGTCGGTATTCAGTTCTACCCGCGCGCCGCGCCGCTGGATGTGGTCTACCAGCGCCTGTATTTCGTTTGGTTGGAACAGGTTGGCGTGCGCATAGTCTATCACGACAACGCCGCCTTTTTGGGCGTCGGGCTTACTGACCGCCTGCGGCGTGCTGACAGGCGGCGCAGGCATGGTGATGCTTTGATAGTCCAGGGTCGGGGCGCTCGGTCGTTCCGGGACGCCGCGGTAGAACCATAACGCGCGCGCCAGCGCGGGCGCAAGCAGGGCAACCAGGGCGATCCAAATCCATTTGCGGTTCATGCTGGCCTCCTATTGTCCTGCGGGCAGCGGGGGGATGAAGAGCAGGTACAAGCCCGGCTCATTGGGGTAGGGCAGGGTCACGCCGTCTTTCGTGCTTTGGAAGAAGTAGGGGTAGTACGGGTCCTGGATGCCGGCCAGGTCGCGCAGGTCGCTGGTCTCGTAGTGCCAGATGCGCGCCATGTCTGCGGCTTTGCGCACCGCATCGTTTTCGGTGCCCAGGGCGTCGATCAGGCCGAAATGCAGCGCCTCTGTCCCCGTCCAGATCTGCCCGCGCAAAATGACCTCCTCCCCCACTTTCAGCCGTTCCCCGCGCCCCAGCGACACGGCCTCGTAGAAAGCCGATTTGATCATCTCGATTTCACGCTGGTAGGCGTCGCGCGGGGAGCCCCACGCTTTGTACGGCCCGGTCCAGATGATCTCCTCGAGGATGAAAGGAACAGGCGGCATATAGCCAATCACGCCAACGTTGCCTACCTCGGAAGTGGGTTTAGCATAGATGTAGTCCGTCCCGACGGAAAGGTAGTATGCGCCGCTGGCTGCCATCCCATTGACGGCCGTCACAACGGGCTTTTTGGCGCGCAGGCGCGCCAGTTCCATGTAGACCGCTTCCGTGTCTACCACCGTCCCGCCGGGGCTGTTCAGGGCCAGCACCACCGCGCGCACTTCGGGATGTTCGATGGCGTATTCGATCTGTGTGATCATTTCCTGCGCGGTATAGGCGTAAATGGCGTCATCGAGATGGATGATTCCCACCACCGGCTGCGGGATGGCCGAGGCCGCCAGGATGCCAAGCAGGAGGGGCAACGCCAGCCACAGCAGCCAGCCGCGCAGCGCCTCCCAGGTCAATTCGAGTTTTTGCATGACTCACTCCTTTCGAGTTTAGCAATCCACCAGCGCATTCGAGGAGACTTATGTAGCCAATTCTATCGCAATTTTGGTTGACATAAAACCTTTTCATCAAGTATAATACCGTCCGCTTCTGCCCTGGCAGCAAGGCTGGCCGGGGCGGTTGTATGCAACCCGGCTTCCCCGTATCCCGGCGCAGGACATGCCCAAAAGAAGGGCAAAAGCATCCCGCAGGTTGTATGGAGAAGCGAACGCCAGGAGAAAAAATGAGATATGCGATTGTCGAAAGCGGCGGCAAGCAATACAAGGCCGTCGAAGGCGAGACCATCGAAGTGGACCGCCTGCCAGCGAATGTTGGCGAAAAACTGGATTTGTCGCGCGTGCTGATGCTGGTGGACGGCGAGATGTTCTCTGTTGGGACGCCCACCGTAAGCGACATGCAGGTCAGCGCGACGGTGGTGGAGCATTTCAAAGGCCCCAAAGTCGTCTTTTTCAAATACAGCCCTAAAAAGCGCATCCGCGTCAAAGGCGGCCACCGCCAGCAATATACGCGCCTGATGGTAGATGTCATTGGAAAGCCCGGTGAGAGCCGCAAGCCGGCCAAAGCCGAAAAAGTCGAAGCGCCCGCTGTAGTGGAAGCGGAAGCCAAGGCCGAAAAACCGGCTTCCAAAGCAAAGGCCGAAAAGGCGAGCCAACCGAAGGCGACCAAGGCTGAAAAAGCGCCTGCGAAGGCGCCTGCTAAGGGCAAAAAAGAATCAACCGACAAGAAGCCGTCTGCACCTTCGAAGACGGCCAAGAAATAGTGTGAGGTAGAAATGGCACACAAAAAAGGTGGCGGCTCGAGCCGCAATGGACGTGACAGCAATTCCCAGCGCCTGGGCGTGAAACGCTATGCCGGTCAGTTCGTCCTCTCCGGCAATATCCTCGTTCGCCAGCGCGGTACCCGCATCAAGCCCGGCCTGAACGTGGGCATCGGCAGCGATGACACGCTGTTCGCTACGTTGGACGGCGTTGTAATGTACGATGTTGCGCAAGGTCGCAAGCGCGTCAACGTGCTTCCGCAAGCCGCAGAATAAAGGATCGTGGAATGAAGACCGATATCCATCCGAAATATTACCTGGATGCCAAAGTGACCTGCGCCTGCGGCAATACCTGGACGACCGGTTCGACCCGCAAGGAAATCCGCGTCGAAATCTGCTCCAAATGCCATCCGTTCTTCAGCGGCGAGCAGGCCCGTATCGTGGACATCGAAGGCCAGGTGGACCGCTTCTACAAGAAGTTGCAAGCCCGCCAGACCTACGTGGAAGAGAAAGCAGCCCGCGAGTCTGCGCGTGTCTCGCCTGCGCGCCCGATTGCTGAACTGGAACTGGGCGCGCGTCCAACCGATGCGCTGGCCAAGGCCGGCGTCAAGAATGTCGGCCAGTTGCTCGATAAACTGGCGGAAGGGGAAGACGTTGTCCTGGCGATTTCCGGTTTCGGCCAGAAGTCCCTGATCGATGCCAAGAAAAAACTACGCGCCCTGGGATACGAATTTGCCGAGGCAAAAGTGGCCGCGTAAGGGACTGCCCCGAGTTCGCGAGGGGTTGCGCGTTCGGTAAACTCAGGTAAACTTAACAGGCAGATGCGCAGCGTCTGCCTGTTTTGCTAACTTTGGATGTGCCTCTTTCCCCAGGGAGAGGGGAGAAAGTAGTGTAATGAAACACCACACCGGTTCCATCGAAGTCGTTTGCGGCTCCATGTTCAGCGGCAAGACGGATGAACTCATCCGCCGCCTGGTGCGCGCCACCATCGCCAGGCAAAAGGTGCAGGTCTTCAAACCCGCCATTGACGTGCGCTATGCGGTCGAGAAAGTGACTTCCCATGCGGGCGCAGATTTCGACGCCATCCCGGTCGGGAAAGCGGCCGACATCCGCGCGCGCATCGAAGCGGATACGACCGTCGTGGCCGTGGACGAGGCCCAATTCTTCGACCCTGAGATCGTGGACGTGGCGCAGGAACTGGCCGGGCGCGGCGTGCGCGTCATTGTGGCCGGCCTGGATATGGATTTTCGCGGCGAGCCGTTTGGCCCGATGCCGGTGTTCATGGCCAAGGCCGAGAAAGTGGACAAACTGCACGCCATCTGCATGGTCTGCGGCGGCGAGGCCTCGCGCACCCAGCGCCTGGTCAATGGTAAACCGGCGCGCTACGATGACCCGGTTGTGATCGTCGGCGCTTCCGAAATGTACGAAGCCCGCTGCCGCGAGCATCACCAGGTGCCGCGCTCTTGAAACAAGATGTACAGGATACACAGGATGTTTCAATACTTTCGAATACCATCCTGCCCATCCTGTTGGTATACCAGGCAATTGTTTTTATGCAGGAGCAAGAATGCAAGATTATCATGAATTCCTGGGCGAAACCCTGATTGATGAAAGAACCCTTCAATCTCGCATCGCCGAACTCGGCGCGGAGATCAGCCGCGATTACGCCGGGACGGACACCCTGCTGCTCATCTGTATCCTGCGCGGCGGCGTCGTCTTCCTGGTGGACCTGATGCGCTATATCAGCGTACCGCACCAGATCGACTTCATGGCAATTACCTCCTATGGCGCCGGGGCGCGCGAATCGGACGGCAACGTCCGCGTGACGCTCGACTTGCAGACCAACATCCGCGACAAGGACGTGCTGCTGGTGGAAGACATCATCGACAGCGGCCATACCATCTCGCACGTGCTCGAACTGCTCGGCACGCGCCAGCCGCGCAGCCTGCGGGTGTGCTCCCTGCTCGACAAGTTCGAGCGCCGCGAAGTGGTCGTCCCCATCCACTATCGCGGCTTCGAGATCCCCAACAAGTTCGTCTTTGGCTACGGCCTGGACATGGACGAATACTACCGCAACCTGCCCTTCATCGGCGTCGTCGACCTGGACAAACTCCAGGCCAATTGATGGAGAGCGCCAGCGGAGGCCGGGGATGACGAACCAGGAGCGGCAGCCACTCTCTCACGCCTCTCCCTACGCCGGGCGCTGGGTAGCGCGCCTGCATGGCAAGATCGTGGCCCAGGGCGCGACCGCCGAAGAAGCCCGCCGCGCTGCGCAGACCCACCGTCACAAGGAATCTCCCGAAATCGTCTTCATGCCCGCTTTCCCCTTTTCTCCCCTGCTTGCTTCCGTCCGTGAGTCCCTGCCGTCCGGGCAGGCCATCCACCTGGTCGGCGGGGCGTTGCGCGACGCTTTGCTGGGACGCGACTCTCACGACTTGGATTTTGTCGTCCCGGCTGGCGGTATCCGCCTCGCGCGCCGGGTCGCCAATGCGCTCCAGGCGGACTTTTTCCCGCTGGACGAGGAACGGGATACAGGCCGCGTCCTCCTCACCGGCGAGGACGGGACGCGCACCATCCTGGATTTTGCCTCCTATCGCGGCGCATCCCTGGACGAGGACCTGCGCGCGCGCGATTTCACGGTCAACGCCCTGGCCTTCGACCTGCAATCCGAAAGCCTGCAAGACTCCCTCGGCGGCGGGCTGGACGTGCGCCAGAAACGCCTGCGCGCCTGCGGACCGACCTCGCTGGCCGACGATCCCATTCGCGTGCTGCGGGCTGTGCGCCTGGCGGCCGCGTTGGGGTTCCAGATCGAGGTAGGAACCCGTCAGGACATGAAGCAGGCCGCGGCTGGGTTGCGAAGCGTCTCGCCGGAGCGCCTGCGCGACGAGTTGTTCCGCATCCTGGAAGGTCCCCAGCCGGGCGCGGCCATCCGCGCCTTGGACATGCTGGGCGCATTGTCCCACGTCCTGCCCGAACTGGCTGCGCTGAAAGGCGTGGAGCAGCCCTCGCCGCACGTCTACGATGTGTGGGCGCACACGCTGTCGGCGCTGGATCACCTCGAAAAAATCCTGGCGGCGCTGGCGCCTGGCTATGACCCTGAAACGGCCGGCGACCTGTATACCGGCCTGCTGACGCTGCGCCTGGGACGCTACCGCGAGCAACTGGCGGCGCATTTTGCCCGATCGCTCAACGCCGACCGCTCGGTGCGCGCCTTGCTGGGCTTTGCCGCGCTGTACCACGACGTTGCCAAGCCGGGATGCAAAGTGGTGGACGAGCAAGGCGGCCTTCACTTTTGGGGGCATGACGAGCAGGGCGCGGAGATCGCCGCCGCCCGCGCGGACGCCCTGCATTTGAGCAACCCAGAAACCCAGCGCCTGCGGCTCATCGTCCGCCATCACATGCGACCGCATTTTCATAGCAATCGCATGGAAGCCGAAGGCAAAGCGCCCTCGCGCAGGGCCATTTATCGCTTCTTCCGCGATTCTGGCGAGGCCGGGGTAGATGTGCTGCTGCTGGCGCTGGCCGACGCGCGCGCCACGCGCGGTCACACCCTCCAGCAGGAGGGCTGGGCCGCCATGCTGGATGTGTGCCGCCTTTTCCTCGAAAATTACTGGGAAAAGCCGGCCGAGACGGTCTCGCCTCCGCCGTTGCTCAACGGCAACGACCTGATGAGCGCGCTCGACCTGCCCCCTGGCCCGCAAGTCGGCGAACTGCTCGAAGCCATCCGCGAAGCGCAGGCCACTGGCAAGGTGGAAACGCGCGACCAGGCCCTGTTCTTTGCGCGCGAACAAATCGCAAATCTTCAATCGAAAATCTAAAATCGCAAATCGGAAATCCCATGAACCTTGTCTTTTTCGACCTCGAAACCCAAAACCTGTTCCAGGACGTGGGCGGGCGCGACCACATCGACAAACTGCGCCTGTCCTGCGGCGTCACCTTTTCGACCGAGCGGAATGATTACGCCGTCTACTGGGAAAAGGACGCCCTGGCGCTGGTGGACGAACTCAAGGCCGCCGACCGCGTCATTGGCTTCAACTTGATCGGATTCGACTACCAGGTGCTGAAACCCTACGTCCCGGCCTTCAACTTCGCCTCGCTCCGCACCCTCGACCTGCTCCAGGACATCCACCGGATTCTCGGCTTCAGGCTCAGCCTCGACTCGATTGCCGAAGCCAGCCTGGGCGCGCACAAATCCGCCGACGGACTGCTGGCCGTGGAATGGTTCCGCGCAGGCGAATTGGACAAGGTAGCCGAATATTGCAAAGTGGACGTAGACATCACCCGCCGGGTGTACGAATTCGGGCGCGACAATGGCTACATCAATTATCGTTCCAAGTTGGGCAGCAAGTTGAAAGTGGCGGTCAATTGGAAATAGGGCAGGTGTATCGCCGGCCTGCTTGTGCCATGAAATGGTATGGTCGGCCTTGCCAGCCAACTTGCAATTTGCCCGCAGTTCAACTGCGGGCGGAACAGGAAGGCATGATGGAAAAGATAACTGTCAACGATATTACCCTGGCTTTCACCCGTCACGGAAAGGGGACTCCGCTGGTATTGGTGCATGGCTATCCCCTCGACCACACGACATGGGACGAAGTCGTCCCGCATCTGGAAGACGATTTCGACCTGATCCTGCCCGACCTGCGCGGGTTTGGGGAGAGCGAGGCGCTCGAAACTCCCTACACGTTGACCGACATGGCTGGCGACCTGGCCGCGCTGCTCGACCATCTCGGCATCCAGCAGGCCTGCATGGCGGGGCATTCGATGGGCGGCTACATTGCGCTGGCGTTTGCGCGCGCCTGGCCGGGCCGCCTGCGCGGACTGGGGCTGGTCGCTTCGCAGGCGCTGGCCGACACGCCCGAACGCAGGCGGGCGCGCTATGAATCCGCAGCCGTGGTCATGCGGGACGGTGTGGGACAGGTGGCAGAGACCATGTCCGCTGCGTTGACGCCGGTTGCGCGGGTGCAGGCCTTCGTCCGGGATTTGATCGCGGCGCAACGGCCAGCCGGGGCGGCAGGCGCGCTGAAGGCCATGGCCGGGCGGGAGGATTCGACCCCGATCCTGTCCTCGTTCCAGTTCCCGGTGGTCGTGGTACATGGGGATGCAGATGCGCTGGTCCCGGCGGAACGCGCGCGGGAGGTCAAGGCGGCGCTATCCCAGGCTTGGCTGGTTGAGCTGCCTGGCGTGGGGCACATGCCCATGTTGGAAGCGGCGGGGGCAACCGCCGAGGCGTTGAAGCATCTGCTCTAAAGCAAAAGCGGCCTGGTGGCCGCTCTCGTTTTTAGGGGTGGATTTTGTCCAACACCGGCACATAGAAACACCGGCAGCCGTTGGTGTGTGAACACCCCAGGTGAGGCAGATGCGGGACGCGGTCTTTCTCGTAAGTCCCCAACTGTCCGTAACAATAGGAGCAGGCCGTGTCGTTGGTCATGACCTTGACGGCTGTGACGCGCGGGTTGGCCTGGAAGCGTTTCAACGCTTGGGCGGTAGTGGAGTATTCGGACAGGTCGGCCTGGCAATGGACACAAAGGCTGGCCTGGTCTGGCGAAGAGATATTGCAAAGGGAACAGGTTTGCACAGTGCGCCTCCTGGTAAATGGATTGATGCAATTGTACCTGGTTGCGCGCTCAAGAGGTAGAGGGTTGGGATTGGGAGGCGTGTAACAAGGCCTGCTGGGCCCCATTCAGGTTGCCTGTGCGAAGGATGAGCCGGTTCAGGTGGGCAACCAGGATATTGCTGGAGATCGGCTTGACGAGGTAATCGTCCGCGCCGGCGTCCAGTGCGCTGGCGATCATGGCGGGGTCGTCCAATGCGGACAAGATGACGATCGGCACATTGCTAAACGTGCGCACCTGTTTGCAAACTTGCCAGCCATCCATGCCCGGCATCATCAGATCCAGGACGATCACATCGGGAGATTTCTCTTGAATGAGCTTGATCCCTTCTTCGCCAGTGTTGGCTGTCAGCACTTCGTAACCATGGGTGCGCAACAACATGGAAAGAAGTTCGGTGATGGCGGTATCGTCATCAATCGCAAGAACTCGTTTTGGCATAGTGGTTTCCTATGACACTATTATGACCTATTTTAAACCAAGTTTACTTTGCAAACGGTTAACAGTTTTGGCAATTTGTCGCACATTCACTCGGAAGTCTATGCAGGGTGAATATTGGCGATTTTATCAGGTTTTTTACAGGATGATTGTCAATTGATGATTTTTCCCTTTGTGGTAAACTTTGCAGGATATTTTGCCATCATACTCTTTTTTGTAGGAGACGAATATGTCGAAGAAATGGATTTACCTTTTCGAAGAAGTCGCCGAAGCGGAAAAATACGCTGGCGATTGGGAAGGCGTGCGTTCCCTGTTGGGTGGAAAGGGCGCAGGCCTGGCAGATATGACGCGCGCCGGTGTGCCGGTGCCGCCCGGGTTTACGGTCACGACCGAGGCGTGCAATGAATATCGCAAAAGCGGAAAATTCCCCGCTGGCCAGTGGGAGCAGCAGTTAGCGGCAATGAAGGAGGTGGAGAAAAAGACCGGCAAGAAGTTTGGCGATTCCGTGAATCCCTTGCTGGTGTCCTGTCGTTCCGGCGCGAAGTTCTCCATGCCCGGCATGATGAACACTGTACTCAACATAGGCTTGAACGATGTTACCGCGGAGGGTATGACAAGGCTGACCGGAAATTCCCGCTTTGTATACGATTCATATCGCCGCCTGGTCGAAATGTTCGGCACAGTAGTCATGGACATCGCGGACGAAGCCTTCGAGCACCCGATGGCCGAGTACAAAGCCAAAAATGGTTACAAACTTGACACCGAGTTGACGGCTGACGATTGGAAGGCGCTGGTTGCCACTTTCAAGGAAGTCTTCAAGAAAGAGACCGGTCAGGATTTCCCGCAGGACGCTTATAAGCAGTTGGAACTGGCGACCGAGGCGGTGTTCAAATCCTGGAACGGGAAACGCGCCGTGGATTACCGCCGCGCGACCAACATCTCCGATGACCTGGGCACGGCGGTCAACATCGTGACCATGGTGTTCGGCAACATGGGCGACGACTCCGGCACGGGTGTGGCCTTCACGCGCAACCCATCCACGGGCGAGAAGAAGATGATGGGCGATTACCTGCTCAACGCCCAGGGCGAGGATGTGGTGGCCGGTATCCGCAACGCGGACCCGATCGCGAACATGCAGAAAACGATGCCCGAAGCCTATGCCCAGTTCATGGACATTACGGACAAGCTGGAGCGCCATTACAAGGAAATGCAGGACGTCGAGTTTACCATCGAACGCGGCAAACTGTGGATGCTGCAAACCCGCAACGGCAAGCGCACCGCCAAAGCCGCCGTCAAGATCGCGGTGGATATGGCGGAGGAGGGCCTGATCTCGAAGGAAGAGGCTGTCCTGCGCGTCAGCCCGGACAATGTGGATGCGCTGCTGCACCCGCAGTTCGAGGACAAGGCCAAGAAGGAGGCTGAAGCGTCCGGCGCGTTCTTCGCCAAGGGCGTCAACGCTTCGCCTGGGGCGGCTGTGGGCCAGGCGTATTTCGATGCGGACAAGGCCGAGGAAATGGCCAAGGAGGGCAAGCAGGACGTCGTCATGGTGCGACCGTTCACCAAGCCCGATGACGTGCATGGCATGATCGCGGCCAAGGGCGTGCTCACCAGCGAAGGCGGCGCCACGTCCCATGCGGCGGTGGTGGCGCGCCAGTTCGGTATCCCGTGTGTAGTGGGCGCGTCGTCCATCAAGATCGACCTGGACAAGCGCCTGATGGTCGTGGACGGCAAGGTCGTGAAAGAGGGCGAGTGGATCTCTGTGGACGGCACGACCGGCGAGGTGTTCGTTGGCCGTATCCCCACCAGCGCGCCCTCGCTCGAGGAGCAGACCGAACTGCTGACCCTGCTCAAGTGGGCAGACGAGATCTGCGCCCGCGACGGCATCCGCAAGGGGCCGCAGGGCTACCCGACGCGCGGTCTGCAGGTGTGGACGAATGCAGACTATCCGAAAGACGCGCGCCGCGCCCGCTCGTACGGCGCGGTCGGCATCGGCCTGTGCCGCACCGAGCACATGTTCTTCGAGCCGGAACGCCTGCCCATCGTCCAGAAGATGATCCTGGCGGACACCAGTGAAGAACGCACCAAACAACTGAACCTGTTGCTGCCCAGCCAGCGCTCCGATTTCGACGGCTTGTTTGAGGCCATGGACGGTCATCCCGTCATCATCCGCCTGATCGACCCGCCGCTGCACGAGTTCATGCCGGACGAAGAAGCCCTGCTCGAAGAGGTCATCACCATGCGCGTCAAGGGCGAGACCAAAGGCCTGAAGGAAAAAGAAGACCTGCTGAAGGCCATCCGCAACCTGCACGAGTCGAACCCGATGATGGGCCTGCGCGGCGTACGCTTGAGCATTGCCATGCCTGAGATCGTCGAGATGCAGGTGCGCGCCATCTTCGAAGCCGCCGCGGACTGCGCGCTGCGCGGCATCGTGGTCAAGCCCGAGGTGATGATCCCGCTAACCGGCACGGTGAAGGAATTGGAATGGATCCAGCCGCGCCTGGAGCGCATTGCTTCGACCGTGATGGCCGAGAAGAAGATCGAGTTCGAGTATAAGTTCGGTACGATGATCGAAATCCCGCGCGCGGCTGTAACGGCGGCCGAGGTGGCCAAACTGGCGCAGTTCTTCTCCTTCGGCACCAACGACCTGACCCAGATGACCTTTGGCTACTCGCGCGACGATGCCGAGCGCAACTTCCTGGTCACGTATGTGGAGCAGGGCATCCTGCCGAAGAATCCCTTCCAGACGCTGGACCGCGAGGGCGTGGGCAAGTTGATGGACTGGGCCATTGCCGAAGGCCGCAAGACCCGTCCCGAACTGGAAGTGGGCATCTGCGGCGAGCATGGCGGCGACCCCGAATCCATCGAGTGGTGCCATCTCATCGGCAATAACTATGTCTCCTGCTCGCCGTTCCGTGTGCCGGTCGCCAGGCTGGCGGCGGCGCATGTGGCGTTGAAGTACAGCGGGAAGAGCATCGCGGAAGATAAGTAACGCAAAGTTGTGCACATAAATGACAAAGGTCTGGTGAAAACGCCAGGCCTTTGTTCTTATGGGTGTAGGATCAATTTTGCGCTACTCGCCAGTCCGCCGAGCGGGCGTGGGCTTCGAGACCTTCGGAGCGGGCGATGACCGCCGCAGACCGGGACAGTTCCCGGCCTGCGGATTCGTTCAGGCCGACCAGGCTGATGATGCGCACGAAGTCCCACGCGTTGAGCGGGGAAGCGAAGCGCGCCGTGCCGCTGGTCGGCATGACGTGGCTGGGTCCCGCGACGTAATCGCCCAGTACTTCGAACGAATACTCGCCCATGAAGATCCCGCCCGCCGACATGACCTTCTCGCTCCAGGCCCAGGGGTCCCTGACGGCCAGGCAAAGGTGCTCCGGCCCATAGGCGTTGGAGAGGCTGACGGCCTCATCCAGGTCTCGGGTGAGGACGATGCCGCTGCGGTTTTGCAGGGACTGCGCGACGATCCCGGCGCGCGGCAGGCTTTCCATCTGTTTTCCGACTTCCACTTGCACCGCTTCAGCAAGCCCTTTCGAGGGGGTGAGCAGGATCGCGGAGGCCAGTACATCGTGCTCGGCCTGGGCCAGCAGGTCCGCAGCCACCCAGGCGGGCCTGGCGGATTCGTCCGCGATCACGACCGTTTCGGTCGGGCCGGCCAGCCCGTCGATGCCGACCACCCCGAATACCTGTTTCTTGGCCAGGGTAACGAACAGGTTGCCGGGGCCGAAGATCTTGTCCACAGCCGGGATGGTCTCGGTACCGTAGGCCAGCGCGGCAATCGCCTGCGCGCCGCCGATAGCGTAGACCTCGTCCACGCCGACCAGTGCGGCAGCCGCCAGGATGATTGGGGCGACTTTGCCTGTCCCGTGCTGCGGCGGCACAGCCAGGACGATCTCTTGCACGCCTGCCACTTTCGCAGGCACAGCCGACATCAACACGCTGGAGGGCAGGGGAGCAGTGCCGCCTGGGATGTACAGCCCCACGCGCCGGATAGGGCGGATGAGTTGCCCCAGCACGCCGCCCATCTCCTGTGTGAGCCAGGAGGCCAGCGGTTGTCTTTTGTAGAACGCTTCGATGCGTTCGGCGGCAAGTTCGAGCGCGGCGCGTTCTGCGCTGGGAATGGCGCCCAGCGCCGCTTGCAAGTCCTCCCCCGGGACGCGGAGATGGCCTGGGGCTTTGCCGTCCAGTTTTTCGGTCCAGGAGCGAAGCGCGGCGTCGCCCTGCGTGCGCACATTCCGCAGGATGCGGGCCACGGCCTCCTGCGGAGAGATCCGTTCGCCGAAGGTCGCTTCAATGCGTTCAAGCACGGACTCTGGCGCGTCTTCATCGCCCAACGGCGCGCGGCGCAGGATGGATTTTTTTGCGGTTGCAGGATCGAAGATCGGGATCATATTCACCTCGAGAAATAAAAACTCCCGCCGGAACGGGAGTTTGGGGTTCAGGTGCGCTGCACGGAAGCGCGCTCAGACAGCCCGTCCGGTGGAAGGGATTACGTTGCGATGATGGCAATGCAGTCGGTTGGCGGGCATGGGCATGATTGTATGGAAGATGGCCGGAATTGTCAAGCGTGTTTTGGCAAGGGGAGATCAGATTTCCTTTTCAGCCAACCATGCTGCGATCCGCGCTGCGACCCGTTCCCAGCCGCTTTCCAGCATCACGTCATGGGCGATGTTCGGGAAGATTTCGGGCTGCAACCCGTAGGCACGCGCCGTGCTTTGCACCATGCGGGGTGTGATGACCTGGTCTTCCTGCGCGCCGATGACCAGCAGCGGCGTCCGCACCCGCTTGGGATGGACGAGATTCAAGCCCAGTTCATCCAGGTAAGTGCGGAAAGACTCGTCTCCCATCTGGCGGTGGTAGGTTCCCACCAATTCGTCGGGCATGTCCTTCGAGAACAGCGCCCAGCGCGCCAGGGCTGGGGTCTCGATGGTCGGGTACAGGCTTAACGTGGCCAGCACCTTCAGCACCACCAGCGGGTGGCGGCGCAGCAGCAGGAAGGTGGTCGGCCACAGACCGCTGGGCGGGATGGAGGTCAACAATACGGCGGCGGGCGTCTCGGGGTGTCTCTCCAGGTATTTCTGGGTGATGAAACCGCCCATCGAGTGCCCGATGACGACCGGCGGCGCGCTCAAACTCCCCGCTGCCTGCTCCACATCTTCGACGTACTCTGCAATCGAAGTCCAGCGCAGGCGCTCGCGGCCCTCGCTGCTTGCATGTCCGCGCAGGCTGAGGGCGGCGCAGGCATAACCGCGTTCTGCAAAATAGGGCAGGAAATATTCCGCCCAGCACCACGCGCCGTGCCATTTGCCATGCACGAACAGCAGGGGTGTCGGCTTGGGCTTCCCTTTCGGCGTTTCCTGGATGATTTCCAGTTTCATGAGCACCTCCTTGTGCGTTGTTCTACTCAATCCCAGGGCGGACCTGGGATGAAACTAACGACCAGTCCCAGCAATGCTCCGCTGATGCCCCAGGTCAGGACGATCCATGCTGACCCGACCGATTCCGCTGTGGCATACCACCAAAGCGCAGGTCCTACCAGCAGGCCGCCGATACCAGCGCAACCCAGGTTTACCTTGTCTGGTATGCCTGCTTCGGGCTTCAGGCGCAGGAGCAGTAAAATGGTAACCACCAGGCTGGCGCAATAGATCGCAGCCAGGCGGAAGATGAACTCGACGATATCCCCTGTAACCCCGCCCCCAAATACCTGGGGGATGGAAAGTCCCAGCGTCCAACCCTGGACAAGGTGGGTTTTCAGTTCGATGAGAAGCAGCATGAACCATAGGACGGCCGCTGCCAGGATGTCAACCAGCCCTCCAAACAAGATCAGCAATAACAGGATCACTGCGCCGATCAGGCTGCCCACCAGCCAGGCTTGTGTCACAAAGAGCAGGACGCCAATAAAGAGTCCGACCAGGGCGCCTGAGATCGGTTTGAGAATGACCCCAAGAAGTTGGGCAGGTTCCATCTTTCCTCCAGCTGGTTGGCTGGCCGTTCAGCGGGGTGTTGCTCGTCAGTCTTGGCTCTCGATGACGGCGTATGCCCGCACCGGGAAGGTGCCAAAGACCTTCACCTTGACTGGCGCGGCGTGGAAGCGGAACCCCTGATCGGGCAGGGACTCCAGGTTGCATATATGTTCGCCGATCGGGATGCCGGCGCGCAGCAGCGTGCTGTGGACGGGACGCGCGCCGTCGGCGGTATCGTCGATGTTGTACGAATCGATTCCGACAAAGGCCGCGCCTGCTTCCGCTAAATAAGCCGCCGCCTCGCCCGTGAGGAAGGTGTGCCCCTCGAAGTACTGCTCTGTGCGCCAGTGACGCGCCCAGCCGGTGTGGACGAGCACCGCCTTGCCTCTCACGTCCAGGCTGCGAAAGGCTTGGGCGCCGATGGCAGGCCCCAGGTCCACAGCGCGAACGACCAGGCCGGGCAGGTCGGCCAGCGACTCGAGCGGCAGTTCGGCCAGGTCTATCCCGTCCGCAAACCGGTGGAAGGGACTGTCCACGTAGGTGCCGGTGTTGGCGACCATCTCGATCTTGCCGATGTGGAACTCCGTCCCGCCGCTGTAATGCGCGCGCGAAGCCTCGCGGCTGAGATAATCGCAAATGACCGGCGCAGGCAGGCCTTTGTAAGTGACCATGCCGTGCTCGACTTCGTGACTCAAATCGATCAGTTTTCGCTCCATATTGGCTCCTCTCGGTTGCCTACGGTTTCAACGCCCGCGTGGCAAGGTAATTGGGGTGGTATTTGCTGACCGGCGACTCGGGCATGTAATCTTCATACACGCCAACGATGTGGAAGCCCGCTTCGCACTGCCCGCCGAGCAGGTCGGTCAGGCTGTGACCGAATTCGAGCGGCAGGCCTTGTTCCAGGTATTCCTGGCGTTCCGCCTCGCTGGGGCTGGTCAGGTCGGAGTAGGGGATGGAATATTTCACTTCCAAGATGTCCTCATCCGCTTTGTACAGGTCGAAAATGTAGTGGACGGGGTTCATCATGCCAGCCAGCAGGCTGCCGCCGTGCCGCAGCACACGGAAAGCCTCCCGCCATACCGGGCGCACATCCGGCATGAAGACCGTCGAGACCGGGTTGAAGACCAGGTCGAACGACTCGTCCGGGAACATGCCCAGGTCGGCGGCGTCGCCTTCGACCGTACACAGCGCCAGCCCCTCGCGTTCGGCTACCAGGCGGTCCTGCTCCAATTGGCGGGGCGAGTTGTCGAACACGGTCACGTTTGCGCCAGCGGCAGCCAGGATGGGGCCTTGCTGGCCTCCGCCGGAAGCCAGGCATAATACATCCAATCCCTTTAGCGGGGGAAACCATTCGCGCGGCGTTGGTTTCTGTTGGGTCAACAGGACGGTGAATTCTCCCTGGCGCGCGCGGGCAATGACCTCCGGGCTGACCGGCTGTGTCCAGCGGTTCTGGCTCTCCACTTCGCGGTTCCAGGCTTTGGCGTTGTAAGCGCGGACATCCATGTTTTTGCTCCTTGAAGCAGGCATTTCGAATTTTACTCTTGAATCGAGACGAAAACGTCCCGAAGGCTCGAAATCCTTTGGGACGTTTCTAATAGGCAAGGGTCATGCCGCTGCTGGTTCTTCGACAATCCCGGTTGCTTGCCGGGTGCGTCCTAACATCAGGTAACCAAGCGCGGAGATCGAGCCAACGATCCCACAGGCGTACCACAGCCAATTTGGGTTGGGACTGTCGAGCAGCAGGCCGGCCAGGTAGGGGCCAGCCGCAAACGCGATGCCCCACGAATACCCGTACACGGCCATGTAGCGTCCGCGCATGTCCTCAGGCGCAAAGCGGGCCACGACGGCCTGCGTGACCGGCGCAACGATCATTTCGCCGACCGTGATGACTGCCATGGCGCACAGGAACAGGAAATACGTGCCGGTAAACCCATACATCGCAAACCCGATTGCGTACAGGAATGTGCCCAGGGCGATCATGGGCAGTTCGGGGCGTTTTTCCAGCCAGCGCGTGATGGGGAACTGGAACAGCACGACCATGGCGGCGTTCAGGCTCAGGATCCAGCCGTAGCCGGATTCGGGTACGGCGTGCATGTCCCGCAGATAGACGCCCAGCGTGGTGTTCATGTTCATGTAGACCAGCGCCATGAGCAGGGAGGCGCCAAAGAAGAGCATGAAGGGCACATCCCGGATGGCGCGCAGGTAGCCGCCAAAAGAGGTTGCCATACTTTCTTCGGGAGCGCCTGGCTGGGCTTCGGGTTTGGTCTCAGGGATGGCAATGTATACGATAACCGCCGAGATCAGGCTGATGATCACATCTACGATGAAGAGCGCCAGGTAGGAACGTGAGGCGATGAAGCCGCCGATGATCGGGCCGAAGACGACCGCCAGGTTGAAGGCCACGCGCAGGATGCCGAAGCCCTGGGCGCGTTTTTCTTCCGGCAGGATGTCTGCGATGATGGCGTTGTAGGCGGGGCCGCCCACGTCCGTGAATATGCCAGAGACGAAGCCTACGATGAAGAACAGTTCCAAGGTGTTCACCAGGCCCAAGCCCAGCATGGTGATGGCTGTCGCGATCAGGCTGAAGATGATCATGCCGCGTCGCCCCAGGCGGTCGGTCAGCGCACCGCCCAGGAAGCCTCCCACGAACCCGGAGATGGACCAGATGGCGAACAGCCCGCCAACCGTAGTCATCCCCACTCCGAATTTTTGCGTGACGTAGAAGGCAAAGAACGGGAAGATCAGGGAACCGCCCAGGCGGTCCACGAACGTGACGGTCACCAGCGTCCAGAAAACGGGTGGATATTCTTGATAGAGATGTCTCAGTTTGTCGAGTTGATTTTTCATTCTTGTCCTGACCGGGACATTCTGGCAAACCAGAATGTCCCACGATAGTCGCGCCGGACTAGCGTGCCAGGCTGCTGCTTTGGTACCAGCGCGGCAAGGGAGTCGGCGCGTGGTAGCGGTTGCGCAAGCGTTCGCCTGCCAGCATCATCCAGTTGCCCAGGCGATGCAGGTTGCGCTCGAGCCAATCCTGGTGGGGTCCGTAGGCGTTTTCCGCCTCGCGGATCAGGTTGAGTTGTTCCATCTCGCGTCGGGAATCGGCGCGCTGCTCTTCGTAAAGGATTTCGAGGTTCGAAAGCCAAAGGGTATTCATTCCTTCTCCTGTTTCGGTTGGTCGGTTAAGTTCCTAATAAGAACTTTTTGATGGCTTTTAGGTTTTTTTCGATCCGTTCGCGGTTGAGTGTATAGGCTTTGGCTCCATTGATTCTCCTTTCCCGCAGGTAGCCTGTGACGGTCAGTTGCGTCAGGTAACGGGAAACGCTGGGTTGGCTGAGTTCGATTTGCTCCATGATGTCTTGTGAGCGCAACTCGCCTTGCTCGCCGATCAGTTGCAAGATGCGCAGGCGGGTATCATCTGCCAGCGCGGCTACCCTGGCAACGATGTCAGCGCGGTCCAACTCCGGGATGCGCACATCCGCGCTTTCGGGTTGGTGGGCGCCGAAGACGACCCACAGCGAGTCCCCGACGATCATCTTGTAGACATACGGGCCGATATGTGCGTTCGGGACGAAGCAGACCTGCCTCCCGCTTTCCAATAGTTTCTTCCAGTGCTCCTCCGGCAGTTCCTGACCGGTGATGAAACTGGCTTCCTCCAGGCTGTTCGTGTGGGACACGTTCAGGCTTTGGAACTGCCTGGCCGATTCCCGCAGGACGGGTTCCACGCGCCTCCATTCCTGGACCAGGAACTGCTCCCAGAACCAGCGCAAGTGCTCGACGATCAGGGACTTCATGGCTGGCGGGTCGAGCACCAACCGATAGGCCTGGGTCTCCAATTCCGCATCAACCCCTTTTTCCCCGAAACGTTCCTTCAAGAATTGGACGTATGCCTCGGCAGACGAAAGCACGGATTCCCAGTCCACAGCGCTTTTCTCTGGCGGCGTTTCGCCGCATTCGATACAGATGTTGGCGTATTCCTCGAGCAGGTTGCTCCGCAGTGTCTGCGCATCCGTGTTTGCCAGGTGATCCAGGTACTCCGGGAACGAGTTCCAGTGTTCCCTGGGGAGGAGCGCGTAGAAGAAGCCGATGATGACCAGTTTGTGCTTTTCGAATTCCTGCGCGGTAAGCGCGGCGCGCGTCTTCGAGACCCATTCGTGCACGCCCGGCATATCGTCCTCCTTGAGGACCAGCATCATGCTGGCAATGGCGTTATGGGCCGGTTCGAGTACGACGGGCAGTCTTTCGCGGGCGGGGCGCTGGATATCAATGGGTAACGGCATCTTATTCTCCGGTGCGGATATTAGGATTATTTGCATTATTCATATTATTGAATAACTATGATAAGTATACGAGATTTTCCGCAGTTGTCAAGGGGGATTATATCGCCAGGCTTTGCCAAGTGCCACAACGTGGTATGGCAAAACCGACCGCAGGTCGGCGTTACAGGATAAAAGAATCCCCGCCGCAAAAAAAGGACGGGGATTCCGTATCGCCAGGCTTTGCCAAGTGCCACAAAGTGGTATGGTAAAACCGAATCGGTTATGGCTCTGGGGTGCCTTGTGTTGCGGAGCCGACCCAGGTGAAGACCCACTTGTCGCTGTTGGCGCCCGCGGAGGAGTAGATGGGTTGCCCCTGTTCATCCGTGCCGGTCTGGCGGACGGTGGTGACCCACCAGCGGATGACGTGCGCCACGTTGTCTTTCGGGCGGAACGTGGTCGGGACGATGTATTTGGTGTCGGTCACGTAGTCTGTCAGGCGGCGCGCCTGCCCTTCGGTGACGTCCTCGACCGTCACCTGGTAGAATTCGTTCTCGCGCAGCGTGCCAACGGAGGACCACTGCAAGGTGACGGTATCATTGGCCAGGGTGAAGGCGCCGCCGTCCGCAGGCAGGAGCAGGTTGGGGGCCGGGTAAGGAGGCGGGGTGGTCGGCGTGGAGGTCGGGCCGGGTGTGGGCGCGCGTTCACACAACGGGATCAGGAGCGTCGTCCCCAGGAACACGTTGTCCGAGGTCAGGCCGTTGTACTCCTTGATGGCCGCTTGCGGCACGTTGTAGTTGGCGGCGATGCTGGAGAGCGTGTCGTTTTCTTGGACAGTGTAGGGGACTTTCTCACAGGAGGCTTTGGCGGCCTCTTCGGGCGGCAGGGTATTGGTCGGCAGAGGCGCGGGCGTTGCAGTAGGGAAAGGCACCTTGATGACCTGGTCCACGACCAGGTTGTTGCAGGAGGCCGGCAGGTTGTTCAGGATAATGATGCTTTGTATTGACACGCTGAAGGTGAGCGCAATGGAGGAGCAGGTGTCTCCCGCAGCGATTTTATAATCGAACGGCGGTTGTTCGGTCGGGGTAGGAACGGGGGTATTGGTCGGGACTTCGGTTGAAGTCGGCGTAGGCAGCGCAGTTTCCGTTGCGGTGGGGACCGGCGTCGGCTCGACCACGCGGTTGGTGGCGCGCAGTCCAAAGAAGACTACCGCCGCGCCAACCAGCAAGATGACCGCCATCACGCCCAGGGCGGCCGGCAGGCTGAGGGTGACTTCCGGCATCTGGCTGGCCTGCACCGCTTTTTCTACTTTTTTGGCGGCTTTGGGTTCTGGCCTGGTCGCCAGTTCCGCGCCGCACACCAGGCAGCGGGTGGCGTTTTCGCTCAAGCGTGTGCCACAGGTCGGGCAGACCTGGGTTTTCTGGGATTTCGTTTCGGGACTCATACGGGCGGGAATTATACCATTGAACGGGCGGGCATTTTCCCTATGTTCCCTCGACGGCCACCATATTGGTGCGGGCGTATTTGTGCCGCAGGGCGCGCGCCGGGGCGTATTCGGGCGAATCGAGCCAGGCCTTTGCCCGTTCCAGCGATTCGAATTCGAGAATGACCAGCCGTTTGGCCTGCCAGTCGCCTTCCAGGGTTTCGTTGACGCCGCCGCGCGCGATGTACTTCCCGCCGTAGTGGTGGACGGACTGCGGCGCTACTTTGACGTACTCGGCATAGCCGACCGGGTCGGTCACTTCGATGTCAACAATCACATACGCGCTCATGGGTTTGCTCCTTTATCGAATGCGTTTATGGAAGTAGTAGTATTCCAGCCAGGGATTCATGTCGGTCAGGATTGGGATTTCCCCTGTCCGTTTGTGGATCGCCTGTTCGTCGCGGACGCGCAGCGCCAGCACTGTTTCGGGCGCAAGCGTTTCCGCTGCCGCAGGGCCGATGATCGCGTCCCCCGCGGACAGGAATCGCTCCCCCGCTGCCTGCATGTAGTCTCGGTCATACTCGAATGGCTGGTTGCCCGCCACCACGAAATCGCGGAATTGCTCCACAAAGGGGAAGACGCTGGCAACCGTGGTCGGCAGGATGTGGGCCTCGTTGATCCAACCGCAGAAGATACCATCTTCGCGCAGGTGGGAACGGTACAGCGTTACGGCTTCCCTGGAATACAGGTTGTTGTGCCCGGCGGTAAAACTGTTCAAGGGATCGATGAAGATCATGTCGAAGCGTTCCGCCGGGTTCGCATACAAGTACCGCCTCCCGTCGTCCACGATGTATTTCACTTTTCGGTCGTGCAGGGTCCCCTGGGCGACCGGCGCATACTCGTCCAAGAACGTTCCCAGGTCTTCCATCAACTCCACAATCACGATCTCTTCGACGCCCGGCAGTTGGGTCAGAAAGTAAGCCGTGTTCCCGCCGCCCAGCCCGATCAGCAGCACGCGCCTGGGATGGTTTACGCTGGCGCAAGTCATGGCCGAACGCTCGTATTCCCCGTTCGAGGGGAAGTAACTGTTCTGGATGCCGCCGATCCACAACTGCGCCACCCGCTGGGACGAATCGTGGAAGTTCAGCACCAGCACGCTGTCCCCGGACTCGTCGATCACTGATTCCAGGCCGGTCCCAACTTCGTATAGCCTGGTGTACAACTGGCCTCGTCCGGGCAGCAAGGCTACCAGCGCGAGCAGCGTTACCGGCAGGCCGTACACGATTCCGCGTCGCATCGTTGAAAGATGGGACAGCGCCAGCAGGGTGAATACCAGCGTCAACAGGGTGAGCAATTTGACCGTCAGTTCGCTCCCCAAGAGTGGCAGGAACAGGTAGTTGGGCGCCAGCGTCCCGATCACCGAACCCAGAATGTTGGCAAGATGGATGTCGCCCACCCTGCGCCCCGATTGCTCCGCGCTGCGGATGGCGATCCGGTCCAGCACCGGCAGGCCGCCGCCCATCAACAAACTTCCGGGCAGCACCAGCAGCAGGATCGGCAGGAAATATTCGAACAGGCCGGTCGCCATCAGCCGCCTGGAAAAGACAAAGTCGCTCCCAATTTTCAGGTATGGCGGGATGGGCATCTGCGGCCTGGACAATACCCGCCCGAACCAGGCCTCGAAGGCCGGGACGTGCAGCGCGCCCCACACTGCCAGGAACGACAACGTCACCGTGATCCCTACCCCCAGTTGCAGTTTCCAGAACAACGCCACCGCATCCTTGCTCTTGTCTGCCTTGCTGCCCCACATCCACCCGCCCAGCGCCAGCCCAACCAGGAAAACGGCCAGCACCGAAGGGAAGCCATAGGCGGTATTTTTGTTGAGGATGCCGATCACGCGGAACCAGGCCATTTCCAGGCCCATGTCGATGAAGCCCACCAGGAACGCCGACAGTAAGATGACCTGGTATTTCAAGGCGACTTGCGGGAGGCTGGCGGCTGTGGGCGTTTCATCCTCCGCTTCGACCGACGCCCGGGCCTGCCAGCCAAACCCCAGCGCTCCTGCCCCTGCGACCAGGTTCAGCGCCACCCCTGCCAGGATAGCGCCATAGAAACCGACCAGGCCGACCAGCGCGTAGGCCGCCAGCAGCGCGCCAAAGGCCGCCCCCAGCGTGTTGATGCCGTACAACAGCCCGATGGTGCGCCCGGTGTTCTCCACGCGCCGGACGAAGGTTTGCGTCAACAGCGGCAGCGTCATGCCCATCAGGATGGTCGGGATCATCAGCAGGCCAAAACTGAGCAGGAAGACCAGCGCGTATGGCGCGCCTGCCGTCCGCTGCCCGATCCAATGGATCAGGAAGGGACTTGCCAGCCCGAATAGGCCGATTCCCACCTCCACCGCGCCATACAGCAGCGCCGGCTTCCTGGCGCGCTGGGCCACCTGCCCGCCGATCAGTGAACCGACTCCCAGCCCGCCCATGTAAGCGGCTACGATCAATGTGATCGCTGTCAGCGTGACGCCAAAGTACAGTTCCAGCAGGCGTTCCCAGACGATCTCATAGATCAACCCGGCCGCGCCAGACAGGAAGAACAGGGCGGCGTACAGCAACAGCGGAAGACGGTTTTTCATCGAAACTCCAAAGGCAGGGATATGGTTTTGTAACGTTGTGCGGGCGTCTCTGTCGATCAATCTGCGCCTGGCCGTGCCGGGAGGGTCGTGACCAACACCTTGTCCACGCGGCGGCCATCCATGTCTACCACTTCGAAGCGCAACCCTTGCCATTCGAATTGGTCAGCAGCGTTTGGGATGCGTCCCAGCGATGTCATGACAAAGCCTCCCAGCGTTTCATAATCATCCTCATTGGGGAGAATTCCGAGGTGGAAAAGTTCTTTGAACTCGTCCACATCCAACATGCCGTCCAGCAGCCAGGAACCGTCCTGCCGCTGGGTGGCCTGCGGTTCACTGGTCTCGATGTCGCCGACGATTTCCTCCAGCACGTCGTTGATGGTCAGCAGTCCGGTCACGCCGCCGAACTCGTCTATGACCAGCACCATTTTTTTGTTGCTTTCTTTAAACACTTCCAGCGCGCGTGAAGCAAAACTTGTCTCCGGGATGAACAGGGCCGGCGTCAGGCATTCCTTCAACTGGATAGGTTGACCAGCCAGGCTGCGTGTCAACAGTTCGCGTGATTTGACGATACCCAACACGTTGTCCAAACTTCCCTGACAGACTGGGAAACGCGAGTAGGGACCCTCGGTCATTTTTGCCAGGATCTCCTCGGTCGTGTCGCGTACATCCAGCCAGATGATTTCCGTGCGCGGCGTCATCAGGGAATACACGCGCCGGTCGTTCAGCCGGAATACGCCAGCGACCATATCCTGTTCAGCCTCCTCGAATATCCCGGCCTGGGCGCCCTGGTCGAGCAGTACGTGGATCTCTTCCTCGGTCACCGGCGGTTCAGTAGAAGGGTGAGCGCCGATTGTGCGTAGGATGAGGTCGGTCGAAAGGCTCAAGAAGCGAACGACCGGCGAAAGGACGCGCGACAGGGCCAGCATAGGACGGGCGGCAATGGAAGCAATTTTTTCTGGATTTTGGATTGCCAGCCGTTTTGGCACCAGTTCTCCCAACACGATAGAGAAGTATGTGATGACCAGGACGACAACCGCCAGCCCGATGGTCTCGCTATAAGGCGCCAGGAGCGGGATGTTTTCCAACTCTTTGGAAAGAAATTCGGCCAGTGTTGCGCCCGCCACCGCACCGGTCAGCACGTCAATAAGGGTGATGCCAATCTGGATGACCGACAAGAACAGGTTCGGATTCTCCGTTAGTTGCAGCGCCGCGCCTGCCTGTTTGTCTCCTTGGTTGAGCCGTTGTTGCAAGCGCGCCTTACGCGCCGAAAGCAAGGCGGCCTCCGTCATTGCCAGGATATTGTTCAGGGCAATCAGGATGGCAATGACAATCAATTCTGTGCCAAAAGAGGTCATGTTCCTTTACGCCTTACGTTTTACGCATCACGTTTCCCATCCCTCACTCGACAACAATGCCCTCCCCCTCGCGCGCTTCGCCGATGATCCAAACAGGCTGCTCCAGTTCTTTTGCGCGCGCTTGGAAAGCGGACAATTTCTCCTTTGGAACGCCCAGCAGCAATCCGCCGCTGGTCTGCGGGTCGAAGAGCAACATCTGGCTGGCCTCGTCGAGCGAGGCGGCAAACTCCACACGCGGGCCGAAATACAGGCGGTTGTCGGATGCGCCGCCGGGGAAGGTCCACATTTCGGCGTATTTGCGCGCGCCGCTCACGAATGCGATTTTCGTGTAGTCAATGTAGAGCGCCACACCCGATGAATCGGCCATTTCCATGGCGTGACCGAGCAGGCTGAAGCCGGTGATGTCCGTTGCGGCGGAAAGGCCCACTTCAACGGCCAGCAGGCCAGCGGTGCGGTTGAGGCGGGTCATCCAGTCCACCACTTCGCGCACGTCGGCCTCGTCCGCTTTCTGTTGCTTGAGGGCGGTAGTGGTGCAGCCAAAGCCGAGCGGCTTGGTGAGCGCCAGCGCGTCGCCGGGGCGCAGGCCTGCTTTGGTCAGCATCTTGTTTTTGTCCACGAAGCCCAACGCAACCAGGCCATACTTGGGTTCTTTGTCCTGGATGGTGTGGCCGCCGGCGATCACCACGCCGGCCTCTTTGGCCTTCTCTGCGCCGCCGCGCAGGATTTCGCTCGAAACCTCTGGCGGCAGGTCGGGCGGCAGGGCAGCGATGTTGAGCGCCAGGAAGGGCATGCCGCCCATGGCGTACACGTCCGACAGGCTGTTGGCTGCGGCAATTGCGCCATAGTCGTATGGGTCGTCCACCACCGGGGTGAAGAAGTCAGTAGTGACGACCAGCGCGCGCTTTTCGTCCAACTGCCAGATGGCGGCGTCGTCCGGGCCGTCCAAACCGACCAGCAGGTCTGGGTAATCGGTCGGCTGGTAGATATTTTGAATGGGGCGCAGAACCTGCGCCAGCGCTTCGGCATTCAGTTTGGACGCTCAACCCGCGCAGGACGAGAGACTCGTCAGGCGGATTTGGCGGCCACTGGTTGGAATTGGAATGGGCATGTTTTTCTGCTCTCTCTAAACACTATGGCGTGGTCGTTGTATCCGGCAGCGGCAGGATGAACTGGTTGTCGCTGGGGATAAAGATGGTCTGCACGCCGGGCGCCAGGTTGGTGATGTACTGGTATTGCAGCAGGGTGGGATTGCTGCGCAGCACGTCGGCGATATATTGCAGCGCCTGCGCTTCGGCCTGCGCCTCGATCAGGCGCGCTTCGGCTGCGCCTTTGGCGGCAATGACGGCGGCGTCGGCCTGGCCCTGGGCGATCTGGCGGGCCTGCTCGGCTTCCTGCTTCTTGGATTCGACCACGAACTTGGCTTGCAGCGCCTGTTGTTCGGCAATCTGTTTCTGCTCAATGGACTGGGCGTATTCTTCGGTAAAAGTGATGTCGCGCAGCACGAAGTCTACCAATGTCAGGCCGTTTTCGGCCAGCACTATTTTCAGGTTTTCGGTGATTTGGGCGGTCATATCGAAACGCTTGGTACTGAGCACCTCATCCACGCGATACTGCGAGACGGCGTCGCGGATGATGCCGCGCGTTTCAGGGTGGATGAGTCCCTCCTGGTAGTCATGTTTCCATTTGCGGAATAACGCTGTCACGGTCTTTGGTTCGATCTCGTAGATGACCGAGGAATCGACGAAGATGCGCTGCCCATCCGAGGTGCGCGCTTCCACGGTGAGATCACCCAGGATTTCTCCCTCGCTTGGCGTCTTGGCCATCGTGAATGTCTGGCGGGAGGTGGGGAAGCGTTCGACCCGCTCGACGAAGGGTACGATCCAGTGCAATCCGGCGTTCAACGCATCGGGGCGCATACCGCCCTCCCCGAGGATGGTGACAACCACACCGACCTCATACGGCTCGATGAAGACCAATCCGGCGCCGACCACCGTCATCAAGATCGAAGCAACCAATACGATAATGGTCAGCGTCGAAAGTCCCTTCACGCTCTGCCTGCGGCTGGCGCGCACCCCAGTCACTATGAGCAGGGCGAACAAGATCAACCACGAAAAAGAACCAATGGCTTTGATCACACTGGCAATGTTCATTTTTACCTCCGGTCATGAAACTTTCCGTGAATTATACCCGCAGATGCTTGTCGGCTTGTATGAAGCGTGTTAACATCCGCAAACCGGCGCAGGGCGCTGATGAGACGCTCCTGGGCGAAACCGTCCCTGCCAGCCTGCCCCCGGACGTGGAAGCCCGGCTGCTTTCCGCTTTGCCCGAGGCAGCCCATTGGGCAGGTTACCTGACGCTGGACGCGGCGCACAAGTCCCTGCTGGGGGCGCGGCAAAGGTTGGGGGTCGGCGGGCAAGCCGGGGTGTGGAAAGATGCGCAGGCGCTGGTCGTCACGCCCATGCCGTGCGGCGGGACAGCCTCCTACGACGTATGCGCTGTGCGCGTCCATCACGGTCGGAAGGTGGTCTGTGAGGATGGCCCGGTTTTTCAGTTGAGCGAGTTGGGGGATTTGGATTAGTACCAGATGCGGAACGATGTTGTGGTGTTGCCTTGCAGGTTGTTGTACGAGACGTAGATGTCTACATAGACCAGTTGGCCGTTGGGCTGGTTCGAAAAGGAAAACGTCAGCGTTCCAACGCCTCTTTCATTGATGGTGAAACTTTGCGACCTGACCTCGCCGCTCGGCAGGCGTATGTTGGCAACCCCCACCGCCCCGCTGACGGGTTGCAGGTTTTGGTCCTGCGCCAGGATGTAGATCGTCTGCTGGTCAATGGACATGGTGACGGCTTTGGACGGGAAGGCGCGCACTTGCAGGCTCAATACCGGCCTCATGCCCGATACGCCCTGACTGACCGGCCGCAGGAAGACCGGGTCTTCGCCAAGTTTATCGAAATAGACGCGCCCCAGGTCGGCCAGCCCAACGCGCTGGCCTTCCGTTTGCCCCGGACGCCATTCGAAGCGCGCCTTTTCGAAATATTGGACAATCACGTTGTTCTGGAATTCGAACGGTGAAATGGGGTAGCCAAATTGCGCCAGGCCGCCGTTCTGGTCGAAGAATTCCAGGAAGGCATAGCAGATGGAGTAACCCGTTTCGACGTATTTGCGGCAGGCCAGCGGATTGTCAATGACCAATTGTTTGCCTGGGACGTACGTGCCGCGCCCCAGCGCCGTGAGTTGCACACGCTGTCCTTCCGGAAGGTCGGGGTGCAGTTCGAAGCGGGCGCGTTGGAAGTATTGCACCGACTTGCCATCTTTGCTGGTGAACTGTTCTGTGATGGGGTAGCCGAACAGCAGGGTTGGGTTGGAAACGCTGCGATAATAGCGCAAAAAATCCCCTTGCACGTTGTGGCCGGTTTGGGCAAAATATTCTGTCTCGGGGGTCTGTGCTTGCACAGATCCCCATACGGCTGTGATGAGACATAATGCTGCAAATAGTCCAAGCCAACGGCCCACTTTAATCATAATCTCATTATACACAAATTAAGTTCGTTTGACATTACAAATTACTTACGGGTCAAAAGATGTTAGCGCTTCGACAATGCGCCTGGCGGCGTGACCGTCTCCAAATGGATTGGTCGCTTTTGCCATTTCTGCGTATGCCGAGACATCCTCCAGCAAGCGCGTCGCTGTTTGGACGATGCGGTTGGTATCTGTCCCAACCAGTTTCAACACGCCCGCTGCCACTCCCTCCGGCCGTTCGGTCACTTCGCGCAGGACGAGTACAGGCACGCCAAAAGCGGGCGCTTCCTCCTGGATGCCGCCTGAGTCGGTCAGTATAAGTATGGCTCGTTTTTGCAGGTGGACAAGTGGCAGGTAGTCCAGCGGCGGCAAGAGCGTGACATGTGGGGTGTTGCCCAGGATGCGCCTGACCGGCTCCTGCACGTGCGGGTTGAGGTGTACCGGGTAGACGATTTCCACGTCCCCGCGCGCTGCCAATTCCTCCAGCGCCCGGCAGATGTTTTCCAGCGGCTGGCCGAAATTCTCGCGCCGGTGGGCGGTTACAAGAATCAGATGCTTGTCATTGCGAGCGTGCGCAGCAGGCGAAGCAATCCCCAACTTACCAAGCAACTTCTCGATTTCTTGCGGCGCAGGTTGTTCTGCGACGACCTGCAAGGCGTCGATCACCGGGTTGCCGGTAACGACAATGGCCTCTTCCGGGATGCCTTCTTGCAGCAGGTTTTGGCGCGCCTGTTGTGTGGGGGCAAAGTGCAGGTCCGCGATGACGCCCGCTATGCGGCGGTTGATCTCTTCCGGGAAAGGCCGCCATTTGTCATGCGTGCGCAGGCCGGCTTCCACATGCCCGAACCGAATGCGGCGGTAATACGCCAGCAGGGAGGTGATCGCCACTGTGGTCGTGTCGCCCTGGGCAAGTACCCAATCTGGTTGGAAATCGGCCAGCACTGTGTCCAGGTGAGTGAAGATGGCGGCGCTCAACTCGGCCAACGACTGATCCTCTCGCATCAGGTCCAGGTCATATTCCGGTTGGATCGCAAACAAGTTCAACACCTGGTCGAGCATTTCGCGGTGTTGGGCAGTGACACAGGTGCGCGCCTCTATGCCCGGCGTCTGCGCCAGTTGCTGCACCACCGGGGCCATTTTGACGGCCTCAGGCCGCGTGCCGAAAACAGACAGGATTTTCATGCGCTTTTCGTTCTCTTCCCATCCCCCAGGCGGAAAACTTCGAACCCGGCTTTTTCCCAATCCTTGTTTCCCCATACATTTGCCGTATCCACTAACACACGGGCAGAGGTCGCAGCAGCGACTTCGGCCGGTTTCATCCCTGTGAACTGTGTGTGACGCACGAGCAGCAGGATGGCGTCCGCGCCGTGGATCGCATCCTGGAAGGAGGCCGCCATGGGAATGCCAGGCAACCCCTCGGGCCTGAACGGTTCATACGCCCGAACATCTGCTCCTGCATCGAGTAGCAGGTGCACTGCTTCGGCAGCCGGGCTCTCGCGCAGGTCATCCACATCCGGTTTATACGCCAGGCCGAGCGCGGCGATCTTCTTCCCTTTCAACGAGCCGAGCGCCTTTTGGACCAGCGCCATCACGTAGTGCGGCTGTTCGTCATTGACCCTGCGAGACGTGTAGATTAGCGGCGTCAGGTCGGGCGCGGTCTCGACGAAGAACCAGGGGTCGACGCTGATGCAATGCCCGCCCACGCCTGGTCCCGGTGAAAGGATCTTTACACGTGGGTGGCGGTTTGCCAGCGAGATGGCTTCCCATACGTCCACCCCAAAACGCTCGGCCAGCCGGGAGAATTCGTTGGCGATGGCGATGTTTACATCCCGGTAGGTATTCTCCATCAGTTTGACCATTTCCGCAGTGGTAGCGTCAGTCTGGATGATGTCACCCTTGACGAAAACGGAATATAACGCTGCGCCTGCTTGCGCCGATTCGGGCGTCGCCCCGCCGATGACGCGCGCGTTCTCGATCAATTCGCGCAGGATCTGGCCGGGAAGCACACGTTCTGGCGAATACGCCAGATGAAGGTCGGGACCGACTTCGAGCCCGGATCGCTCCAAGATGGGCCTCACCAGGTCGATGGTCGTGCGAGGCGGAGAAGTGGATTCGAGCACCACCAGGTTCCCTTTCCGCAAAAATGGAACGATGGCTTCGGTGGCAGACGTCACCGCCCGCATATCGGCCAGTTTGTAAGTCTCGCCGTTATATTCACCGGTCTTGTCCATATAGAATGGGGTAGGCACAGCGATCAGGAAAGCATCTGCTTCTTCAGGCTGCGCCGAGACGGTGAGTTTGCCGGATTTGATGGCTGCTTCCACAACTGTGCGTAATCCCGGTTCGTGGATGTGGAGGCCGCCATTCTTAAGCGTTTCCAGTACTTGCGGGTTGGCGTCCACGCCAGTGACATCGATGCCGTGGGTGGCAAACGTGCTGGCGGTTGGCAGGCCAATATAGCCAAGACCAAGGACGCAGATTTTTCGAAAGTTCACTTTCACTCCTTGTTCGGGGGGGATACTTGTAGCCCCGCGTATTATACAATACTGTAAGCGTCACAACTTTTAATTCCAGGGCGCGTAAATAGATTGAAAAGAGCCTTCTTGTTGTATAATGGATTGGAGGATGTAATGGATTTCCTGCTCGATCCCAATATTGCTTATCTGTGCTTGCTGGCAGGTGTGTTGTTGGGCTTGTTGGCAATGGTCACGCCGGGTACAGGGATGCTGGAAGTGGGCGCCTTTTTCTGCCTGGCGCTGGCTGGGTATGCGGTCTACAATTTGTCTATCAATTTGTGGGCCTTGCTTATCCTGGTGTTGAGCATTTTCCCCTTTATCGTTGCTGTTCAGAAGCCAAAGCGGGAAATGTTCTTGGGGTTGTCTATCTTAGGATTAGTTATTGGTTCTGTGTTCCTGTTTGCCACCGAAGGTTGGAAGCCGGCGGTCAATCCGCTCTTGGCGGTCGTTTCGTCAGTGTTGTATGCCGGGTTCATCTGGCTTGTGGTTCGTAAAACCATACAGGCAGCGCATGCTCGCCCGGCGCACGACCTGGCGGCGTTGGAAGGTCAAATAGGCGAGGCAAAGACGCACATTCACAATGAAGGCTCAGTGCAGGTAGCCGGGGAATTGTGGAGTGCGCGCAGCGAAAAACCCATCCCGGAGGGGAGCACTGTCCGCGTGGTTGGGCGCCAGGGGCTGATATTGGAAGTCAAGAAAGCAGATGTGGAGTGAGCAACTGTAAGCAGTTATTTGGAAATGGACGAAACTCGGTTCTCGTAAACCATAAATAAAAAAGGAGAAAATTATGGATGTCTTTGCCAGTTTTGGACTATGCCTTGTGGGCGCGGTGCTATTGGTTGTCTTTGTTTTTATCGCCAATGCTATCCGCATCGTTCCGGAATATCAACGCCTGGTGGTCTTTCGCTTGGGTCGGTGTGTAGGCCCCAAAGGTCCAGGCCTGATCCTCCTGATCCCGGTGATCGACCGGGCCGTCAAAGTGGATTTGCGCGAGCAGGTGCGCGAAATTCCGCACCAGACGGCCATCACCAAAGACAATGCCGGTATCTCGGTGGATTTCATCTGGTACTACAAGGTGCTCGACCCGACCGAGTCTGTGCTGCAAGTGGGCAACTTCGAAGCCGCGGCCCAGGGTATGGCAACCACCACCCTGCGCGCTGTGATCGGCGCGATCATCTTGGATGACGTCCTTTCCGAGCGCGAGCATATCAACTCCATGCTGCGTACTCGCCTGGACGAAGTCACCGAACGCTGGGGCGTCAAAGTGACCAACGTCGAGATCCGCGAGATCATCCCGCCGCGCGAGATCCAGGAAGCGATGAACCGCCAGATGTCGGCGGAACGCATCCGCCGCGCGGTGGTGACCGAATCCACCGGTACGCGCGAGGCGGCCATCAACGTGGCCGAAGGCGAAAAGCAGGCGGCCATCTTGCGCGCGGAAGGTTCCAAACAGTCTGCCATCCTGGAGGCCGAAGGCCAACGCCAGGCGCAGGAATTGAAGGCGCAGGGCTTTGCCAGGGCTTTGGAGAACATCTTCGAAGCCGCGAAATTAGTCGACCAAAAGACCATGACGCTGCAATACTTCGAAACCCTCAAGTCCGTTGGAGCCAGCCCATCCACCAAATACATCTTCCCGATGGAATTTACCAGCATGATCGAGAAATTCGTGCAAGGTGAGAAGAAGTAATACCGGGCAAGTGAAGTAAAATAGAAGCCTCTTGCCGCCTGGCGAGGGGCTTCTATTTGTGCTTATGGACATTCTTCCCGCCTCCATCCTTGACTTAAACGCGCTCCGCAGGCTCGAACATGCCTGCTTCGATCAGGATGCCTGGTCGCTGTTTGACTTAATTGCTGTGTTGACGTTCCCGGATGTAGTACGTTTGAAAGCCGTAGATGCCGGGCAGATGATTGGTTTCATTGCCGGCGACCCGCGTCCCTCCCAGGGTTTTTCGTGGATCGCTACGATCGGCGTCCTGCCGGAACACCAGGGAAATGGGATCGGGCGCGCCTTGCTGCGGGCTTGTGAAAGCCGATTGCATACTCCACGCATTCGTCTGAGTGTGCGGATTGGCAATACTGCTGCCATCCGATTATATGAACAAGAAGGCTACCAGCATGTGGATATCTGGCGCGCTTATTATAATGATGGCGAAGATGCCCTGGTAATGGAAAAACAACTTCAATGACCGGCATAGGTTTTCCCGCATCTGGAAGAGAGATATGAATCTGGCGTTCAAGCGACTTCAACCCATTCTGGACCAGGCCGTCTCTTCACTTCGGGTTTTCAACCACCCGGCAGCCAGGATTTTGTTCGGTGGAGCGGTTTTTGCGTATATTGCGGCGATGTCATGGAGCGGGCCCCAGGTTCATTTGCGCACGCCGGGGAGCTTTATTTTTTTAGTGGTTGCCCTTGCGCTCATCCTTTATCCGCGGGACAAGGCCAGCGAATTTGCTGGCTTTGCCTTTATCCTCCTCCTGGTCTTTGCGCCTTTCTACTGGCGGCTCCAGGGGTTCGACACCGATGGGTTTACGATTGGCGGGGTCTTGCCGTTGAGTGACGCGAATTACTATTACACGGGCGCCCTGAGGATTTTGTATGGCGAAAAGGTCTCTGTCTTTGCTGCGCGGCGCCCGTTGTTTATCGCCTTTCTTTCCGTGCTGATCTTCGTATTCGGACAAAACATCATCTTGATCTTAATGGTCCTGGCCTTGTTAGTATCGGTCGCTATCTTATTCTTGATGATAGAAGTGAAGGCTGGCTTTGGGGTATTCCCTTCGGCGTTGCTGGTCGGGATGCTTGTCTACAATTACACCGGGAGATTTGTCGGGAAGTTCATGACCGAACAGGTTGGGCTTGTGTTGGGCATGCTTTCTTTGACGTTGTTTTTGCGCGGGGTCAGGGAGCGAAAATTTACATTCTTCCCCGTTGCACTGCTGACCCTGTCCTTCGCGCTCAACGTGCGTGCGGGCGCTTTCTTTGTCCTGCCGTTCTTGATCCTGTGGGCTGCGTTGTCGGCAGGGAAATCCATCGTCTCGGCCATTCGACTTGGTCTTCTCAACCTGGTTGCCGTAGGAGGCGGTTTTGTGGTCAACTTCTGGCTGTTCAAGTCCGTTTCCAGGCCCGACAGCCTGCCCTTTGGGAACTTTGGGATGACTTTGTATGGCCTCGCTACGGGCTATCGGGGCTGGCGTTCTTTCCTGACCGACTATCCTGGGGTGCCCGAATCCGAGGCGATGCGCATCTCCCTGGAAATCCTTTGGAATGCGCCGGATGTCTTTTTCCAATCTATAATCCGAGCGTACCTGGATTACCTGGATCCTGTACATTTTTTCTCTTTTTTGTACCTGCCTCAAAAACATCTGGCTCTGATTGCGTACCCGTTGGCGGCGCTGCTTGTTGTGGGGCTGTTGCGCCTCTTACGCGACCAGCATTCCTTATTCTCGCGGATGATGTTTTCTGTCCTGGCGGGGATCGTCCTGTCTGTCCCGTTTGTTCCTCCCATTGACGACGGGATTCGCGCCATGGGTGCGACCAACGCTTTCCTATTCTTGCTGGTCGCGCTATCGTTGGCGGGGTTTGGTACAATGAAAGTCGAGACCTTGCCTCCCCAGGTCCCGGCGCGCTTTAGGGTCAACGGCCTGCTCTTGTTTACGTTTGCCTGGCTGGCGGTGTTGTCGTTGGGCTGGCTGCCTGTGGTGGGTGCATGGCGGCCTGAGGCGTTACGCACCGTATGCCCGCCCGGTGAAAGCCTGGTGGCGGTGATGTCTTTCCCAGGGACGCGCGTCAACATCGTAAAGAACAATTCTGCGCTTTATTCCTGGCTTCCAGACCTTCGCAAGGAAGATTGGCGAGAAAACCTGGCAAATTTCCCGCCTGCCGGGGCTTACCTTGCCTTCCGGCAATTGGATGCCGGGCATAGCATATTTCTTGGCTTGAACCTGACCGATGTGGAACACAATCAACTGATCTGGCTGGTTGCGCCAAAAGAGGCGATGCAAACGTCCTCAAGCATCGAAAATATATGTGCGCTACCAACAGGCGTTCCGGAGTTCGACGAGGCCAATTTCCTCTTGGAAAGAAGCCTGTCAGGCCTGTTTCTTTCAAAGTAGGTCAGGACTGGCGCTGAGATCGAGATTGGATAAGAATGGAATCGGATTTTTCCAAGGAAGATAGAATGTATGCGGCTCTCCCCGGCGAGCAAAGACAAAGGCGTCATGAGTTCGATTATCTTCGCGCATTGGCGGTTTTGGTATTGTTATTTCACCACAGCGGCATTTACCAGACCCCGCTTTTTGGCATTTCCCTGGAAGCCATGCAGCCTTACGGCTCGTCCTTTATCAATGGTACCTTTCTTTTCCTATCCGGTTACTTTGCCCTTATTTCCCTGCAGCACAGGGAAGGCGACCTGTTTGCATTTTACCGTTCCAAATTTATCCGCATATACCCTCCTTACCTGGTTGCATTGCTCCTGTTCGTCTATCTTATTGGATACAGCCTTCGCAAGAGAGACCTTTTTATTTACCTGATCGGGATGCAAACCATTTTTTCCCCGGCGGTCGCCAAGCCTTTGTTAACGCTCTGGTTTATTGGCATTCTGGGGCTGTTCTTCTTTATCTTCGGCATCTTGATATACGTGTTCCGCACGGACGTCCAGCGGTTGTTGGGCGCGTTTACCTTGTTTGTCGCGGCATATATCATTCGCATTTCGACCGGCTTGATAGACGACCGCTTTTTTTTGTATTTCTTTGTGTTTTTGATGGGGGTTGTTGTGGGGCGCTCTGCCGGGCTGACCGGCTTCCTTCTTTCTCCTCGCTGGTTGCCCGGTAAGTTCATGATGCTCCTGGCTGGCCTGTCAGGTTACTGGCTGGCCTTGACTTCGGGAGTCGAGGCGATCTCCATTCCATATATCGTCGCTGCCGATATATTTATCCTTTCGTCGGTTGTTTTTTTTCTGGCGCTTTTTGCCCGCTTTACCGAACAGCCCAATCCGCTCTGGGGCAGGATCGCAAAGGCTTCTTTTTTTACTTACCTGTTCCATCGTCCGGTCTGGCACGTTTGCCAGACCCTGGTGGATGTCTCCCCGGGTGGGAGCGAGGCTCTTCTCAATCTCCTGCCTGGCTCCTTGCTCACGCTTTTCCTGGCATATTACCTCCAGAAAGGATATGATCGGCTCGTTTCGAAACTGAAATGGTAACAGCCACCCCTGCTAAAGGTTTCACCGTTGCAAGGGTGAATCTCATGAAGAAACTCATTTATGAAAAAACAAATTACCAGACGCGATTTCTTAAAGTTAGCCGGTTTATTGCCCCTCAGCATTACAGCGCCTCGCTTCATAGACTGGCCGGATGCGCTTGGACAGGCCGAAGGCAAGCCCCAGAACGTGATCATTGTTGTGTTCGATGCTTTGTCGGCGCAGAACATGTCGTTATATGGCTACCCGCGCGATACGATGCCGAACTTGTCCAGGCTGGCGGAACGGGCGGTGGTGTATCACAATCACTACGCGGGCGGGAATTTCACTGTACCGGGCACTGCCTCGTTGTTGACCGGCGCGCAGCCCTGGTCGCATCGCGCCTTCCAGGCCAATGGCAGGGTGCAGGAGTCCTTTACGGACAAAAGCATCTTTTCCGCGTATGGGAACTATTACCGCCTCGCCTATTCCCATAATCCCTGGGTGAACACGATTATGACGCAATTCAAAGACGATGTGGATAATTATGTCCCCCGGAAGAAATATTTTCTGTCGAATGATCTATCTAGTCAAGCCTCTACTTCCTTCCTGACCAGCGACGATTTCCTCCCGGCGCTCTTTGGCAAGGACGAGGACATTGCCTCCGTGAGTTGGATCCGCGCCATCAAGCGGAAAGCGGACGGCTATTCGTACTCCCTGTTCCTCTCGCATGTGTACGAATCCCTGAAAGCCAGGGAACTGGCCGCCCTCGATAAGTACACCGCCTTCTTCCCGCGCGGCTTGCCTAGCGACAATTACTACGAATTCCTGCTCGAGGACGCCATAGACGCGCTTGGCAGCCTGCTGCCGGCTGCGCCGCAGCCGTTCATGGGCTATTTCCACTTCTACCCGCCTCACGCTCCCTACCATACGCACCTGGATTTCTATAAACATTTCTACCAGGACGGCTGGCAGCCACCCAACAAACCCATCGATCTCTTTGGCGTGGACGCCGGCCCGCGCACGCAGGAAAACCGGGCGGAATATGACGAGTTCCTCCTCTACGTGGACCGGGAGTTTGCCCGCTTCTACGACGCGCTGGAGCGTTCCGGCCTGCTGGAGAATACCTGGCTGGTGTTCACCTCCGACCACGGCGAATTGTTCGAGCGCGGCATCGAAGGCCACCGCACGCCCGTCCTGTACCAGCCCTTGATCAAGATTCCCCTGCTGGTCTTCGAGCCGGGGCGGACGGCCAGACAGGACGTCTACACCAACACCAGCGCCATCGACGTGCTGCCGACCCTCCTGCAGGTCACCGGGCAGCGACCGGCGGATTGGGTCGAGGGCCAGATGCTCCCGCCTTTTGCCGCCTCCGAGCCGGACCCCGAGCGCAGCCTCTACGTCGTCCACGCGGAAAAGAACGAACAACTCGCCCCCCTCACGGTCGGCACGTACGCCCTCATCAGGGGACGCTATAAACTGACCGCTTTCTTCGGCTACAAAGAACTGGCAGGGGGCAAAGAACGGGTAGAATTGTATGACCTGGAAAACGACCCGGAAGAGTTACACGACCTGTCCCCCGTCGAAACAGGCATCGCGGCAGACCTGCTGGCCGAATTGAAAGCCAAACTGGACGAAGTAAACCAGCCTTATCGAAAGTAGACCCCATGTCTATGCCCCTCCCGCCGCCGGTTTGGGTGGCAACCCCGAAAGAACTGCAAGCCTGTGTCGCGGCCCTGGCCGGGCAGGCCAGCCTGGCCGTGGACACCGAATCCAACAGCCTGTATGCTTACCGCGAACAGGTCTGCCTGGTGCAGTTTTCCACGCCGCAAACTGATTACCTGGTGGATCCCCTGGCGCTGGACGACCTCTCGCCCCTGGGCGCCCTCTTTGCCGACCCCGCCCTCGAAAAGGTCTTCCACGCTGCCGAGTACGACCTGATCTGCCTCAAGCGCGATTTCGGTTTTGCCGTCGCCAATATCTTCGACACGCGCTGGGCGGTGCGGTTGCTGGGATACGCCGCCGACGGCTTGGATCACCTGCTGGCCGAAAAGTTCGACATACGGGTGGACAAGCGATACCAGAAAGCGGACTGGGCGCGGCGGCCGCTTTCCGCCGACCAGGTCAACTACGCGCGTCTGGACACCCATTACCTGCTCCCGTTAAAGGACATTCTCCAGGCTGAATTGGAATCCAAAGACCTGGCGCAACTGGCGCGCGAGGACTTCCAGCGCGCCTGCCGGGTGGAAATCCCGGCCGGCAGGGCGGCGCTGTGGGAACGGATGGGCAACAACCACGCCCTCACTCCGCGCGAACGCACCATCTTGAAGGAACTCTATGATTGCCGCGAGCGGATCGCCCGGGACCTGGACCGCCCGCCGTTCAAGGTGATGGGCGACCGGCAATTGTTCGACATCGCCCGCCTGCCGCCGCAGCAGCCGGACGAACTGCTGGGGTTGGGATTGAGTTACCGCCAGGTGTCGCGCTGGGGGCGGGCCATCCTGGAGGCGGTGCAGAGGGGGCAGGAAGCGCCCCTCGTCCGGCCTCAGCAGGCTGAACGGCCGGATGAGGCGTACCTGTCCCGGCTGGAGGCCTTGAAGGGCTGGCGCAAGTCCGCCGCGCGCAAGATGGGCGTCGAGTCGGACGTCGTCTTGCCGCGCACGTTGATGGAGTCGCTGGCCGAGGCGGGGCCGCGCGATATGACGAAACTGGCAGACCTGCTGGCGGGGTCGTCCTGGCGCATGGCGCATTTTGGCCCGCAAATCTTGAAGGTCATGAAAGGATGAGAGCATGAAGATCCATTTCCACGGCGCGGCGCAAACCGTGACCGGTTCACAGCACCTGCTCGAGGTCAACGGCTCGCGCCTGTTGCTGGAGTGCGGCCTGTTCCAGGGGCGGCGCGCAGAGACCTACGAGCGCAACCAGGCGTTCCCTTTCCAGCCGTCTAAAGTGGATGCGGTCATCCTTTCGCACGCGCACATCGACCACAGCGGCAACCTGCCCAACCTGGTGAAGCAGGGCTTCGGCGGCCCGATCTACGCCACCCGCGCGACGGTCGACCTGGCGGCGGTGATGCTGGCCGATTCGGGGCATATCCAGGAAGCGGATGCGGCCTATGTCAATTATCGACGCGCCCGCAGGGGGGAGCCGCCGGTGGAGCCGCTGTACACGCAGGAGGACGCCGAGCGGGTGGGCGAATTGTTCCAACCGGTGGAGTACGGGCAGGTTTTCGAGCCGGTTCCCGGTGTGACCGCGCGCATGGTGGAGGCCGGGCATATCCTGGGTTCGGCGGCGGCGGCGCTCGAACTGGAGGAAAAGGGGCGCAAGGTGCGGCTGTGGTTTTCGGGCGATATCGGGCGGCGCAAGTTGCCCCTGCTGCGCGACCCCGTGCTTCCGGAGGAGGCCGACTACCTGTTGATGGAGTCCACCTATGGCGACAAACCGCACCGCGACCCGGAAACGGCTTACCTGGAGTTCCGGGATGTGGTGGCGCGCACGCTGGAGCGGCGCGGCAAGGTCGTCATCCCGGCCTTTGCAGTAGGGCGCACGCAAGAATTGGTGTACGACCTGCACATCATGATGCACACCAATGGGCTGCCCAAAGCGCCCATTTTTGTGGACAGCCCGCTGGCGGTGAACGCTTCGGATATCTTCCGCAAGCACCCCGAATGTTTCGACGAGGAGACGCGCGTCTTTACCCAGGACGGCAAGCACCCGGCGCTGGCCTTCGACCAGTTGACCTACATCCGCTCGGTGGAGGAGTCCAAGGCGCTCAACGAACGCAAGGAGCCGATGATCATCATCTCGGCTTCGGGCATGGCAGAGACCGGGCGCATCCTGCACCACCTGCGCTACAACATCGAGGACCCGCGCAACACGGTCTGCATCGTCTCCTGGCAGGCGCCGTATACGCTGGGGCGCCGCCTGGCCGACCGCGAGAAGCAGGTGAAGATCTTCGGCGAGTCGTTCCACGTGCGCGCCGAGATCGCCACCATCGGCGGGCTTTCGGCGCACGCCGGGCAGGACCTGCTGGCCGAGTACGCGCTGCGGCTCAAGAAACGGGCCAGGGGTGTCTTCCTGGTGCATGGCGAGCAGAAGTCTGCCATGATGTTGAAGGAGAAATTGGCTGCGCAGGGCCTTTCGCAGGTATATTACCCGGAGTTCAAGTCGAGCGTGGAAATTTAAGGTATAATCCCGCCCGCACGTAGCGCGATTTGCCAAATCGCGCCACTGGAGAGGTGCCGGAGTGGTTGAACGGGGCGGTCTCGAAAACCGCTGTGGTCCTCGTGGCCACCGAGGGTTCGAATCCCTCCCTCTCCGCCATCGAAAACGCGTCCGCAAGGGCGCGTTTTTTGGGACACGGATTGCGCGGACGAACACGGATTTCTCAAACGGAATATCCGTGCAACTTCGTGAAATCCGTGTAATCCGTGTACAAAATCACGGCGACAACATGCTGTTGGGCGTGAAGGAGCAGGTCATCGCGCAATACGGCAAGAACTCCGACCAGGTGCAGGCGCTGGGCTTGAAGAAGAAGGCCGAATACAAAACGCCCGGCCGTAAGGCGAAACCGTCTGTGTGAGAGGAGCGAGAGCCTCCCGGAATGGGAGGCTCTCCCGATTCGGCTCGAAAAAGCGATTGAAAAACCCTGGGAATGATTGTATACTTTTACCAGGATATTCCTGCACCGTTTCGCCGGTGGAGGCGCTGGCAGGCAGACGAGGCGTCTTCCGCCCATAGGCTGTTTATCCGAACAGTTCGGCCTGACGCCCCGCAGGGGACAAAAAGCCGAACTATTTGGGTAAACTCAAAGTTGGGCGCTTTCACCAGGGAAAATACACAAATATCTGTTGACATGACAAACAACTATCTAAAACCTGAACAATATGACGAGTTATTTGAAGCTGTCGAGGGGTATTCTTTGCTTATTTTGAATTCTTTAGCCAGCAATTCTACAAATGTGCGCGATGTAATAATTAGGAATTTCATTGCCAAAGGATTAACTTGTTTAAGAAGCGTTCTCCACATTTGGAAGCTTGGTGATTATGATAATTGTTGGAGTATCTATCGAAACATGTTAGAGCGCTTATTCCATTTGCAATCCTTATGGGACAAGGACGAATTTGAAGTTTTTGAAAAGTGGTCATTTCTCAAATCATACAAAGCAAGGCAAGATGCACGAAGCGATCCAGAACTGCGAAAAAGAGTACACGATAGTCGCATATCCTTTACTCCTGATGATAAAAAAAGATTTAGTGAATTGAGTAAAGAAGGTATTGATTGGATTCGTCCAACAGCAAAAGAAGTTGCTAAAAGCCAGGATATGTTGTTTCTTTACAAATATGGATATGATTATGCATCTTCCCTTGTTCATCCAATGGCTACCGATGGTGCAAGCGATCTGAAGCAATTACTGGATGGTATTAAAACTATTCCTCCAGATGCACTGGGGATACTACAAAATGCAACGCTTGCACAGTTGTTGCTCATACAATTAGGCTTGAATGCAAGTAGTCTGAAATGGCGAAGAATTTTGTACGATTTTCTTGACCATTGTATGTCCGCGCTAAACGGCTACAATCAACAATATCGCTTCACATTTGTTAAAATAGTAAATATGGGCAAAGATGTTCAGTGGTGTGAGCCAAGAAACACATAAAAAAACAGCGCCCAACAAAGCGTGGTGTGTCCTGAAAGTCATCCCTTCGGCTTCCGCTTCGGCAGGCTCCCCCTGCCGGGGACAGGCAGCGCAGGCGCTTCGGCGAGTTCAGCGCGGCGGCTGGCTGGTAACTGGCAGTCCTACCGCGATGGCGGCTAGGTCATCCATTTATCATGAAAGGAAAATTATGGCAATTTTACCTAATACTCGCGTATGGCGTTACATGAGTTTCGCCAAATTTGTAACGGTGCTTCTGGATAAACAATTGTGGCTTTCGTGTGCTAATCTCCTTGATGATAGATGGGAAGTTATGCCTAATAATCAGCAGATAAAAGCCATTTTTAGCAAACATTCATCTTCCAAAACATTTGAGATTTCTAGAGATACAATAGCTAAGAATGTCAAAGAACTTCGCCAAAATACATTTATTAACTGTTGGTCGGCATCGGAACATGAATCCCTTGCTCTTTGGCGTATCTATTGTCCTTCTTCTGAAGGTGTTGCCATTCAAACCACATTCGAACGCCTAGTGAAATCAGTCAGCTTACCTGTACTGGAAGTTAAATATAATGTAACTGATGTTGAGAAACCGCTTGATGCACTTACTCTAGCAACACAAAAACGCCCAATGTTTGCCTTTGAACAAGAAGTCCGAATTGTCCTTGTACAAGATTTTAACGACTCCCCAAACCGCACAACTATCGGTGCGTCAATTGATTGGGACCCAGAGTTGCACATTGAAAATGTTTGGATTCATCCCGATGCACCGATTTGGTTTCCAGAAACTGTAACCGAAACTGTGCGTCGTTTAGCGCCAAAACTTTCACAAGATGGATTTACTAATGTGTTTTTCTCTAAAATGAGCGATGCACCGCCTTTCTGATAATCTGAATTTGCCGCCTAACACAGCGTGGGTGTGTCCTGAAAGTCATCCCTTCCGCTTCGGCAGGTTCGCGCGGCGGTTCAGGGCGGGTTTCTGCTCGCGCCCGGGCAATTCCGCGCGGGGGCTGGCGGGGAAGTGGCGGTCCTGTCCGCGATGTGCGGCGGTATGAGAAGCAGTAAGTCAGAACTGTACGGAACAAACTTATGATGGACAACGGTGTCAGTGAAGATTGGCTAGAAAAGATCGAAGAGTTGACAAAAACTACTCCAGATACCGAGAGCTTTTTGGCAGCTTGCCTGCGCCAATTGGATTATGATCTGGATCGCGAAGTCTTCAACAGGCTCTATAAGCACGTTTTATCGTTGAGAGAATCGCCATCATGGAAAGGTTTCTGGCGTTCCTGTGTTTCTGCTCCAGCAAGCAATTGGCGAGTTTTTGTACCACTCAGCGAAATGATTGCTAGTAAGGATGAGGTGGTATGGTTTCTGGTTGACTTGCCTTTACTTTCTTATTGGCCCGTTTTCGAAGGAAAGATTGAAACAGTCGAGGCGATTACCAGCCAATGCCGACTTCTCGAATATTATGTGATCTCACAAGAACTTGCTTGGGTAATAGCCAAGAGTCGTCACGATGAGATATTTACAGATGGTGTTGTAGTAAAACAAACAAAAAGCAGTTGAAGGGCGCTAGCAATGAGAAAGACTAATGAAGAAAACGCCGCCGAACAAAGCGTGGGTGTATCCTGAAAGCCATCCCTGCGGCTTCCGCTTCGGCAAGTTCGCGCGGCGGTTCAGGGCGGGTTTCTGCTCCCGGCCGGGCAAATCCGCGCGGGGGCTGGCGGGGAGGTGACGGTCTTGTCCGTGATGGCGGCAGAAAAAATGATGATGGAATAATGTAAAGATATGACGAAACGTCGCATTCCCATAATTGTCCTGGTTATTGTTGCACTGCTTTTATTTGTGGTCGCCTTTACACAACCTTTTGTGATCCATCGTTTATCTACAAAGGTTTTCACTGGTTACGAACTTTCTCTGCTGAAGTACCCTGATAGCCATCTCATTGAAAGAGAAATTAGAGCAACTTCCAAAACAACAATGGCGACTGACTACATGTTTTACAGCCCATATGATTTTGACACTGTTTTGGAATTTATGGAGCAACAGCGACCAGGTTATGTTCAGTTGCAAGGGTCCTATGTGATAGTCGAGCCTACGTTCAGAAATACTACTTGTGCGAATGAAACGATGTTCAACGGCATCTTTCAAATCCTTGAACGAGGCGTGCCATGTATTGAGGTATCCATTTATCCCGCAACTACAGGTGGAACTTCAATCAGAATTAGTGAAAACTGGTCCAGTATGGGTTTTCCAGAGTGGTTGAGAACGTGGTAGATTCTTTCGGTGTCATTATCGTGTTCAACGAGTTGCCACCCAACAAGTTTGATGTGTCCTGAAAGTCATCCCTTCGGCTTCGGCAGGTTCGCGCGGCGGTTCAGGGCAGGCTTCTGCTCGCGCCCGGGCAAATCCGTGCGGGAGGCTGGCGGGGAGGTGGCGGTCTTGTCCGCGATCCGCGATGCGTTAAAAAAGCGCATGAGAAGGACTGGAGTATAATGGGACCAAGTCGTATTCTTTCGTGTGAAGTGTCGTAAAAGAGTAAATCCAATGACAACGATAGCCGTCCAAAAAAAGTATGCTGATATATTGGCAACTTTTGGCGATTTACAGGATTCGGTCAATATTGCGCTCCAACGCTACGCCATCGAACAAATTACATCTAAGGTAAATGAACTTCGCCAAAGGAATGCAAAATATCGGGATAAGTATGGGGTAGACTATCCGGCTTTTTCTGCGCGCATTTCTGAGGATGAAGAATATGTAAAACATATCGAGTCCAATATCAGTAAAACATGGGAAATCGATCTAGCCGATTGGGAGTTTTGCTATAAAGGGATCGACGATTGGACGAGAAAACTTCACGACATTTTGATCGCATAATCCAACTTGCCCGGTCGAGTTTCGAGCAAGTGAGATATGAAGTAAACAGCACTCCTGAGCGGTCTATTTTGAATCTTTGGGGTGAACAAGGTCAGTATCGAATATTCGTAACCGAGTTGTTTAGCGACAAGATACGTAAATATCGGTACTATGTTTTACGCGGGGAATGGGTAGAGGCTGGTTTCGATAACAGCCCTGATCTACGCGCTATTCGCCTGAAGTATGGAAAAATTGGCAAGGAATACGCAGGAGAGAATATTCCACATTTGCATTTAGACAATAAGAGCCGTATATCCCTGACGGAAGAGATGACATTTGCCGCGTTTGTTGAATGGATCAGGACCAATTTGTAACAGGCAGGGCGCGCCTGACAAAACGTGGGTGTGTCCTGAAAGTCGTCCCTTCGGCTTCCCCACTTCAGTAAGTTCGCGCGGCGGTTCAGGGCAGGCTCCTGCTCCCGCCCGGGCAAATCCGCGCGGGGGCTGGCGGGGAAGTGGCGGTCCTATCCGTGATGGCGGCAAGCACTCACGTAGTAATGGTGTTGCAAAAGACAGGAGAGCAAATGGTGCACGTGCGCCCATACGTTCAAAATGATCGCACTTTCGTTTTCAGTCTTGCGCCACGTCTGGCAATCGGCAAGCAAGAGTGGCGCGATTTGGCACTTTGGCTGAAAACAGTTAACGAGTGGCTGACCGAGAGTATTGGCCAACACAACCAGAAGACGATGGTTCTCATTGCAGAAGATGAAAAGGGTGAAAGATTGGGTTTTGCTACGGTTTCGCACAGCACACACTTCACAGGTCAACGCCAGGCGTATATAGGGGAACTTGCCACGAGCGAACAGGTCGAAGGACGCGGTGTCGGTTCCGTTTTGGTTTCGGCTTGTGAACAATGGGCGCGCGAGCAGGGCTATACAATCATCACCCTTACCACTGGCGCTGGTAATACACGGGCGCTCAGGTTTTATGATCATCTTGGCTATCATGACGAAGATGTAACGTTGACCAAGCTCCTATGAACTTATACTCGCATCCATTGCCGCCCAATACAGCGAGATGTGTCCTGAAATTCATTGCTTGCTTGCGCCTGGGCAAATCCGCGCGGGGGCTGGCGGGGAAGTGACGGTCTTGTCCGTGATGGCGGCTCTTCTCAAAACAGTGTAAAATCAAGCCAGGCAATTCGATGATGTGCCAAATATCGGAGTAAGAATCATGACGCTTGATGAGAAAATCCACCTGTACGCGCAAAAATTACCGTACGCTTTTCAAGAAGAAGTGTTCGATTTCGTACAATACCTGCTCATGAAAGCCGAACAACAAGAAAGGCAGGATTGGGATTCTCTATCGCTATCTTCTGCTATGCGCGATATGGAAGATGAGCCCGATTTATATGACCTTTCCGATTTACGGATCATTTTCGCATGACGCAAGACGTAAAACAAGCAGGGCAAATTGTCGCGTTTCGGTTTCCGCAGACCGACCTTGAAAAAGGCAAATTACGTCCCGCGCTTTTATTGGCAAAGTTGCCGGGTGAATATGACGATTGGCTGACTTGCATGATTTCATCTCGAACCCGCCATTACGTTGCCGGGTTTGACGAGATAGTCCAAGAAGGCGAAGATGACTTTGAACAAAGCGGATTGAAAGTAGCAAGCATAATTCGCATCGGACGTTTAGCAGTTATGTCAGGCGAAGTCCTACTCGGCGCAATGGGGCAAGTTTCGGACGAGCGCTTGGCGCGAGTTAAGCAACATCTATCGGATTGGCTTTCTAAAAAATAAAACGCGGTAATTATGGTTGACGGGGCAGTTACCCCTCCTTCGGCTTCGCTCAGGGCATGGTTTCCCTTCACCTGGCTCTTCGAATAACAGGCTCTTGTAGTGGCTCTGATTATTAGAGGCAATTGGCGCAACCAGGTGCGTAGGCAGATTCAGGGACTGCGCTTCAACCGATTGGGGAGGAGGCTGCGGGGTTCCATACAAACGAAGATGGCGTTGCTGTTTGC
>JBMOMP010000008.1:0-124202 GCA_049323115.1 Chloroflexota bacterium
ACACATCTGCAAAAACTAGAGGCGATGCCATCAGCTACGCCGTGGCCATCGCCTACACCGTAATTTTGGCATCATAAGGAGCAGAGAACATGAAAAATCGAATCATATTCACATTTCTGTTAATCACCCTGGCAGCCTGCACGCCGGTGGTCGAGCCTGCCGAGACGCCCGCCCAGCCCACCCTAAGCACCATGCTAGTCGCCGTCACGACCGCCGACGCCCTCACCCAGGCGGCCCGCTTCCCCTCCCCGCCGCCGACGGACGTCATAGTCACGCCGTCTCCCTTGCCGACACAGCCGGTCTACCCCGTGATCACGCCGGATGCGGCTCAGGTGGCAAGATGGAGAGAATATGAGGATGCCTTGGCAAAAAGCCTCTTCTCTTCCCAAACACCAGAATCGTATTTTTGCGAATGGGATATTTTAGGGCAATCTGATCAGGAAATATATATGTGGGTAATTTGCGATATTCCGGGAGGAGGACGTGGTGCATCTGCGCCTGCCATAATTTTTCTTAATTCGGACGAATCCATAGGAACTGTGAAAATTCTCGGAAAAAGTTCAGATTATAGTGCTGATATCCTCATGTTGCCGACAGATGTGCAGCAAAAACTAGATTCTTATAGGTTTAGGGAAAAAATACTATGGGAACATCTTGAGTGGCGACAAACGCATCCAGAAGAACCACCATTGATTGTTCTTTCAGCGGCGACAACGACACCTATACCGTAAGCGTCGGCACTGGCAGCGGCAACGGCGTGATCCGCCTGGAAAAGCGGCAGAATTATGACAATCGTCACTTGAATCGGGAAGGGATGTCCCTTATACTGAAATCAGACACCAGCCGTTCGAACTGGGGGAAAGACACCAGTTCCCCAAAGATAAACTTTCAAGTTAGAGGGCCTATGACTCGCAAGCATATATTCGGAATTTCGACCCCCCTTTTCCTGCGATAGGAGGCAGAAACCATGAAAAATCGCATCGTATTCGCGTTCTTACTCATCACCCTGGCAGCCTGCACGCCGATCGCCGAGCCTGCCGAGACGCCCGCACAGCCCACCCTGAGCGCCCTGGTAGCCGCCGTCACGACCGCCGACGCCCTCACCCAGGCGGCCCGCTTCCCCTCCCCGCCGCCGACGGTCGCCATAGTCACGCCATCCCCATTGCCGACACAGCCGGTCTTTCCCGTCATCACGCCGGATGCGGCTCAAGTGGAGAGATGGAAGGAATATGAGGATGCCTTGGCCAAGACTTTCTTCTCCTACCTTCCTCCAGCAGAAGTTGTATGCGAGTGGGTAATTCTAGGGCGCGCTAATTTGGAGGTATATGTGTACGCGTATTGTGCGGGCATTTATTCTTCAGACCCTTCTCAAGCATCAATTCCTGCTGTTATCCATATCGGGATAGATGGATCGGTACAAAGTGTGAAAATCCCCGGAGCAGGAAGCGATTATGGTCCTGATATCCGCCGGATGTTTCCCAAAGATGTACAGGATAAGATTTTTGGGCAGTCAACATTTCTTCAAGAGTTGACTGATCGCCTGCGCTGGAGGCGGGGCCATCCGGACGAAACACCGTGGATTATTTTTTCATCACTACAAATACAACCCACACAGCCAGTTATCCCTATAATCACGCCCGATCCTATTCAAGTAACAAGATGGAAGGAATATCAGACTGCCCTTGCGAAAGTCTTTTTCTCTTACCTTCCTCCAGAAAGAGTTATATGCGAGTGGGAAATTTTAGGGCAATCCGATCAAGAAGTGTATGTATGGGCAATTTGTACGGAAACCAGGGGGGTCGGATCTTCTGAACGTCTTGCTGTAATTAATGTTGACGAAAATGGGAACATACACAATGCAACGACTGCTGGGATAGGAGGAGCGGATTTTCCCTCTGAGATTCGCCAAACGTTTCCACCGGATGTGCAGGAAAGATATTTTGACGGGTTAATACATTTCCAAGAATTGGTAGATCACCTGCGCTGGAGACAATATCATCCAGAAGAACCACCGCTAAGTATTGCTTCAGCAACCCCAGTGCCATGACTTTTCTCACATCACAAGAGATTTACGTTTCGCCTGTCACCGGAAAGATAAGGAGAGCAACATGATCAAGTTCAAACATCCTGCATTTCTCATAGTGTTGGCGGCAATCACAATGCTTGTCGTTGGAAATTGGGTAACATTTGTTCAAGCGGACAACGCAGGGATTAACACACCAGTTCCTACAGGCACGCCCATTGCCATAACAGGCATTTCGGGAGAGCCTGCTCCTGTAGAACTTCAAGACACACTTAAGAGCATTATCCAAGCTTATTTCGAGATTCGTTACCGCGCCTTAAGTGTCTCGTATTCAGAGGAATTCAAACAGAATGGTTTTGGAGGCTTGGTATCTGATAGAACTGATGCGCAAGTTTTCCTGAATGCCGAGTTGGGCAAACTGGCGATCGAAATAAAATATGCAGAGATGAATCATGCCAAGTATGTAGATTATAAATATTTTCTTGACTTTCGTGGTTTTACAATTGGTTCATCTACTCAAACGACTACGGTACTGGTAGTCGAGGAAAATGAGGTCATCTACGAAATCTCAGATGAACACGATCCGGAGAGTCCAAATGTTTCTCGAATGTCCGGCCTTGAACATACGATCATTTTGCGCCAGGAAGAAGGCGAGTGGAAAATCGTCTCTGACAACTACAACGATTACTTATGGCGCATATTGCGGAAGACAGGAATATCAGCGGATGCGTTATTAAACGCTATCCAGCCATTGTCAATTCCACGGAGTGAAGGTATAGCCAAAGAGTCTTCGTATGTTACTACTTTGCTCCCTGCTGATCCTTCTAGCCATGATTACAATCGACAGGATGCCGTGGAGTATGCAATTGAGCATGCCCTGAATTACAATCCAGATTACTATGATTACACTAATTCGGGTGGAGATTGCACAAATTTTGTTTCACAAGCTGTCTATGAGGGCGGCAATGCATCCATGGATGTCGAACTAAACCCAAGTCAAGGAGGGTATCAATGGTACTATTTGAATGAAACAAAATATGCTGCTGCGTGGACCTTCGTAGATAATTTTTACAACTTTGTTACTGCATCATATGATGTTTGGGAAGAAGGCCCCGATGGGTATTTGGTAACGAACGTAAATGAATTAATGTTGGGTGACGTGATTCAATACGAGACAAATGGCAGAGGCGGTTGGGATCATTCTGCCTTCGTTGTGGATTTTGACGGAGAAGGTGACCCCATCGTTGCCAGCCATACCCCCAATAATCCAGGTGCCCATTACCTTGCGCTTGTTCCCTCCCAACAAACGCGCTTTATCCACATCGAGCGCAGCGACGGCAACCCTCCCGTCAACACCAGGATCGCTACCTCCAGCGACGACGCCGGCACCAATCCAGGCAGTTGCGCCTTTTCATCAACGAATAACGAAACCTACCTGGGAGCCTGCTTCGGCGGCGGCGATATCACCGGCGGCTTCCGCTTCAACGATATCCACATCCCGCAAGGCGCATACATCAAATACGCCTATCTCATCTTCACCGTAGACGGCGACTACAGCGTCCCCATCGTGACCCAGATCTACGGCGAAACGGACACCGCCCCCGGGAACACTTTTACTGTGTCGAACCCACCCGAAAGCCGCGCCACCACCGATACTGCCGCCCTGTGGGTCGTTACGGACCAGATCATAGACTTTTGGAAACTCGAAATGCGGCGCTCCCCGCCCGACCTCAAGGCGCTCGTCCAGGAAATCGTGCAGGGCAGCGGCTGGAGCCCCGGGGACACGCTGTCGTTCATCTTCAAGAACGCCGGCTCCACCGCGGTGCGCCGCGTAATCGCCTTTGACCGCACCGACACAGAGCCGCACCTCTCGCCCGCCAGGCTGCTGGTGGCCTACTCCCTGGAAGACCCGGCGCCCGACCGCCCGATTGTTAAGTCCATTACCCGCGCCTCGCCCAATCCCACCGGCGCCGCCAGCGTGGATTTCACCGTCACCTTCTCCGAACCGGTCACCGGCGTGGGCATCGATGACTTTGCGCTGACCACCGTCGGCGTCTCGGGTGCAGCCGTGAGCGGGGGCAGCGGCGGCAATGACACCTATACCGTGAGCGTCGGCACCGGCAGCGGGAACGGCGTGATCCGCCTGGACGTGATCGAGAACGCCAGCATCACAGATCTCGAATCCAACCCGCTGTACGGCGGCTTCACCAACGGCCAGGCGTACACCATCGACAGGAGTTCGCCGCCCACCGTCCTCTCCATCATTCGCGCGGGCGCCAACCCCACCAGCGCCGCCAGCGTGGACTTCACCGTCGCCTTCTCCGAAGCGGTCACCGGCGTGGAGGCGTCCGACTTCAGCCTGGCGGTCACCGGCGACATCAGCGGCGCTTCGGTCTCAACCGCAGCGGCTGCCGGCAGCCAGGCCGTCTACACCGTGACGGTGGACGCCGGCGTCGGGGGCGGCGCGCTGCGCCTGGACATCCCCATCACTGCAACCATCGCCGACCTGACAGGAACCCCGCTTGCCGGGCTGCCTTATCAAAGCGGCGAAGAATACACCATCCTGGTCACCGCGCCGGGCAAAGCCGTCCTGACATTCCCCTCCGGCGACATCGGCGACATTTACTATCCCGCCTACACCTGGCTGGAAGTCGCCGAGGGCGGGACAGAATCCATATCCACCCAATACTACCTGTGGGTCAACGGGCCGAGCGGCAATATCATCAAGCACTGGTATCCGGCTGCGGAGGTATGCAGCAGCGGCGTCTGCTCGGTCACACCCTCCACTGCCCTGGGCGGCGGCGCACACACCTGGTGGGTGCAGACCTCCAACTCCGCAGGCAATGGCCCGTGGAGCGACGCGATGACCTTCGACACCGCGCCCCCAACCGTCCCCGGCAAGGCTGCCCTGGTCTCCCCTTCCGGGGACATCGGCGACGACTACACTCCCCTCTACATCTGGAGTGAGGTCACCGAGAGCGAGGCAGAATCCATGTCCACCTGGTATTACCTGTGGGTCAACGGGCCAACAGGCAATGTCATCAAGCAGTGGTACCAGGCTGTGGACGTATGCAATGACGGCGCTTGTTTCGTCAGGCCATCTACGATCCTGGGCAGCGGTTCCCACACCTGGTGGGTGCAGACCTGGAACGCCGCCGGGTACGGCCCGTGGAGCGATGCAATGAACTTTATCGCGCCTTAGTTTGGGTGGCTGCCTGGGGTCCCAGCACCCCTTCCAGGCGCGCCTTTACCCCTGGCCACTCGGTATCCAGGATGCTGTAAAAGACCGAATCGCGCAAACGCCCATCCGGCAGGATGATATGGTTGCGCAGCACGCCCTCCTTGACCGCGCCGATCCGCTCGATAGCCTGCTGCGAGCGGAGGTTGCGCAGGTCGGCCTTGAACTGCACGCGGATGCAGCCCAGCGTCTCAAAACTGCGGGGGCTTTCCCTCTTTCGGAGAAAGCCCCTGTGACTCTACGGCAAAAACCCGCACTTCTCACCACAGAGACACGGAGTATCCATGGAAGGGTTTCACCCCGAAGGATGAAAATAGCGGAACCAACGTCTGGAGACTTCGGACTCCGAACAACTCACCTTCATATCAGACATTGGGATAAAGAAAAAACTCCGTGGCTCCGCGCCTTGGTAGTTTATTTCTGCGCTTTTTCCAGCGGATTCACACATGGGACGAAAAACGCGAAAGGAGACCAAAAATTGGGCCATTCGCTCTTTTTGCGGCTTCCGCACAGAGGGTTTTGCAACTTCAAGAAAACCAAGCGGAACTGTTCCTCTTTTATCGAGTCGGCCTGTTCCTTGTGATAGAATTACCCAAACTAATGAGCATATCCTATCCCAATCACATCGTTTCACAAACTCCCAATGAGCATAGCGGGGTAATCTGCCAAATGCTTGTTACAATTCCGCTACCTCGTCAAACAAACTGGCGCAAGTAAGCGCGTATTCCCTCAGGCAAACCGCCGCCGCTGGTGAAAACGCAACTCGTTTTGTGCCATTCGTACGCCTTATGAAAATCCTCACCGTCCTCACCTACTACCGACCGCACACCTCGGGCCTGACCATCTACGCCGAACGGCTGGCGCGCGCCTTCGCCAAACGCGGCCACACCGTGACCGTGATGACCACCCGGTACGACCAGTCCCTGCCGCGCGAGGAAACGATGGATGGCGTGCGCGTCATCCGTGTGCCGGTGGCCTTCCGCTTGAGCAAGGGCGTCATCGCGCCCACCTTTGGCTGGGTGGCGACCAAACTTGTCGCCCAGCACGACGTCGTCCAGATGCACCTGCCGCAGTTCGACGCGCCCGGCGTGGCCTTTCGCGGGCGCCTGTTCGGCAAGCCGGCCGTGCTGACCTATCACTGCGACCTGCAACTCCCGCCCGGTCTGTTCAACCGCTTCGTCAACCTGGTGGTGGACTTCCAAAACCACATGGCGGGACTGCTGGCCGACCATATTGTTACCTACACGCAAGACTACGCCGATCACTCCCCGTATCTCTCCCGCTACGCCTCCAAACTGACCCCCATCCTGCCGCCGGTCGAGTTGCCCGATCCACGCCCCGGCGCTGTCCAGGCCTTCGCGGACGAGAATCTGGTTACCGAACGCCGTCCCGTCATCGGCATGGCGGCGCGCTTTGCCAGCGAAAAAGGCGTGGAAGTGCTGCTGGACGCCCTGCCCGCGATCCTCGAAAAATATCCCAAGGCGCAGGTGCTATTCGCCGGGCAATACCAGGATGTGATGGGCGAACAGGCCTACGCCGCGCGCCTGATGCCGCGCATCCGCCAGTATGAAGCCGAAGGTCACTGGAAATTCCTGGGTGTGCTCGACCCGCAGCAGATGGCCGCCTTCTATCCGAATCTCGATGTGCTGACCGTGCCTTCGTTGAACTCCACCGAGGCCTTTGGGCTGGTGCAGGTGGAAGCCATGTTGAACGGCGTACCGTGCGTCCCATCCGCGCTGCCGGGCGTGCGCCAGCCGGTGCTGATGCACAAGATGGGGCGCGTCTCCCAGATCGGCGACCCGGCCAGTTTAGCGGAGGCAATCCTCGGCGTCCTGGACGAAGCGGACAGGCTGGGATGCGACCGGGCCGCGCTGGCGCGTCGATACGATCCCGAATCCATTGCAGCCGAATATGAAAAGTTGTTCGAAAAATTGATGGAGAGAAAACGTCACGGAATGACGCGGAAGCCTTCTTCGCGGAAATGATCATCGAAGGTGAAAACGGCCTCGATGCCCAGGCGACGCATGGTTTCGAAAGCCGAGCAATCCACCAAACTCAACCTGCGACGGTTGGCAGAGAGAACGCGGTTAATGGCAATTTGGTGCTGGTCTTCGCCCACCCATTCGATTTGGATGAGAGGCAGTATTTTGTCCCGGAAATCGCGCACTTCATCGAGGCCAAACCTGTTTTGCATGAGCGCTATGCTTTCGACGATGACATAGTTGTTGGTAAACAGGGTTTGCCCCTCTTCGCGCAGGTTTCTGAGGCACTGTTCGGCGCGCAGGTGATGTTGGTCGCCAACAGAGATGATTGCAAGCAAAGCGGAAGTATCAACGAAGATCATCTTCGATGGCCTGAACGAAATATTCATCGTGGTTGACGGAAACATCGGTTTTGCCTTCGACGTCCCGGAATTTCTCAGGATGAGCATCGATGTAATCCAGGAATTCCAATGCCCGGCGCCACTGTTCATCGCGTTCGGTCGCTTCTACGGCAACAGCCACATATTGCGCTACGCTCTCGCGCACCAGGCTGGCGACGGAGGTCTTGCGCGCCCTGGCCATTGCTTTCAGCGCCTTTTGTTGTTCTTCGGTCAGTTGCACCATCATGCGGATCATAAACGCCTCGATTCTACGGCTTGACACTGATTGTCCGAGCGATTCTTGCCGGGCGAAGCCCGGCGCTACAATCGCGATTCTGCTATCCCCAAAGGGGATGCTATCACTTTTCAAGAAAGTGCTATCATTATATCATGCCTGAAAAAGATTTCCTGTTCCTGCACCTGCGCGACCTGCCCTACTTCCGCGCCCTGATCCGCGCGGTGGAAGCGGCCTATTACCAGGACCTCGACCTGCCTGCGCCGGTCTATGACGTGGGCTGCGGCGACGGGCATTTCGCTTCGCTGGCCTTCGAGCGCAAGATCGACGTGGGGCTGGACCCCTGGCATGGGCCGATCCACCAGGCGAAGAAGTTCGGCGCTTACCGCGGATTGGTGGAAGCCGACGGCGCGAGGTCGCCGTTCCCAAGCGACCACTTTGCCAGCGCCATCAGCAACTCGGTGTTGGAGCACATCCCGCACATCGACGCGGTGCTGGCCGAGACGGCGCGCGTGTTGCAGCCGGGCGCGCCGTTCTACTTCTGCGTGCCAAATCCGCGCTACCTGGGTGAACTGTCCATTTCGCGCGTGCTGGGAAAAGGCTACACCGAATGGTTCCGGCGCATCTCGCGCGTGCATCACGCCGACGAACCCGATATGTGGGGCGACAGGCTGGAACGCGCCGGTTTCGAACTGGTACGTTGGTGGCATTATTTCTCCCCGCCTGCCATGCGCGTGTTAGAATGGGGGCATTATTTCGGCGCGCCGACCCTACTCCCGCACATGTTGACCGGCAAATGGCTCATCAGCCGCGCGCGATGGAACCTGGCATTGACGGAACGCTTCGTTCGGAAGTATGCTTCGCCACAGCCGGTGGATGATGGAACGTTCACGTTTTACATTGCGAGAAAAAGACGATAGACTACTCTCTACTCCCTGATCTCTACTCTCCTCAATGATGTCCTTCGACGAGAATTATTTTTCCACCCACACCTACGCCAATGTCACTTTTGCCAAGTACAGCATGTACTGGTGGTCGAACCGTTTCTACGCCATGCTGGCGCGCCGTTACGGGAAACGCGGCGGTCGTTTGTTGGAGATCGGCAGCGGGCTGGGACACCTGGTCGGGCAATTGGAAAACACATTCGACACCTACGGCATAGACATCAACCACTGGGCAGTAAAAGAATCGAAAGCAGTGGCTGGAAAAACGTCCTTGCATACCGGCAGCGCCCAGGAACTTCCCTTTGCAAACGGCGTCTTCGATATTGTGGTCATCAAGCACATCGTCGAACACCTGCCGCAGCCGGAAAAGGCCATCGCCGAGATCGGGCGTGTGACCGCATCGGGCGGGACGCTGATTCTATCCACGCCGAACCTGGAGTCATTGCTCAAACCCTGGAAGGGAGAGCGCTGGATCGGCTACCAGGACCCCACCCACATTTCGTTACGGAGGCCGGCCGAATGGTTGGACATGATCCGCGCGGCGGGCTTTTCGCTTCAGCGCGTGTTCGCAGACGGCTTTTGGGATGTCCCGTACATTCCCTTTGTCCCCAATGCGATACAGAAATTGTTTTTCGGCTCGCTGGGTGGATTCCAGGCTATGACCGGCCTGGTCTGCTTGCCGCCGCGCTGGGGAGAGAGTATCATGGTGATCGCCAGGAGACAGTGATCAGTGTTCAGTGTTCAGTTATCAGTGAGCAGTAGATGAACGACGATAAACAACGCCCCAACCCCGATCTCCCGCAGGAAGAGCCGACCGTCCTGGACCTGTTCAAGTCTGTTTTCAAGGATTGGAACTCATTTTTCAATTTCCTTGTTTCCGCGTTCGACGCCGTGCGGCGCGAGCAGATCAACCACACGCTGGTTACGGAGAGGAGCCTGCTACCGGCGGAGGAGGCGCCCCTCGTTACACAGCCGGTAGGGAAAAGCGCATTCCCCTTTCGATCCCTGGCCGGGCTGGCGTTGGGTTTGCTGGCGCAATTTTTGCTGGAGCCGCAGGGGAAAGTCCTGGCGCTGGGCGCCCTGCAAATCGAGAAAGTGGGACGCAGCATCCCTATGGCCGTTGGCATGTACGTCCTGGCCTTTGCATTGATCGCCTGGGGGATTTTCAAACAGGAATGGAACTTATCCCCCCTGCCGCCAGAGCGTGGAGGCGAAGACCCGACCACCGTACGGCTCATCCCCTTCCTGGCGTCCATCGGGTTTTCCTTTGCGGCGTTTATCAGTTTCGATGAGAATCTTTTTACAACCGGCAACCTGACCCTGTGGTTGACCGGGATGGTACTCTTCGTCTACGCCTTGTGGATCCCATACCGCCGGGCGCGCGCCCCGCAGTCTCCCTACGTTCGCAGGCGCGCCCTTTTGTGGGGGTTGCTCTTGCTCCTGGCGGCAGGACTGGTCATCTTCTTCCGCGTCTACCGCATTGGCGATGTGCCTTCCGAGCCATTCAGCGATCATGCCGAAAAGATCCTGGACGTGTACGAAGTCACCCAGGGGCAAACCAGCATCTTCTTCCCGCGCAACACCGGGCGCGAAGCCTTCCAGATGTACTGGACAGTCTTGGTAAGTTGGATTTTTGGCACCGGCTTGTCCTTCTTAAGCCTGAAAATCGGAACGGTCTTAATCGGCTTGCTGACCCTGCCGTACATGTACCTGCTCGGCAAGGAAACCGGCAGCCGGCGCGTGGGCTTGCTGGCGCTGGTATTGACTGGCATCGGCTATTGGCCGAACGTCATCAGCCGCGTGGGGCTGCGTTTCCCGCTCTACCCGGTGTTCGTAGCGCCCACGCTGTATTACCTGATCCGCGGCCTGCGCACGCGCAACCGCAATGACTTCATCCTTTCCGGCCTTTTCCTGGGGATTGGGCTGCACGGTTATAGCCCCATCCGCATCCTGCCGATCGTGGTGGTGGTTGCGGTCGGGTTGTACCTGCTCCATGCGCAATCGCGCGGCGCGCGCAAAGACGCCGCCCTGTGGCTGGTAATGCTGGGACTGACCGCGCTGGTGGTCTTCATCCCCCTGCTGCGCTATTCGCTCGACAACCCGGAAGCCTTCTCGTATCGCGCTTTTTCGCGGCTTGGGAGCGTGGAGCAGCCCCTGCCGGGCGCGGCGCACGAACTCTTCTTCTCGAACCTGTGGAACGCGCTGCGCATGTTCAACTATGACGACGGCGAGATCTGGGTGCATTCGGTGACGCACCGCCCGGCGCTGGACGTGGTCTCTGCGACGCTGTTCCTGACCGGCGTACTGCTGGCGCTGGTGCGCTACATCCGCAACCGCCACTGGCTGGACCTGTTCCTGCTCCTGTCCATCCCGCTTTTGGCGATGCCCTCGATTTTGTCCCTGGCTTTCCCGGGCGAGAACCCGGCCCTCAACCGCGCGGGCGGCGCGTACATCCCTGCCTTCCTGCTGGCCGCGCTGGCGCTGGATGGGCTGCTGGGGGCGGCAAGCCGTCGAAACGGCGGGCAGGCCGGGGCGTCCGGGAAGATGCGCGCGGGGGTCGCCTGGGGGCTGGGACTGCTGCTCGTGTCCACGTCTGCCGTCCAAAACTATGACCTGGTCTTCCGCCAGTACGCGGACCAGTTCGACGGCGGGGCGTGGAACTCGTCCGAGATGGGCGCGGTCATCAAGGAATTCGGCCAGGTCTACGGGACGACCGACACCGCCTGGATCGTGCCGTACCCGCATTGGGTGGACACGCGCCTGCCGGGCGTGTGGGCCGGCATCCCGAACCGGGATTTTGCAATATGGCCTGAGAACCTGCCCGATACGGTAGAATTGCCTGGGCCGAAGTTGTTCCTGGTGAAGGCCAACGTAAGCGGATCGCCCGAAAACGACCAGGAGACCCTGGATGCGCTGAAGGAGTTGTACCCGCAAGGCCGGCTGGAACTGCATCCGTCGGATGTGGAAGGCCACGAGTTTTGGGTTTATTTCGTTCCCGAATGAAACCACAGATAAACGCTGATGAAAACTGATTTTGATTTTTTTGCGCCTGCGTTTATCTATGTTCACAGCGTCCCCTTTGGGGATGTGTGGTGATAAATGACAACGATGCAACGCGAAAAACATCCCTGGATTTACGATGTGCTTGTCATTGCCGTGTTGGCTGTAGCGGCATTCCTGCGTTTAAGCGGAGCGGACTGGGGCGAACTGCAACACCAGCACCCGGACGAGTTGTTCCTGACCGGCGTGCTCGCCAACCTGCGCGCCCACGAGTGCCTGGACGAGAGCGTCCCGATCGACGCCTGTCCAACGGAGCAGCAGCGCTGGATCGGCCTGGACGATTACTTCGATACCAAAAATTCCACCTTGAACCCGCACAATCGCGGCTTTGCCTTCTTCGTGTACGGCACCCTGCCGATGTTCATCATCCGTTACACAGCCGAGATCGTCGGCCAGACCGATTACGGCCAGTTGAAGTTGCTCGGCAGGCAATTCTCCGCACTGGCCGACCTGGGGACGATCTTGTTGCTGTATGTGATCGCGGCGCGGCTGTACAACCGGCGCACGGCGCTGCTGGCGGCGGCTTTCTCCGCGTTTGCCGCGATGCAGATCCAGCAATCGCATTTCTTCACCACCGATTTGTTCGTCAACCTGTTCTCGTTCATGGCAATCTACTTTGCGGTGTTGATTGTAGAGAATAGAGAACAGAGAGTAGAGAACAGTAAAGGGGGGACAGAGAATGACCATGCACACCGCACGCAACTGACTATTCTCTACTCTCTACTCTCTAATCCTCTTTGCCTCTTGAGCATTGGCTTCGGCTTTTCCTTCGGCCTGGCGCTGGCGTCGAAGGTCAACATCTACCCGCTGGCGCTCTTGTTGCCTGCCGCGTTTTTGTTACGATACTTCACGACCGAACGCAAAGAACAAACCGCTGATGAAAAGCCGCCAATCGCTACGAAAGAACAGCCGGCAATCGCCCGCCTTCTGCAATCACTGACCACTGATTACTGGTCACTGGTCACTGCCTGCCTGGTCGTGGGCGGCCTGGCAGCCTTCCTGGCCTTCCGACTCTTCCAGCCGTACGCTTTCAACGGCCTGCTTCCCAACCAGCAATGGCTGGACAACATTGCCGAACAGCGCGTGCAGGCGCGCGGCGACGCCGACCTGCCCTGGAACCTGCAATGGGCGCGGCGCACCCACCTGTACTCCTTCACCAACCTGACGGTATGGGGCCTGGGCCTGCCGCTTGGCGTCCTGGCCTGGGCGGGCTTCCTTGTCATGGGCTGGCGCATCCTCAAGGGCGAGCGGCGGCACCTGCTGCTGTGGGGCTGGACAGCCTTCTACTTCACCTGGCAATCGCTGCAATTCAACCCCACCATGCGCTACCAGTTGCCCATCTACCCGCTGCTGGCGATGATGGCGGCCTGGGTGGTGTTCGAACTGGCGAATGCATCAACATCACGCATCACGCATCACAGATTACGCATTACGCATTACGCATTACGAACCATCGGCCTGCTCGTTCTCATTGCCACCGCTATTTGGGCCTTCGCTTTCCAAAGCATCTACACCCGCGAGGAGACGCGCCTGGCCGCTTCGCGCTGGATCTACCAAAACGCGCCGGCCCCGATCAACCTGCGCATCCAACTTGCAGACGGCTCGGTCTACAACCAGCCGGTATCGTTCCCTTCCGGCGCGTTGATCCAGCCCGGTTCGCCTTATGGGACCAATTTCAGCGCTGCGCGCGACGGCCTGCTGACCGAGGTCTCGTTGGGCCACGTGGCGGACACGCTCGCCTCGGGTCCGCAGACCCTGAGCCTGCTGGCCGCCAACCAGCCTGATCCAACGCCGGAACAGGCGCTTGCCAAATCTACACTGACAGGGGACTTTGCCCCCACCACCGATCCCCATTTTGGGGACTTTCCGCGCGGCGCGCCCGCCACCCTGGTATTGACGCCCCCGCTCCAAGTCAAGGAAGGCGAGATCTTCTTCCTGCACTTCGAAACCACCGGCGGTGCGTTGACCCTGAGCGGCGCGACCATCGCCAACGAGACCGACTACGATTACTCGCTGCCCTTCCGCACAGAGTACGACGGCTTCGGCGGCATCTATCGCGGCGACCTGAACTTCCAGGTCTACTGGGACGACAACGCCGACAAACTGGCGCGCTTCACCGAAACCCTCGACCAGACCGATTACATCCTCATCCCCACCAACCACCAGTACGCCCAGATCACCCGCCTGCCGGAACGCTATCCGCTGACAACCGTTTACTACCGTGAACTGCTCGGCTGCCCGTCAGGGCAAAATATTATCGAATGTTACCGCGAGGCCGAACCGGGCATGTTCGAGGGCAGGTTGGGCTTCGAACTGATAAAGACTTTCACCTCCTACCCGACCCTCGGGCCGCTGGTCATCAACGACCAGGCCGCCGAGGAAGCCTTTACCTTCTATGACCATCCCAAGGTCATGATCTTCCAGAAGCGCGCTGACTATGACCCGGCGCAGGTGAGGGCCATCCTGGGCAGCGTAGACCTGACGGACGTCGTCCACCTGACGCCGCGCGAGGCGTCGACATACAAGGATTTGATGCTTTCCGATGAGAGCCTGGCCATCCAACGCGCTGGCGGGACGTGGTCGGAGTTGTTCGATTACGACCACCTGCAAAACAAATATCCGCTCATCGGACTGGTCATCTGGTACGTCTTTATCTTTGTCCTGGGCGCATTGACCTATCCCATCATCCGGCTGGCCTTGCCCGGCCTGGGACAGCAGGCTTACCCGCTGGCGCGCACGCTTGGGCTGGTCATCCTGGCCTACGTCCCCTGGCTGCTGGGATCGCTGGGCGCGCCGTACAGCCGGGGGACGATCGGGCTGGTATTCGCCGTCATAGCGGTGGCAGGCCTCGGTCTGGGTTGGATGCGCAGGGAGGAGTTGGCCGCGGAGTGGAAGTCCAGCCGCCGCTACTTCCTCATAGTGGAGGCCGTCTTCCTGTCCTTCTTCCTGTTCGACCTGCTCATCCGCCTCGGCAACCCCGACCTGTGGCATCCGGCCAAGGGCGGCGAGCGGCCAATGGACTTTTCGTATTTCAACGCAGTGTTGAAGAGCACGACCTTCCCGCCGTACGATCCCTGGTTTGCGGGCGGGTACATCAACTATTACTATTACGGCTTTGTGCTGGTAGGCGCGCCGGTAAAACTGCTTGGGATCGTGCCGTCCATCGCCTATAATTTCTTGCTGCCGACCTGGTTTGCATTGACGGCGGTGAACGCTTTTACAGTGGGGTTCAACCTGGTGGAACGAGGCAAGACAAACGCCGAAAGTGACGCTGCGCAAGCCTCGACGTTTGACCTGCAACCTGTCATCGCTGGTTTGTCTGCTGCGCTGCTCATGACGGCGCTCGGCAACCTGGGCACCATCCAGATGGTGTTCCAGGCGCTGGCGCGGATCGCGGCCCCGGGCGGGAGCATCGCGGATTCGCACTTCTTCCAGCGCCTGGTGTGGGCCGGCGAGGGATTGTACAAGACCATCGCGCAGGGCGTGGCCCTGCCGATCGGGCGCGGCGAATGGTACTGGAACCCCAGCCGCGTCATCCCGCCGGGCCCCGGCAACGAGATCACCGAATTCCCCTTCTTTACCTTCCTGTACAGCGACCTGCACGCCCACATGATCGTCATGCCGCTGGCGCTGTTCGTGGTCGCCTGGGCGCTGGGCGCGATACTGGCGCGGCGGACGTCACTGCTCTCGCTGGCGGTGGGCGCGCTGGTGATCGGCGCGCTATACCCGGCCAACCTCTCGGACATGTACACCTACCTGCCGGTCGGACTGACCGCCCTGGCGTACGCGCTCTGGCGCGCAGACGAGGGCGCATTGCCGCGCTGGCTGCCAAACGTCTCCCCATTCTGGGGACTTTCCCCGCAGGCCAAACGCCTTATCTGGATTGCCCTCAGCATCGCCATCCTGACAGCGCTCTCTTTTGGGTTCTATTCCCCCTACCGCGCGGCCTACAGCCAGGCGTACAGCAAACTCGACCCGTGGACGGCCACCCAAACGCCGCTCACCTCCTACCTGACGCATTGGGGGCTGTTCCTGTTCGTCATCTTTGCCTGGCTGGCCTGGGAAACGCGCGAATGGATGGCAGCCACGCCAGTCTCGGCGCTCGGCAAACTCAAGCCATTCCAGTTGCTGATCGAACTGGCGCTGGCGCTTTTCATCGTTGCCTTGCTTTACCTGGCATACCGCAAAATATGGATTGGCTGGATCGCCCTGCCAATGGCGGCCTGGGCGGGCATCCTGCTGCTGCGCCCGCAACTGGCGGATACAAAACGGCTGGCCCTGTTCTGGATCGGGACGGCGCTGGTCGTCACCCTGGTCGTGGAATTGGTCACTGTGCGCGGCGACATTGGCCGCATGAACACCATCTTCAAATTCTACTTACAGGTCTGGGCCTTGCTCTCGGTCAGCGCCGGGGCGGCCTTCGTCTGGACGCTGACCGATGTCCACAAGTGGCGGCTGCGTTGGCGCAACACCTGGCAGGGCGGCGTCATCATCCTGGTTTCGGGTGCGCTGCTCTTCACCGTCACAGCCACCACCGACAAGGTCAACGACCGCATCAACCCGGACGCCCCGCATTCGTTCGACACGATGGAATATATGGCGCACTCCGAATACTGGGACGCGCAGACCATGGACCTCAGCCAGGACTATCGCGCCATCCGCTGGATGCAGGACAATGTCAAGGGATCGCCGGTCATCGTCGAGACCAACTGCCCCGAATACCGCTGGTGCTCGCGTTTCACTATTTACACCGGCCTGCCCGGCGTGGTTGGCTGGAACTGGCACCAGCGCCAACAGCGCGCGCTCGTACCGCCCAACCTGGTCACCGACCGCGTGGACGCCATCGGCGCTTTCTACAACTCGACCGACGCCGAATTTGCCCGCGCCTTCCTCGCCCAATATGACGTGCGTTATATCGTCGTCGGCCAGCTGGAAGCCATCTACTACCCGGACGGCGGCCTGGCAAAATTCGAACAACTCGACGGGACGCTGTGGAAGTCGGTTTACCACGACGCCCAGACGACCATCTACGAAGTCCTGCCCTGATTTACGGATTACGCTTTACGTTTTACGTTTTGCGCCCCACCGCCGACTCCTGACACCTGCCTCCTCTCACACATGCCTCCTGACGCCCCCATCCTCCACCTCGCCTCCCACGCCGCCTGGCTTGCTGCCGTTGACCAGGGCATCTACCGCGCTGACAGTTTGGCGTCCGAGGGCTTCATCCACTGCTCGAAACCGTCCCAGATCGTGGAGGTAGCCAACGCCTTCTATCGCGGCCAAAGTGGACTGGTTTTACTTGTCATCGACCCGGCGCGGTTGACCAGCGGACTCAAGTGGGAGCCGCCCGCCGAACCCGCCCCCTCCCACGCGCGCGCCAGCGACCTGTTCCCGCACATTTACGGGCCGCTCGACCTGGAGGCCGTGACCGAAGTCATCCCCTTCGAGCCAGCCGCAGACGGGACCTTCTCACTGTAACGCCAGGCTTTGCCTGGTATACGGGCAAATTGCAGATATAATTCAAAACATGGAAGTTCCTTCCGCTTTTATCGTCCCACCTGTCAACAAGCGCAAGCGCATTCCCATGCGAACAATCCGCGCGATTGTAAAACATATTGCCGAAAAGTTCGATCCTGAGAAAATTATCCTTTTTGGCTCGTATGCCTATGGCAAACCAACGGCATGGAGCGACGTTGATTTGCTGGTCATCATGGATGCACCCAAAGGGGAATTAGAAACGTCGCTCGAAATCAGAAGGTCGCTGCCCACCATCACTTTTGGATTGGATATCGTCGTGCGGTCGAGACAGGTCATCGAAAAACGCAAGAAATTGGGAGATTGGTTCTTGATTGACGTCACTGGAAAGGGAAAAGTTCTATATGAACGAGATCGCCAGTGAATGGGTCGCCAAGGCCGACAATGACTATTTTAGCGCGGAGTATAGCATCTGACCAACCCGCAATCATCCCACCTATCTATCCGCCCTGCCAGCCAGGAGGATACGACGCTTGCCTCCAAATTGCTTTTTCTCTCCATGGGAGCAGAACTGGCGGACTATCTCTTTGGCGGAGTGCATTTGCCTGTGGAGGAAATCCTGGCAGGCCTGTTTGCGTTGCCGGGGAATCGCTTCAGCATGGATGTGGTTGATGTCGCCGTGCGGGAAGGCCAACCGGCCGGGATGCTTGCCTGTTTCCCAGGCCAGCAATTTCACCGCCGCGAACTGGCCATTGGGCTTGGACTGCTGCGGTTGTGCGGTCTGTGGGACGTGATGCGCTTGTCCGTGCGCGCCCTGTCCATTGCCAATGGCGTGGAAACATACCGTGACGAATATTATCTTGCAAACATGGCGGTTTTCCCCAATTTCCAGGGACGTGGGATCGGTTCTGCTTTGTTATCCTGCGCCGAACAAAAGGCAAAGGAAGCCGGCCTGCGAAAATGCTCGCTTATCGTAGACCTCGAAAATCCAGCCGCGCAGCGGTTATACGAACGCTTCGGGTATCGCGTGGTCATGACCAAGACCTATCCCGGCGCAGGGGGAGAGGCGCACGCTGGCTATCACCGCATGGTCAAGGAACTGGTCTGATATGCCCTGGTTCATCTCCTGGTACCTGGTTATCACCTTGCTCGGCTGGCTGGCTTTTCCCATCGCCTGGCGATTGTTCCCGGCGCTCCCTGACCGCGCCTATGCCTTCTCGCGGACGATCGGCCTGCTCATCTGGAGTTACGTCTTCTGGCTGTTCACGTCGCTGGGACTCTCGCAAAACGACCTGGGCGGCCTGTTGTTCGGCCTGCTGGTTTTGGCGCTCCTTAGTCTCTGGGCAATCAAACGCAAATCGCAAACCGCAAATCAAAAACCTGCGTTGAGCGCAGTCGAAGCATCACAAATCCTCCCCTGGCTCAAATCCAACCTCCGCCTCATCATCAACGTCGAGGTCCTGTTCCTGCTGGCTTTTGCCTTCCTGGCCTTCGTACGCGCCAGCAACCCGGAGTTGACCAGCGCCGAGAAACCCATGGAGTTGATGTTCATCAATTCCATCCTGCGCTCACCAACCTTCCCGCCGCGCGATGGCTGGCTCTCCGGCTATGCCATTTCGTACTATCACTTCGGCTATATCATGACCGCCATGTTCGCCAAACTGACCGGTACGCCCGGCAGCGCCGCGCACAACCTGATGACGGCGCTCATCTTCGGTCTCAGCGCAATCGGCGCGTATGGCATCCTCTATAACCTGCTCGCGCTGCAACAGCCCCAGGCTGAAAACGACATTACGCATTACGGATTACGCATTACGTATCGCGCCTTTTATGCTCCCCTCTTCCTGCTGCTCATTTCCAATATCGAAGGCTTCCTCGAGCTCCTGCACCGGCTCGGCTTGTTCTGGCGATCTACCCAGGGTGGCGACGCAACCTCTGCTTTCTGGACCTGGCTGGATGTCAAAGACCTGAGCCAACCTCCCCTCCAACCGCTGGGCTGGACGCCGGAACGCTACCTGTGGTGGTGGCGCGCCTCGCGCATCGTGCAGGATTACGACCTGAGCGGCGGCTTCAAAGAGGTCATCGACGAATTCCCCTTCTTCTCCTTCCTGCACGCCGACTTGCATCCGCATGTGCTGGCGATTCCCTTTGGCTTGTTGGCAATTGGCATCGCCCTGCACATTTACCTGGGCGGCTGGCGGGAACGGACCGACCTGTTCGGGTTTTCGCTCTACGTCTCGAAAATCGGCCTGCTGTTCACGGCGCTGGCGCTGGGCGGGCTGGCCTTCCTGAATACCTGGGATATCCTCATCGCGGCGGCGCTGGCGCTGGGGGCATACATCCTGGCCCGGGTCGCGGAAGCCGGCTGGGGCTGGGAAAGAGGCGAGGAGGCGCTCGCCTTCGGCCTGCCGCTTGCCACCCTATCGTTCCTGTTCTACCTGCCGTTCTACCTCGGTTTTTCGTCGCAACTGGGCGGCATCCTGCCGAACCTGGTCTATCCCACACGCGGGGCGCACTTGTGGGTGATGTTCGGGACGCTGTGGCTGCCCCTGTTTGCATACCTGGTCTATCTCTGGCGCGTGGAAAAACTTCCTGCCAACTGGCGACTGGCGCTGGGGTTCTCGCTTGGCCTGGCGCTCCTGCTGTGGGGACTTTCCTGGCTGTTGGGCTGGGGCATTGCGCTGGCCTCGCCCGAAACGGGTATACTTTTCCTGCAAGAACAGAACCTGCCCAACCTGGCGGCGGTGTTCGAGGCCGCCGCACAGAAACGGCTGGCCTCGCTCGGCGGCCTGCTAACCCTGCTGGCGCTCCTGACCCCGACGCTGGCGTTCTTATTCGGGGGGCGGAAGGCAAGCGACGAAACCGCGCTTGAAGGCGCCCCTCGCGCAGACGCGCATCCTGCGCGCCCCACAACATTCACCCTCCTGATGATCGCGCTTGGCGCGCTGCTGGTCGTCGGCCCAGAATTCCTGTACCTGCGCGACCTGTTCGGCACGCGCATCAACACCATTTTCAAATTCTACTACCAGGCCTGGATCTTATGGAGCATAGCGGCTGCCTTTGGGATAGGCGTTTTGTTGCAGACCTTACGCGGCGCGTGGGCGGTCGTCTTCGATGTTGCGCTCCTACTGCTTATTGCAGTTGGGCTGGCCTATCCCATTTACAGCCTCCCAAACCGTACAGGCGACTTCCGCCTGGAGCGCGCCCTGTCGCTGCTGAACGAAATCCGCATCAGCGAGAGCGACTCCCTGCGCCAGGTCGCCCGCCAGGAACTCGACTCCCTGTGGACGCTCGACTACTTCGACATCGTCGCAGACAACGACCCCGATGAAGCCGCCGCCCTGCGCTGGCTGCAAACCGCGCCAGATGGGGTGGTGGCGGAGGCCATAGGCGGCAGTTACAGCGGCTGCGGGCGCGTCGCGGTGTACACCGGCTTGCCGACCGTCCTGGGCTGGCCGTTCCACGAGTACCAGTGGCGCGGCACGTTCTCCATACAAGGCGCGCGCGAGACCGACATCAAGACCCTCTACGCCACCAATGACTGGCAGACAGCCAAAGATATTCTCGACCGCTACAACATCCGCTACGTCTACGTCGGCGACCTGGAACGGGTCGAGCCGTTGCAGGAAGATAAATTCACCCAATACCTGCGAGTGGCCTTCCAGGGTGGAAATGTGACGATCTATGAAGTTCCATGAGCAGTTTTCAAGAGTAAAATACAACCGATGAATCGCTTCCAGATCAAAACCGAGACAAGCCTCTATCTCTCCGCTTTTTTGCTGGCCGCCGCATTTCGCTTCGCCGGCCTGGGCGTGCTGCCCCTGGGCGACGCCGAAGCCGAATGGGCTTTGCAGGCGCTCCACCTGGCGCAAGGGACGCGCCCCCTGCTCGGCCCGCAACCTGCCTACGTCCTGCCGACCGGCTCGCTGTTCTTCCTTTTTGGGGCGACGAACTTCCTGGCGCGCCTCCTCCCGGCGTTGACCGGCAGCCTGCTGGTTGCCCTGCCCTTCCTGTTCCGTGACCGCCTCAAACCGGCCCCCGGCCTGCTCCTGGCCTTCTTCCTGGCCCTCGACCCGGGCCTGGTTGCGCTCTCCCGCCAGGCTGGGAGCCCGATGCCCGCCCTGGCCTTCACCCTGCTGGCCTGGGCCTCCTGGTGGAAGGGACACCCGCGTATGGCCGGCGCCCTGGCCGGGTTGGCGCTGCTTTCCGGCCCGGCGCTCTGGCCAGGTTTGCTAGGGATGGGGTTGGCCTGGGGCATCTGGCGGGTGACACAACCCCACCCTGCCGCGCCAGCGGGAGAGGACGGGGAAACGCCCCCCACACCGGAAGCCCTCATCGGGGATGATACCAGCCAGGGTGGAATCCCGAAACAGCGCAGCGACCTGCAATCAGCGCTGACGGTCGGCGGCGCGACCATGCTACTGGGCGGGACGCTGTTCTTCCTGTCGCCCAATGGCTTGAGCGCCTGGCTGTCATCCCTGCCAACCTGGCTGGGGGGCTGGAGCCAGCCATCCGGCGTCCCTGTTGAGCGATTGTTGTTTGCGCCGGTCATTTACCAACCCTTGGCGATCATCTGCGGGCTGGTTGCCATCGTACGCGGCGGGTGGCAGGGACGGCGGCGCTACATCCGCCTGGGCGTGTGGTTCGGCATCGCCCTGCTCCTGGCGTTGCTCTATCCCGCGCGGCAGGTGGGCGACCTGGCCTGGGCGTTGATCCCGTTGTGGGCGCTGGCAGCCCTGGAACTCTCGAACCACTTGCGCATCTTCCCCGAGGAACGCCGCGAAGTGACCGGCATGGGCTTATTGGTTGCGCTTTTCCTGGTCTTTGCCTGGCTGAACTACACCAGCATTGCGCTCGACCCGTACAACCCGGCCAACGCTATGGCCAATGGCATCCAGTTTGGCGGCAAAATCATTTTGGAAAACCTGCCGCCCACGCGCTACCTGCTCCTGGGCAGCGTGCTGATCCTGCTCGTGGTCAGCATATTGTTGGTGGCGTTGGGTTGGTCGGCGCGGATCGCGCGGCTGGCGTCCGTGTGGGGGCTGGCAACCGCCCTGGGGATGTACGCCCTGGGCGTGGCATGGGGCGCTACCGGCCTGCGGACGCCGGATGGCTGGGAACTATGGCAATCCCCTACGCGACCCGCCCAGGCGGACCTGTTGCTTGCCGCCGTAAATGAAATGTCCGAATGGAGCGCCGGGGACGGGCAAGCGCAGGAAGTGATCCTCTCCGGCCTGGATTCCCCGGCCCTGTCCTGGTTGCTGCGCGAACACAGCCTCCGGTCCGTGACGGCGCTCGATATACAGCAATCACCCGCCATCGTGCTCACCGCCGAACAGGAAAGCCTGGACATCCCCAGCGCGTACCGAGGCCAGGATTTTGCCTGGCGGCAATCGCCCTCCTGGGACATCCTGAGCACAAACGATTGGATCCGCTGGTCTGTATTTCGGAAACTTCCCTACGACTCGGACACCGTCATCGTATGGGTGCGAGCCGACCTGTTCCCTGACGCGCACCCCAGCCTTCCATAATGATTGTGCCAAAATGACTCCTCCCTCCACCATTGCTATCGACGGCCCGGCAGCCTCGGGCAAATCCACCCTGGGCAAGCGCCTGGCCGACGCCCTGGGCTTCCTGTTCTTCGATACCGGCGTCATGTACCGCGCCGTCACCTGGCTGGCGCTCCAGCGCGGCCTGGACATGCAAGATGAGACCGCGATCACGGCATTGGCCGAATCCACGCCGATCGATGTGCTGCCGCCCTCCCATCCAGATGGCCGCGCCTGCGACGTGCGCGTCGCAGACCAGGACATCACCTGGCAAACCCGCCGCCCCGAAGTGGACGCCAACGTCTCGGTCGTTTCCGCGTATGCCGGCGTGCGCCGCGCGCTCACCGCCCAGCAGCGCCGCATCGGCCTGCGCGGGCAGGTGGTCATGGTCGGGCGCGACATCGGCACAGTCGTGTTGCCCGAGGCCGGCCTGAAGATCTACCTGGACGCATCCGCCGAGGAACGCGCGCGCCGGCGCTATGACGAACTCATCGCGCGCGGCGAAGGCGCAGACTATGACGAGATCCTCGCCAAAGTCATTGCGCGCGACCGCATCGACTCTACCCGCGACCTGGCGCCGTTAAAAGCAGCCGAGGACGCCGTTATCCTGGATTCCGACAAACTGAACGCCGACGAAGTCTTCCAAAAGTCACTGGCGTTGTGTAAAACGTAGGGCAGGTCTTTGACCTGCCCAAATCGTGTAGGAAGTTTGCCCATGGACGAACCCTACCGCGTCCCCCTCCACTTTCGATTATCCCGCCCGGCGTTGCGGGCCGTCTTCCGGCTGATCTTTCACATCCTGGGGCGTGTGAAAGTGACCGGAAAGGAGAATGTCCTGCGCGGTCAACCGTACGTGGTAGCCATCAACCATATTTCCCTGTTCGACCCGCCCCTGGCAGCCGCCTTCTGGCCGGAGGCGCTGGAAATCATCGGCGCCTCGGACGTGTTCGAGCGGCCCGGGCAGGGACAGTTGGTGAGGTTGTACGGCGTCCTGCCTGTGCATCGCGGCGCGTACGACAGAGACCTGCTACGACGGGCTGTTGCGGCTATCCAAGCAGGGCGTCCGTTATTAATCGCCCCAGAGGGCGGGCGCTCGCATGTCACATCCATGCGGCGCGCCTTTCCCGGCGTTGCTTATCTCATCGAAGAGACCGGCGTACCGGTGATCCCGGCCGGACTGGTAGGTACGACCGATGATTTCTGGCAACGCGCCAAACGTGGAGAGAGACCGCGCTTGGAAATACGCATTGGCCAGCCTTTTATGTTGCCGCCTATCAGCGGGAAAGGCGCGGAACGACGCGAATCCCGCCAGCGCAACGCCGACCTGGTTATGCGCTACATAGCAGGCCTGTTGCCCGAAGCGTACCGAGGCGTGTATGCCAACTCAGCCATACCACTTTGTGGCATTTTTCCCCCCGCCGAAACCCACCCGTGAAATGCAGCGCGCGCTGGTCATGTCCGGGGCAGGGAAAGGCTCCTCGGCGCAGCAAGCAGGCAGGTCGTCAGGAAACGATGCGGCGGGGGCCGCCAGGGTCCAGCAGTACCAAACAGTCCGTTGGCCGAAAGGTATCGCGAGGCTTACAGAACTGTTAGTAATCAGCAACTTTACCCTTGTCGCTTTAGGGCTATAATTTAAGGAACAATGATGTCCTTCCTAAGCCCAATCCTGGAGACATTACCTTACCTGACGCTGCCGACCCCCTTTGGCTGGGTGGTGTGGTTGTTCCTGGGTGGGTTATGTGGGTATGGGTTGCATCTCTGGCGAGGCTACCGAACCCCCTGGAAGGGGCGTGAGTGGGTCATTTTCTTCGGCCTGTTGGTGTTCACTCCTTTGGCAGTTTTGTCCGCTGGGTTCCGGCTTTCTTCGAGCGCGGCGCTGCCCCCGCCCGGCGTCCCCACCGACCAATTTGGGGCGGCGTTGTTGCCGTTGGCGGGCATTTCCTGGACGCTGGGAGGCGGGCTCCTGGGGCCAGTGGGCGCGGTCCTGCTCGGCGGGTTGACCGGCTTGCTGCGCGGTTTGTGGGACACGCATAATTTATTCACCCTGTTCGAGATGACATTGTTGGGGATGATTTTCTCTGCCAGCGTCCGCCAGCGCTACCGGACGACGCTGTTCCGGGTATTACGACGGCCCCTGGCAGCGGCGTTGGTACTGATCCCATTGCGGGCAGTGTTATATGTGCTGGGGGCATATTTCACCATCCCCGGCGAGGCTACCGTCAGGCTGGACTATGCGTTGAGCAATGCTGGCGCTGTCAGCCTCGCCTTTTCTGGCGAGATGCTGGCCGCCGGGTTGGCAGCACAGGTGCTGGCGCTGGCTTTCCCGTCGCTGTGGGGTGGCCGGCACGAGGCGCAGCCCTCCCCGGCTGAACGCAGCCTGGAAGCGCGTTTCCTGTTCAGTACAGGAGTTTTTGTCCTGGTTTTGTTGGCTACATTGCTGGTCGGTGACTGGTACGTGGCCGGAAAGGCAGCGCGCCAGATGCTGCAAGACCGCCTGCGCAGTACGGCCGAGATGGCATCGCAGAGCGTGCCATTTTTCCTGGAGACCGGGCAGAACCTGGCCGAGCAGATGGCTGCCAGCCCGCGCCTGCTGGAGGCCGCTGACCCGGAACTTTCGGCCTTGCTGGGGCAGCAAATCCAGATGGTGCCGTATTTCAACCAGGCTTTTGTCCTGGACAGCGCCGACCGGAGTTTGCTTGGATGCTATCCGGCTGAGGCCTGTTCATCGTTTGCATTGTTCCCCGAGGAAGACGCTGGCCTGCTGTTCGCCTTGAGCGACGTGCCGACCCAGATTTACACCATCCCGCCCGCTGCGCCTGGGGGCGTGGGACGGCTTTCCTTTATTGTGGCCGTCAAAAACGCCGGACAGACCCAGCGCATCTTGCTTGCCCGTACCGACCTGGGGGTCAACCCCCTCACCCAACCCCTCATCCAAAGCCTGGGGGATATGGCGCAGGTACACGGTACCGGCATCTTGTTGGACGATAACGGTGCCATCCTGTATCACACCGACGCCAACCAGATCATGACGCGCTATGCCGGCCAGACCGGCGACCAGTCGCTTTTCTACGATGAGACTGCCCCGGATGGAACGCGCCAGATGGTGTACTACCAGCGCGTGCCCGGTCGCTCGTGGGCCATTGTGCTGGCTGTCCCGGCGCAGGAGACCCAGCAACTGGCGCTCAACATTGCCCTGCCACTCTCCTTGATGATCGTTGGGCTGGCTCTGATTGCGCTGGTCTCCCTGCGGATTGGTCTTCAGGTGGTGACGCGCACACTGAAAAACCTGGCTGTGGAAGCCAATCGCATTGCGCAGGGACAACTCGACCGCCCGCTGCAAATGGGCGGCGAGGACGAGGTCGGTCAATTGGGACGCGCCTTCGAGCAGATGCGCGTTGCCTTGCAGGCGCGCCTGGAGGAATTGAACAGGCTGCTGGTCGTCAGCCGCGGCGTGGCGTCCACCTTGGATATGCGGGAGGCCGTCCAACCGGTGCTGGAAGCGGCGCTGGCAGGCGGGGCCAGGGTCGCCCGCGTAGCGCTTTCCCCTGTGCTCCTGCCGGACGCCCCGGTGGAATCGCCCACGCGCTTCTCGGTAGGCGGGGCGCCCGACCTTTATGCCCACCTGGACGACCAGATGCTGGCGCTGGCGCAAGAACAGGAAAAACCGATTGTGCTTTCCAACGTCCCGCGCGCGCGCAACCTGAATCTGGACGCCGGGCTGCCGCAGCCAGCCTCCTTGATGGCAGTGGCTTTGCGGCACAAAAATCGTTACTACGGCGTGTTGTGGGTCGCTTACGATTTGCCGCACCAATTCTCCGAGGGAGAAGAGCGCTTCCTCTCGACCCTAGCAGGACAGGCCGCGCTGGCGGCCGCTAACGCGCACCTGTTCCTGAACGTGGAAGTCGGCCGCCGCCAGTTGGAGGCCATCCTCGATTCCACTCCCGACCCGGTGTTGGTCACAGACACGAAAGACTACCTCATCCTGGCGAACGCTGCCGCAGAGCAAGCATTGGATTCCCGGCTTGGAAAGAACGAAGGGCGCCCCATGCAAGATGTGATCCAGCAAAAGCCGCTGCTTGAACTGCTACGCGCCGCAGGCGAAAAACAGTCCGTGGAAGTCAACCTGCCGGACGGACGCACTTACCTGGCTACAGCCTCCTCTGTCCTGGCCGATGGTCATCCGGTGGGACGGGTGTGCATCATGCGCGATGTGACTCATTTCAAGCAACTGGACACACTCAAATCCGAATTCGTTTCCACGGTCAGCCACGACCTGCGCTCGCCGCTCACCCTGATGCGCGGTTATGTGACCATGCTGGATATGGTCGGACCGTTGAACGACCAACAGCAGAACTACGTGCGCAAGATCATCACCGGCGTGGAGAACATGGGGCGCCTGGTCAACAACCTGCTCGACCTGGGGCGGATCGAACTGGGTGTCGACTTACAAGTCGAACCGGTGCTGGTGCTGGACGTTTTGGAGCGCGTCGTCGGGACACTCCAGATCCAGGCCAGCCAGAAAGAAATTGACCTGAGTCTGGAATTGCCGAAGGACCTGCCGCCTCATATCGAAGCCGATCCTGCCCTCTTCCAACAGGCCGTTTACAACCTGGTAGAGAACGCCATTAAATACACCCCCCAGAACGGACGGGTTTCCCTGCGCGTGCTTATCACCCCCACAGACCTGATCATCGTTGTGCAGGATACCGGCATTGGCATCAGCGCCGACGATATGACGCGCCTGTTCGAAAGGTTCTATCGCGGCAAATCGCGCGCGGCCCGCGCCCAGCATGGCACAGGACTCGGCCTGGCCATCGTCCGTTCGATAGCCGAACGACACGGCGGGCGTGTGTGGGCCGACAGCGTCGAAGGCAAGGGAAGCACCTTCCACCTCCAGGTCCCGCTCAAGCAATCCAGGCAAGGCGAGACCGCATAACTGGCAAAATTAGTTTATAATACGCCCTCGCTCTCGCTGTGCGGGGGCGTGTTTTTGTGTCTCATGTTATCCGTTGTAGAGAAAGTGTGAACGTTCTATGTTGACGCCCAACGAGCCCACCTCGTCATCCATTATGCGTCGCGAGGCAAGTTATACGCCGCCGCGTTCGCTCGATCACTGGTTGATCGGTCGCCCGCTCTCCACAGCCGACGCCCCGCACCAGACGATCGGCAAAGCCATCGGCCTGGCCGTCTTTGCCTCAGATGCGCTTTCGTCCACTGCGTATGCCACGCAGGAGATCCTGGTCATCCTGGCAGCAGCCGGCACTATGGCGTTTGGCTTTGTATTTCCCATATCTATTGCAATTGTCATCTTGCTGGCAATTGTCGCCTTGTCGTATCAACAAACCATTCATGCCTACCCCGATGGCGGCGGCGCGTACATTGTTGCCCGCGATAACCTGGGAGAATTGCCTGCCCAAATGGCCGGAGCGGCTTTGTTGACAGACTATGTGCTTACCGTGTCTGTATCCATTTCATCGGGCGTAGCGCAGATTACCTCAGCATATCCCACAATCTACCCGTATCGCGTGGTCTTGGCAGTTGCGGCAGTCCTGTTCATTATGCTCGTCAATTTACGCGGTGTAAAGGAATCAGGGACAGCCTTTGCAGTCCCAACCTACTTCTTCGTGGTCATGATGTTCATCACTGTTGGGATGGGCCTGTTTCGTTCCTTAACCGGGACACTTGGCGCAGTTATTGACCCACCGGAGATCGAGATTGCCAAAACGATTTCGGTTATCACGCCTTTCTTGATCTTGCACGCATTCTCCAGCGGCACTGCCGCATTGACCGGAATCGAAGCAATTTCCAATGGCATTACCGCCTTCAAAGAACCACGCAGCAAGAACGCTGCCATCACTCTGATTTGGATGGCGCTGATCTTGAGTTCCCTTTTTCTTGGAATTTCATATGTCAGTGGCCAAATTCATGTAGTCCCATCCGAGGAAGAGACGGTCATCTCGCAACTGACGCGCACAGTGTTCGACAGTCGAGGGGCACTCTACCTGGCAGTGATCTCTGCCACTACAGTGATTCTCATTATGGCGGCCAACACCGCTTTTGCAGATTTTCCTCGCTTGAGCGCCCTGGCAGCCAAAGACGGCCTGCTCCCCCGCCAATTGACTTACCGTGGAAGTCGCCTGGTTTACTCCTATGGCATTGTCTCGCTGGCTATCATTGCGTCCTTGCTGATTATCGTTTTCCAGGCCAGCGTATCGCGCCTCATCCCGCTCTACGCAATTGGCGTATTCCTGTCCTTCACCTTATCACAGGCAGGGATGGCGCGTCGTTGGTGGAAAATCGGCCATATCGAGATTGGCAAGGAATTGACAGAGGCGGGCTCCGTCTTACGGTATGAGCAAAACTGGCAATTCAAAATGCTTGTTAATGGGTTTGGCGCGGTATGCACCGCCATTGTCATGGGCGTTTTTGCTGTGACAAAATTCCAAGATGGCGCTTGGGTAGTGCTGATCCTTTTGCCAATTTTGATCAGTATATTCCTACTTATTCACCGCCATTACCACAGCCTGGCCGGGCGCCTCTCGCTGGAAAAATTTGGGGGAGCGCCTCCACAGGCCACTCGTCACCGCGTGATCCTGCCGGTCAGCGGTGTGCACCAGGGCTCGCTGGCGGCGTTGCGTTACGCGCGCCTGCTCTCGGACGATGTGACGGCCGTGCATGTCTCCATCGAACCCGCTGAAACGGAAAAAGTGCAGAAAAAATGGGAGACCTGGGGCGAAGGCACGCGCCTGGTAATCGTAGACTCCCCCTACCGGCTCTTCGTGGAACCCCTGTTGGTTTACCTGGAAGAGATCATTGCCCAACGGCAGCCGAATGAAACCATCACGATTATTGTGCCAGAGTTCGTGCCTTCCAAGCGCTGGCACAACTTCCTGCACATGCGAACCGCCAACCTGCTGCGCAGCGAGTTGTTATCCAAACCGGGCGTCGTGATTACCAACGTGCCCTACCAGGTTCCCTGACGCCAGGACTGTCCTTGTAAGGAGGATTCCCATGAATTTCATTGTAATCGGGTGCGGACGGGTCGGCTCTGAACTGGCCTTCCGCCTGTTCAAGAACGGCCACAAAGTGACCGTAGTCGATTCCAACCGCGAAGCCTTCGAAACGCTCGATCCGGCCTTTCGCGGCCGGACCCTGGAAGGGGATGCGCTCACTGAGCAGGTGCTGGAACGCGCCGGAATCTCCGAGGCCGATGGCCTGGCAAGCGTCACGAACTCGGACACGCGCAACGCGGTCACGGCCCACATGGCGCGCGCAATCTACAAAGTGCCAATCGTGGTAGCCCGCAATTACGATCCTGCGATGCGACCCATTATGGAGGTCTTTGGCTTGCAGGTTGTCAGTTCTCCCAGTTGGGGCGCGCAGCGCATCCAGGAATTACTGGTCGATTCTGCCTTCCGCACCGTGTTTTCGGCTGGCAACGGCGAGATCGAGGTCTATGAAATGCGCATCCCTGCCTGCTGGAATGCAAAGCCGTTGGGGGAGTTGATGCGTAATGCCCCGGGCTGCCTGCCGGTCGCCCTGACGCGCGCTGGTCGCGCCTTGTTGCCCTCCCCCGAAATCATCCTGGACGAGGGCGATCTGCTCAATGTCAGTGCAACGTTCGACGGCATCCAAACCTTGCGCGCTTGCTTGGATTCCGAGGAGGAGGTCTGAAATGTTCGTACTCATTGCTGGAGGCGGCCGCACCGGCGCGCAACTGGCCTCGCTGCTTCTCACCGAAGGCCATAAAGTACGCCTGGTGGAGCACCGCCGCGAACTGCTTGCCCGTTTACACCAGGAACTGCCAACAGAAGTAATCTATGAAGGCAACGTAGCCAACCCTTCCGTGCTGGAACTGGCTGGCATCCGTGAAGCCAACGTCATTGCAGCCTGTACGTCGGATGATACCGTAAACCTGACGCTGTGTTTCTTGAGCCGCAAGATGTTCAACGTGCGGCGTACGATTGCGCGCGTCAACAACCCGCGCAACGCCTGGCTTTTCAACGACAATTTCCACGTGGATGTGGCGCTCAACCAGGCCAATGTGTTTGCCCACCTAATCCAAGAAGAAATGTCCCTGGGCGATATGATGACCCTGCTCAAACTGCGCCGTGGACGGTATTCATTGGTCGAAGAAAAAGTTCCGGTTGGCGCAAAGGCCATTGGCACCGCCATCAAAGACCTGGGGCTGCCAGACCAATGCGTGATCGCGGCCATCATCCGCAAAGGCAAAGTCACCCTGCCGCGCGGCGACAGCACCTTCCAGCAAGATGACGAGGTGCTGGCGATCACCGACCCGGAGGGCGCGCGCCAACTTGCAGAGTTGCTTGCACCGGTTGGGAACAAAAAGTGAATCGCGCGTTTGACCAATAAAAAGCGTTACGGTATAATAGCGTGCCAGTCTAACCAGCCTGCTACGTTCCCAAGAGTCGGGAATGGCAATTATCTCTTTGTGTGAGGAAAGTTCATGACAAAACGAACGTATCAACCCAAGATCCGCCGCCGTGTGCGTGTACATGGATTCCGCGCCCGCATGGCCAGCGCTGATGGCCGGGCGGTGCTCAAACGCCGTCGCCTGCGCCGTCGCTATAAATTGGCCGTTACGGCCAACGAGCATGTCAAGCGGGTGCGGTGGTAGGACCGTACCCGGTCTGGGCTGCCAGGCGGCGTCTTTCTCCCTGCATGGTGCTTTGAAACTGAACAGACAGTCGGTGTGTTGAGGTACGGGTGCAGCGTAAATTCCGCCTGACCCGATCCATTGATTTCAAGCGGGTGCGACACACAGGAAAATCGTATGCACACCCGCTTGTTGTGTTGGTGATACATGCAAGCGAAACGCCCAGGGTGCGCGTTGGGGTAACGGCCGGACGCTCGGTGGGCGGCGCGATCCAGCGAAACCGGAGCAAGCGCCTCCTGCGCGAAGCGATGCGGCCTCTCCTGCCCACCTTGTCCCCCGGTTGGGATCTGGTCCTGGTCGCCCGCCCCGCTTTGCTGCTGGCGTCGTTCCCTGAAATCCACCAGGCGCTGGCTGGACTGCTCCGCCGCGCACAATTGCTCCCTGCCCCGCATGAAAACTGAGTTCTACCTCCCGACAGAATACCCAAACGAGCCGCGCCTGCGCGACCTGCCACGCAAGCCAGGAAACTGGCCGCGCTTGGCGTTGCTGGCGGTCATTCGCTTCTACCAAAAGACCATCGCACGCGGGTTGCCGGAAGGCACATGCCGCTTCTACCCTTCCTGTTCTCATTACGGTTACCAGGCCATCTACAAATATGGCACTATCAGAGGTTTGGTGATGGCTGTCTGGCGAGTCTTGCGATGCAATCCATTTAACCCTGGCGGTTATGACCCTGTTCCCTAGGAGAAAATCTTCTCGATGAAATCCAAGCATTTCTTACTTTTGCTTGTCGTTATGCTTGCTGCGCTCTGGTTGAGCGCTTGCAGCGGCGCTACGCTCGTCAACAGTTGGCCGGGACTGGCCAGCGACAGCGAGATGGCTTACCTGGCTTCCGGGGCGCACCTGTACGCCATCCGCCTTAGCGACGGCAGGGAGATTTGGCGTTACCCGGCCAAAGCCAGCAACAGCATCCAGTTCATTGCTCAACCGGTGCTTGCGCCAGACGGCACGATCATCATTGGCTCGGCCGGTACGGATCACCGTCTGGTGGCGCTCGACCCCAATCGCATAGACCCGGAAACCAGTGCCCCCATAGAAAAATGGATCTTCTCGGAAGCCAAAGACCGTTGGATTGCAGGCGCGCTGGTGCTGGAGGACAAGGTATTTGCCGCCAACACCGATGGGACCGTGTATATCCTCGAACTGGAAGACGGCTTGACTACCAAAAAGGCGCTCGAGCACATCGAACTGGGCGGCCCGCTCTGGTCGCAGCCGGTCTCGGACGGCAAACTGGTATACGTCACATCCATGAATCACTATCTCCATGCCATTGACCTGGAAACCTACGCTTCCCCCTGGCCTGCCATTGACCTGGGCGGCGCGGCGCCCGGCTCGCCATTGATCGGCCCAGACGGCAAGTTGTACGTCGGTTCCTTCGCTTCCCAGGTCGTGCAGGTAGATCCCGCCACCGGCCAGGCCTCGCCTTTTGCCGCCACGCAGGGGTGGGTTTGGGGCGGCCCCATACTGAATGGTGACGCAATGTACTTTGGCGACCTGGAAGGCAATTTCTATGCCTATGAAACCAACGGTGAGCAACTCTGGTCTATCCAACCAGACGGCCCCCTGGTCGGTAGTCCGCTGGCAATGCCCGACTACATCGTCTTTGTGACCGAATCCGGCTCGCTGTACGCCGTAGACCGCGAGGGAAAGATAGTCTGGCAGCGTGAAGTGGGCGGCAAGATCTACACGCCCCCTGTAACTGGCGGTGAGTATACCCTGGTTGCGCCCATGCAAGCCGAGTTTGCGCTTTCCGCGCACGATCCCAATGGGGCGCAAGTATGGTCATTTACCCCTGAGAAATAAGGAAAGAAGCCATGTGGGATACCCTGATCATCCATCCGTTTACCAACCTGCTGTTATGGATTTACTCCCTGATGGCAAACGTGCCTGGCGCTTTTGGCTGGGCCATCATCCTTTTCACGATTGTCATCCGCGCAGTTACCTGGCCGCTCAACGCCCAACAATTGAAAAGCGCGCAGGCCATGCAGGAACTCCAGAATGACAAAGAGTGGCAAGCCATCCAGAAAAAATACGCCAAAGACAAAGAAAAACTGGCGCAGGAGCAGATGCGCATCTACAAAGAAAAAGGCATCAACCCCTTTGGCTCCTGCCTGCCCACGCTGATCCAATTCCCCATCATCATCGGCCTGTACCAGGCCATCATCCGCGCCCTGGCAACCTCGCCACTCAGCCTTCTACAACTGGGACGCAGCCTGTACCCGGCGCTTAACGCCGCCGCCCTCATCCCGCTCAACAGCCGCTTCTTGTGGATGGACCTGGGACGCCCCGAATCCATCCCCATCTTCGGCTTCAGCCTGCCCACCCTGGCCGTCATCGTCGCCATCACCACCTATATCCAATCCAAACTGACCATGCCCGCCAGCACCAATCCCGGCGACCAGTCGGCGGCGATGAGCAACACCATGAGCATCTACATGCCGCTCCTGCTGGGCTACTTTGCGCTCACCTTTGCCTCCGGCCTGTCTGTCTACTTCATCACCAGCAACCTGCTCGGCATTTTCCAATATGCCATCACCGGGCGCGCCAACTGGCGCAACCTGCTGCCGGGCGGCAACAAACCGCCATCCGGCAAATAACAACACAGGGAGGACATCATGAATGAAAAAACGACCCTCGAAATCATTGCCCCTACCGTGGAAGAAGCGCTTTCACAAGGGCTGTCCCAACTCGGCCTGCCCGCTGAAGCCGTCAGCATGGAAGTGCTGGACGCCGGCTCCAAAGGCCTGTTCGGGTTGGGTGGACGCCAGGTACGCATCCGCCTGACAATCAAGACGGACGAAGAACCGGTCCCCGCGCCCCAAACGCCTCCTCCCGCCTCGAAGCCGGGACCCAGGCCGGCTCCCGCCAAAAAAACTGCGCCCAAGCCCCAAGAGACCTCCCCGTCTCCCCGCCAGGCAAAAGGCGAAAGTGACCGCCTGCTCACCCTGACCGAGAAGACAGTTTCCACACTACTGGCGCACATGAACCTCCAGGCGCAAGTCTCGGCGCACTACGACGATAACGACCGCGATCATTCCAGCGGGTCAGGCCGCCAGTCAATCAATGTAGACGTGCGCGGCGACGACTTGAGCATCCTCATTGGCCGCCGCTCCGAAACGCTGAACGCCCTCCAGTACGTCGCCAGCCTGATGGTAGGCAAGCAAGTGGAACAGTGGGTACAACTGTACATAGACGTAGAAGGCTACCGCAGCCGCCGTGAACGCCAACTGCGCCAGATGGCGCGCCGCATGGCCGAGCAGGCCGTCAAGAGCGGACGCCGCCAGACGCTCGAGCCGATGGCTGCCGCCGAGCGCCGCATCATCCACCTGGAATTGCGCGACCACCCAGATGTGACAACCGAGAGCATGGGCGAAGAGCCGCACCGCAAAGTAAACATTATCCCCAAAAATTCTTGATCTCGACCCAGTGACCGCCTTGCGAAGGCCTGTCTTGAGGGTATCACCCGAAGGAGCGCCTTCGCAAGTTTTTTTAAGACGGTATAATGCAATTATGTTCGACTTGGCAACCTTTGAACCTGTGGATTATCTCGTCATCGGCCACGTGACGCATGACCTGACTCCGGGCGGCGCGCGGCTGGGCGGTACGGCCGCCTATTCCGCATTGACGGCGCGCGCGCTAGGGATGCGCGTGGGCGTGGTCACAGCCTGCGCTCCAGGGACCAGCCTGGAAGCATTATCAGGCCTCCAGGTCCTGGCCTTGCCGTCGGCGCACAGCACCACCTTCGAGAACCATTACACCGAGGCCGGGCGCAAGCAATTCCTGCGCCGCAAGGCTGAACGTATCCCCTTTGCAAGCGTACCAGGGATCTGGCGGCGCGCCGAAATCATCCACCTTGGGCCGGTGGCGCAAGAATTGGATGCGGCGCTGCCCAACTCGTTCGCTCCCGCCCTGCTGGGGCTGACGCCGCAAGGCTGGATGCGCGCCTGGGACGAGTCCGGCCGGGTGGTGGGAACGGCCTGGGGATCCGGCGAGCAGGCCCTGGCTGAGTCCGGTGCGGTGGTCGTCAGCATCGAGGACGTGGGCGGCGACGAAGAGCAGGTCGAGTTCCTGGCGCAGCATACCCGCATCCTGGCCGTCACCGAGGGCGCATCGGGCGCACGCCTGTACTGGCACGGCGACCAGCGCCGTTTCCGCGCCCCGGCAGTGGAAGAAGTGGACGCCACCGGCGCAGGTGACATCTTTGCAGCGGCTTTCTTTGTCCGTATGCTGGCTACGCGCGATCCATGGGAGGCGGCGCGCTTCGGCGTGCAACTCTCGGCGCGGTCAGTGGCGCGCGCGGGGCTGGAGGGCATCCCAACCGCCGATGAAATTCACGCTTGTATGGTGGAGGTCTTTTAGATTATGGGACGGATTTATACCCTGGTCAACCAGAAGGGCGGGGTGGGCAAAACCACAACGGCGATCAACCTGGGGGCTTACCTGGCGCATTTCGGCCAGCGCGTGCTGATCGTGGACATCGACCCACAGGCCAACGCCACCTCCTCGCTGGGCGTGGACAAGCATAACGTCCAGGGCAGCACTTACGACGCCATGCTGGGCCTCAAACCGCCTGCTTCGCTGGTGTTGTATAACGAACGTTTGAAGATCGCCCTGCTGCCTTCTTCGCCTGCGCTGGCGGGCGCGGAGGTGGAACTGGTGAGCGAAATGGCGCGCGAGACGCGCTTGCGACAGGCGCTCCAATCGCTGGATGGCCGCTACGACTACATTCTCATAGACTGCCCGCCCTCGCTCGGCCTGTTGACGGTGAACGGCTTGGTGGCGGCCAGGGACGGCGTGATCATCCCGGTGCAATGCGAGTACCTGGCGCTGGAGGGACTGGGGCAGTTGACCCAGACTTTGCAGCGCGTCCGTTCGGCGCTCTTCCCGGAACTGGCCGTGCGCGGCGTGGTGTTGACTATGTACGATGGCCGCACCAACCTCTCCACCGACGTGGTGATCGAAGTCAACCGCCACTTTCCGGAGCAAGCCTTCAAGTCCATTGTGCCGCGCAGCATCCGCCTGGCGGAAGCGCCATCCTATGGCCTGCCGGTGTCGGTCTATGCGCCCGGTTCGAGCGGCGCCCAGGCCTACGAAAAACTGGCGCGCGAAGTGTTGGCAGGCGATGGGATAAAGATAGAATAATTCAGTGAGTGAGGTATCGAATGCCGCCACAACGTACCGGTCTGGGTAAAGGATTAGACGCGCTCATCCCCGGCGGGCAAGCCCCGGTGGGGGGAGGCGTCATGCAGGTCGCGGTGGATGCCATCCAGCCCAACCCGCGCCAGCCGCGCGACCAGTTCGATCCCAAAGACCTGGAGGAACTGGCCGCCTCCATCCGCGAGCATGGCATCCTCCAGCCGTTGATCCTCTCGCCGGGCGCGGATGGGACCTACACCCTGGTGGCCGGGGAGCGCCGCCTGCAGGCCGCCAAACTGGCCAGCCTGCGCAGCGTGCCAGCCATCCTGCGCCAGGTCAGCGACCGCGAACTGCTCGAACTGGCGCTGATCGAGAACATCCAGCGCGCCGAACTGAACCCGCTGGAAGAAGCGGACGCCTACCGTCAGTTGAGCGAAGACTTCGGCCTATCGCACGAGGAGATCGCGCTGCGGGTGGGCAAGAGCCGCCCGGCAGTAAGCAACACCCTGCGCCTGCTCAACCTCTCGGCGGCGGTCAAACAGGCGCTGGTGGAGGGCTACGCCCACGCCGAAGAAAACGACCGCGACCTGCCGAACGGTGAAGCAGGCGCATTCCGCATCAGCGAAGGGCACGCCCGCGCCCTGCTGGGACTGCCCAACCACACCGCGCAAGACGCGCTGCTGAAGACGGTCGTTTCCCACCGGCTGAACGTCCGCCAGACTGAAGACCTCGTCAAAAAGATGGGCGGGCAAAAAGCGCCGGTCGCGCCTCCCAAAGCCGCCTCCCCCGAAATCACTGCCCTGGAGGAACGCCTGCGCGCCAGCCTGGGGACGAAAGTCACCCTGCGGCATGGCCAGAAAGGCGGTACGGTCACCATCCATTACTACTCGGATGAAGAACTGGACTCGCTGCTGGAAAGATTATCTTGACGCAGATGAAACTTCTTTACAACGCCTGCATCCACACGCTCGATACAACCCGCCCCTCGGCCTCCGCCATTGCTGTGGGACATGGGCGCGTCCTGGCGGTCGGCGAAACCCAAGAACTGCTCACTGAATTCGAACGCGCCGAAAAACAGGACATGCAGGGACATACCATCCTGCCCGGCCTGACCGACGCCCACCTGCACCTCGAACAGTACGGGCTGTCCCTGCAAAAAATAGACTGCGAAACCAACAGCCTGCAAGAATGCCTGCGCCGCGTTGCCGAACGCGCCCAAACCGCCGCCCCAGGCGAATGGATCCTGGGGCACGGCTGGAACCAGAATAACTGGTCATCCCCCCCATCGGGTACGATGGGGGGGACAGAGGGGGGGTACTGGCCAACCCTGGCCGACCTGGACGCCGTCGCGCCCCACAACCCCGTCTACCTGACCGCCAAATCGCTGCACGCCGCCTGGGCCAACTCCGCTGCGCTGCGGCTGGCGGGCATCCACGCGGGCAGCCCCGATCCCGCCAACGGGCGCATCCAGCGCGACGCGCGCGGCCAGCCCACCGGCATCCTGCTCGAAACGGCTATGGAACTGGTCGGCGCGGCCGTCCCCGCTCCGTCCGTGGAAACGATCGTGCAAGCCATCCAACAGGCCCAGCCCGCCCTGTGGCGCATGGGTCTCACCGGCCTGCACGATTTCGACCGCCGCAACTGCTTCATCGCCCTCCAGCAACTCCACCAGCAGGGCAAACTGCGCCTGCGCATCCTCAAAAGCATCCCGCTCGAAGACCTGCCCTCCGCCGCCGCGCTCGGCCTGCGCACCGGCCTCGGCGACGACTGGCTGCGCATCGGCGCGGTCAAAGTCTTCATGGACGGCGCGCTCGGTCCGCGCACCGCCGCCATGTTCCAGCCCTACGAAGGCGAGCCGGAAAACCGCGGCATCCTCAACATGGACGCCGAAGAACTCTTCGACATCGGGCGCCAGGCGGCGGAAGCAGGACTCAGCCTGGCGGTGCACGCCATCGGCGACCTCGCCAACCATGAGGTCCTTGATGCCTATGCGCAGCTCAGGCGCTTCGAACGCACCCGCGGCCTGCTCCCCTTACGACAGCGGATCGAACACGTCCAGGTCCTCCACCCCGACGACGCCAGCCGCCTGGCCGAACTGGGCGTGGTCGCCTCCATGCAGCCCATCCACGCCACCTCCGACATGCGCATGGCAGACCAGTATTGGGGCGAACGAGCCGCGCTTTCTTACGCCTGGCGCACCCAGGTACAGCATGGCGCGCGCTTGGCGTTTGGCTCGGATGCGCCGGTCGAATCGCCCAATCCGTTCTGGGGACTGCACGCCGCCGTCACCCGCCAGCGCAGCGACGGCTCCCCTGGCCCGGACGGCTGGCGCCCGGAACAGCGCCTGTCCTTGCACGAAGCGCTGGCAGGATTTACGCTTGGCCCGGCCTATGTCGCCGGCCTGGAAGACCGCGCTGGCAAACTGGCCCCAGGCTGCCTGGCTGACCTGATCGTCCTGGAACAGGACCCGTTTACCGTCCCGCCCACTGCCCTGCTGGAGATGAAACCCACTGCCGCAATGGTAGGCGGCGAATGGACCTGGCAAGTCTGAGGAAACGCCATGACACAGCCGGTTCAACTGACCCCTGAAATGCTGGTCCCGCGCCTGGGAGAATACCTCGTCCAGCGTGGATTCATCACCGAGATCGACTTGCAGAAGGCCCTGGCCTACCAACAGGAACAAATGGAACACGACCAAGCCTACCTGCTGGGGCAGGCCTTGATCGACCTGAAACTGATCAGCCGCGCAGTTCTCGACCAGGCCGTGACCGAACAGATCATCCAACTGCGCTCGGCCTTGCAGGCCGCCAACCGCAACCTCGAGCGCCGTGTGCAAGAGCGCACGTCAGAATTGCAGCACGCGCTGGAACGCCTGTCAGAATTGAGCCAGATGAAAGCCAATTTCGTCAGCAACATCTCCCATGAATTGCGCACCCCACTGACCCACATCAAAGGCTATCTCGAATTGATGATTACCGCATCCCTAGGCGCTATTACGGAAGAACAGCGCCATGCCCTGGAAGTCAGCCAACGCTCTGCCGCCCGCCTGGAGGAAATCATCGATGACCTGATCATGTTCTCGCTGGCATCCAAAGGCGAACTCAGTTTGCGGCTCGAAGCGGTGGATATTGGCCGGTTGGGCACCCTGGCAGTCAAAACGGCGTCGGAAAAGGCGGCCGGTCGTGATGTCACCGTTCATGCCGTGATCCAAGAGGGCGTTCCCCTTGTCCAGGCAGATTCGCAGAAGGTCGCCTGGGTGTTGGCGCAACTCCTGGATAACGGGATCAAATTCACGCCTGCGGGTGGACGCGTTGTCCTGAATATCAAGCAGGAAACCGGCAACCTGGTCATGATCTCTGTCGGCGACACCGGGATCGGCATCCCATCGGAAAAGATCAAAGAAATCTTCGAGCCGTTCCACCAATTGGACGAGTCGTCCACGCGGCGGTATGGCGGGGCCGGGCTGGGGCTTTCGCTGGTGCGGCAGATCATCGAAGCGCATGGCTCGATGCTCGATGTCCAATCCCTGGAAGGGCGCGGGACGACTTTCCGTTTCCCTTTGCTGGCAGTTCAGGATTAGAATCCGTTCAAGATGTCTGACCCACGACTCGACTCGCGTACCCTGGCATATATCCAGACCCTGGCGCAGGCTGCCAGCATGAACAACGACTGGAAGACGGCGCTGGACAAGTTGTTGCTGGCTTTGCGGGCGGAATTCGTCTATGACAATGTTGCCATTTATGCGGTCAAAGGCGGCGAGCAGTACCTGGAAATTGCCTATGCGCGCGCCATTGGGCGCGGCAAAGACGCAGAAGCAGACGCTGCCTGGGGAGAGGGGATTGCCAACCAGGTGATTGCAAGGGAAAACGTGATTCTCCAGGATCCTGTGCGAGGGGCAAGCGACCGAATCGCGCAGGCGTATCTATTAGGGCTGCCCCTCTATAACGGCTCCAGAGTGTTTGGCGCGATCGTTTTCGTCCGCTTCGGTGGACCAGTCTTCGAGCAAGCGCATATTACGTTGGCGCTGGTATGCGCAAGTTGGGTTTCCGCCCTCCTCTTACGCAAGGCCAACCTGGAAACCGACCAGCGTTTGGCAGCATTGCAGCAAAAGGTCCAATTGCAGGATGACTTTGTGGCAACCATCTCCCACGAACTGCGCACACCGTTGGGCTTCATCAAGGGTTATTCGACCACTTTGCTCCGTTCCGATACGACCTGGGACGACGAGACCACGAAAGAATTTCTTACTATTATAGATGAGGAAACCGACCGACTGGCGGAGTTGATCGATAATATCCTGGAATCGGCAAAATTACAGAGTAAGTCTGTACAACTCCACATCCAGCCATTGCGCCTGGATGCTTTGATCCGCGATGTTGTCCTCCGCGTCCGTGCGCGCCAGAGAGATTTGGAAATAGAACTCGATCTCGAACCTGTACCTCCCATCCTGGGGGACAATGTGCGCTTGACCCAGGTATTCGACAATTTATTCAGCAATGCGCTCAAATACGCGCCTGGCGCAAAGATCACTGTCACGGCTCGAAGAGAGACGAACTATATCCTTGTCACGTTCACCGACCAGGGGCCAGGAATTCCCGTGTTGCACTTACCCAATATTTTCGAGCGTTTTTACCGCGTACCGGGCGAGAACTCCAAAACGGGCAGTGGATTAGGGCTTTATATTTGTAATCAAATCATTATGGCCCATCATGGTAAGATTTGGGTAGACTCGAAGATGAATCAGGGCACAACATTTTTTATCCAATTGCCGGTTGACTTGCACGCTTGACGTTCTTTTTTGCAAAAGGAGTTATCATGTCGAAACGCATCCTGATCGTAGACGATGAGCCGCGATACTTACGTCTTCTGGAAGCCAACCTGCGCACAGAAGGATATGAAGTTGCTACTGCACAGGACGGCTTCCAGGCGATTGACATCTTTTCCTCCCAACCGATTGACTTGATCTTGTTGGACATCATGATGCCCCGCCTGGATGGGTTTGGCGCCTGCCAGAGGATCCGCGAGTTCTCCAGCGTACCCATCATCATGCTGACCGCCAAAGGCGAAGAACAGGACCGCGTACGCGGGCTGGATCTGGGAGCGGATGACTACCTGATCAAACCCTTCTCGGCAACCGAATTGCTTGCGCGCGTCCGCGCAGTCTTACGGCGCAGCCAATTGCCCATCGAATCCGGACAGGCGCGCTTCTTCTCCCATGACGACTTGAAAATTGATTTTGCGCGCGCAGAAGTATGGATCGGGGAACAACCCGTCTCGCTGTCTGCCACCGAATACCGCCTCTTGCTGCAATTTACCCATAACGTTGGCAAGATCCTGACCGCCGAAGATTTATTGACCGGCGTGTGGGGACCGGAATATAAGACCGAAAAAGAAATCCTGTGGGTGAGTATTGCGCGCTTGCGGCAAAAACTGGAAACAGACCCCCATTCCCCAAAACACATTGTTACACGCTCAGGCCTGGGTTACCTGATGCCGCCTACCGAATCCTGAAAGCACACCGATGTCCGAAAAGACCATCCTGCTCGTTGACGCAGATACTGCCAGCCTGACCTTCCTGTCCAGCATGATGCGCAAGGAAGGCTATGCTGTCCTGCGAACGAACATGGGCAAGGAGGGCTTGATCCATGCGTGGCGCGACCGCCCAGACCTGGTTGTCTTCGACCCGGTCTTACAAGATTTACCTGGTGAGCAATTCCTTTCGAAGTTGCGCCAAGACCCCCGTTCTGCCACGATCCCCGTGCTTGCCCTGAGCAGCGACCAGGAACCTGCCAGGAAAACCGCCATCTTAGAGGCGGGCTGTAACGAGTACATGGTCAAATCCGGGGAAGTGGTAAACGCCATCCCAGAAACGCTCTCCAGGTTGCTGGCAGGAGGAAAGCCGGCTGCGAAGAAAGCAAAAGACGGAGGTTACCTGATCGTTTTCTTGAGCGCGAAAGGCGGCACCGGCGTTTCGTCCCTGTGCGCCAATTATGGTGTGGCGATTTGCGAAAACAAGCCCGAAGCCCGGGTCGTGGTCGCGGACCTGGTCCTGCCGATCGGTTCCATTGCGAACATCACCGGATATACCGGGGAGTTGGACTTGATCACAGTTGTAGCGTTGCCTGAAGAGGAGGCCCAAAACGCATATTTTCACGAGCAGTTACCGGAACCATCTCACTGGCGGTTCCAGTTGTTGCCCGGCTCTACCGGGCCCCAGCGCGCCAATGAACTCCAGGCTGGTCGCATCCCGGACATTATAGAGGCCCTCCTGGCAGCGTATGACTTCGTCATCGTAGACTTGGGCCGTTCCCTCTCGCGCATCAGCATACCCATCATCCAGAGAGCAGACCTGTTGGCGCTCGTTGTGTCCACCGACCAGAGCACGGTCACGCTGACCAAAGCGGTGTTGGATTACTTCCAGACCCAGGGGATCGAAGAGAAACGCATTTTCCCCATTTTAAATCGCGTCATTGGATTGGAAGGGCTAACGAAAGCGGACGCTGAAAAGATCATCGGCTTGAGCATAAAGGCAACCATTCCTTATATGGGTAGTAATTTTGTGATGGCGAATAACCAAAACCAGCCCATTTCTGTAAAGTACCCCGGCGATACCACCACCTTGGTATTGAAAGAATCGGCGCTTGGAATAATCAATCTGGTCAACCAATTGCGATACGAGACAAAGAGGATGCCATGACGATCGAATATGATGACAAAGGGAAGTATTTCACCGATGTAGTCACCAAGGTAGCCATCCCGGCTTTGGTACAAACCACCCAGCATTTGATCCGCGGAAATGTGCATGTACGCCGTGATGAACGCCTGAAAGACGAACTGGACCGCGATGAACTCTTCCTGGCGATGACCGATGCCAGCATTTTGGGAGGGGACGGGCAAGTCCTCCACCAGGTTCGCTTCTTGGCCGTTCGCCGCGCCCAGATCGTCTGGGTGACTCCCGTAGATGGCGACGCGAAAGCGAGTGATGAATGACGGCGCCATCGCCTGGCGGCGTATCACGACTATCCGCCCAGGACCTGGTGCGGCTCAAAAAATACCTGCTCGACAACATTTCACGCGCCATAGAAGCGGAGGGGATAAAAGCCGAAGAACGAACTAAATTCATAAAACAGCGAATCGAAGCGGTATATGCCCAGGCGAACCTGAAACTTCCCGAAGATGTGCGCGACATGGTCTTCACAGAAGTCTTACATGATCTTCTGGGATATGGGCCAATCCAGCCACTCTTGGATGACCCGGATGTCAGCGAAGTAATGGTCAATGGGCCAAAGCGGGTATACGTTGAGAAAAAAGGACGTTTAATCAAGACAAATGTCACTTTTGACGACAACCAGCACGTTCTACAGATCATTGACCGCATCATCCTACCCTTAGGCCGCCGCGTAGATTCGGACAGCCCAACCGTAGATGCGCGCCTGCCAGACGGTTCGCGCGTGAATGCCGTAGTGCATCCGGTGGCAATTGACGGTCCCTCCATCACGATCCGTAAATTTCGCAAAGACAAACTTGAGATGTCCAAACTAGTCGAATTCGGGTCGCTCACGGAGAACATGGCAGAGTTCCTTCGCGCTTGCGTATTGGCGCGGCTCAATATCGTCATTTCAGGTGGTACCGGTTCGGGCAAGACGACGTTGCTGAATGTGCTTTCGAGTTTTATCCCCGAAGACGAGCGCATCGTCACGATCGAGGATGCAGCAGAGTTACAACTCCAACAAGAGCATATCGTCCGATTGGAGACCAAACCGGGGAACATAGATGGGGGCGGCATCGTGACCATCCGCGACCTGGTGCGCAATTCCTTGCGGATGCGCCCCGACCGGATCGTCGTCGGCGAAGTACGAGGCGGCGAGGCGCTGGATATGTTGCAAGCCATGAATACGGGTCATGACGGCTCATTGACGACCTTACATGCCAACACACCCCGCGACGCCCTTTCCCGCCTGGAGACCATGATCCTGATGGCCGGGATGGACCTGCCGCTCAAGGTCGTACGACAGCAGATTGCCTCGGCAGTTGACCTGGTTGTCCAACAAACGCGCCTGAAAGACGGCAGCCGGAAGGTAACGGCCATTACCGAAGTAGCCGGGCTGGAGGGCGATACGGTCGTGCTGACCGACATTTTCAAATTCGACCAAACCAGCATTGTGGCCGAAGGGAAGGTGGCCGGGGAGTTCAAACCAACCGGCATCCGTCCGCTTTTCTCCTCCCGCCTGGAATCTTCCGGGTTCAAACTCAAGCCTGAGATGTTTGGAGTCTCTGTTTCCGAAATGGTCGGGAACCGCCCACGTCGTTGAAACGCAAAGGTTCTCTGCTATAATTTACCTGTCTATCTACCGTTGCAAATAAGCCTATCGAGGAACTATGGACATGCAGGCCCAGATCACCCTACGCACGAAAAAACTCGGCGCTCTGATCCGCGATGCGCGCATTGCTGTGCGCAGGACCACCAAGGAATGCGCGCAGGCGATTGGCACCACGAATGGGATTTTCAAGGCCTACGAAGAAGGGCGTAGGGCCCCTTCCCTGCCGGAATTGGAAACGCTGGTCTACTTTCTTGACCTGCCTATGGATCACTTTTGGAGCGCCGAGGCGCTTTCCGATGACGCCTCCCGCATCGTCGAACTGGATTTGCCGCGTCTCACCGCCTTGCGTCATCGCATGATCGGCGCACTCTTGCGCCAGGAACGCATGAACGCCAGCCTCTCCATGAAATCTGTCGCCGACCAGACCGGTATTTCGACGAGCCGGTTGAAAGCCTACGAATTGGGGGAGCGCCCTATCCCTCTCCCGGAACTGGAAGCCCTGCTGCGCGCCCTGGGAGGACGGGTCGAAACCTTCTTCGACCAGGGAGGTCCCATCGGCCAATGGATGGCGGAACAACAAGAAATACAACAGTTCAAGCAAATGCCGCTCGAACTGCGCGGCTTTGTCTGCCAGCCGGTGAACCAGCCATACCTGGAACTGGCGCGCAAACTCAGCGAGATGTCCACCGACAAACTGCGTTCCGTAGCGGAAGACATCCTCGATATTACATTCTAACTTATGACCACAGAACCATCCTCTCTTGCGGAACAGGGTAAGCAAGCCTTTTCAACCGGGAAGTTCGCCCAGGCTGCGGAATTCTTTTCCCGCGCGGCTTCTGGTTACAATGCAGCAGGCGATGCACTGAACGAAGCCGAAATGAAAAACAACCTGTGCGTGGCGCTCTTGAAAGTTGGGAAAGCGCAGGAAGCCTTGGAGACCGTTACTGGCACCGACAAAATATTCGAAAAAGCCAGCGATACCAGGCGACAAGGGATGGCCGTTGGCAACCAGGCGGATGCGTTGGAATCCCTCGGCCGGCTAGACGAGGCGTTGGAAGCCTACGAGCGTTCCGCCACATTGCTGGCCGAAGCGGGAGAAAGCGAGCTGCGCGCCATCGTTCTACAATCCATTGCAACGCTCAAATTGCGGCGCGGCAAGATGATGGACGCTGCATTTTCCATGATCGGTTCCGTCGAAACGACTCCCAAGCCCAACCTTTTGCAACGTTTCTTGCGGTTCCTCTTACGTCTTATGCCATGATCGAGATCAGCCTCCAGGTTCGCCCGGCGGTTCACGAAGATCAGCGCCAGATTGCCAATTTGCTGTTCTTCGAATCTCACACACACCGTCACCTGGATTGGCGCGCGCCGCTGGATTGGCTCGGTTTTCCAGATTTTTGGGTGGTGGAAGAAAACGGACACCTGGTGGCTGCTTTGGCTTGTCCACAAAGTCCCCCCGGGGTAGCCTGGATGCGCCTTTTTGCACATGCCGCCCGCGTGCGGCTGGAAGAAGCCTGGACCGCCCTCTGGCATACAGCACAGACGGAGATCGCCCGGCAAGGCGGTGCAGTCGTTGCCGTAATCGCCATGCAAACCTGGCTGGATACCCTCCTGTCCCAAAACGGCTTTACGCATACCCAGGATATCGTCATGCTCGAGTGGAATCGCTGGATAACAACGACCGGCAATCCGCAACCCCGCACAGACATCCGCGCCATGACCCCTGACGACTTGCCGCGCGTTGCCGAGTTGGATGCGGCGGCTTTCTCCCTCCTCTGGCAAAATCCGCAGGACGCGCTGTCGAAGGCGCTCGCGCAAGCCCAGGTTGCCACTGTGATGGAAGACGGTCGCGGCCTGGCAGGCTACCAGATCAGCACAGCGAATCCGTTTGGGACCCACCTCGCCAGGCTCGCCGTCCGGCCTGACGCGCAGGGAGCAGGGCTTGGCTCTGCCATCGTCCTGGATTTGATCCAACGCCTGAAGAGGCAAGGCAGCGCGCGGCTGACAGTCAACACGCAAAGCGACAACCACGCCTCGCTGGCGCTGTACCGAAAACTCGGCTTCCGGCACACAGGAGAACAATATTCCGTATACTGTTTCGATGTATCACCGAATCCCATCGGGGAGACATATCCATGACACAGCGTTCATCATCCAACCGCTTCTTGCGCCATTTCATAGACATCCTGGTCAACGAATTGGGACAGGAAAACCTGTCCCTGGTCTTGGAAAAAGCGAGCCTGCCAATCGCTTGGGCCGACAGCGAGCAACTGGCTTCCAGTGGAGAGCGAAGTGTAGCCGAAGCCTATGCCGGCCTGCAAAAAGCCTTGCGCGTATACTATGGCAGGGGCGCGCGCGGTATTCTCCAGCGCGCAGGCGGCAACATGTGGAAGCGTCTCCTGGCAAACGCGCCCTTGAACGCGAAGACCCAAGCGGCTTTCGTTCGAAGACTGCCCCTCCCTGCACGGCGACGCGCGGCCTTGGACCTGCTTGCCAGCCTGCTGGGTTTCCAACGGGGAGACGTCACCGTTCATACCCTGGACCTGGACCTGCTGCTGGAGGACCATGCCAGCCCCGGCGCGTCGGGACAGTTCGAATCCGAACCGATCTGCTATGTGACCCTGGGCCTGCTGCACGAGTGCCTGTTCTGGGCCACCGGCAAGGAACATGACATCCAGGAAACCTCGTGCAAGGCAACCGGCCAAGAGTCTTGTGAATTCAAAATCATCACCGGAGGATAATCTTATGAAAAGCAGCGAGTGGACCTGGAAGAGCAGCGACGGCCTGGAAATGTATGCCCGTAGTTGGGAACCGGAAAAGCCCGCTAGGGCAGTGATTGCCCTGGTGCACGGGCTGGGGGAACACATCGGGCGCTACGAACACGTCGGCGCGGCGCTCACGGAGGCCGGCTTCTCCCTGACCGGCTACGACCTGCGCGGGCACGGCAAATCGGGCGGCGCGCGCGGCCATACCCCCTCCTACGATGCCCTGATGACGGACGTGGACATGTTCCTCGATCTGGCAGCCGGACGCTATCCCGGCCAGCCGCGCTTCCTGTACGGGCATAGCATGGGCGGCAACCTGGTCATCAATTTTGCCCTGCGCCGCACAGCCGAACTGGAAGGCGTGATCGCTACCGGTCCCTGGCTCAAACTATCCTTCGAACCGCCGGCCTCGAAAGTTGCCCTGGGGAAAATGATGAACAACCTCTTTCCAGGCTTTACCCAGGCCTCCGGCTTAGATACCAAAGCGCTTTCGCGCGACGCCGGCGTGGTGCAGGCCTACGAGAACGACCCGCTGGTGCATGACAAGATCTCCGCCCGCCTGTTCGTGGAGATGTACCAGACCGGGTTGTGGGCGCTCGAGCGCGCAGGGGAATTTCCCCTGCCCATGCTGCTGATGCACGGCGGCGCCGACAGCATCACCTCGCCGGAAGCCAGCCGCCAGTTCGCCGCCTCCGCCGGAGACAAGGTGACGCTGCGCATCTGGGATGGACTGTTCCACGAGATCCACAATGAAGCGCAGAAAGCCGAAGTATTTGCAACCATGACCGAATGGCTGGACGCGCGGCTTAAAACGAAATAAGACTCTGCCCGCCCTACTGGACAAATCTCGTCCGACATGGGAAAATTTCACCCTGATTTATCAAGATTGCCGAGGAGATGAGAAATGTCCGAAGAAAAGATGAGCAAGCGCCAGATGATGCGCGAAAAACGCCGCAAAACCGAGGCGCGCAATCGCTGGATCACGATTGGGCTGGTGGTTGCTGGCGCGTTCCTGGTCGCGTTTGCCCTGATCTACCCCAACCTCAAACCGGTGGGGGAAGTGGCTGCCGCGACGCCGTCCTCCCGCCCCATGGCAGACGATAATTCCATGGGCGACCCGAATGCGCCCATCAAGATCGAAGAGTTCTCTGATTACCAGTGCCCATACTGTAGGATGTTTTCGGTAGAGACAGAGCCCCAATTGATTGAAACCTACATCGCCACTGGGAAAGTCCATTTTACCTATCGCTCGTTTGGCGAGTACATCGGTCCCGAATCGCAGGCTGCTGCCGAGGCGGCCTATTGCGCCGGTGAGCAGGACAAATACTGGGAATACCACGACACCCTGTTCGCCAACCACACCGGTGAGAACGTGGGCGATTACACCGACCGCCGCCTGGTTGCATTTGCCGAGATGCTCGACCTGGACATGGGCGCTTTCCGCTCTTGCTTCGAGGGCGGCAAATTTGCCGAGCGGGTGGGCCAGGACTATGTAGATGGAAGCGCGGCCGGCGTGCAGGCCACCCCGTCGTTCGTGCTGACATACGTGGTCAACGGCGAGACCAAACAAAAGGTGATCCCTGGCGCCTACCCGTTCAGCGAGTTCCAGACGCAGATCGAGGCCGCGCTGGCAGAGATGGGCGCGCAATAGGCAATGATTTTCAAGCAAGAAAGAAACAAGGGCATGGCCTCGAAACCATGTCCTTGTTTTTTTGTAAGCCAGGGCAAATCGATCGCGTTACAACCCCAGCAATCCCAGCACCCACACGATCAGCGGCGCAACTGCCAATGCAGGCAGGAAGTTCCCGGCGCGGATCTTCTTGATCTCCAACAGGCTGCTAATGGCCAGCGCCATCAGGATCACGCCGCCGGTGGCCGTCATCTCATTGAGCATGGGATCGGTCACGATGGCGCTCAGTCCGGCCGCCATCAGGCTGATGCCGCCCTGGAAGACCAGGATGACCAGCGTGGAGAACAGCACCCCCACGCCCAGCGTGGAGGCAAACGCCAGCGCCGCAAACCCGTCCAGCACGGACTTGACGGCCAGCAACTGGTAATCGCCGGTCAGCCCGTCTTGGATGGAGCCGAGGATGGTCATCGGTCCGACGCAGAAGAGCAGCGAAGCCGTCAGGAAGCCGCGCACGAAATTGGTATCGGAAGCCCCCTTTATCATCCCCGAAGGGGGCGGGGATGAGACAGGCCCGGGGTCGCGGGTGAAGCGTTCTTCCAGCCTGCGCCCCAGGCGCTGGAGTCTGTCCTCGATCCCGCCCCATTCGCCCAGCAGGATGCCGATCAGCAGCGCGCCCAGCACGATGAGCGGGTTTTCGGTCTTGAGGAACATCTGTACGCCGAGCGCGGTGGTGAACAGGCCCATCCCGGCGATGACGGTGTGTTTCAGGCGTTCGGGCAGGCGCGCGCCAAAGAGCAGGCCGAGCGCGCCGCCCAGGAGGACGGTTACGATGTTGAGAATGGTTCCGGTCATGATGTGTGGCTATTCCTTCGCCAGCGAAGTGGATTGGCCGGCGGCCTGGTTTTCCAGGATTTCGAGTACAAAACACAGCGAAGACAGACGGTTGAGGTAGCGCAGCAATTCGGGGTTACTGAGTTCGTTCAAGTCGAACAACTCGCTGACGCGCCGTTCCGCCCGCCGGACGACGGCGCGCGCCAGCGAAAGCGCCGCCCCACTGGGGGTATCGCCCGGCAGGATGAACTCCCTGGGCAATGTGACTGCCTGACTGACGGCGTCGGTCTGGGACTCGAGCCAGTCCACCTGCGCCGTTTGGATGCCCCGGAACGTTTCGGCGTTCTCCGGCGTGGCGGCCACTTCAGCCATCAGTTTGTACAGGTCTTTTTGCGCCTGGCGCAGGACGGGGGGAGTCTGCTGCGCCTGGCAGGAGGCGCGCGCCAGGCCAAGCGCGGCCGAGGCCTCGTCCAATGCGCCCAGCGCCTCGATGCGCGGATGATGTTTATAGACGCGGCCCTCGCCAAGCAAGCCGGTCGTGCCGTCGTCTCCACTGCGGGTATAAAAGGACATGCGGCAAATTATAAACGGCAACGCGGCGAGTTGGGGAAAGAGGTTTATCATCGCTTGCATGAAACTACTGCCCGTGGCGAACAGGATAGACAGGATGTTCAGGATAGGCCCGCAGCCGGTGAAAAAACATCCTGTTTATCCTGTACATCCTGTTCGATACCCGTTTTTCGCTTCTTGCCTTTACACTCACCACAAGTGGGTAGGCAGTGCCGCCCACATCGAAAAATTCCTTCTTGTCAAAGCCCCCCTGGTGGCTTAGAATCCGTCCATCTCAAATCGGAGGAGAATTGCATGAAAATGAAAAAGTCCTTCCTGGCCCTGTCGGCGCTGGCGCTGGCCGCGCTCGCTTGTGGATTGGTTTTGCCCGGCGCGCCGACGGAAGCGCCCCCGCCGCCGGTCGAAACCGAGCCCCCGGCCACAGAACCAGCGGCCTTCGACATGACAGCCAAACTGGCGGAACTGGGCGGCCAGCCGTGCGAGGAAAACCCGGATTTCACCTGCGTCACGATCCAGGTTCCCCTGGACCACTTCGACGCGGCCAATACCGAGACGCTGGGCGTGGTGTTCGCCGTCGCGCCAGCCACAGGCGAACGCTACGGCATGTACGTGCAAGCCTTCCCCGGCGGACCGGGCGGAGAGGGCGTCAGCACCGGCAGCCTGGGATGGTTCTCGGAGGCCATCCTGGAGCATTACGACATCGTCTATTTCGACCAGCGCGGGGTCGGGCTGTCCAATCCGCTGGCCTGCCCGGCTGCTTATGCGAAGAATTTCCTGGGCTACCTGACCGAGACCAACCAGGGCGGGCTGGAAGGCTATGACCTGCCCGAAGAACAGCAGGCCGCCATCCAGGACGCCCACACCTTCGTAGACGAGTGCGTGGCCGAGATCGGCGCCGACTCTGCCAAACTGCGCTTCTTCGGCACCGACCAGGTGGCCGAGGACCTGGAGACCTTCCGCCAGGCGATTGGCGATGAGAAGTTCTACTTATACGGCGTGAGTTACGGGACGGCCGTTGCGCAGACCTACGCCGCCGCGCACCCTGACCGGCTGGCCGGCCTGGTGCTGGACGGCACGCTCGACCTGACCCTGACCGGCGAGGCCGGCTCCATCTCGCAGGAAAAAGCCTTCGACAAGGTGCTGGTGGCCGTGCTGGAAGCCTGCGACGCGGACGAGGCCTGCGCCGCCGAACTGGGCGGGGACGCCCTGAAAGTATACGACGACCTGGCGGCAAAAGCCTCGAAGACGCCGATCCCTTATGAATTCCCCCTGCCCTCCGGCGAAAAGGTCAAGCGCACTTTCACCTTCAACGAATTGGAATTCACCACCGCCTACCAGATGTATTCCCTCAGCGGGCGGATGCTGTTCCTGCGCGCGCTGGCAGCCGCCAAAAACGGCGACATGGCGCCGCTGGCGCGCCTGCTCCACCAGCAGGGATTGCTGGACCCGGAGACATTCGAATATGTTGGCGACCCGACCTTCTCGGACACCATGTTCTACAGCGTTCTCTGCACGGACGACTCGTTCTTTGGCGGCACGCCGGAAGAACGCATCGAACAGACCATTGAGGCTGGTCAGGCTTCCAACGGAACGGTCCCGCGCCTGGACGGCAGCGTGTACACCGGCCTGACCTGCGCCTGGTGGCCGAGCGCGCCAGCCGAGATCGTCCTGAACGAGCCGCTGACCGCCGAGGGCGTGCCCACCTTCGTGCTGAACGCCACCCTCGACCCGGCCACGCCCTTCGAGGAGGGAAAGACCGTCTTCGAGAATTTAGCCGACGGCTACCACCTGTATGTGGAGGGCGGGCGTCACTCCATCTACGGCTGGGGATACGACTGCCCCGACCAGTACATCACCGACTTCATGGTGGACGGGAAACTACCCGACCAGCGCGAGATCGCCTGCGAGGACTGGGGCGAAGCGGTCATCCGCGAATATTCGCCGCGCATCCAGGCCAAGGCCAGCGCCTACGCCGACCCGCTGGAGATCATGTCGGCCATCGACAACGAGATCACCTACCTGCCGGAGTATTTCTACGGCTACTTCGAGGAGGATGTGGCGGTGGGATGCCCGCTGGGCGGCTCGTTCACTTTCGGGCCCAGCGACGCGGGCGAGGCCTACACCTTCGAGAACTGCGCCTTCACGCAGGGCTTCGCCATGACCGGCGGCGGAAGTTACGACTACGAGAACGGCCTGTTCACGCTCGAAGTGCAGGTGAGCGGAGATAAGAACGGCAATCTCACCTACGTCCGCGACGACAACGAAGGTACGCTGTCCGTCACCGGCGAGTATGGCGGCGAGACGATTGATTTGAAGCAGTAAAGCCCATCAGTCACTGCGCGCAAGCACTGGTCAGCGGATTTTTAAGCGGACAAGCGGATGGAGGACGGTCTATCCGTTTATTCGCTTTCCATCCGCTGACCACACCCCAGCCCGGAAAACCGCCCGGGTTTCGCAATAACATCCAAAGCGAACGTCCCGAAGGTTCGAAACCTTCACCCTGCGGGTACTTCGCGGGACGTTTTTTCGCGACTCAGAGATTCGGAGAACAGAGAGTCAGAGTTCAGAGATAAGAGAGATGGGGGAAACGCACAACCGAAAACCGACGTAGGCGTCACGGAGGTCTGGATCGCTGCGGCCGCGAAACGCGCAACGGACGCCCCTAACGTTGCCGTAGAACGAGCCGCCCCGCAGCACGTGATGACCGGATGCATCTTCCGCCTCGCGGCCATCCTCCACCATGTACGGATAGGTTTTCCACAAACTATGCATCCATTCCCAGATGTTACCGCTCATATCTGCGCAACCAAAGGGTGAATCGCCGCCCGGTGAATACCGGCCAACCGGGGTTGTGCTTCCTCGCCCTCCTTCAAGCGTGTTGCACTTATTTTTAGCAAATATCCTCCCCCAAGGATACAAGCGCCCATCGATGCCGCGCGCAGCCTTCTCCCATTCGGCCTCAGTGGGCAGGCGCAGGACCAGGCCGGGCGGCAGTTCAGCCCGCATCGCATCTTCCAGCCAGCGGCAGTAGGCCATGGCATCCTTCCAACTGACGCTCACCACCGGGTGGTCTTTCTTCTTTTCCCAGTCATCTACGGGATGCTTATTTCCTTTCGCTTTGACATACGCATCGTATAAGGCGTTCGTAATCGGGAAGCGCGCCATCCAATAGTCATAAGGAATCTCAACGCTGTGTTGGGGTTTTTCATCATCGTAAGCGAGTTGGTCATCGTCTGCGCTGCCCATCAGGAAGGCGCCGGCCGGCACGCGCAGGAATTCCATGCCGTTGGAAAGGGTGATCTTCCCCAGCGGCGCGGGCGCTTCGTAGGTCAGGCTGAAAGCCTGACCTTTGGGGGAGGCAGGCGCTTTTTCCGGGCTGGCTGGCCGAAGCAGGGGTTTTGGCGTCCCGCCGGAGCGGCCTGCGGCCTGGCTTTTTTGCGGCGCTGGCGCTTTCGCCGGGCTGGAAGCCCGACCTACAGGTCCGTAATCCAATCCCAACGACTCGGCGCGCAGTTTCAACGATCTGGAAAGCAGGTCGAAGCCGTGTGTATCGAACAGGTTCACCCAGTGCCAATCCCTTAAACTATACGGCACGTCGCAATCTTCGATTCTGGCGGGAATAAGGTAGATCGCCCCCTCCGGCTTCTCCAGGGCCACATCCAGGGCAAACTTGATCTCCGCCTGGACATATCCTTCCGCGGTGATGGAGGTCTTCGAAAGACACACAATGACCACGTCCGACTCGCGCACGGCCCTGGGGATCTCGATCTTCCATTGCTGCCCGGGCAGCAACTTTTCCTCGTCCAGCCAGGGATCGATCCAGCCCTCGGCGCGCAGCCGCTGGTACAACGCGCGCACGGCGGGCTTGTCGTATGAGGAGTGGCACAGGAAGACGCGCAGGGGACGGGACATGGGCGGGAATGCAAGCGTGTGAAAATCTACGCAAATTATACACGAGGGCGAGAGAATGCGAATTACGAAAGCGTCAACTCGTCCTTGAACCGTTGAAGCAGGTCGCCGGGCGTGCCAATTTCGAAGGGGAGTCGAACCGCTGTTTTCACGTTCAAAAAATGTTCCTTGTCGTGCGTGACGAACCAATCCGCCCCGGATTGCATGGCCTCCGCCAGCACGCGCGCGTCGGGTTCATAGGCCACCAGTCCGCGCGCAGATTTGATCTGCCCTGCTGTGGGAACCGGGCCGCTTTGGACGCCGCCAGCCGCCAGCAAGCGCGCCAGCGTCGGCAGGGAGGCTGGAACTTTGCGGCGGACGACTTCATCGGCTTCGCGCAAGACATTCGGCCCAACGACCAGGTCCAACAACCCCGCCTCGCCCAAACGGAATAATTCGCGCGCCCCGCCAGTATTGGAAAGGACGGCAGAAAACAGGACGCTGGTATCCAAAAAGACCCTAAGGCGTTGGCGGGTCATATTCGGCTCGCACCTCTTGCAGCGTCTTCAACATAGATTCCAGCGTCTCGCCGGACTCCCGCCACTCCTGCGCCAGTCCGTCCGCGATCTCATCCACTCGCGACCTGCGCGGACTGAGCACAAAGACGCCGTCACCGAGATCGATCAGCGTCAACGCGTCACCCTCCTTGATCCGGTTTTGTTCGCGCAATTCCCTGGGCAGGGTGATCAACCCGCGCTGTACCACCTGAACGGTAAATGTTTTGTTCATCCGGTCAACTCCTATCAGCCAATCTGATTTTCAGTATATCAGATTTTTCAGAAAAAATCCGTTCGATCCGCGCTATCCGCGTCCGAAAATCTTCTTCCACGACGCAGCCCCGTTCCACTCCCCCAACTCTAGTATAATCCCCCGCATGGACATCAAAACCCAACTCAACGACTCCCTGAAAGACGCCATGCGTCTCAAGGACAACCTGCGCCGCGATACCGTCCGCATGGCGCTGGCGGCCATCAAGCAGGTCGAAGTGGACAAACGCGCCGCCCTGGACGACCTGGCCGTCATGGCGCTCCTGCAAAAAGAGATCAAGAACCGGCGCGAGGCGGTCGAGGAAGCCCGCAAGGCCAACCGCCCCGACCTGGTGCAGGCCAACGAAGCCGAGATCGCCGTCTTGGAAGCCTTCCTGCCCAAAGCCATGAGCGCCGACGAACTGCGCGCGCTGGTGCAAGCCGCCATCGCCGAGACCGGCGCCTCCGCGCCCGCCGACATGGGCAAGGTCATGAAAGCCGTCTTGCCCAAGGTGGCGGGACGCGCGCCCGGCGACCAGGTCAGCGCCATGGTGCGGGAAGCCCTGGCCGGATAGGGATGGCATCCAGCCGGCCGGGAAAGGTCCCGGCTCGCGTCCGTACGCTCCAGGCGCTGCTGCTTGTGGCAGTCGGGGTCATCTCCCTGGCTGTGCTGGCCCTGCCCATGTCGCTCAGCCCGGGGGCCCTGCCGCTGGCAGCCGGGGAGGTTGCGCCGCGCGACCTGCAGGCGCCGGAAGCGATCGAATACGTCAGCGAAGTGCGGACGGAGGAAGCGCGCGCGGCTGCCGAGCGCGCCATCCAGCGCGTCTATACCGCGCCCGACCCTGCCATCGCGCGTGACCAGATCGAACGCCTGCGGGCGGCGCTGGGCTTCATCAGCCTGGTGCGCGCAGACGAGTTCGCTGCGCCGGAGCAAAAACAGGCCGACCTGGAAGCCATGAGCGACCTGCGCCTGCGCGCCGAGGTGATCCAGCAGGTGCTGGACCTGCCCGCCGCCCGCTGGGACGCCATCCAGCAGGAAGCCCTGAGCGTGCTGGAGCGCGTCATGCGCAACACCATCCGCGAAAGCGACCTGGAGACCATCCGGCGCAGCGTCCCCTCGCTGGTCAGCCTGGCGCTGACCGAGGAGCAGGCCGACCTGGTGGCAGAGTTGGCGACCGCCTTCGTCGCGCCGAACAGCCTGTATAGTCCCGAATTGACCGAAGCCGCCCGCCTGGCTGCGCGCGAAGCCGTCCAGCCGGTCGTCCAATCCTATAAACCGGGCGAGATGGTCGTGGCCGGCGGTCAGGTCATCAGCCCGGCGCAACTCGAAGCGCTCGAAAAAATGGGGCTGATCGAACCGGGGCAGCAATGGGAGGACTACCTGGGCATGGCTGCGCTGGCGGTCGTGACCAGTGTCTTACTAGGGTTGTATTTCTTCCGGCGCGACAAGCCCTTCCTGTCCGAGCCGCGCAGCCTGGTGTTGATCAGCCTGATCTTCGTCGTCTTCCTGGCTGGCGCGCGGCTGACCATCCCCAACCGCACCGTCATCCCGTACCTGTACCCACTGCCGGCCGTCGGCCTGCTGCTGGCCACGCTCTTCAGCCTGGAGACCGGCCTGATCTTCTCGCTGGTGATCTCATTGCTGGCGGCCTACGGCCTGCCCAACACGCTCGACCTGACGCCCTATTACCTGCTGGCCTCGCTGTGCGGCGTGTTGGTGCTTGGACCGGCGCGGCGTTTCTGGGCTTTCCTGCGGGCGGGCATGGCCATTGCCGGGGCCGGGGCAGCCATGATCCTGGCCTTCCGCCTGCCGTTCAACGTCATGGACTGGGTGGGCGTCGCCACCCTGCTGGGCGCGGCGCTCTTCAACGGCCTGGCCTCGGCCAGCCTGGCGTTGCTGCTGCAATACCTGCTGGCGCAAACGCTCGGCCTGACCACCCCCCTGCAACTGCTGGAAATCTCCCGCCCCGATTTTCCCCTGCTGCAATTCTTCCTGCGCAACGCGCCCGGCACCTACCAGCACAGCCTGCAAGTGGCCAACCTGGCCGAACAGGCCGCCGAGCGCATCGGGGCGGATGCGCTGCTGACCCGCGTCGGCGCGCTGTTCCACGACGTGGGCAAGGCCATGAACCCCACCTTCTTCATCGAGAACCAGTTGCCGGGCAGCATCAATACCCACGACGACCTCGACCCCGCCGACAGTTCCGCCGCCATCACCCGCCACGTGTTGGACGGCGTGGCGCTGGCGCGCAAACACCGCCTGCCGCGCCGCCTTGACGATTTCATCCTGGAACATCACGGCACCATGCTCACCCGCTACCAGTACTCCAAGGCGGTCGAGGCGGCCGGCGGCGACGAATCGAAGATCGACCCGGAAAAATTCCGCTACCCCGGCCCGCGCCCGCACTCCCGCGAGACGGCCCTGCTGATGCTGGCGGATGGCGCCGAGGCGCGCGTCCGCGCGGCGCGCCCCAAAGACGAGGACGAACTGCGCGGCATCGTGCGCTCTGCCATCGAACATGCCCAGAAGGGCGGCCAACTCGACAACACCCAACTCACCCTGCGCGACTTGAACACCATCTTCGAATCCTTTGTCACCACCCTGCGCGGCGCGTACCATCCACGCATCGAATATCCACGCAGCGAGCCTGCCCTCGCCGCCCAGAACGCACCCACCGCCCCGCGGCCCCAAAGCAAACCGTGATCCACATCGAAGTCAATCCATCCCTGCCCGATGTCCCCGACCTGGACGCGCTGGAACGCGCCGCCCTGGCCGCGCTGGCGCACCAGGGCGCGGACGGCGACCTGTCCATCGTGCTGACGGACGACGCCCAACTGCGCCAACTGAACCGCGCCTACCTGGACATAGACGCGCCCACCGACGTGCTCTCCTTTTCCGCTTCTGAAACGGACCCGGAAACTGGCCGCCGTTACCTGGGCGACGTCCTCCTCTCCATCCCCCGCGCCAACGAGCAGGCGCGCGCCGCCGGTCACGCCCTGGCAGCGGAAGCCCAACTGCTGGTGGTGCATGGGACGCTGCACTTGCTCGGTCACGACCACGCCGAGGCGCAGCAAAAGGCCCGCATGTGGAAAGCGCAGGCCGAAGTCCTGGAAAGACTCGGGCTGGGTCACATCCAGATTCAAGAAACGTAGACCAACATGTCGCCAATCCAACGCTTCCTCCAATCCCGCATCCGCTCCTTTCGCCACGCTTTTCACGGCTGGGGGTACGTGCTGCAAACCCAGCAGAATGCCTGGATCCACGCCGTCGTGGCAACGGCTGTGTTTGCTGTGGGCCTGTGGCTGGGACTGCCCGCCCGCGATTGGGCAGTGCTGGTTCTCACGATTGCGATGGTCTTTGCGGCTGAATTCCTCAACACCGCCATTGAAGCGGTGGTGGACCTGGCCAGCCCGGCGCGTCACCCGCTTGCCAAGGTCGGCAAAGACGTGGGCGCGGCGGCGGTGTTGATCGCGGCGCTGGCAGCCATCGGCGTGGGACTGCTGATCCTGGGGCCGCCGCTTTGGCAAAAATTGTTTCGATAACCCGCCTTCAGGAACGTCCCGAAGGTCTCTCCCCAGACTGTAATCGTTGTTCGAACCTTCGGGACGCTGACACAGCGCCCATCACCTTCAGGAGATGACATGACTTTATCGTTCCAATTCGGCACGGTCGGCTCCCCCACCGGTACGCCAAAGAAACCGGGCGGCAGCGTGGGAGCGATTCTGTTCAGCAAGTCCATCGGGCTGGAAGCGCTCGAACTGGGCTGGGTGCAGGCGGTGCGCGTGAGCGAGACCACCTGCGCGGCTATCAAGCAAACCGCCGGGGAACAGGGTGTATCGTTGAGCGTCCATGCGCCCTACTTTATCAATTTGAACGCCAATGACGAAGAATGGCCCAAGTCGCGCCAGCGGCTGATGGACGCGGCGCATTACGGCAACCTGGCAGGCGCAACCGACATCGTCTTCCACCCCGGCTCGTATTTCGAACGCCCGCCCGAAGAAGTGTTAAAGGTTGCGATCCCGCGTTTGCAGGGCTGCGCTGATGAACTGCGCGCGGCCGGCAACCCGGTCACATTGCGGCCTGAGACGATGGGAAAATCGGCCATGCTTGGCTCGCTGGAAGATACGCTGGCAATGGGTAAGGCTATTGAGGGTGTGGAACCCTGCCTCGACTTTGCCCACCTGCACGCCCGCCCTGGGGATGGGACGGTCAACACGTACGACGAATGGTCGCGTTACCTGGAAGGGTACGCCGATGCGCTGGGCAGCGACGCGCTGCGGCGGCTGCACATCCACCTTTCAGGCATCGAGTACGGGCCCAAAGGCGAGAAGAACCACCTGAAACTTGCAGAAGCAGACCTGGACATCCGCGCCCTGTTTCGCGCCTTGAAGGATTTCGGCTGCGCCGGGCGTATCCTGTGCGAAAGCCCCGTCATGGAAGAGGATGCGCTCGAAATGAGGCGCGTTTGGAGCGAGGTCAGCCAGGAAGGGTAAAGACCCCACACCTTCTGCCTAAATCTGCGCCCTTATTCGGACCAGAAACAGACTCACCCTGGCAAGATTAATCTCAGGGTGAGTCATACTTTGTTCTTTAGCGCCTCAATCTACCTGCACGAATTTCTCCGGCTTGGTGCCGCAGATTGGGCAGGCCTCGGTCGGTTTGCCGAATTCGATGTAGCCGCATACCGGGCAAAGGTAGAACTCTACGTCCAGGTCTTTTCCTTGCCGAACTGCCTCTAAGGCCTGAGTGTACAATCTGGCATGGACTTTTTCGGCTTCGACCGCGTACCCGAACATGCGCCTGGCCTTGTGCGCTTCGGCTTCGGCCTGCTCCACCATCGGCGGGTACATTTTGGTGAACTCGTAGGTCTCGCCGTCAATGGCGGCTTGCAGGTTCTCCGCGGTCGAGCCAATGCCCTCCATTGCTTTCAGGTGGCCTTCAGCATGGATGCGCTCCGCTTCCGCCGTCATGCGGAACAAGCGCGCAATGTTCGCAAACCCGTCCTTCTCGGCTTGCCTGGCAAAGGCGCGATATTTCTGGTTGGCCTGGCTCTCCCCTGCAAATGCTTCTTTCAAGTTTTTCAAGGTATCAGTCATGGTAAACCTCCTGTACTCGAATATACAGGATAGTTTACCATCTTGGTCGTGGAATTTGTCACGATTCTGCCCTGTCAAAAAGCGCCTTTTCAGCGCCCGTGTGTAGTCGGCTACTGCCCCGGCGCCTGCACTGCGGCAAAACCCAGCCCATTTGCGCCCAGGTGCGTCCCAATGACCGGCGTAACATTCAACATCAGGACATCGCGCGGCAAGGCATGGCTGATCTCCCCTGTCATCCGCTTCAAGAACTCTCGCGCGCGCGTTTCAGCGCCGGTGTGAAGGATCGCAAGTTTGTCCATAGCGCCGCAGGAACGCAACAAACCGGCCATACGTTCATTGGCCTGGTGGGTCGTCCGCGTTGCGCCAATCGCCTTGACCACCCCATCCGCCAGTTCGATGACCGGCTTGATGGACAACAGCCCTCCCAGCGCCGCCACGGCAGCCGGCACCCTCCCGCTGCGGCGCAGGTTCTCCATCGTATCGAGCGCAGCGAAGACCCGCAGCCGTTCCCGCGCCGACCCAACCGCCGCCAGCGCAGCCTGCAAACCTTTCCCGGCCGCTTCGGCCGCCGCCAGCACCTGGAAACCCAACCCCAACGACAGGGAGCCGCTATCCAGCACTGTAATACGATCCAGGAATTCCGTTGCCGCCTGCCGGGCGATATTCACGGTGGTGGTCAACTGCCCAGCCGCGTGGATAGAGATAATATGATCGCAGCCTTGATCGAATAATCTCTTGTAACGCGCAACAAACTCCCCCATCGAAGGAGCGGCAGTGGTAGGCAGGACGTCCATTCCGGGCAACTGCGCATAAAACGCCTCGCGCGAAATCCCATTCCCGTCCGCGTATTCGTTCCCCTCGATGATCAGGATGGTCGGAACGACCTCCATTTGATATTGCTCGATCAAATATTGCGGAAGGTCAGAGGTGGAATCGGTGACAATGCCAAGTTTCATAGGAAAGTCCATCGAACGTTCAACGAGCAATTACCTTACCCGGCGTTCAGCCAGGGGGTATCCTGCCCAGGCGTTCGCCCGGCAGTTGAACTGCCGGTCGAGCAGGGTTGAACTGCCGGGCGAACAGGATAAGATGCTTGGGCGTTCGACCAGCAGTTAAACTGCCGGTCGAGCAGGGTTGAACTGCCGGGCGAACAGGATAAGATGCTATTCAATCGAAAGAACGAACTGGTAGTGCGGCTGGCCGCCATCCTGGACTTCGATCTCCTGCCCGGGATATGCTTCGCGCACCTTATCGGCAATGCGGTTCGCTTCCGTGACCGTCAGGTCTTCCCCATAGAACAGGGTGATCAACTCCTGTTGGGCGGCCTCGGCTTTTCCCAGCAGGCACAAAACCGCCTCTTCCACTGATTTCGCCGAACAGACCAATTTGCCGTCCAGCAGCGCAATCGCCTGGCCTTTTTCCACATTCACGCCGTCGATTTCCACGCTCCGTGTAGCGACGGTGACCTCGCCCGATTTCACCAGCCCCAGCGACTTGACCATCTTCTCTGCTACAACCGCCACCTCGCCATCCGGGTTGAACGCCAGCATGGCCGCCAATCCCTGCGGCACGGTGCGGCTAGGCACCACGACCACATCCTTCACCGTCACATCCTTGGCCTGGTTAGCCGCCATGACAATGTTCTTGTTATTCGGCAAAATAATCACTTTATCCGTCGGCAGATTCTCGAAGGCCGCCAGGATTTCCTGCGTGCTGGGATTCATCGTCTGCCCGCCCTCCACGATCGCCGCCACGCCCAGGCTGGCAAAGATGCGGCTCAATCCCGGCCCCGGCGAGACCGTCACCACGGCAACCTGCCCCGGCTCGATATTCGCCAACTCCAGTTTGTCGCCCCTGGCCTTCTGGTCGATCTCATCCATCTGGGCTACCAGGTTTTCCATAGCAACCTTGGTGATCGTCCCCAGTTCCATGATGTAATCGATCGGCAGGTAACGGTTTTCCAGCGGCACGTGGATGTGCATCCGGTACATGCCGTCCCCTTCGCCCACCTGGATAGAGGTGCCCATCTCTTCCAACCGCCCGTAGAACGACTGCAAATTCAATTCGCCCTGCGGGTAAAAATCCACCACCACCTCGAAATCCTGGCCCTCTTCTACTTCCTCCATGGCGCTCTCAAGGTTCATGGCCGAAAGCGGCTGCACGCTTGCCAACGGCACATCCAGCGCCTCCCCATAGATATGGCGCAGCATTCCCTCCAGGATGAAAAACAGGCCCTTGCCGCCTGCATCTACTACCCCAGCCTGCTTGAGGACCGGCAGCAACTCCGGTGTATGCTGGACGGATTCATCTGCCGCCTTCACTGCCAGTGCGAGGATTTCAATCGGGTCCTGCGTGGACGCCAGGCCTGCTTCCGTTGCCGCAGCCACATCCTTGGCGACGGTCAGGATCGTCCCCTCCACCGGGCGGACGACGCCTTTATAGGCCGTATCGCGCGCCTCGGCAAACGCCTTCACCAGGCCCGGCCCATCCAGCACTTCCTTGCCTTGCAGCCCACGCGAAAATCCGCGCCACAACTGTGAAAGGATCACACCCGAATTGCCGCGCGCGCCCATCAGCGCGCCTTGTGAGATTGCCGCCGCCATTTCGCCCACATTACGATGCCCCAGGCTGCCGATCTCGTTATAAGCAGATTGCATGGTTAGCACCATATTTGTACCGGTATCGCCATCCGGCACAGGGAATACGTTCAACGCATTGACCATTTGCTGGTTGGTGCGCAGCCAGGTCAACCCGGCTTCGACCAGGCGCTTGAGCGACTGCCCATCCATGGGCGCTTTACGGAACTTTGCCAGCCTTTTCTGGGTGTCAGGTAAATCTAAAACCATGCCGTTTCCTGCTCCTTTGATCCTCAATCTGTATCACTGACACGCAGTCCGGCTACGTGCACATTGACCGAGTTGACGCGCAAGCCCAGCGCCTTTTCTACATGATAATGGACGGTATTGGCCACACTGTTTGCCACCGAAGCGATCCGCGTCCCGTATTCGACAACAATGAAAATCTCTATATCCACATTTTCGCCGTCATAACTGACCGAAACACCCCGCGTCGGTTCGCGGGTGATCGTATGCGCCAGCCCTTCTGCCAGGTTCTTGGGGGCCAGCCCCACCACACCATACGACTCCAAGGTAGCATGGTAAGCGATCGTTGCAACAGCATTCGGTGAGATGTTGATGCTGCCTAAAGAAGTAGTTTCTTCGCCCATAGGTTAGTCCTCTGCTTGTTATTAACAGCTTGACTTGTAGAAGGATACGATGTATGGTAAAATGCCGTGCTTGCAAAAGCAAGCGACGAACTACGGAATTATAGCAAGAAAGGATTATTCAAAATGGCAAAATGCGCTCACTGCGGAAAGACGACCACCTTCGGCCACAACCGGTCGTTCTCGATGCGCGCCACCAACCGCGCGTTCAAACCGAACCTGCAAAAGATCACGGTTTACGAGGGCAACCGCAAGATGAAGAAGGTGCTGTGCGCCAGGTGCATCCGCACCCTGACCAAGGCAGCGGCTTAATCGTTCCTTCCTTCCCAAAAGAAATCGCGGCGTGAGCCGTGATTTTTTTATTTCTTCGCACGTGCATGTCCATACGTTCAAATAGCGTTCCGCAACGCCCTTATCCCAGCCGTAATCCCTTGCGGGTGCTTGAAAATGGCAGTGGCAGAGACGAAAGCGGTTGCGCCTGCTTCCTTGAGCGCTGGCAGGTTCGCCGGGAAAATGCCGCCGTCCACCTCTAACCAGGCAAGGGAGCCGATCTCATCCAGTTTCTGGCGGATTGCAGCTACCCGCGCCATGCTCCCATCCAAAAACGCCTGCCCGGAATAGCCAGGCCAGACGCTCATGACCAGCGCCAGGTCCGCAAGAGGCAGCGCCGGGAAAATGGATTCAACCGGGGTGCCGGGGTTGAGCGTAACACCCGCTTTGCAGCCCAAGGATTTGATGCGCTCCAGCGTGCGGGGCAAATCCGGGCAGGTTTCCACGTGTACGGTCAGGTGCGAGGCGCCCGCCCTGGCAAAGGCCTCCACCAGGTGTTCCGGCTTTTCCACCATCAGGTGCACGTCCAAGGGCAAGTCTGTCCCACGTCGGCAGGCTTCGACAATGAACGGTCCCATCGTCAGGTTGGGGACGAAGCGGCCGTCCATCACATCCACGTGGATCCAGTCTGCGCCCGCCGCTTCACAGGCGGTTAAGGCTTCACCTAGGTGGAGAAAATCAGCAGAAAGGATGGATGGGGCAATGATGATTTTTTTCGAGTGCTTCATTATTTGCAATGGGTCACGGGCATTACCAGTAAGTTTTCGAGGAAAGCCCAGGTTTGCAGTATTTACCGAATGGGAGGGTTGTAGGCAAAATAGACCCACATCCAGAATGGGATCAGCCCGCCGACTGCGATGAGGGCCAGCAGGCCCAGCGCAACCGAGAGCCAGTCAATGGCAATTGGCGCGGCAACAGGCCCAGGGTCGGGATAAAGAGGCGCGGCTTCCGGCTGGTAGACGGTGGCAACTTCGGGCGTCAGGGTGAGCGAGGCGGGCGGCTCCGGCTGGGTCTGCGTCCCAAAGCGCATCAGCACCCGTCCCAACTGGTCGGCTGTCCGGTAGCGCGCAGACGGCTCTTTGGACAATACTTTTTCTACGATCTGTTCGAGCGGCTGCGGGATGTCGGGCAGGTACTCGGAGATGGGATGCGGGCGCGCTTCCAGGTGCATGCGCGCCAGTTCTTCGGGCGTGAGGCCGTTGAAGGGCAGGGAACCGGTCAAGGCTTCGTACAGGACGATCCCCAGCGAATAGACGTCCGAGGCCGGGGAGGGCGGTTCGCCGGCCGCCTGCTCGGGGGAAAAATATTGCGGCGATCCCCAGACCACGTCGCTATGCTCGTCCGGGTGGATGGTGGCCAGGGCGCGGGCGATGCCGAAATCGGTCACTTTCAGGCGCTTGTCGGGCGTGACCAGCATATTGTGCGGCTTGACGTCGCAATGCACCAGACCGGCGCGGTGGGCGTAACCAATGCCGGCGCAGGCCTGTACGGTCAGCGGGATGGCTTCTTCGACCGAGAAACGCCCGCGTTGGCGCAGCAGGGTCTTGAGATCGGAGCCAGGGACGTGTTCCATGACGATGAACAACTGTCCGTGGTCCAGCCCGAAATCATGCACGGTGACAATGTTGGGGTGCGACAGGTTGGCCGCCGCGCGCGCCTCCTGGCGGAAGCGCTCCTGGAAGGCTTGATTGTTCGTGTAATCCGGGCGCAGGATTTTGATGGCAACGTAGCGCTCCAGCATCAAGTCGCGCGCGCGGAAGACCTCCGCCATGCCGCCGGAACCGACGCGCTGGAGCAGTTGGTAACGGTTGTTGAGACGTGCGCCTTCTTGCATGGGGTGATTATATCATTGGGAGGCAGAACGTCCCGAAGGTTTTCTAAAACCTTCGGGACGCTCCCATAGGGCTTTTCAAAGATTTAATGTAAGGCCACTTTTCGTACCGCCGGGCTTTGCCCGGCAATGCCGACCACAGGTCGGCGGTACAATTTTTTGCTGCCGAGAGCCTGAACAGCCAAAAGGAACGCCAAAAGAGTAGAACTTTGAAAAGCCCTAACGCTCCCAACAGGCCTCTATCATTTACCCGGCGCAAGGTATAATTCCGCCCATCATGCGTAGAGCAATGGTCATTTATAACCCTGCGGCGGGACGCTTCCCCGTCAAACCCTTCATGAAGTCCGTCGAAAGGGAACTCGTCCGCGCCGGGTGGCAGGTGGATCTGGCAGCCACCCGCAGCGGTGAGCACGCCATCCAACTGGGCAGGCAGGCCGCCGGTCAGGGCTATGAGGCGGCCTTTGCCGTCGGCGGCGATGGCACGGTCGGCCAGGTCGCCAGCGGCCTGCTTGGCTCCACAACCGCGCTGGGCGTCCTGCCGGCAGGCACATCTAATGTCTGGGCGCAGGAACTGGGACTGGCGTCCTTTACCTGGCTGCATGATCGGCGCCTGCGGGAGAACGCCCGCCTGCTGGCGCGTGCTCCTGTCCATCGCGTGGACATGGGGCAGTGCAACGAGTATCCCTTCATGATGTGGGCCGGCATGGGGCTGGACGCTATGGCCATCCACGCCATCGAACCGCGCGCCCGCCTGGAAAAGTTCTTTGCCGTGCCGGAGTACGCCGCCTCCACCATCTGGAAAGCCAGCCAGTGGCGCGGCATCCGCCTGCGCTTGTGGGCCGACGGCAAGGAAGTGGAAGGCCAGTATATCCTGGCCGTTGCCAACAACATCCGCCGCTACATGGGCGGGCACGCCAACCTCTCGCCCGACGCCTACCTGGACGACGGCCTGCTCGACCTGTGGCTGTTTGGCGGCGACAGCCTGGTCGACGCTTTCCGCCACGCCTACGAACTCTGGCGTGGTTCACACGTTAAATCCAACGACGTTCAGCGCATCACTTTCCAAACCCTGCGCGTGCAAGCCGACGCACCCTTCTTTATCCACATGGACGGCGAACCAAAGCAAGCCTCCACCCAGGCCATCATCACCGTCCGCAGGCAGGCGCTCCACGTCCTGGTGCCGCCCCAAGCGCTCAACCTTTTATGTCAACCAGCATGAACCGAACCGATTGGCAATCCCTTTTCACCCTCCGAGTGGTCATTGGCGCCGTCGCCATTGCCGGACTTCTACTGATCGCAACCCTGGCCCTCATCGGCTGGACCCATCCCGCCTCCAACCGGGACCTGGGGTTTGTTCCCGCCGACCTGACCGTGATCCCCGCCCCAACCTCCACTCTGGGCGTCACCCCTGTAGCCACCCTCGACCCGTTGCTGGTCGGCACCCCCACCCTGGTCCCCGATGTGATCGGCATCGGCGGCTACGTCCAGATCATCGGCACCGACGGCGAGGGCCTGCACCTGCGCGCCTCGCCCGGCCTGACGGGTGATCCGATCCTCCTGGGTTATGACGAGGAAGTGTTCGAAGTGCGCGACGGCCCGCAAGACGCCGATGGCTACACCTGGTGGTACCTGGCGGCTCCTTACGATGAAACCCGCGTCGGCTGGGCGGCGGCGGACTTCCTTTCACCCATCCCATCCCCCTAGAGAAGGAGTCCGAAGTCTCCGACTTCGGCGCAAAATTGGAGCCTTCAAGTCTTCGACGGAGAAAAACCATGCACGAAAAACCGACCGGCATCACAGCCAACAAACAGACCCGCGAGTTCACCGTCACCTGGAACGACGGGCATGTCAGCGTGTATCCCTTTGCCCTGCTGCGCGCAGCCTGCCCGTGCGCTTCCTGCCGCGGCGGGCACGAGAACATGGGCAGCGAACCAGACCCGAATGTCTTTGGCGTCTCACTGGACGAGTCGCCCGCCACGCGCATCAGCAACGTGGTGGCCGTTGGCTCGTATGCCTTGAGCATCGTCTGGGAGGATGGGCACGACTACGGCATCTATAACTGGCACTACCTGCGGGCTTTGTGTCCGTGTGGGGAGTGCCGGAGGAAGGTGGAGTAATCCTACCTCAGGAGTGTCAAACGCAATCCTTCGAATTGTAGAAAACCCCCATCAAATGTAACCAACTGCAATTTCGCAGCGCGGGCAAAGGCCGCCAGATAAGCATCTTGCCACAATTTTGGAGAGACCCGGCCGCTTACAGTATACCGGCGAAAAGGTTGTTCCAAACCGAGAGGTTCTCCATAAAAGTCGAGCCGTTCATCTCTCATCAGGGCGTCATAGATTTCCCATGCGCGTTTCAAATTGCATACGTCCCCAGCCATGACGGTTGCATTCGTCATTAATCGCAGCAGGCCAAGTTGTGTATTGCGACAAATCACAACGGATGAAGTGTCTTGTTGTTCAAGCCAGGTCAACGCCACAGGATGGTGAACATGCCGATCGTAACAAAAGGCAAGCAAACAGTTGACGTCACAGAGTGAGGCCATCAAACAAGCCCCTCATCTGTGTTCAAGGCAGCATAGATTTGTTCGTCAGTCAATCGAGGGGCATTCTTGGCAGCGCGAATAAGGGGGAAGGTTGCGCGTTGTTTGGCAGGCGCCTCAGTGGGTGTTTGTAACGCCAATTGCAACCCGCGCACGAACAGATCGCGCAATGTGAGACCGTCCATAGCGGCTTTGGCTTTTGCCTGCCGAAAAAGGGACTCGGGGATCTCGATGGTCGTTTTCATCATTCACCTGTATTTATATTTTACCATATTTATGGGAATTTTTTACACAAGTCCCTTTTTACCAACTCTGTTCCACATCCTACCGAATGCCATTTTCCATATACAAAGCCATCGTGTTCCCAGTCTTTGGTAAAGCCGGCCGTTTCAGCGGCGGAGAGTACCTCATCTTGCACAGGCGCGATCCAGAACAGGCTGCTGCGTCCCAGGCGGGCGCCCAGGCGGCGGGCGTCGCGCAGCAGGTCCGGCAGGGAAGCCAGTGAGCAGGCAGGCAAGGCAATGCCAAACACTTTGTCCTCTGCCTCGTCGTCATCCCAGGCGAGCAAGAGACCTTCCCGTTTGCGCCACCAGAAAGCCAGCCCCGCCCGGATGGTATCGGCAAGAATATCGGGCGTGGGCTGGATGACTTCCCAGCCCAGGTCCATCAGGCCACTGGCGGCGGCAAGGAGAGGGGAGGCAAGGGTGAATTCCAACGCGGCGGGGAGGCCGGCTTCGGCCAACGGCTGGAAGGCATCGGTCGCCTCTTCCAACGGGCCGGCAGTCAGCCCCCTTACTTCCATGACTTTGGCGTAGCCCAATTTTCCGCACAGGTGATGCACTTTGAGGCGCTGGGAACTGGTCATCAGGCGGGCAACGCCATCGCCGTGCGCCAGCCACCAGGCATCTATGTATTCATGAATGTGCGAGCCGATTTTCAGGCCCTGGTAACGCGGGTCAACGCGGAAACCATGCAACCACCACTGCCCCGGCGCGGAACGGGACACTTTGGCGCAGCCCACCGCGCGTCCGCCATACTCCGTCACTGCCAGGATACCGCGAGGGTCGGCCAGCCAGTCGTCCCAAACGTATTGGACGTAATCGTGACCGTCCCAGATGAATTTGCAGAATTCCTTTACGTCCGCCGTGTCACAGGGCAGGGCCGGGCGGCAAACGATGCGAGGGGAGGAGAAAACGGCCAGGGACATGGTCGAGCCGGGGCAACGGAGGCAGGCTGAAGGGGGCGTGATGCGTAATGCGCAAGCGGTCTAGACGGGGAAGAGGGTGTCCATCACCTCGGGACAGTATTTGGCGACCATGTCCGATGACAGGCCGTTCTCTTTGCAGATCTCGGCATACAGGTCGGCGGAGGGACGCTTTGCCCGTTTCTGGGTCTCCACATCCAGCGCCCACAGACCGAAGCGCAGTTTCCAGCCCTGGTCCCATTCGAAGTTGTCCACCAGCGACCAGTGGAAGTAGCCCTTGACCGGCCAGTTGAGATTGGCCGCGCGCCACATCTGGTGGATGTGCTGTGCAATGTAACGCGGGCGAATGTGGTCGTCGGCGCACTCGACGCCGTTCTCGCTGACGATGATGGGCAAATTCGGGAACAAACGGACGACCCATTTGAGTCCCTCGAACATGCCATCCGGCTCGTTGGCGAGGAAGCCGTTGTCGGTCAGTTCGGCGTCCTTGCGATAGAAATTGCGCCCAAACAAGGTGCCGGGGCGGCGCAGGTCGAAGGTAACGTATTCGCGCGTGTAGTAGTTGAAGCCGAAATAATCCTGCGTCCCTTTGGCTTCCGGGATGCGCACCGACCCCAGCGGCGAACGCATGACGCCCGTCGCCAGCGCGGAGGGGAAGCCCGCGTTGATGCCGGAGAAGAAGTTGCCCGCCACCCAGCGGTCGAGCGGCGACCAGGGATGATGGGGCGCAATGGAACGATAGTGATGGGCAAAACCGGCGCGCGCTTCGGGTTGCACCTGGTGAATGGCGCGATAAGCGGCAGCGTGCGCGCGGATCAGGTTGGCTTGCACTTGCATTGCCAGTTTCAGGTCATTCTTGCCGGGAGGGAAGGCGCCCACCCCGCCCGCTACGTAGCCGTTCAGGGCATAGCCGGTCGGTTCGTTGATGGTACACCACAGCGTGCAATATTCTTTCAACGCCTCTACCGTTTTGCGGACGAAGCGTTCGAACAACGGGACGGTTGCTTCCGTTTCCCACGCGCCCTGCTCCGCCACCCACAACGGATCGGTGAAATGGTGCAGGGTGACCATCGGCGTCAGGCCGCGCTCTTTCAGTCCGCGCAGCATCGTGCGGTAGCGGTCGAGCGCGTCTTCGTCCCAGCGGTCGGGCGCGGGCTGGATGCGGCTCCATTCCAGGGACAGGCGGTGGGCGTTCTGCCCGCCCTCGGCGGCGCGGTCGAAGTCCTCGCGCCAGCGCCCGTTCCACCAGTCACAGGCCAGCCCAGAACTGCCGTTAGTGTGGCCTTCCTGCTCCCACTTCCACCACTGGTTGTTGGTATTGTTGCCTTCTACCTGGTGCGCGGCGGTGGCCGTGCCCCACAGGAATCCGCGCGGGAAGTGATAGGTTGCTTGCGGCATGTCATTGCTCCTGGACTTTGTTGGAACATCCCAAAGGATTACCGCCTTCAGGACGATTGCTTCATTTTGGGGAAAGCACAACCCCGCGCAATTGTACCTTGAAACGGGATGGGACTTCAAAGAACGACCGGGCGCTGCTCGAAGAATTCGGGGAATATGTGGCTGTTGGCAACCAGGACTTCGGGGTGCGCCCGCATAAAAGCCCGCAAGCGCAGATCGTGGGGCCCCAGCACAAGCCGGATCAGCCAGGCAGGGGCTTCATCGTTATAGACCGCGCCCGCATCCCCGGCCTGGAAGAACCAGCCGCTGGAGGTTTTGATCGCCACGCCGCAATGCCCGCGCGAATGACCGTACAGCGGGATGAAGTGCATTTCCGGTTCGAACGGCAGGCGGATGGCGTCGAAGTCGTACCAGTGCGCGTCAACTTTATCGTAAAGGACAAAGTCAGGATGGTGGGCAATATAGCGAGAGATATAAGCGAATTCAGTCCACTGGCGGATCTTCCCACTGGCGAAGGCCTCGAACTCGCGGCGATGCACATGCACCTGGGCGTGGGGGAAATCGGGCAGCCCGCTGATGTGGTCGAAGTGCATGTGGGTCAGCAGGATGTGACTCACGTCTTCGGGGCGGTATCCCAACTGCCTGATCCGGTTGACGGCCGCCTCCTGCGGGTCGAACGGCATGGAGGTGATGACGCGGAAGAGTCGCGTCATCCAGGTTGGACGGGCGTAATCCCCCAGGCCAAGACCAGTATCTACCAGCGCCAAACCCTGGTTCGTCTCGACCAGGGAGCAGGCCATCCCGGTTTTCAATTTACTGGGCCAGCGGGCGTTACAGGTGAAGCAATTGAGTAGATGAATGGACATATCAGGAGTTTAGCATAAAAAAAGCAGGTCACGTTTCAAACGCGACCTGCAAGATTTTACACCAACATTCTCACCGGCTTCTCCAAAAATCCCACCAGCAACTAGTCAACATAGAAGCCTGCCCATCTATTCCATTGCTTTTCTTTCTGCTGCCAGCTTTCTTTTGATAAATCGCAATACGTCTTCCAGACTTGTTTCCTCCGAAGCCTGGATATTCTCCTGTGTTGCAATATGCGTATGATGCGGGTGAGTAGAGATTTTGGGATGATGTGGAGCGTTATCCCAACCCATACGAAGTTCATCATTTTGCTTTAACCAATAATAGGCATACCGGATAAGAGATTCATCATCCCACGCTTCACTGATGTACAACCTGTCGCTGTTGATGAACTCGGCGCGCAAGCGAATTAAGTTTGGGTTCGATGCCGCAAGTACTTCAATCTCGATTATGATTTCACTTGCCAGGTTGCGCAGGATCGCTATGCGTCCCAGCGCATTAACCGCCATGTTGTGTTTCCATAGTGTGCATAGTGGTTAAACGTTTTAGTAAATCGGCGCGGCGGAGTTCCCAGCTTTGCCACTCGATGTACGCATCATGCGTTTCAAAGTTGGCGTTCGCGGATAAACCTGTTTTTTCGAGATTCGCAAATGACATGCCAAAACGCTTTTCAAATTTAACAATGGCTTGTTCGGCGCGGTTAAGTTCATCCTGTAATTCACGCATACGGCTATCCGCGCCAAGTTGCAAAATCCTATCCCAATCCTGGATAGGAAGTTTAATTGAATGCAGTGTAAGGGTCATTTGAATTTCTCCTTGGTGCTTGAGAGTATTATAGCACTCCTGCAGATGGATATGAAAAACGGACTTTGGAAGTTTCCAAGATTTTCGAAGTCTGCACTTCTTATACCAACATCCTGACCGGCTCTTCGAGATACTTCGCCAGCGCCTGCATGAACTGCGCTGCTTCGGCGCCGTCGCTGATGCGGTGGTCGACCGAAATCGTCGCTTTCATGCGCCAGCCGGGGATAACCTGTCCACCGGAGACGACCGGCACTTCGCGCGCCGAACTGATCGCCAAAATCGCGGCTTCGGGCGGGTTGATGATAGCGATGAATTCGTCCACATCGTACATGCCCAGGTTGGAGGTGGAGAAGGTCGAGCCGTCCACATCTTCGGGTTTGACCTTGCCTTCGCGGGCGCGGGCGGCCATGGTTTTGATCTCTCCCGAAATCTGCCGCAGGGACTTTTGGTCTGCGTCTTTGACGACTACGGTCATCAACCCACCAGGGACGGTCACTGCCACACCGACGTTGATGTTGCCAAACTGGGTCACTTCGTTCCCTTCGATGGTCGCATTCAGGTTGGGGAATTCGCGCAGGGCCAGCCCCACCGCTTTGACGATGAAATCGTTGACCGAGAGTTTTTCACCCTCGGGCAGGTAGCCGTTCAGTTGCTTGCGCAGGTCGAGCAGCGCTTCCATCCCATATTCGTGCGTCACGTAGAAGTGCGGGATGGTGGTTTTCGACTCGACCAGCCTTCTACCAATTGCCTGGCGCAACTTGGTGGTTGGCACAACATTGTCTTCGGTGGTGGTAATTGGTAATTGGTAAGTCGTCTGGGCGACAGGCTGTTCACCGGTTACTGAAGGCCGTTTACTGAGCACGGCCTCAATATCCCGCCGCACAATCCGCCCACCGGGGCCGGTGCCGACGATGGAGCCAAGGTTAACGCCTTGGTCACGGGCAATTTTTCGGGCGAGCGGGGAAGCCTTAACGATTTCAGATTGTTGATTTTCGATTTTTGATTGAGCAGGCTGCGGGGAGGATGGTTCCAACGGAACTTCCGCTTTCGAAATGGTTTTACCAGTCTCCACCACTGGAGACTGATTACTGCTCACTGATAACTGTTCCCCCGCCTCACCCACCACCGCAATCGGGTCATTGACCGGGACGCTGGTTCCGGCATCGACCAGGTGCTGCAAGACGACGCCGCTAAAATGCGATTCGACTTCTACGGTGGCCTTATCGGTTTCGATCTCGGCCAGCACATCGCCTTTGTGAATGGTCTCGCCTACATTCTTCACCCAGCGGACGAGGGTACCCTCGGCCATGTCGAAGCCGAGTTTGGGCATGGTGATGGTTTCGGCCATTATTTCATCACCTCCTTTGCCGCCGCGATGATGTCTGGCACTTGCGGGAGGGCGGCCTGTTCGAGCGTGCGGTTGTAGGGCAGCGGCACTTCTTTTTGCGCCACGCGCAGGATGGGGGCGTCCACGTAATCGAAGGCTTCTTCGTAGATGCGGCTGGCGACCTCCGCGCCCACGCCGTACGACTTCCAGCCTTCTTCGACCACCACCGCGCGGTTGGTCTTTTTGAACGACTCAAGCACCGGCTCCATGTCGAGCGGACGCAGGGTGCGCAGGTCGACGATTTCAGCCTCGACGCCATCTTTAACAAGTTCGTCGGCGGCTTTCATGGAAAGTTCCAGGCCTTTGCAGTAGGTCACGATGGTCACGTCCTTGCCGGGGCGCTGCACGGTGGATTTGCCGAGCGGAACAAGGTACTCTTCTTCGGGCACTTCGCCGCGCACTTGGTACATGGTGGCGTGTTCGAGGAACAGCACCGGGTCGTTCGAGCGGATGGCGCTCTTCAGCAGTCCCTTGGCGTCGGCGGGAGTGCCGGGGCTGACCACCACCAGGCCGGGAAAGTGCGCGAAAACGGCATCCGGGGTCTGGGAGTGGGTTGCACCCAACTGGCGTCCGCCGCCGCCCACCGCGCGCATCACCAGCGGCACGCGGAACTGCCCGCCGAACATGTAGTGCAGTTTGGGGGCCTGGTTGACGATGTAATCCATCGCCGAAAAGGCGAAGTTAATTGTCATCAGTTCGGCCACCGGGCGCTGACCAACCATCGCCGCGCCAATTGCCGCGCCGATGATGGCGTTTTCGGCGATGGGCGTGTCTTTGACGCGCTGTGGGCCATATTTATCGTAAAAACCTTTGGTGACGGCGTACGTGCCGCCCCACACGCCGACCTCTTCGCCCAGGATAAAGACGGCGGGGTCGCGATCCATTTCTTCCATCAGGGCTTGCGAGATTGCCTCGCGCATGGTAATTCTAGCCATAGTTTCTCCAGTATTCAGTTGTCAGTCATCAGTTATCGGTAGCCAGTCCGTCAAAACGCACTGATTACCGAACACTGATGACTGATCACTGGTTTTATTCAGCGTAAATATCCTTGAACAACTCTTCCATGCCCGGTTCGGGGCTGGCTTCGGCAAATTCGACCGCTTTGTCAGTTTCGGCCTGGGCTTTGTCATCCAGGGCATCCAGTTCGGCTTCGGTGGCTACTTTTTTCTTCAGCAAATGAGCGCGGAAGATGCCAATCGGGTCGTCTTCCTGCCACTTTTTGACCTCTTCCTGGGTACGATAGCGCTCCGGGTCGCCCATCGAATGGCCGCGGAAGCGATAGGTGACCACTTCCAGCAAATAGGGCTTGCTCTCGGTGCGGACATATTCAATAGCCTTCCGGGCCGCCTCATAGACCGCCATGACATCCATGCCTTCCACGCGGGAATTCTTCATGCCGTAGCCTTCGGCTTTTTGGCGAATTTCCGAAACCGCAGACGCACGTTCGACCGCCGTTCCCATGCCGTACTGGTTGTTTTCGCAGACCCACAACACGCGCAGGTTCCAGGTCTTGGCCAGGTTCAGGGCTTCGTGAAAGTAACCGATATTGGTCGCGCCGTCGCCAAACATGCAGATGGTGACGTTGTCGTTCCCGGCATACTGGTCGCCCAGCGCCAGCCCGGAAGCGATAGGAAGATGCCCACCGACAATGGCGTGTCCACCCCACATATTCTTGCTGGTGTCGGCCATGTGCATCGAGCCGCCCTTGCCCTTCGAGGTACCGGTGGCTTTGCCGAGCAATTCCGCCATGACTTCATTGGCCGAAATGCCGCAGTTCAGCGCCACACCATGGTCGCGGTACGCGGTAATGACGCGGTCGCGCGGCTCGCGGGCCGCGATCAGCCCGGTCGAGACAGCCTCCTGGCCGATGTACAGGTGCATGAAGCCACCGATTTTCCCAGCCTGGTACAGTTCCGCCCCGCGTTCCTCCACGCGGCGGATCAGCACCATCTGGGAATACATATCGAGGTATTGTTCTTTCTTCATTGATGAACTCCAAAAAATTCCTGATTCTCCTGGATTTTGTGGTTGGGCTATATTTTGTCAAAACCGTCCACGAACCCTTCGACAGACTCAGGGCAAGTTTTCACGAATACACGAATGAAACGGCCTGAATTCGGGCATTCGTGACCCTATTCGTGGATGGTTTGTGACGAAACCACAAATTCCGCCAGAATCAGAAAAATTCGCAAAAAACAACACCAGGCTTAGGCTGGCGTTGTGCTTGAAAGCCAAACGTGGCATTATATCAAGATATTTTAACGCGAATTTCTCTCAATTCCTCTCTTTTTACCCAATCCGTTGCCGCATTGCTGGAGAGCAGTATAATTGTCCCTATGAGCATCTTTGTCGCCGTAGACATTGGCGGGACGCACATCCGCGCAGCCGCTTACGAACAGGACAACCCGGTTCCACTCACCCACCAACGGGCGCGCAGCCACGCCAGGGAACCTGGCACCTTCGACCGCCTGGTCAAGACCATCGAAGCAGCCTGGCCTACAGACCAGCCGGTGACTGCCATCGGGATGGCCTCCCCCGGTCCGCTGGATCCGCATACCGGGGTCGTGCTGGCAACCCCCAACATCCCGGAATGGCGCGATTTCCCCGTCACCGAAAAACTCGCCCAGCGCTTCGGCGTCCCGGCCTGGCTGGACAACGACGCCAACCTGGCCGCCCTGGGAGAATGGAAATTCGGCGCCGGGCGCGGACATCACCACCTGCTGTACCTGACCATCAGCACCGGCATTGGCGGCGGTGTGATCATCAACGACCGCCTCCTGCACGGCCATCACGGCCTGGCCGCCGAACTCGGGCATGTCACCGTGCTGGCCGGCGGACCGCCCTGCTCGTGCGGCTTTCCCGGCCACCTCGAAGCGCTGGCCTCCGGCCCGGCCATCGAACGCTACGTGCGCGAACAACTGGCGGCAGGCGCGGACTCCGAACTGCGCGACGCGCCGGAACTGAACGCGCGGGTCATTGCCGAAGCAGCCAGGCGCGGCGACGGACTGGCCAGGTCCGCTTATGCGCGTGCAGGCGAATACCTGGGCATCGGCGTGGCCGGCTTCCTGCACGCCTTCGACCCTTCCATCGTCATCCTGGGCGGGGGCGTTTCCCTCAGCGGGCCGCTGCTGTTCGAACCCTTCGAGGCCAGCCTGCGAAGACACGTCTTCAACCCGCGCTACCTCGAAGGCCTGATCATCACCCCGGCCGCCCTGGGTGACAACGCCGGCCTGCTGGGCGCCTTCGCCCTGGCAATGCTCAATTCGCACAACCGGACCGATTAAGATTGCTCCTGATAGACTCTCAATAGGACTTGACAGCGCCGCCTTTGTATCCTGGAAGCAACCTACACAGGAGGCGCAGCATGAAAGTCATTTCCATCTTCCTGGCATTGGTCAATACGCTCTTTGCAGGGCTGGTGCTGCTCTCGTGCTTCTCGGCCAGCAACCTGCGCTGGGAGGCGCTTGCTTGGCTGGCGGTGCGCGTAGCGGCGGGGGCGCTGGTCATCCTCGTCGGTGCGCTCACCTTGCGAGACGGCGCGCAGCCCCTTCGTCCGGGGGTGATGCTGGCGGCCGGGCTGACGCTGGTGCTGGTGGGCGCGGGCAGCGCCATGTGGGGCATCCACCTTTCCATCCTGAGCGGGGACGTCAAGAACGTCATGATCCTGTTCGGCGGCAGCCTGGTGATGCAGGGCGTCGCATCTGCCCTGGGGATACAGGAAACGACTGTATAATTACCCTATGGACACGAAAATCATCCTGCTGGCTGCGCTGGCCCTCATCCTGGCCTGCGCGCCTCTTTCCACGCCTGGGCCTGCCCCCGTTCCCCCAACGCCCAGCCTGGCCCCAGCCGTCACCGTTCCCCCCTCGCCGCCGACCGAGACCGCCGCGCCCCTGCCGACCGACACCCCCGCGCCGACAGCCACGCCAACCATCCTCCCCACCTACGCCGTCCTGCGCGGCGAAGTGACCGCCGACCAACTGGCCTGCCGCTACGGCCCCGGCTGGCCCTACCTGTACAAGTACGGCGTCGTCAAAGGCAACAACCTGGAGGTGATTGGCCGCCTGGACGACGCCAAATGGATCTACGTGCAGGCCATCGGCGGCAGCAATCCCTGCTGGGTGAAAGCCGAGTTCATGAACGTGAAGGGCGACCTGATGAGCCTGGAACCGCTCTACCCGGGGAAGGCCAAACTGCCGGTCTCACCTTACTACCCGCCCACCACCGTCCTGAACGCCACGCGGAGCGGGGACACGGTCACGGTCTCCTGGCTGGACATTCCCCTGCGCGCGGGCGACGAGGAAGACGAGCGCATGAACCACTACATCATCGAAGTGTGGCGCTGCGAGGCGGGGCGCATCGTCTTCGAGCCGCTGGCGACCAACGACCTGGAAGTTTCCTTCCTGGACGAACGCGGCTGCGCCGAAGAGTCGCACGGACGCATCTTCGTGCAGGAGAAACACGGCTTTGCCGGGCCAACCGACATCACTCCCTGGCCGCCGCACCCAACTCCGTAGCGAGCAATTTTGACCAGGGTTTTCTTATAGTCGTGGGGAAAGGTTTTCGGACACGGATAGCACGGATCGAACGGATTTTTTCCGTAAAAAACGGACGGATTTCCGCGCTTTCCGTGTTATCCGTGTCCCCAAAACGAGGCGCTTCGGACTTAAGAAGGCCCTGCAATTTCGGCAATCCAACCATTCAAAGATTCGAACAAGTGTGCTATCATTGGGCTTCCATCACCGAAAGGAACCCATGTTCAACCGTTTCCAACAAATCTACCGCGAATTCCCCTCCCGCTTCTGGCTGGTGGTCGGCGTCATGTTCATCGACCGCATCGGCGGGACCATGCTCTTCCCGTTCTTCTCGCTTTACATCACGCAGAAGTTCGAGGTCGGCATGACCCAGGCGGGCATCATCCTGGGCTTCTTCTCCATCTTCGGCATGGTCGGCAGCATGATCGGCGGCGCCCTGACCGACAAATTTGGCCGCCGCAGCCTGATCCTGTTCGGGCTGGTGTTCAGCGCCGTGACGACCCTGGCCTTCGGCCTGGTGGAAGAGTTCAACATGCTCTTCCCGCTGGCTGTCATCACCGGCCTGCTGTCTGACATTGCCGGGCCGGCCCACCAGGCCATGATCGCCGACATCCTGCCGGAGGAACAACGCGCCGAGGGCTTTGGCATCCTGCGCGTGGTCGCCAACATGTCCTGGATCATCGGTCCCACCATCGGCGGCTTCATTGCCACCCGCTCGTTCCTGTACCTGTTCATCATCGACGCGGTCATCTCGTGCATCGTTGCCGTCCTGTTCTACCTGATGATCGCCGAGACCAAACCCGAGGCGCACGCCGAAACCGAGGCGCAAAGCGTGCTGCAAACCTTTGCAGGCTATGGGGCCGTGCTACGCGATTTCGCCTATATGGCCTTCATCCTGGCAAGCATCCTGATGCTGCTGGCCTACCAGCAAATGTACAGCACCCTGTCCGTGTACCTGCGCGACAACCACGGCATCTCGCCGCAGGAATATGGCTTCCTGATGTCTACCAGCGCCATTACCGTCATCCTGTTCCAGTTCTGGGTCACGCGGCGCATCAGACACCGTCCACCCTTCCTGATGATGGCCTTCGGCAGCCTGTTCTACATGCTGGGATTCGGCTTGTTCGGCTTCGTGGCCGCTTTCTGGTTGTTTGCGCTCAACATCGTCATCGTTACCATCGGCGAGATGATCGTCGTCCCCACCAGCCAGGCGCTGGCCGCCAACTTCGCCCCGGCGGAGATGCGCGGGCGCTACATGGCGGTCTTCGGCACCAGTTGGGCCATCCCTGCCATCTTCGGCCCGGCGGCGGCGGGCATGATCCTCGACAACTTGAACCCGAACCTTCTGTGGTACCTGGCCGGGATGCTGTGCGCCGTGGCCGCGCTGGGGTATTACGCCCTGCACGCCCGGCTTGGCAAGCAAAAACGCTTTGCCCCCGCCCCGCCTGGACAAGAACCGGTTGCGGCATAGTATCTGTCATCACCTGCGTGATTTTCCAAATCATGCAGGTGATTTTCTTAAATCACGCTCGTGATTTTGAAAATCATGTACGTGATTTTTTAAATCATGAGCATGATTTTAAAAACCGTGTACGTGATTCCTGAAATCATCGTCATCATATTAGACATGCTCCGCGATCATTTCCGCTGTCATTGCAAGGCGCTGGAGCCCATTTTCGCCGCCGTCCCGGCCCTGCCGCATGACCTGTTGCAGAACGTGATGAGGCAGTACAATCGTCTCGAACTGCGATGACACACTACGACCTCTGCCTGCTGTGGTACTGGGAACACGACGCCGATTTTGCCGACGCCGTGGAGGCTGCCTGCGCCGCGCGGGGCGTCTCGCTGTGGCAGGTGACGCCGGACACACTCGTCCAGGCCACCGCAGACCTTCTGGAAGGGCGGGCAGGCTTCTCGGTCCTGCTCGACCGGGCGCAGTACCACGCCGGGTTCCTGCCGGTGCTGGAAATGGCAAAAAGGCAAGCCGCCTATCGCGTCAACCCGCGCGAACTCTCCTCCTGGTCCGAAGACAAGGCCACCATGCACCTGGAACTGATCAACGGCGGAGTCGAAGCGCCCTACACCATCATCCTGGCGCCCTTTGTGGAGCAGCCGCTCTTACCAGCGCTCGATCTCAGCCCGCTGGGCTCGCCGTTCGTCATCAAACCGGCGGTGGGCGGCGGCGGCGAAGGGGTGACCACCCAAGCCACCTCACTCGAGCAGATCCTGCGCGCCCGGGTCGAGTACGCCGACCAGAAATACCTGGTGCAGGCGCACATCTGGCCGCGCGACCTGGACGGGCGCCCGGCCTGGTTCCGGGTGTTCTACGTGGACGGGAACATCCATCCCTGCTGGTGGCAGCCGGGGACGCACATCTACCAGCCGCTGACGGCGGACGAGGAGAACCGCTTCGCCCTGACGCCCCTGCGCCTGCTGACCGCTAAAATAGCCGCCCTCTGCCGCCTGGACTGGTTCTCCACCGAACTGGCGCTGGCCGAGGACGGCCGCTTCGCGGCGGTGGACTACGTCAACGACAGCATCGACCTGCGCCCGCAGTCCAAAGCGCAGGACGGCGTGCCGGACGAGGTGATCCGCGCCATTGCGGGCGACCTGGCGGCACTGGCCGCCCGTAAGCGCCAGGCCTGAACAAAAAAGCCCCGCCTGAGGCGGGACTTTTTGCTGTTTCACCAGTTCTGGCGGCAGTTGCCTGCCCTGGTGTTTGCCCAGAGTACTGCCGCCGCCAGCAGTGCAACTGCTGGCGCAACAATCATGGCGATTCTCAGAAAGCCCGTACGGTCTCTATTTATCCTGGATCTCGGCCGCGCGCAGGGTGTTGGCCATCAGCATGGCAATGGTCATCGGGCCAACGCCGCCGGGGACGGGGGTGATGAAGCCGGCCACTTCCTTGGCCTCCTCGAAGTTCACGTCGCCGACCAGTTTCTGGCGCGGCTTGCCGGTCTTCTCGCTGATGACCGGGCTGCCGTCCGGGTTGAGCAGGGGGATGCCGTTGATGCCCACGTCGATGACCGCCGCGCCGGGCTTGAGCCAGTCGCCGCGCACCATTTCCGCGCGTCCGATGGCCGCGATGACGATGTCCGCCTGGCGCAACACTGCGGGGATATCCTTCGTGCGCGAGTGGACCACGGTCACGGTGGCGTCTTCCTTGACGAGCAGCAAGGCAGCCGGCATGCCTACGATGTTCGAGCGTCCCAGCACCACCGCGTTGGCGCCCTTGATGGTCACCCCGGCGTGCTTCAACAGGTAAATGCAGCCGTAGGGCGTGCACGGGACGAACAGCGGTTCGCGTCCCTTCTGCGCCAGGCGTCCGAGGTTGATCGGCGAGAAGCCGTCCACGTCCTTTTCGATGCTGATGAGTTGCAGCACGCGCTCCTCGTCCAGGTGTGAGGGCAGCGGCAATTGCACCAGGATGCCGTGTACTTTGGGGTCGGCGTTCAATTCCTTGATGAGTTTCTCCAGGTCTTCCTGGCTGATATCCGCCGGCACCGGGTGGTGATACGAGGTCATCCCCAGTTCGGCGCAGGCTTTCTGCTTCATGCTGACGTAGGTGGCAGAGTCGATGCGGTCTCCCACCAGCACCGTCGCCAGCCCCGGCTGGGATTTGCCGGCCGCCAGGCGCGCCGCGACTTTCTCTTTTACTTCATCCCGGACTTGCTGGGCAATGGCAGTTCCATCGATCAACTGAGCGGTCATACGATTACTCCTTCGGATAGGTTTCTGTGAAGAATTGCACGAGTATTATACAATTTTCGCCCCCCGCCTGGAAGTGACACTTGACATGTAAAACGTAATCGAATGGAAGGAAGGAAACAATAGATCCCCCCGACAGCCGACTGATGATCCCATAGTTTATTTCGCCTTATACACTTCACTCCGATGTTGTACAAAATGGACAATAATCGTTGTGGCTTTCCTGTCAAAAGTATACAGAACACGATAATCCCCCACTCGAAGCTTGTAGATACTTTTCAAGTTTCCGGTTAGCGGTACAGGCGCAGACTCGTCGAAATGTTCCGCCAGCCAGTGCAATTTCTTGAATATCTGCTGGGAAATGGTTCTGTCGAACTTTTCGAGTTGGTCGAGTGCGGTGGGCGCAAATTCGACTTTGTACATTACCACTCGACCCCCAATCGTTTTGCAGCCTCCTCGGCGCTGTAGGTCTGCCCGCCTTCCCTGATCGCTTTGACCGAACGGCGCAACGCCTCCTCCACATCCTCCCGCACAGACAACCCCTCGTCAGGGTCCTCGTTGAGCATTTCGCTGAACGCCTGGCGGACAATATCGCGCATCAGCGCCCGGAATTCGTCCACCGTCAGATCTGAAATCTTTGTTTGAAGCATGACGACCTCCGCCGGTAATTATACCCGCTTCACATCCCTCCCACCGCCCTGCGGACATCTTTCCCCCTGCCTATTGCGCGTGATTACAGTTAAAGCCCCAGCCTGGCCTGGATGGCTTCTACTGCGTTCTTGGCCTCGGCCAGCCCTGCGCCGGTATTTTCACGGTAATACTTGATCGCATCGATGATCTTGCGCTTCTTCAGTGCATCGATAATGCGCGGGTCTTCCGCGCGCCCCCCATCCTCCGAAAAGATGATACCGAGGTATTGGTAGAGTTGGTCTACTTGCGCTTCCAAGCGGCTGACGCGCAATCGCAGCAAATGGATTTCTTCTAATTCGACGCTTGACATATTTTGTCTCCATTCAAAGGGTTTTGTTGATTATACCGATTCTTTGCCCCTCTCAGTATCCCTCAATTCCACGAATGTTATAATTCGCAAAACGCAACATAAGGAAAGCGCCCCGAAGGCTTTCCGAACCTTCGGGACGTTTGTCTGAAAACAAAACACTCAACAGGAGACCCTTGTGACCGATCCGCGCATCCAGAACTTTGCCAAGATCCTGGTGGAACGCTGCACGCGCGTCCAGCCGGGCGACCGCGTCGTCATCGAAGCGACCACCGCCGCCGAGCCGCTCATCCGCGAACTCTACATCCAGATCATGGAAAAAGGCGGCATCCCGCATCCCCTGATCTCCCTGCCCGGCGCGATGCCCTTCAGCCAGGACAACCTGTACCTGGCGCACGCCAGCGAGGCGCAGTTGGAGTTCGTCCCTACCTTCCTGAAATACGCCTACGACAACTTCGAAGGACGCATCCGCATCCACTCGTCCACCAACACCCGCTCCATGACCAGCATCGACCCGGCGCGCGTCCAAAAACGGAACAAGAGCCTGGGTCCCATTACCGAGGCGCAGTTCCGGCGCGGCGCGGAGGGCGCGTTCAAGTGGGTCACCACCCTGTATCCCACCGAAGCCTACGCGCAAGATGCGGAGATGAGCCTGGAAGAATACGCCGATTTCGCCTTCCGCGCCAATCACGCCCATGAAGAGGACCCCATCGCCTACTGGGACTCGGTCGAAACCGCCCAGCAAAAAGCCGTAGATTGGATAGCAGGCCGCGGTCAGGTGGTGCTGCGCGGTCCCAACGTGGACCTGAGCCTCTCGGTCAAGGGGCGCACGTTCATGAACTCGTGCGGCACGCACAACATGCCGGATGGCGAGGTCTATACCGGCCCGGTGGAAGACTCGGCCAACGGCTGGGTGCGATTCACGTATCCGGCCATTACCAACGGCGTCTCGGTGGAGGGCATCGAACTGACCTTCACCAACGGGCGCGTGGCATCCGCCAAGGCCGACAAGAACCAGGATTTCCTGCTCAAGATGCTCGAAACCGACGCAGGCGCGCGCTACCTGGGCGAGTTCGCCATCGGCACCAACTTCGAGATCGACAAATTCACCGGCCAGATCCTGTTCGACGAGAAGATCGGCGGCTCCTTCCACATGGCGCTCGGCGCCGGCTACCCGGAGACCGGCGCGAAGAACAAAAGCGCCATCCACTGGGACATGATCTGCGACATGCGCACCGACAGCGAGATCCTGGTGGACGGCGACCTGTTCTACAAGAACGGCAGGTTCGTCTTTAAATAAAAAAAGGCGTTATCGCCTTTCTTCCCCTTACCGCAGGGGCAGGCCAAACAACCCGCTCCTGCGTTTTCTTATTCGACCAACAACCCCAGGCTTTGCCGCGCCACACTCGAAAACCGTCAAGCCCGCCAGAACCCGCGCCGCATCGGGCGGACATCCTCGGTGGTGACGAAGGCCTCGTCATCGGTCGCATGGACGATCTGCTCCACCGCTGCCACCTGCTTGCGCCGCACGCTGACGCTCAACATGCTGACCATGCCGTCCTTGCCGCGCGCGGGGATCTCGGTCACGGCAAAACCGTTCTCCCGCAAGGTCTGCGCCAGCGCCACCCCGCGCCGCGAACTGACGATCTGGACATGGGTATAACCAATCGCCAGCCGTTGCTCGATAAGGATACCCACCACGTTGCCGGTGGCAAAACCGGCCGCGTAACCGACGATATTGAGCAGGTTGTCCAGGTTGCTCAACACCGACGAAAATGCGATCACAAAAATCACCGACTGCATGAAGCCCAGCACCCAGGCGATGCCTTTGCTACCGCGCACGACGAACAACATGCGCAATGTATCGAAAGTCATATCTGTGACGCGCAGGGCAAATATCAACAACGCGCCCAACCAGGCCGCAGGAGATAACAGGAAATCCATCGTCAACACCTATAGTTTGAACCCTGCCAGCGAGTTCACTTCACCGCCGGGACGTACAGCCGTTCCACATATTCTTTCACCATGCGGCGCGTGCTGAACTGCGGGGTGACCGTGCGCAGGGTATTCTTGACCCGTTCGATCCAATCGTGCGGCACGCCGTCCACGCCGCGATTATAGAAGAGCGGGGTGATCTCATTTTCCAAAATCGTGTACAGGCTCGAAGCGTCGGCCTGGTCCTGGATTTCGGGCGCGTCCGGCTCTTTATCCTCGCCAATCGCCCAACCGTTCCTGCCGTTATAGGCCTCGCGCCACCAGCCATCCAACGCGGAGAAATTCAGTACGCCGTTCAGGGCCGCCTTCATGCCAGACGTGCCGGAGGCCTCCATCGGGCGGCGCGGCGTATTGAGCCACACATCCACGCCCTGGACAAGGTAACGGGCGATGTTCATGTCATAGTCTTCCAGGAAGACCAGCCGCCCGGCCATTTCAGCGCGCTTGACCGTGCGGTAGATTTGCTGGATCAATTGCTTGCCCGGCTCATCGGCAGGATGCGCCTTGCCCGCAAAGATAATTTGCACCGGCATGTTGGGGCGATTGATGATCCGCAACAAGCGCTCCACGTCGCGCAGGACCAGGCTGGCGCGCTTATAGGTAGCAAACCGGCGCGCAAAACCGATCGTCAGCACGTAGGGATCGATCAACGCGCCGGAAGCCAGCGCCTGCACCGGGTGAAAGCCGCCCTTCGACCAGCGTGCGCGCACCCACTCCTGCATACGGAAGGATAGTTTGCGCTTCAGGTGTGTGCGCACGGCCCACAGTTCATCATCCGGGATCTCATCTATCTTCGTCCAGGTAGCGGGATCGTCGAGATGCTCCAGCCAGTCTTCGCCGAGATACTTGTCATACAACACCCGCAGGCGGCGCGCCATCCAGTTGGCGGTATGGACGCCGTTGGTAACATACGTGATCGGCACATCGTCTTCTGCCTGGTCCTTCCACAGGAAGTTCCACATCTTGCGCGCTACATGCCCGTGCAATTCAGAGACGGCATTCCGCCCCGCAGAAGAGCACAACGCCAGCACGCCCATGCTGAACGACTCGCCCCAGGCCTGCCGGTTGCGCGCCAGGTCCACGAACTGGTCGCGCGTCAGCCCCAATTGCGGCCAGCAAGCCGACAGGTATTTGTCTATCAGCCAAAGCGGGAATTCATCGTTGCCGGCCGGCACGGGCGTGTGGGTGGTAAAGACGTTCTGACCGCGCGTTTGGGCAATGGCGTCATCGAAAGCGCGCCCCGCCGCCACCAGTTCGCGCGCGCGCTCCAGCGTCAGGAAAGCCGCGTGTCCCTCGTTCATGTGCCAGACGGACGGGTTGTAACCCAGCGCGCGCAGGGCGCGCACACCGCCCACACCAAGCACGATCTCCTGCATGATGCGGCGGTCGAGGTCGCTCCAGTACAACCGCGCCGTCAGGCTGCGATCTTCGGACGCGGTGGCCTCCACATTCGAGTCCATCAATAACAGGGGAATGCGCCCCACGCGCGCTTCCCATAGGCGCAGCGTCACCGCCCGGTCCGGCAGTTCCACCGCTACCGTCAACGGCGCGCCATCCTTGTCCAAGACAGGCAGCACCGGCAGGTCGCCGAAATCGAGCGGATTGTTCATGGATTCCTGCCAGCCGTCTTCGCTGATGCGTTGGGAGAAGTAGCCCTCGGCGTACATCAGCCCCACGCCCACCAGCGGCAGCCCCAGGTCGGAGGCTTCTTTCAGGTGGTCGCCGGCCAGCACGCCCAGGCCGCCGGAGTAGATCGGCAGCGTCTCGTGCAGGCCAAACTCCATCGAGAAGTAAGCGATGGGGTTGTGGAGCAGTTCCGGGTGAGTCCGATCCGCCCAGGCGTCCGTATTGGCCAGGTAGGCGTCGAACTGGTCGAAGACGCGGTCGTACCGTTCCAGGTATTCATTATCCTGCGTCACCCCATTGACGCGGGCGCGTTCCAGGCTGCGCAGCAGGCGGATAGGGTTGTGCGACAGGTTCTCCCACAGGTCGTTGTCGATGCGCGAGAACAGGCGCTGCGCGTCCGGCTGCCAGGTCCACCACAGGTTGTAAGCCAGTTCGCCCAGGCGATGGATGCGCCGGGGCAGGTCGAAATGATTGGGAATGCGGGTGTGAAATTCGGTCATAACGGCGCAATCATACCAGCAAATTCGATATCCGGGATTCTTGAATCAAAATGTAACTACCTACCATGTCAAACAGGATAGACAGGATATTCAGGATAAGGCTTCCGTCGTCGAAAAAACATCCTGCTCATCCTGTACATCCTGTTTGAGACCTCTTTTTTTGCTTTTAACTCCACGTGAATTATCCGTGTAGACAGTTACATCAAAATTCGGATAAAATGGGAACATGCCCACCGTCCAACTTTTCGTCACCTGCCTGGTCGATTCTTTCTACCCGCAAACTGCTGAGGCCATCGTGAGCATCCTCAACCGCCTGGGCGTCTCCGTGGACTTCCCCGCAGCGCAAACTTGCTGCGGGCAGCCGCAGTTCAACGCCGGCCTGCGGGCAGACGCGCGCCGCATGGCGCAGCATACCATCGAGACTTTCGAAAGCCTTCCGAAGTCTTTAGAGACTTCGGAAGGCGTCCATGTGGTCACGCCCTCCGGCTCGTGCGCGCATACAATTCGCCACAACTACCTCGAACTGTTCGCCGACGACCCATCCTGCCGTCTTGCACCGTCGGGCTCGCAGCACGAACGGTGGCTGGCGCGCGCGCAGGCGTTGGCAAAGCGCACCTACGAGTTCACCGAATACCTGGTGGACGTGTTAGGCGTCACCGACGTAGGCGCGCGCTGGGACGGCGTGCTGGCCTATCACCCCTCCTGCCATCTCTCGCGCGGGTTGGGCATCCAACGCCAGCCGCGAGCATTATTAGCCCATGTGCAGGGCGCGACGGTCGTGGAATTGCCAGAGGCCGAAGACTGCTGCGGCTTCGGCGGCATCTTCTCGGTGACGCATCCCGAACTCTCGGCCGAATTCCTGAAGCGCAAGATCGGCAACCTGGAGAAATCCGGCGCCCCCACACTGGTGGTAGCCGACACGGGCTGCCTGATGCACATCGCGGGCGGCCTGCACCGGCAGGAAAAACCGCAAAGGGTGGTACATATTGCGGAAGTCTTGAATGGCCGTTGATCCTCAGCCAGGGGGCAAGCCGCACCCTGGCGGCGTTGTGCGCTGGAAAAGGCTGATTTGCGCTCCTGGGCAATCTTGGGCAATCGCCAGGACATTGGTTTTTCTTTGTCCCCGCGTCCCAGCGTGGAGCGCGTTACGAGGCAACTGATTGGCGTTATTTCGTAAGCGGTTCACGTTATCGAGTAACTCTTTGAAGTTATTTCGTAAGTGGTTCGCGTTACGAAGTAACTGATTGGAGTTATTTCGTAACTTGATTACGTTACGAAGTAACTGATTGGAGTTATTTCGTAACTTGATTGTGTTATGAAGTAACTGATTGGAGTTATTTAGTAACTAACTCATGTTACGAAGTAACTGATTGGAGTTATTTAGTAACTAACTCATGTTACGAAGTAACTCATCGAAGTTATTTAGTAACTAACTCATGTTACGAAGTAACTGATTAGAGTTATTTAGTAAGTAGATCACGTTACGAAGTAACTGATTGAAGTTATCTCGTAACTTGATCGCGTTACGAAGTAACATTCATTCAATATCTCATAACCAGGCTGCATGGATCCATACCGCCTTCCCCTTCTTTCCCGGCGCGCGCCTGTCGGGAATGACGGCGGGTTGTAGGTTTTTTCGGTGCGGGTGGAATAGTGCTTGATGCGGATGGCGTCGCTGACTCTTCGACAAGCTCAGTGCAAGCCTGTTCGAGGAGTTTTTTGGGTTGGGAATTTTGCATATTGACCTGCGGGAGGGATGTACTATATAATTTATGGAGTTATTTTAACCCAAATCCGTCTAACATCCCAAACGATTTAGGACATTAGACGGCTGGAAAATCCGCCCATAAGGAATTAGGCGGCGTCCGTATAACCGCTAGTTGGGCAGAACCTTGTATGATTTTTAGGGAAAAGGTACTGAAAATGAAATGTTTTTCAAAGATTATTTTGGTTGTGGCTTTATCTGCACTGATGATTTCTTGCCGTCAATCAACAGCAATCCCTACAACGTCATCACCAGTTCCAACGGTAACGCCTAACCCTACAACAACCCCAACTATTTCATTTACTCCAACTGCAACCATTATTCCTTATCCAACCATAATACCGACTATTAATCCAACAGAATTGCCAAGTCTCTTGCAATCCGCATTTTCGGTGAAGACTTTGGCTGGCACAAATGGTCATAGATTACGACGAATAGAAGGGTGGAGCAATGGATTCAAAAAAAATTATTGGTGGGTTGATAATTTTCAGGGCTATCAATGGATGGACACAAATCATTTATTACTATTTCCAATCATTGGAGAAGCGCAAAGTCCAAATTGGAGAACCACGCTTGACCGTGCTGTTGTTCTCAACGTCGAAACAGGAGCAACTTGGCTGCCGCCATCAGACCTTCCAGACCCAGGGTATCGGGTGTTGAGATTTTTATTGCCGAGATGGTCTCCAGAAGCAAAGGTTTTGATTGCAGCAGAAAATATCGGGAGCGGTAATAACATAAAAGAAGGTGTCACCACTTTTAAATCAGACGGAACTTTTGTTGCACATTACGATGGAAGACTAACTTCCGTTTCACCAAGCGGAAACAAAATTTTGATTGCTGATGATACTTGGATTGATTTGAGTAATGGTAAAACAATCAAATTCAAATGGGATGATGGAACTTATACTCCTAGATGGCGTCCTGTTTGGTCACTAGACGAAAATCAGATTTATTTTTGCTGTTATTTTTATGGAAATGCGAAAACAGGCGAAAGTTATGCTTTCTCCAAAGAAGATTCCATATTTGAAGGCAAACAAATTAGCCAATATCAATCAATACACCATACTCATGGCTTATGGCTAAATGACACTTATGTTTTAGCCCAAGCCGATGGTTTCTACACATTTTTCTCAAATTTTGATCTCATCGGAGAAAGTTTCATTCCTATCTTTGATCCATCAGCAAGAACATTCCGCAATCTAGGGAAAATAGCCGATTTACCCGCTGGTTACACCAGTCAATATGTGACGCCTTATATCTCTCCTAAAGGAGATTATATGTGGATGAGCAGTGGTTGGGCTGCTATTGGTACAGAGCCTACAGGATACCTGATTGACCTAAAGACACTTAAATCTCATTCCTATCCTTATGGGCTGGAATGGTCAGCAAATGGAAAATATGCGACCTTTGGCGTGAAAGTTCTTTCCCTTTCTTCCAAAGAACTAAAAACACTTCCTGCAAATGAAATTTGCTGGGGCTGGCATCCAACAGAAAGCATTTGCTCATCTATCTTCCTAAATGAGAAGAAAAATCCAATATTACTTTTTCAGGATGTCGAAAGTATGTCTGTTAAAAAAATAGAATTGCCTGCTTCGCATGTTTTCAGCGGAACAATTTGGAGTCCAACGGGTAGTCATATTGCTTTGCTTACAGAAGATGGTTCGTTGTGGCAAATTGATTATCCAAGTCTTGAAAATTTCGAGCAATTAACGCCGCCAGTGTCGAACATGAATATTGAAAGCCTTATTTGGTCTCCCGACGATACACACCTGTCTTTTTTCATTGGAACAGATATTTATTTAGTTGATACAAGTAAAAAGCAATGATATTTTTCAATAGAGAAAATGCCTGTAATAACCAAATGTTACGGTAAAATTTCGTCAAATTGGCAATGCGTCCATCATTCAGCCAGCGAGTCTTGCGTTCATCGGTTCTGCCCAACAAAGCGTTTCCCAGAGACAAGGTCATCACGCGCCCCATTGAGCTCGTCCTCCGACTCCCATTTCAGGCAAATTCGTGCTGAATTTCAAGCCCAACGGAATAAATCGCCGAATATCTCGCACACGCTTAAATGCAAAGCAGGCGTTCTCCATCGAGGACGCCTTTTGATTCATGCGCGCGCCATCAGGCGGGGACGAGTTGGAAGCCCAGTTTCGCCGCTTTTTTCTTCATATACCTGATCTGTTGTTCCTTGTACTTCGCTTCGTATTCTTCATTGATCGTCTCGTATTCCACTTTGTACTTCAGCATCCGATAGACCACCCGCGCGATCATGTGGGCGGTGGCGACGGTGGCCTGCGACTTGTCCAGCCTGCCGCGCAGCCTGCGGTAGAACGAGCCGAACACGGTCTCCGATCTCTTCACCGATTGTGCTGCCATTCGAAACGCTTGTCCCGCGCGGTTCTTGGTTTTCAGCGTGCGGTTCTGCAACACTTTCGCACCCGAGATCTCATGCTTGGGCGCCAGCCCCAGCCACGAACAGAAATGCTTCTCGCTTGGGAATTTGCTCATGTCCGTCCCCACTTCCATGATCACCGTCTGCGCCAACGACACCCCGAACCCGTCCACCCGGCTCAAGTCCACGCCGCTGATGCGCTTCAAATGCTGGCGGATCGCTTCCTGTTCTTTCGGCGCATTCTTGCTGTGCGAGTTGCGCTTTCTGGTAGACAATGGCTTCAACTCCCCCGTCTCCCATTCGGGACGCGTCAGCGCGTACATCCGCTCGATCTCCTCGTCACAGGCTTCGATCTTTTCCGTGTAGTAATCGTACAACTCCAGCCCCTGCTTCAGGATGAACAGGTATTCCTCCCCCCACGTCCCCGTCAAGGCTTTGGCGATCTCCTCCTCGCTCTTCTTGCAGTTCCGATCCCGCAGCGCGGCCAACTTCTGCGGGTCGCGCTCCCCCTCCACGATGGCGCGCAGGATGGCCATGCCGGTCTGACCGGTGACGTCGCTCACCGCCTGCGTGAGCTGGACGTTCATCTGCAACAGCGCCTTCTGGATATGCTGGACGTGCGGCGAGCGATGATCCACCATCTCGCCGCGGTGGCGCAGCAGTGTCCGCAAGCCGACCAAATCTCCCTGCGGTCGGAACGAGCTTTCCAGCAGCCCATAACTGTGCAGGGTCTGGATCCATTGCGCGTCCTGAATGTCGCTCTTGCGTCCAGGAACCCTGCGTAACGAGCGTGAACTGATCAGCAGACATTCAAACCCCTGCCGCTCCAACTCTTCGAACAACGGTATCCAATACACTCCCGTGCTTTCCATCGCCACCGCTTTCACGTTGTATCCCTTCAACCATTTCCCGATGGCCTGCAAGTCCACCGTGTAGTTGCCGAAGGCTTTCACGATCTGCGTGGCCTCGTCGCCTGCCACACACGCCACGATCTCCGTCGCGCCGATGCCTGCACTGAGCCCGTCGAAGTGTCCACCCCCGCCGCGTTCTCGTTCACCCGGCTCATCCCCGCAAATGGATGCGCCTCCTCGATGCCTTTCGTGCGCCTGCTTTTGGTTCTCATTTTGCTTTACTCCTTTTCGATTTGGATTCGGGCGGGGCGGTTGCCCTCGCCTGCGGCACACCCGCACCTGCGGCAGGCTCGGTCGCTCACGGGGATTAGCTTTCCCAACGGGGTCGTGCGCTTTCTTCCCTTCCCGCTTTCACCTGGGACGGGCCGCGACGCGCACGCCGCCATTTCTCAAATCAATTCGACCGACAACCACGGTGCACCTCGGGGATGTCTCTTCGACATGCCGCCACTGCTTCGTACGGCTTGCAGTTCTGCCTATTCGGAGTATACTTCGGGAATTCAACCAGACGGTTTCTGGCCGGAAGAATGAGCCCCGCTCTTTCCTGGTGCACTGGACAAGTGCGGGCATTCGCCCACACTTTCGGGGATTCAGCCCCAACGACGGATTCGGCGCTTTGGCTTTTTCCGCCACATCCCGCACTTGCCAGTAACGCCAGTCCGTTAGGCGCAATCGATGAATAGTAAGGTTGTCAACATGGAACGGAGGTCGTAATGAATAAAGCAACCACGACACTGTTTTCAACACTTGGTGTTCTTGCAGGAATAATGGGCATCGAACATGGAATCGGAGAAGTGCTTGAAGGTTATCGACCAACAGAGAGCGTCTTTATTCTGTCTTGGCCCACTTCGGCATTTTTTGAGATTATGGCCGGGGAACCCGCAATGACAATTGTCCCGAATTATTTCATCACAGGACTACTCGCGATATTTTTCTCGGTTGCTTTTCTCTTCGTTTTAGTAAAGCCCGGTCGTGATGGAAAGGCTATCACTATTCTATTTGCCCTTCTGATTCTTATGCTTCTTACAGGTGGAGGATTTGGTCCGCCAATCCTTGGGATAATTGCCATTCTAATCGCACTGAAGAGAAATTCTCCACTTAGTACTTGGAGCAAGCTGCCTTCTAAGTTGCATAGTATTCTTAGTGTGTTGTGGCCCTGGTCATTCGGGCTATGCCTGCTCGGATGGCTGATGTTGTTTCCAGGAGCAGCCCTTATCGTTTTCTTTACAGGCATCGATAATTCCTTATTGATGGTAATACCTATCCTCGTCGCATTTGCTTTTATTCCGATAACGCTACTTCTGGGATTTTCACGCGACATTTTGAAACGAAAACCTGAGCAACTCAGTCTGTCGAAATAGATGTTGTATGGGTTGCGCCTAATTATGGTCGGCGGGGCGGTTACCCACCCCGCCGCCACTTCCGCCTGTCCTGACGTTCTTTGTCAGGAAGCCGGACATGAACCCTTCGACAGGCTCAGGACAAGCGTTTCCCTTCATCCGGCTCTTCAAATGACAGGCCCTTCCCTGCGCGCCCCGGGAGCCATCCTGTGGGACGCTTTTTTGTTTGGAAAACATGATCTATTCCGCAAACAGCGAAATAATGGCCGATGATCAAATCCATTACTTTCCTGCTACGGACTTCGTAACTCGCAAAAGCTATACGATGCGCTGTCGGTTATTTTTACCAAAACCTATACGATCATCCGCTGTCGGGTCACCAGTAATAATGCGCCAAGGCGCGCAGGATCAGGTAGTCAATCACATCCACGATTGCCACCTCAGGTTGGCCATGGTTTTCAACGACAGCGGGCTGGCCACGTGGTATTCGCGGACTCTGCTCAAAACGATCAACACCCCGCCCTGCGAACCAGTTTCTGCCCATCCGGCGTATCCTGCACTTGCCAGCCCAGCGAGGCAATCGCCTCACGCAGGCGGTCGGATGCGGCCCAATCCTTGTCGGCGCGGGCTTTTTCGCGGGCTTCCAGGAGCGCCAGTGCTTCGAGGGGCGGCGCATCGTCTCCTGGCGGGCTGGCGCCCTGCGCCATCTTCCACACGGCGGCCGGGATGCCGCTTTCGAGCGGATTTGGCAACGTGAACGCGCCCAACGCGCTGAGCGGGAAGGCCGAGCCGGTGGCATAGATCTCCGAGTCACATGCGCGGACGATGGAGGCGCTGCTGACGCCGCTGACCTGGCAGGTGCCTTCCTGGAAGTCGAAGACCAGGCCAGTGTGTTCGTCCAGGCCGAGGGTGGTGCTGCCGGGCGGCAGGTCTGCGCACCATTCGGCGAAACGGTCGAGTCCCATGAAGCAGCGACTGGTGTCCAGGTCCGCGCCGCCTTCGGCGTTGTTCCAGTGCGGGATGAAGTTGAGGCTCAAGCCAAAGTCTGCGAACAGGTCCAGGCCGGGTTTCTTGTGTACGTCTTCGCCCACTTTGAAGATCTCGTAAACGGGCAAGGCCCAGGCGCCGGCAGCGATCGTGGCAGCGGAAGCAAATACCAGCGTGGTCCCGAGGCGGTGCTTCGCCCGCAAGATGTCCCAGGCCAGGCTGTCCTTCAATTGTCGCACGGCGTACGTCGGGCTGCCGGGGCCCAGGAAGATCATGTCGGCGGTCAACAGGGGCCGGACGATTTCGGGGTCGTCGGGGCTGAAGGGCGTGCCGTGCTTGCGGGCCGGGACAGTGACGACCTGCGGCGTGTAGTTTCGCAGCCGTTTCTCCAGGAAATCGGCCACACGACCCGCCACCAGGCCGGCGTTGAGTTCGAAGCCGGCCGGGGTCTCGAGGATGGCGATCCTGAGCGGCTGGGGCAATGCGCGCGCCAACATTTCGAAAATGCGCCCGCCAGCCAGCGAGGTTTCGCCGGAGCCCAGGAATGCAATTTGTCCTAAAGGCATATTACTCTGATGAGGCCTTGATTTCGTCTATTACCCTCAGGAAAGTCTCATTATCAGGGATATCGGACATGCTCAGACCGTAATGCACGAAGCGGATGCGGCCCTCGCGGTCGACGATGGAATTCATGGGCATGCGTCCCAGTTTGAACAGGTTGACTTCCTGCTTGTAAAGTTTGGATACGGTTTTCCCCACATCGGGCAGGCCGACGAACGGGATGTTGTTCTCGCGCCAGTAGGTGCCGAAAGAGACCGGGCTGTCGGGCCCAACCGCCAGGATCTCGGCCCCGCGCAAAGTGAAGGCTTCATAACTATCCCGCAGGCGCGCCAACTGCGCGCGGCAAAACGGTCACATGAAACCGCGCAGGAAGGCCAGTAAGACGACCTTTTCGCCGCGATAAGAGGACAGGCGGACTGGACGCCCGTCCACGTCATTCAGTTGGAAATCAGGGGCGGCTTGCCCTTCGAAGATCATGTTTCGCTTCTCCCTACGCCTGGAGTTGCTCCCGTTTCCCTGCGTCCAGCAACTCCCTGACCCGCGCCCACAGCGCGTCGAACATGGGGACGGTCAGTTTACCAGTGAGTGTATTCTGCTGGCTGGGATGGTACGAGCAGACCAGCCACAGGCCAGCCTCCAGGCGAAAGACCGCGCCATGCGCAAACTTCCAGCCCAAGTTTCGCGCCGAATATATGCGCAGTACCCTATCGAATGCTACCCGCCCCAGGCAGACGATCACTTTTGGTTGGAGAATCTCGATTTCGCGCTCCAGGTATGGCTGGCAGGCGTCCAATTCCTCGGTTTTGGGCTTGTTCTGCGGCGGCGCACAGCGGCCAGACGCCGTAATGTACAGATCCGCCAGGGTCAGGCCGTCATCACGGGAAACAGACTCGGGCTGGCTGGCAAACCCGGCGCGGAACAAGGCCGGGAAGAGGAAATCACCCGATGCGTCGCCGGTGAACTGGCGTCCGGTACGGTTGGAGCCGTGCGCGCCGGGCGCCAGTCCAACGACGAGGACGCGCGCCTGCGGGTCGCCGAATCCCGGCACAGGCTTGCCCCAGTATTCCTGATCCATGTAGGCTTTGCGCTTCGCGTGCGCCACTTCTTCGCGCCACTCCACCAGGCGCGGACATTTGCGGCAGGAGATGATTTTGGTATTCAGTTCATCGAGCGTCATAACGAAAGTGTATATCACATAACCCCTCTTTTTGCATATAATGAAGAACAAAATAAAATTCTACAAAGAAAAGGAATTCCTGCATGAAAATCATCCGTTTTATTGCGCTTATTCTCCTGGGGACTCTTTTGTCAAACCAGGGGAATATCGCAGCGCTGCAAATACAGGAATCCCCATCCTTTGTCGAAAACCTGCCCCCCGAGAATATCCGTTTCGAGCGCCTGGCCGTCGAAGACGGATTGCCTCACGCTACGGTCCTCGGCGCAGCGCAGGATCCCCAAGGGTTTATGTGGTTTACCACACAAGACGGTCTCAGCCGTTATGACGGCTATTCATTCACGACCTTCCGGCATGAAAGGGACAATCCCAACAGCCTGAGCAACAACAACACCTTTGCGCTGGTCATTTCGCGCGATGGATTGGTCTGGGTTGGCACCGACCCGGGCGGTTTGAACGTCTATGATCCCAGCACCGGTAAATTCAGTTGCTATAAGCACGACCCGAGCGACCCCAACAGCCTGGCAGACGACAGCATCTGGTCTTTATTGGAAGACCAGGACGGAAGCATCTGGGTCGGCACCCGCAACGGCTTGAGCCATCTTGACCGTGAAACCGGCACATTCAAAAATTACCTGCCAGACCCTGAGAATCCGCGCGCACTGGCGGAGGCTGTGGTGCTCCGTATCTACCAGGACAAAGCCGGGACAATCTGGATAGGTACGCGCAACGGCCTGCAACGATACGACCCAGGGACCGACGATTTCACAGCCTATCAAAATAACCCCGATGACCCGGACAGTTTGAGCAGCAACCAGGTTTGGGGTATCCTGGAAGACAACCGCGGCAATTTCTGGGTTGCCACGCGCGGCGGCGGCCTCAATCTATTCGACCGTGGAACCGGGAAGTTTACAGCCTATCGTCATGACACAGGCAACAGTTCAAGCATCGCGGATGACAGGCTCTGGAATTTATATGAAGATCGGTCTGGAAATATTTGGATTGGGAGCAACAACAACGGTTTGATCTTATTCGATCCCGAAGCGGAATCCTTTCACTCGTTCAAACATAATCCCAATGATCCGTTCACCATCAGCCACAATGATATTTTCTGGATCACAGAAGACCAGTCCGGTGTATTGTGGATCACCAGTCGCTATGGAGGCGTCAATAAACTCTACCCGTCTTTCTCACGCTTCGGCCTGTACCGGAGTATTGCCAACGACCCAAACAGCCTCTCAGCAAACTCTGTCTACTCGATTCTCTCGGAAGAAAACGGCATCGTCTGGATCGGCACCTTTGGCGGCGGGTTGAACCGGTATGACCGCCGGAGCGGGGAAATGACCGTCTTCATGAACGACCCCGAAGACCCAACCAGCGTTTCGAATAACAACATCTATTACATCTATCGCGACGAACAAGGATTTCTCTGGGTGGCTACCTCAGGCGGCGGCTTGAACCGGATGGATCCGGAAACCGAGGAATTTACCGCTTTCCGCTATTCCCCTGACGCAGATCCCCCTGTCATCAACACCAACTATTTGACCGCCATTGATTCAGCCGGGGAGGGCTTGCTCTGGGTAGGCACCCTGGGTTATGGACTGGATCTGTTCAATACAAAAACCGGAATGGTGGAAAAAATATACGGGCCCGAAGATGGAAATCCGAATTCCATGACCGAAGGGACCGTATACGATATTGCCGTGGAAAAATCCGGCAAAGTATGGATCGCTACCGCTCGGGGCGGGCTGGAACTGCTCGACCCTGAGACCGACACATATACCCACCACTTGAACGACCCGGCAAATCCGGACTCGATCTTGAGCAATACCGTCCACGCCATTTACTTGGATGAAAAGAACGGTATGGTATGGGCCGGGACCGCGGGCGGCCTCAGCGGACTGAACCTGTCTACCGGCCAATGGCAAAACTACACCACTTCCGATGGCCTTCCCAGCGATACGATCGTGGGAATCCAGCCAGGCAAGGGCAATGACCTGTGGGTCAGCACCACGAAAGGGATCGGTCATTTTGGAATTGGCACAGGAGAATTCATCAACTACGATGCCCGCGATGGATTGCAAGGCGACCAATTCGAGATCAACAGTTCGCATCTGGGACCGGGGGGCGAGGTCTTCTTCGGCGGCTCGAACGGCGTGACGTATTTCACCCCGGGGAAGATCACCTACAATCCATACCTGCCCCCTGTAGTTTTCACGGACTTCCAACTGTTTTACGAGACAGTCCCGGTTGGCAGCGAAACCCTGCCCAGCCCCATTGAAAGGACCGAGAAAATAACACTAACGCACGACCAATCCATTTTCACGATCGGGTTCGCAGCACTGAACTACCAGGCTTCGTCGAAGAATTTGTACCAGTATAAACTGGACGGTTTCGAAAAAGATTGGTCTCCGCCGCTGACCAAACACGAAGCAACTTACACCAACATCTCCCCCGGCGCGTACACGTTCATGGTGCGCGCATCGAATAACGACGGGGCATGGAATGTCACCCCCGCAAGTATAGAGATCGAAATCCTGCCGCCTTGGTGGCAAACATGGTGGTTCCGCACACTGGCGGTTCTGCTGGTTGCAGCAGTGATCTTGGGCGGGGTGCAATGGCGCATCAGCAGCATCCGCGCCGCCAATCGTGAACTGGAAAAACGCGTCAACGGCAGGACGAAAGAATTGCAAGACGCCCAGGAACGCCTGCGCATTGCCAACGAGGAACTCAAAAAACAACTGGATGAAATCATCGACCTGGAAAAGCAAGTGCGCGAACAGGCCATCCATGACGCGCTGACCATGCTTTACAACCGCCACTATCTCTCAGATGTACTGGATACCGAGTTCAGCCGCGCCCAACGAAAAAAGCATTCCATCGCTTTTATGCTGATCGACCTGGATCATTTCAAGGAAGTCAATGATGTTTACGGCCACCAGGCCGGGGATCTGGCCCTGCAGGCAACCACACAAACCATCAGCAAACTGATCCGCCGCAGCGACATTGCCTTCAGGTATGGCGGCGAAGAATTCCTGATCATTTTGCCCGAAATCACCTTGAAAAATGCCCGGCAACGAGCCGAGCAACTCCGCCAGGCCATTGATGAACTGGAAATCCTTTTTAGAGGTGAAACCATTCGTATCAATGCGTCCATTGGTGTGGCAATCTACCCGCAGCATGGCAGCACCAGCGACGAAATGCTCACCCATGTCGATAAGGCGCTCTACCAGGCGAAAGAGGCCGGGCGCAACAAGGTTGTTCTTTATGCGAAACCTTAGAAGCAATTACCCCGACAATGTGATCACCGCGAAGATGTTGTAGGACAACCCTTGAAGAGTTATCCTGTATTGAACATCATAGCGCGGCTTCCAGCCGCAACCAAAATAAGCAAGGTGGCCTGTCATCGTGGCATAATTCAGGATTGAAAAGCGGGAACGCAGCCCGCGACCACCTCTCATTATGACACGGACAGGCCATGGAAACACTTTTGAGTATACACAAGACCATCTTATTGGGTCGCTGACCACATTTGATCGGATGATCTTCAAAGGTCATCTCACCATGTTGTGCCCGCATGGGGCATTTACCCGTTGCTCTACCGTCAAGGTGTGCTGCTGAAGGATTTCAAGCCTTAATAAGTCGAAGGAATGAGCCAGAAGATCAAGGAACATGCCAAACGGCTGGCGAGCGAAGCCGGGCGTCCGTTTCGGTATCTGGAAGGCAGCATGACAGCGAAAAATGAGCAGGGCAAAGAAGCCATGGCGCAGCAGATTGCGGCCGAGGATCAATTGAAAGATGGTTTGATCTGTGTGTTCTACACGTTGGAACCCTGCTCCACGTTCACGGTGCGGGGGAACCGACAGGCACAGAAGCTGGAAGTAGTTCGGCGTCGCAGTAAATGTTTGCACTATTACTTTTTCGTGAGTGACGAAGCGCGTTCCTTGCAGAGAGGAGTGTCATTGAGGGCGGTACGCATGTAAAATACGATCATTCTGTGCGTTGATTTGGAGATGGAAGATGGCTGGAAAAATACGATCAGGACAATTGTGGCGAGGTATTCTCGCAGGGCTTCTTTTCATTGGGTTGCTCTTTTGGGCGAATTACCGTTTTTCGATCGCGGAGCCCGGAGGGACGGATTTTTTGTATCGTTGGCTGCCAACGAGGTTGGTTGTTTTTGAAGGATATGAAAATCCCTACAGTGACGAGGTGGAATATCAAGTCGAGCTGATGCACCACGGGCATGCGCATCAGGCGGATGAAACGCCCGGCATTTTTGCCTACCCCTATTACACAATGGGCGTTTTCCTGCCATTGGCGCTGATCCGCGACTTTTTTCTCGCCCGCGCCCTCTGGATGACCCTGATGGAGTTGGCGCATTTGGGCATTATCTTTTTGGTATTGAAGATGCTCAACTTCACTCCCGGTAAAAATCTGACATTGGCATTGATCCTTTTTGCGTTATTGCCCGCCGATTTTGCCCAGCCCCTCGTGGATGGGAATCCATCCAGCCTGGCGGCGCTTTTTGCTGTGTTGGCGTTGTTTTTTACCTGGCGGGAGAAAGATGCCTGGGCAGGCGTCTTTTTGGCGCTTTCCACGATCAAGCCCCAACTGGTGATCCTTTTTTTTGCCCTCGTTTGGTTGTGGGCGTTTTCCAGTCGGCGCTGGAGGATCATTGCTTTCTCAGCGGGAAGTTTGCTGCTGCTTTTGGGCAGTTCTTTCCTGCTCCAGCCAAGCTGGTTGGCGGAGTTCATCAAGGATCTCACCACCTACACGGGTGTAGCCCGTCCAAGCACCCCGCATGCCATTATCCGCTATTGGTTGCCTGAAACCGCAGCGGCGGCGATCGCGATCATTTTGAGTCTCTTCAGCCTGTTTGTGATCCTGCGGATGGTGAAGTTTTACTATGGGAAGGATTTCTCGCATCTTTTCGTGGTTGCAGGTTTGATTTTTGTCTTGATGCCATTATCTGGTATCACCTCGGCGAAAAGCAATTATGTTGGGATGTTTCCCTCCGTTTTGCTTTTGCTCTGGTTTGGCGTGAAAAAAATGAAGATAAGCGAAAATCGATTTGCGGTCTTCCTACTTGTTTGGATTGTGCTGAGTTGGGTTTTCTTTGTTGCCGGGCAAAATTGGGTCGTGAATGGCACATTGATCTATTTTGTCGATTTCTATCCCCTCCCTTTGCTTTTGTTGAGTATATTCGCCGCTATCCGTGTTTTCCGTAATGAAAAGCTGCTCAGTTTTTACGATAAACCAGGTAAGCGCGATTAAAAACCCGTTTTCCCCTGTCTTTCTCTTCACCAACCTTTAGCTCAAGGTTGCGCAAACGATAATCAATCCCCTCCAATAATTGGCGGTTGACTGCGATCAGGTCGGCAAGCAATCCCACGATCAATAGCGACACACCCAGCACAAAAATTGCCAATGCGAGGATCAACGACTGGACATGCCCTGTTCCCTCGCCGATGGCGTTGAAGTAGAGATACCGCACACCGAGCGCGAAAGTTGTCAGCAGGAGAACCGCTGAAGGGATCAGGAAAAAGCGCAACGGGTCGTAGGTGATAAAGCTGCGGATGATCGTCGATGAGGAGCGCTGCAAATAGCGCATCATGCTGGAGATCAGGCGCGAGGGACGCATCTCCTTGTTCGTACGGATGGGTACGCACAGGATTGGGATTTTCATGTGCCCAGCCTGGATGATCGTTTCGAGGGTGTAGGTATAGCGATTGAAAACATGCAGGCGCATTGCGGCCGCGCGGGTCAGCGCCCGGAAGCCGCTGGGGGCATCTTCCACATTGGTTTTGGCGGCTTTACGAACCACCCAACTCCCAAAAAACTGCAAACGCTTCTTCAGCAGCGACCAGTGCTCAATATCCCTGATCGGACGCGTACCGATCACATATTCCGCTTCTTGCCGGATGATCGGGTCGATCAGCTTTTGGATGTCTGCGGCGTTGTACTGGTTGTCGGCATCGGTGTTGACGATAATATCCGCCCCGAAATGGAGACAGGCGGTCATCCCGGACAGGAAAGCCTGCGCAAGCCCCAGGTTGTTGCGGTGCGAGATGACATAGTCCACGCCCCCGGCGATGGCAGCCTGAATCGTTCCATCCGCGCTGCCGTCGTTAATCACCAGCCATTCGACCTCGTCGACGCCATCAAGTTGGCGGGGCAAGTCTGCCAAAGTGATTGGCAGGGAATTCTCCTCATTGAACGCGGGAATTTGGATGATGACCTTCATCATTAAGTTTTCTCCAGCAAAGCCATTTGCCAGGGGAGCGGGTAATTTCGGTTTTTTATCAGGAAGTTCCCCTCTCGCAAGAATTTCGGGAATTGAAAAACCGTCCAGTGGTTGAGATGACCGGGTGTATTGCCCCAGGCTTTGATGTATTTTCCGCGTGAGAGATTAAGCATGCGCCAGAGGGGTTCGTTTGGCACGGAAACGAGCACATATTTTTGGCTGATACGCCAGAGTTCGCGCAACCCCTGCCTGGGGTTGGGCAGATGTTCGAGCGCTTCGCAGCAAACCACAAGGTCGAAGGACGCATCGGGATATGCGTCCAGCGCCTCGGCATTTTGAACGGAGAAGTTGATCGGGAGCGGGGCGCAGTTCGCTTTCGCCTTGTCCACTTCATCAGGGGATAGATCGGTGGCGGAAAGGGCGGCATTGGGAAAGATCGTGTGGATGCGTTTGAGCAGTTCCCCCTCGCCACAGCCGACTTCGCAAACTTGTTCAGGATCAGCCGGCAGGCGCTGCAAATTTTGATCGAAGGCGCGCAGGAAACCAGCCATGAGCATTTTCGAGATGGGGTTGGCGGCGTTGTATTTGTCTTCGTAATTGCCGTAAACGATCTCTTCTTTATTCAACGGAAACTTGCCCTTTCGACTTGAGCGCAATGGAAAAGTTGCGCGAATAAATAACAAGTTGCAGCAATGATGTGAGCAGGAAAACCAGATCGTGGCGAATGACGGCATAGACGCCGAGCATCAGCGCGCCGAGGATTCCCAGCCACCAAAAGCTGAGCGGGACGATGGTTTTTTGCTCTTTTTCAGAGCGCAGCCATTGGATGATGAGACGGATGAAGAAGAAGCCCTGCGCTGCCAGCCCCCAGAGCACCCAAAAATCAAACTGAAAGTAGTTGATGATTTTTTCGATCATTTGCCGTAGGGAGCAATTCAAAGGAAAACTGCACCGCAGGGGGAGACTATCCTATTTTCCATCCTCCCCAAATGGCGGCATTTCCCGCTTTCTTACCGATGAAGATAAGGGACTCAAGATCGTCCAAATCCTCGGGGGTATATTTTTTAACTGCGGCGCGCACTTCATCCAAATCCACCTCAGATGCCCAGCCTAACATGCGCGCTACATCTGCCCAATTGTGGACGTTGTGCTGCCATCTTCAAAATTACAAGATAGGGCATGGCAACAACAGGGTACCCCGCTGGATCCTGCTTCGGGTGAGCCAAAGCGTCTTTCAACCAGCGATATTTACCAAAGATCACATCCAACTCGGTTCCATCTGGGGCAGCCATTAGATAACCGGGCACCGCCGACTGCGAAATAATGCGATATCCCGCCTCTTGAAGTTTCTTTACAGCAATCTCGCCGTCCCCTGCATGGACGATGATATCCATGTCCTTTGTTGTTCGCTCCACCATATAAGCGCGGGTCGCAACGCCTCCAATCAGCGCCCACGGAATCCCTTTCAAGATGGGACGTAAATCGGGCCAGGGATTCATAGCCGTCCTCCTTTGCATAAAATCGTGACCGCTGCCCGTGCCGGGTTTGACGCGCCGCATGACCATGTCGATCATGAACCGCCGCAGTTGGCGCGGGGTCAGGTTGCCGTCGGGCGCGATCTTTGCAATGGCAGGCGGGACGGGTAAATCGCTCATACGGTTATCTTACTATAATTTCGCCATGCCCGCCAACAGACGCTCGAAGGTCATCTCGTCCACGCTGCCGCCTCCCTGCGCCAGCGACCGGTCCCCGCCGCCGCGCAGGCCGAGGGGCGCGAGGTGTTTTTGCAGGAGGGCGCGCGCGTCCAGGCCGGTATCGGGCGCGCAGGCCACTACCAGCGAGAGTTTCCCGCCATCGTAGCCGGCCAGCAGCCCAACCAGGCCGGGCATATCACGCAGTTCGAGCGCCAGCCCCCGTAGTTCGGCGGCGGGACGCGCGCGGAACGCGGCTGTGACCAGGCGCAGCGAACCAAGCCTCTCGGCAGAGGCGGCCAATCGGTCGGCCTCAGCAGCCAGAAGTCGGGCGCGAAGCGTTTCGAGGTCAGACTGGGCGGCCTTGAGTTGGTCGAGTTTGCGCTCCAGGGCGGCGGGAATCCCATCCAGTCCCGTTTCCAGCAATGCGGCAGCCTGGTGAGTCACGTCCTGGTACAGGTCGAAATAGTCGAGCGCCTGGTAGCCGGCCACGAAATGCACCCGCAGTTTCTGGTTGACGCGCTCGGTCTTGACGATCTTGAGGATGCCGACCATGCCGGTGTTGGGACAGTGCGTGCCGCCGCAGGGGGTGTAGTCGAAGTCCTCGACCTCCACCACGCGGATCAGGCCGCTGACCCTGGGCGGCTTGCGCACCGGCAAGCGGGCGATCTCATCTTGGGTGACGCGCCAGGTCTTGACGGCGCGGTTCTCGAAGAAGATGCGGTTGGCAAAGGCTTCGGCGCGGCGCAGGGTTTCGGGGGCCGCCTCGCCTACTTCCAGGTCGATGGTGGACGGGGTGTAGCCGTTGATATTGGCCGACAGGCTGTCGATGCCGGCCGCTTCGAGGAAGGAAGCCGAAAGGATGTGCTGGGCGGTGTGATGCTGCATGGCGCGGATGCGGCGCTCGCGGTCGATGCGGGCGGGATAGTCGCCGGGCGGGATGGACTGCCCGGCAACGTGAAGGATGTCCCCGTTTTCTTTCGTCACATCCAGGATGCGCGCCGCGCCGATAAAGCCGGTGTCGTGTTCCTGCCCACCGCTGGTGGGATAGAAGTACGTGCGCGGCAGGATCAGCCCAAACCTGCCCGCTTCCAACGGACGGCACTCGCTCACCTGGGCAGTGAATTCGAGGGTCAGCGGGTCGTCGAAATAGAGTTGCTCGGTCATGGGGTCATCCTATCAAACCGCCTGGCGGGTGCGCGCCTTGCCGCGCAGACGCATCACATCCAAGACGCGCGGGATGATCTCGGAATACAGTTTATAGACCAGCGGGTTGGGCGTGTAGTCCCAGGCGCCCAGCGTGCGCACCACCTGCCCGCCCAGCCCTTCCTTGAAACGGAAGACGCCCCATAAACTGTCGCTTTCATCGAAAACATCCGGCGCGCCCCACAGGTCATACACGCTGCACCCGGCCGCCCTGGCGCGCCGCATGGCTTCCCATTGCAGCAGGTAGGTTGGCATCTTCTCGCGATGGGCGTCGCGCGACATGCCGTACAGGTAATAGGCCCGCCCCCCGAACCAGAACAGCATCAGCGCCGCCGCCGGCTGGCCGTCCACTTCGGCGATCAGAGGCTCGGCGTGCGGGATTTGCGATTGCATGAACGTCGTCCAAACAGCCTGGTAATAGGCCTGGTCGCGGATGACAAAGTTATCGCGCAGCGAGGTTTCGGCGTACATCTTGTAGAGCATGGGCAAATCGCCCAGATTGCCTACACGCACCACAACGCCCTTCTTGCCTGCCAGGCGGACGTTGTAGCGCGTCTTCTGCTTCATGCGCGCCAGCATCTCGTCCTCGGATGCGGACAGGTCCAGCAGAACGGTATTGCGGAACTGGATCTGCTCGGACGAAAAACGCCAGCCCCTGCGCTTCAACGCTGACATCACGGCCTGCCCGCCGTTATCGACGACCTCCTCCTGCCCCCCAGGGACTCCCGTCCCCAGCCGCACATCGGGGTCCATTTTCAGGAAGATGGCTCCCTGGCGCCTGGCAAAGGCTTGCAAATCATCCAGCACCCGCTCGCGCAGCGCCTCGTCCGACCAATCCAGCAGCGGGCCCTTGGGCGCGTACAACACGCTCAAACGCGCCGCCATGCCGCGAATGGGAATGCGGCGCTTGAGAACCATTGCGGCCGCAACAACGCCTGACTTGCCGGACCAAACGAACGGCATTGGCGCCCAGCCATACTTGGCCTTGACCTGCGCCCACTCCCAGGTTTGCAGGAGGTGCGGGGCCGGCAGGCTGGCGATCAAGTCATTCCAGCGCGAGGGGTCTTGTGGGAAGGGCTGCATGAGGATTTGCAATTTGTGATTTGCGATTTTGGATTGGCGATTGGCGCCTTTCGATTTACGAATTACGAATTACGGATTACGTTTCACGTACTGCGTGTAAAGCCAATACAACATCGGATTGTACACCCGGTCCAACGCCTGCGCCGCGCGCCGCACTTCCCCTCCGAAACCGCGCTTGAAGCGATAGACGCCCCACAACCCATCGCTGCGCTCGGTGAAGTGCGTTTCGAGGGTCTCTTCGTCCACATCGGGGACGCCCCACAGATCGTATTCTTCCGCGCCGCGGGCGCGCGCCCAGCGCATGGCTTCCCATTGCAGCAGGTATGCCGGCATGCGGTTGCGCTCCTGGTCGTTGGACGCGCCGTACACGTACCAGGCGCGCCGTCCACGCACAAAGACCATCAGCGCCGCCAGCGGCTGTCCCTGGTATTCGGCCACCAGCAACTCGGCCATGCCGGTGGGATGGAAGAGTTCGTAAGCGCGGCGGTAATACGCCAGGCTGTGGACGCCGAACCCATCCCGCCCGCCAGTGACCTGCATCATCGCATGGAAAGCGGGCAGGTCGTCCCAGGCGCGTACCGTGACGCCCTTCTTCCCGGCCAGGCGGATGTTGTAGCGCGTCTTCTGCTTCATGCGCGCCAGGATGTCGTCTTCGCCCCCGCGCAGGTCAACGATGATGGTGCGGGGAGGTTGAATGTTGTGGGGGGAAGTGCGTAATGCGTAATCCGTAATTCGTAATTTTAACGATGGGGATGTCTCCCAAGCATCTGGTTCGATCTTGAGGAAGACGGCGCGGCGCGCCCGGCAGACCGCATCCACCTCCGCCCAGAACTGCTCACCAACCACTGACCACCGCGAAGTCCCCGAAGGGGGATCACTGAACACTGGTTTCGGCAGGTAGGCCAGGGTCAAGCCCAGGGGCAGGGAACGGAACAGGATCTGGCAGGCAGGCCCCTCGTCAGGGATGAGGCGGACGGGTTGCCAGCCAAAGGCGGATTTCAGTTCGCCCCATTCCCCGCTCTGCAAGAGGTGGGCGTCGGGATGGGCTGTCAAATAGTCGTTCCAGGCGGGGAGGTCTACGACTGGCATGGTCTCGATACGCTTTGCTGCTCCGCCGCCTAGACGATGGAGGTCATGTCTGGCGGCGGCGTGGAACGGACGGCTGCGCCCGGCACCACCTCGTCCAACACGCGGATGATGGTCTCGGTCTCGCCCTGGCGGGCGAGGCGGTCCAGTTGCTCGAGGGCGCTGGCGAGACGGGCGCTGTCCACATCCTCGTCGTCTTTGGCGCGAAAAATCTCGGGGTGCGCGGTGGGCTGGAAGTCGAGGCCCTGCTCCCACAGGTCTTCGCTCAATTTTTCGCCGGGACGGATGCCGGTAAAGGTGATTTCGATGTCGCGGCCCGGCTCCAGCCCGGACAGACGGATCAGGTCTTCGGCCAGTCCCAGGATGCTGACCTGCTCGCCCATGTTCAGGATGAAGGCTTCGCCGCCCTGCCCCATAGCCGAGGCCTGTAAAACGAGGTGGACGGCTTCGGGGATGGTCATGAAGTAGCGTTCCATGTCTGGGTGCGTGACCTGCAGCGGGCCGCCGCGCGCGATCTGCGCTTTGAACAACGGCACAACCGAACCCCGGCTGCCCAGCACGTTCCCAAAGCGGACGACCGTGAACGCGCGCCGGGTGCGCTGGGCCGCATCTATGACGATCATTTCTGCCAGGCGTTTGGTCGCGCCATACACGTTGATCGGCTTGACGGCCTTGTCGGTGGAGATGAGCACGAAGCGTTCCACGCCGGCATTGACGGAGGTCCGAACCACGTTGCGCGTGCCAACCACGTTGTTGGTGATGGCTTCCTCCACGTTCACTTCCATCAACGGGACGTGCTTGTGCGCAGCGGCATGGAACACCACCTGCGGACGGTGCGCTTCGAAGATGGCTTGCAGACGCCATTCCGCGCGAACATCCGCGATCATGGGATGGATGGACAGGGAGGGGTAATCTTCCTGCAACTCCAGCAGGGCTTCGAAGATGCTGTTCTCGCCATGCCCCAACAGGATCAGTTCCGAAGGCGACCAGCGCGCTACCTGGCGGCTGATCTCGCGCCCGATGGAGCCGCCCGCGCCGGTGACGAGCACGCGCTTGCCGCTCAGGCTGGCGCCGACCAGTTTATCGTCAATCTTGGCAGGTTCGCGCCGCAGCAGGTCGGTGATGTCCACCTCACGCAGGCGGCTGACGTTGACCTTGCCGCCGATCAACTCGTAGATGCCCGGCATAGTGCGCGAAGGGATGCCTTGCAAGCGGCACACGTCCGCAACCAGGCGCAACACCTTGCCCGGCGCGGTTGGGATGGCAACGATCACTTCGTCCACCTGCCGGTTGTTCAACACATCCGCAAGGTCTGTGATCCTGCCAATGACCGGCACACCGTAAATGTCATGGCGCTGCTTGGCCGGGTCATCGTCCAGGAAACCTACCGGCGTGATATTGACCTGCGAAGATTTCTGCAATTCGCGCGCCACCAGCGCACCCGCGTCCCCGGCGCCCACGATGAGCACTTTGCGCGTCTTGCCATTCCGGGCAGGCGAGGTTTGCTCCGCCAGGATGCGCAGCGCAAAGCGCGAGCCGCCGATCAACACCAGCGACAGCAGCCAATCGATGCCCAGGGCAGAGCGCGGCATCCCCGGCAAGACCCGTCCCGCGCTCAACAACAGCAGCATCACGCCCGAGGTCAGCACCGAGGCGGCCGTCACCGCCGCTGTGATGAGACGCAACTCGCCTGTGCTGGCATAGGCCCACAGGCGGCGGTACAGCCCAAACGCAAAATAGACCGGCACCTTGACAGCCAGCGCCACGCCCATCATGACCAGGATGGCAGGAAAATAGTATGGCAACTGGGCCACGTCCAGGCGCAGGGCAAAACTGCCCATCACCGAGACGATGATGAGCGCCAGGTCGCCCAACAGCACATAGCGGTTACGAAGATGGAAGCGCGACAGATTCATAATGCCTTACGTCTTCTGTTTCACGTCCTACGTTTTACGCTTCACGTTTCACGCCCCTCATCCACTCCACCGTCTCCTCCAACCCCTCGCTCAGTGAAACTTGTGCGCGGAAGCCGATCGTCTGCGCCGTGAAATCGGGGCTGCCCACCGAGCGGTAGATGTCGCCTGCGCGCGGCTCGGCAAAGACCGGCTGCGGCGCGCCGGGGAACAACCGGTACAGTACGTCCAACAGGTCCAGCAGGCGCGTCTCCAGGCCAGTGCAAACGTTGAAGACCTCCCCCGACGCGGCAGGATGCTCGGAAGCCACCAGGTTGGCGCGCACCACATCGCGCACGTTGATCAGGTCGCGCGTCTGGCCGCCATCGCCAAAGACCGTCACTGGCTGCCCGTCCAGCAGGCGGCGGATGAAGATCGGCACCGCCGCGGCGTACATCGAATCCGGTCGCTGGCGCGGCCCGTAGACGTTGAAATAGCGCAGCGCCGCCACCTCCAGCCCAAAGGCCTGCGTGTACAACTGGGCGTAGGTCTCACCCGCGCGCTTCGAAGCCGCGTAAGGTGAAAGCGACTGGGTGGGCGTGCTCTCCTGCAGCGGGCAGGCGTCCGAGTCGCCGTACACGGCCGCGCTCGAAGCGATCACCACCCGCCGCACGCCCGCCTTCCTGGCCGTCTCGAATAGGGAGACGGTCGCCGCCACGTTGACATCGAAGCACTCCTGCGGCTTCTCCATCGATTCGGGGACGGAAATGAAGGCCGCCTCGTGGAAGACGACCTCCACGCCCTCCAGCGCGGAGGCCGCCGCAGCCGGATCGCGCACGTCTCCTTCCTGGACCTGGAGCCGGCCCCCGTCAAACCGGGATGCCAGCCCTGCGAGATTCTCCCGTTTTCCGGTCGAGAAATTGTCCAACACCCGCACCTGGTGGCCCTGTTCGAGCAAGGTGCGTACCAAATGTGAGCCGATGAAACCGGCCCCGCCTGTCACCAGATAGCGCTTCATCATTACCTGCCTTTGCCAGAGAGCATCGTACCGACCGTACGGAGGATGATATTCATGTCCATGCCCAGGGTGCGATGCTTGATGTAATACAAGTCGTATTCCAATTTGACCGCCGTATCCCCCACCGTAGAAACGTAACCGTAATTGATCTGCGCCCATCCCGTCACACCCGGCTTGACCAGCAGGCGCGCGCGATAGAACGGGATCTGCTTCTGGAACGAATCGACCAGTTCCGGCCGTTCCGCGCGCGGACCAACCAGGCTGATCTCGCCGGTCAGCACGTTCCAAAACTGCGGGAATTCGTCCAGCCGGGTGCGGCGCAGGAAGTTCCCCACCCGCGTCACGCGCGGATCGTTCTGCTCGGCCAGGCGCGCCTGCCCGTCGGCCTCCGCGTCCTGGCGCATGGTGCGGAACTTGTAGATCTTGAAGACGCGCCCGCCCTTCCCGGAGCGGATCTGCGAATAGAAAATGGGCCAGCCAGAATCGATGAGGGTAGCCAGCGCAGTAAGAGGGAAAATGACCGCAAATATCAGCAAGCCCACCAGTCCGCCCAGCATATCGATCAACCGCTTGACCAGCAGGTACACCCCGCTGACGCGCGCCTGGTCCACAAAAGAGCGAATCACCCAATCCGACTCCAGGTGATGGATGGGCACGCGCCCCATGATTTCCTCGTACAAAGTGGGCATGCGCGTCACTTCGACGCCTTGCTCCTGGGCGTCCAGGATGGTCTGGAACGTCGCCCCCTGGATGACGCCGTTGATGGCAACTACAATGTCTGAAATATGGTGAGAATCAACGATGCTCAACAACTGCGCGCTGCCGCCCATGACGGGCAGCCCGTGAACCGATTTGCCCCATTTCTTGGGGTCGTCATCCAGGAAACCCACAAAATTGAACGGCGCCGGGTTCAGGGATTTATACACTTCAGCCAGGGTATGCCCGGCCTTGCCGGCCCCCACGATCAACATGCGGCGCATCTGCCCCGAAGAAGTGTAATAGCGGATGTACAGCGAGCGCCACAGCAGGGTCAACAGGGACGAGTAGACCAGGAAAGCGCCCACGCCAACGCGCGGCAAGCCGCCTGGGTCCATACGGATAATAAAGACCAACGAGTATGCCACCAGTCCCACAAAGGCAGCAATGGCAACGCCGCGCAGGGTCCTGCGCCAGTTCGAAGCAGTATGCGGTTCGTACAACTCGATCATCAACAGCAGCCAGGCCACCGGCAGGAAATAGAACCAGTACGGCACCTTGATGTTCTGTAGCAACTGCTCGATGACTTTCGGCTTGATATCGTCAGCCAGCAGGACCAGGCGCGAATACTCCCTCCATGTAAGCACGGCCGCAAATACCGAAGCGACCGACATCAACAGGTCGCCGAGGAACAGCAATACGCGATGTTCGCTAGGCCGCAAACGCAGGCGGGAAGCGGGGGAAAGGTTAGCCATGCTTGCGATTGTCCATAGGCAGGGTGAGCATACTCCACAAAAAACTGCCGCCCCAGGCCATGTGCATGGTCGCAATGGCAAGCGGCAGCCCGATGAGCAGGAAGAGTTTCCGCTGGCGGACGGCGGCATGTGCGCCTGCCAGCAAAAGCACCCCGACATACAGGGCCAGTTCCAGCGTCAGGAGCCAATTAGCAGGCGGCCGCCAGGCGAGCACAGCCAAGCCGACCAGGCTGGCGACGAAAAGCGGCGGCAGGCCCTGCCGCCAGCGCAGGGTAGCGGGGTAACGATGCAACATACGGAATTTCCAATAGCCGTAGCGCCAATATTGACGCGCCAGGTCGCCCAGGGTGGAACGGGCATAATAAACGGTGACAATTCCCGGGTCCAGCCAGATGCGTCCGCCCGCCTGGCGAACACGGACATTGAACTCGTAGTCCTCATTCGAGAGCAGGGTCTCGTCTATCAATCCGATTTTATCCACCAGCGAACGGCGGAAGGCGCCAAAGGGTACGGTGTCCACTTCCGAGGCCTGCGCGCCGGCGCTGCGATAACGGGCGTCGCCCGCGCCAAGCGGATGCGCTGCGGCGGCGGCAATTGACTGGGCCATCCAGCCCTGGCCGCCCGGCTTGATCTCCCACACGCCGCCCACGTTGTCGCCCAGCCCGGCGTCGAGCGCGGACAGGCAGCGCCGCACGTAATCAGGATAAGGGTGGGAGTGGGCGTCCATGCGGATGATGGTTTCGCCCCGCGCCGCAAGGATGCCGCAATTGACCGCCGAGGGAATGGAGCGCGCTGTGTTGTCCACCACGCGCACGTCCAGGTCGGGATGCTCAATCTGGAAAGCGGCGATCTCGGCGCGCGTGGCGTCCTGCGAGAGGCCGTCGGCAATGACGACCTCCATTTGCGCGCGTGGATAGTCCTGCTGGAGGATGGCTTCCAACAGTTTACGGATGGTCGCCTGTTCGTTGTAGCAGGGAACAATGATGGATACGCTTGGTGGCATGGATTCCATGAACGCAGCCCGTATTATACAGATGTATCGCGGAATACGGAATGCGTAAGGTTATTTTCTTCTTACAACTGTCGTTGCGGCTGGCCGGGAAAGCGGCAAATGGACGTAGAAAACCGTCCCCTGTCCTTCCTGGCTGCGGAGGGTAATTCTACCACCATGTGCAGCGATAATCTCGTGAGCAATCGCCAAGCCTAATCCAGCGCCGCGCTTCTTGCCGCCCGGGCGGGAGGCATCGGCCTGGTAGAAGCGTTCGAAGATATGGGGAATCGCCTGCGCCGGGATGCCCGCGCCCGTATCCGCCACGCGGATGACCATTTCGGCGCGCTCCAATTGCGTCCCCAAAGTCACCTGGCCGCCGGGGGGCGTATGCTTGAGGGCATTGTCCACCAGGTTGGTGAGCACCTGCGCCAAGCGGTCGCCATCCGCCGCCAGGGACGGCAAGTCCGGCGGCGGGGTATCCACCAGCAGGGCTACGCCGGCCTGCTGCGCCTGCAAGGAGAATTTCTCGGCCATGCCATTCAGCAATGCACTCACATCCACCGCTTCCGTTTTCAAGTCGGCAGTGCCGGCGTCCAGGCGCGCCAGGTCGAGCAGGTCGAGCACCATGCGGTGCATACGCGCGGATTCATTGTAGATGATCTCGGCCGCCTGCGCGCGACTCTCCGGCGTATCGGCGGTCTCGTCCAGGATGGCCTGCGCAAAGCCCTGGATGGAGGTGAGCGGCGTCTTCAGTTCGTGCGAAACATTGGCGACGAAATCGCGCTGGGATCTCTGGCTGGCCTGCACGCGAGCCGTCATGGCATTGAAGGCACGCGTCAACTCCCGCACCTCACGCGGACCGCGTTCTTCGAGCGGGGGCTGTTCGGCTACCGGGACATGCTGCGAGGCGTTCACAATGCGCTGCAAGGGATCCGCCACCCAGCGCGCCATGAGGAACGCCAGCGCCAGGGACAACAACAGGGCAACGCCCCCGCCCTGCAAAAAGATCGGCAGGACTTCGTCTCGCAGGGCGCTCCACAAAGGCACGCGCGGGCGCAAGGCAACGATCAGCAAGGTGGAGCCGTCGTCCAGCGCCTGGCGGGTATACAACCACTGCTGGCCGGCCTCGTCGCGCAGGATGGGCACCTCGCGCCGCAAGACGGTCTCGCGCGGCAGGTCAATGACCGATTGGGACGGGTCGGTATCCTTGAGCAACAAGCCGCCAGGGTCGAACCACAGCAAACGCACCTCGAAGGCATTCGCGGCGCGGTCCATGGCCGCCGGGAACGACTGCCCGAACACATCGCCCTGGCGCTTGGCAATTGCCGCCTCCACCGTCCGCAAGCGCGTCAGGGTCTGGCGATAGAGCAGCGGGTTGCGCCACAGATAGACGCCAAACGCCACGGCCATAACGCCCAGGGCAACGACGATCAACAGGGCATATCCCAACCACAAGCGGGCGCGCAGCGAGGAAAACATCGCCCTCACCCCCTTCTCCCCTCTCCCCCAGAGAGCGAGGGGACGGTCAACTTGTAGCCTACGCCGGTCACAGTTTCGATCTTCACAGTCCCGGCCTCCATCTTCTTGCGCAAGTGGGCAATATGCACGTCCACGGTGCGGGTCTGGCCATAAAAGTCGAAGCCCCAGGCCTGTTGCAGCAACTGCTCGCGCGTGAAGACGCGCCCTGGCTGCCCGACCAGGGTAAGCAGCAAGTCGAATTCCTGGGCGCGCAGGTCCAGGCTCCGGCCCCCGAGGCGCGCTTCGCGGCGGGCCGGGTCGACCGACAGGTCGCCCACCGTCAAGGTTTTCTCGTCCGCGCCGGATGTCCGTTCCCCGCGCCGCAGAATGGCTTTGACGCGCGCCACCAACTCGCGCGGGTTGAACGGCTTGGTCAGGTAATCGTCGGCGCCGAGTTCCAGCCCAAGGATCTTGTCGATGTCCTCGTCGCGCGCCGTCAGCATCAAGATGGCGACCGGGTCATTCCGGGCGCGCAAACGGCGGCAGACCTCGAACCCATCCAATTTGGGCAGCATGACGTCCAGCACGATCAAGGCTGGACGCTGGCCTGCTACCGCTTCGAGGGCCGCTTCCCCATCCCCAACCGCCCCCACGCGGAAGCCGTCGCGTTCCAGGTACATGCGCGCCAGTTGGATGATGGAGGGTTCGTCGTCTACGAGCAGGATGAGTTCAGGCATGGCTCTTATAGATTTGCTCTGCCCGCAATTGAACTGTGGGCGAGCCGGTTATTCACGCGCGTTTCAATCGCCGTGACCGGGCGCCACCAGGGCCACCACCTCGATCTCCACCGCCACGCCCTTGGGCAAACCGGCTACCGCTACCGTAGACCGGGCAGGCGGGTTCTGCGGGAAAAACTCGGCGTAGACGGCGTTCATTTTCGCAAAATCAGCCATATCGCGCAGGAAGACGATGGTTTTCACCACGTAGTTCAGGCCGGAATCGGCTGCTTCCAGCACCTGCCTCAGGTTGGTCAGCACCTGGCGCGTCTCAGCCTCCACGCCGCCGCTGACCACTTCCATGTTGGCCGGGTCGAGGCCGATCTGCCCGGCAGTGTAGACCAGGTTGCCAGCGCGCACCGCCTGCGAGTACGGCCCAATGGCCTGCGGCGCTTTATCGGTGTGGATGATCTTTTTGCCCTCAGAAGTGTACATGAAAATGCTCCTTATCCTGTTCGATTTGATGGCATGATTGTAAGCCAACTGAGGGGAAAGGTCAAAGAGGCGCAAAAGATTGCTGGCAAGAAGAAGTAGAGCGAGAGAAAATCTCGCTCTATAAATCCTTTCGACAGTAACCTGTTTACTCGTTCCGCAGGTCATCGGTGCCGGGAGGCGTGTCTGCATCATCCGCCGGCCTGTGCGCCTGGCGGTAGGCCCTGACGGCCTCACGCAAGGCCTTGCCGGGTTCACCGACCAGTTGGCGCAGTTCTTTCACTTTTGCACCCAATTCTTTGATAGTCGCAATCGCCTGCTCTCGGTCGGTCACTTTGCCTTCGGCGTCGAAACCGGCGTGGGCGCTGATGATATCTCCCGCGCTCGCGTAGACCGGCTGCGCCTCAGCCAATCCCTGCTCGAAAGCGTCCAGGGCAGCCTGCAGGGCAGCGGTATCCCTGCCGTTCTCGTTCATCTTATCGATCAGGGACTGGATACGTGTGGTCATTTGACCGGCGCGTTCGAGTATCTGTCCCTGGCGCTCGTAGGCCTGCTGGAGGCGCGCCCAGGCTTGCTCGAGGCGCTCATTCGAGACCTGCGCCTGGTCGGCGGGTGGTTCGGGCGTCTCGCCTAGCCCCGCAGCCGAGGCGCTCGTCAGGGGCAGGGCAGCCAGCGCCAGAGCCGCCGCCAACGCCAGCAGGACGGTCTTTTTGAAAAGCGAAGTCAATTTGAACATGGTTGTTCTCCTTTCTATGCCGTCCATTTTAGAATGGGGCAGTTACCGGGATATGGCGGGGATGTAAAATCCTTGTAAATTCCCGGCGCGCCAAGAGAATGATCGATTCGCCCTATCTCAATGGTAGAATTAAGGCGCAATCGTACCATTCTTCACATATCTGATCGAAAAGGAGGATGAACATTATGAAAGCGCTGGCAATCAGTGCGGCGGGAAAGATGGGCAGGGCGGTTGTATATCACCTCGCAAGGGATCCGCAAGTCAGTGAGATTGGCTTGCTGGACTTACATTTGTCAAGATAGTAAAAAACAGTGCCGAAAGGATGCCCCTATGACAACAATTATCGACGATTACATCGTAAATGGAAAAGAAATTAAAGACTGGTCTATCAAGGAACATAACATTGCCCTTGATACGCTTGGGGCTCATATCTATGAGCCATTTCATGGAGTTTTAGTTTTGGGAGGCGGTTCAAAACCATATCTCTTGAAAATACGCAAGGAAACGAAGAATGGCGAGGTGGAAGCGGAAATAATCGATGGGCTTGCGTGTTATTCTGCTGTTCCCTTCGGCCATAGGGACCCTGTAATTGTCGAGGGCGTGACTCAATTTATTGAACAGATGGCTACCATCCCCCGGTCTATTTCCCACAGTTATCTGGGGCCTTGGCTGGTCAAACTCAAAGAATTCACCCAAATGGATATGTTCCTTCCAAAGAACGGCGGTACGGAAGCAAATGAAGCAGCGATTAAAATCATAAAGAAATGGGGTAAAAACTATGGCGGAAAGGACGGCAAAGGAATAAAGGGCATCCCGGTTATCATTTCAGCCCAAAAGGCTTTCCATGGCCGGGGTATGGGTTCTACGGCTTTGATGGATGACCCTGTGTCCAGGAAAGACTTGGAACCGCTGATGGCTGGCGCCGAACATATCCCGTTCAACAATATCCGCGCTCTTGAAGATAAATTCAAGGAACACAATGGCAACGTTGCGGGCGTATTCCTTGAACCGATCCAGGCAGAGGCGGGCGTTTTTGTCCCGGACGACAATTACCTTCGTGATGTTCAGCAATTAGCCAAGGAGAACAACGCGCTTTTTGTTCTGGATGAAATTCAAACGGGTTTTTGCAGAACGGGAGCCAACTTCGCATGGCAGTCCTTTGGATTGGAACGACCAGATCTTATGACCATTGGTAAAGCCATGAGTTCGGGTGTTCTTCCGATAAGTTGTCTTTGCGGTAAAAAGGCGCTGATGGAATTGTTCGAACCTCATGGCGAAGGCAGCACCTTTGGGGGCTATCCATTGGCCGCATTCGTAGGCTTACTAACAATCCGTGAACTTGAAAAGCGAAACATCACCCGCCTTGCAGCGGAGAATGGCGCCTATTTACAGAATAAACTCAGGGAAGTTACAAAAAAGTATCCCGCTAAAGTCAAAGAGATTAGAGGCAAAGGTATGCTAATTGGCGTCGAGGTCTTCCCGCAGTACGACGGGCATAAACTGAGTATGCACATGCTCGAAAATGGAGTTTATGCAAAGGAGACGCACAAAACAAACTTAAGGATCGCCCCGCCAATCATTATCGATCATGATGGCATGGATAAAATCGCCTCTGCGCTGGATAAGAGTTTGGCTGTGTTATGATTCATCTTTGCCCTGTTGCAAAGATAGGAGTAAACTAGCGATGGATGCCGAGGGTGTCCAAACCAAATAAACTCAAGGAAGGCTAGCGTGAAGGAATCACCGAAAACCTCCAAAAAATATAAAATTGCCTGGCTGCCGGGCGATGGCATCGGGGTGGACGTCTTGGATGCCGCCAAGATCGTGCTCGACAAACTAAACCTGAACGCCGAATACATGCACGGCGACATCGGCTGGGAGTTCTGGCGCACCGAGGGCGACGCCCTGCCGCAGCGCACCATCGAATTGCTGAAGAACGTGGACGCGGCCATGTTCGGCGCGATCACGTCGAAACCGGTCAAGGCTGCCGAAGAGGAACTCGCGCCTGAACTGAAAGGCAAAGGCCTGGTCTATCGCTCGCCCATTGTGCGCATGCGCCAGATGTTCGACCTGTACATCTGCTTGCGCCCCTGCAAGGCTTACGGCGGTAACCCGCTCAACTACAAAGACGACATCGACCTGGTCGTTTTCCGCGAGAACACCGAAGACCTGTACTCCGGCGTGGAGTTCAACCCGGTCCCGCAGGAACTGGCCGAGGCGCTGACCAAACTGTCGAAGCCATTCGCGGCCTTCAAGAACGCGCCATTGAACGAATTGGCCGTCTCTTGCAAGGTCGTCACCCGCAAAGGCTCGGAACGCATCATCCGCGCCGCTTTCGATTTCGCCCGCCAGCACAACCGCAAGAAAGTGACCGTCATCCACAAGGCCAACGTGGTGCGCGCCACCGAGGGCATGTTCCTCGACATCGCCAAGGAAGTCCACAAGGACTACCCTGAGATCGAAATGGACGACGCCAACGTGGACGCCATCTGCATGTGGCTGCTCAAGAACCCGAAGAATTACGATGTGCTGGTCGCCACCAACATGTTCGGCGACATCATCTCTGACCTGGCGGCGCAGATGGTGGGCGGGCTGGGATTCGGCTGCTCCGGCAATATCGGCCTGAAACTGGGCGTCTTCGAACCCAGTCACGGCTCGGCGCCCAAGTACGCCGGGCAATACAAGGTCAACCCCATCGCCACGGTGCTCTCGGCCAAGATGATGCTCGACTGGCTGGGCGAGACCGGGAAGGGCGCAGCCATCGAGAAGGCCATCGCCGAGGTCATCCAGGAAGGCAAGGTCCGCACCTACGATATGGGCGGCTCCAACACGACCTTGGAACTGGGCGAGGCCATCGCGGCGAAATTGTAAGCAAAACGTTGGTCGAGTAGGCTGCGTGTTCTTTGCAGCCGTATCGAGACCAACGTACCAAGTTATTGTGGTCTCGATATGCCCCGGAATTGCGCCGGGGCTACTCGACCACCGGTGATCGAGCAGGAACACGGTATGGATAAAATCTACATCCACGAAGTCGGCCCGCGTGACGGATTGCAGGCGGAAAAGACCGTCGTCCCGCTGGAAGAGAAGGTGCGCTGGATCGAGGGACTGTTCGCCTCGGGCATCGACATCATCCAACTCGGCTCCTTCGTCCACCCGGAGAAAGTCCCGCAAATGGCGGATACCGACGCGCTGTTCCGGCATTTCGCCGAGGCAGGGAAAAAGCCGGGTAACGTGAGCCTCTCCGGGCTGGTCCTGAACGAGAAAGGCCTGGAGCGCGGCCTGGCCTGCGGCGTGGAGATGTTCTGCATGGGCGTCTCGGCCAGCGAGACCCACAGTCAAAAGAATACCGGCATGTCCCCGGCCGAGGCGCAGGCGCGCATCCTCCCGATGGCAAAGCAGGCCTTGGAGGCCGGGAAGAAGGTGCAAGCCTCGGTGCAGTCTGCGTTCGGGTGCGGCTTCGAAGGTCCAATTGCAAAAGACAAAGTGCTGGGCATCGTCAAGGCTTACCTGGACGCGGGCATCCGCAACATCAGCCTGGCCGACACCGCCGGGCACGCACAACCGGCGCAGGTCGAGGACCTGTTCACAGCCATCCGCAGCCTGGACCCAGACGTGGAAATGGCCTGCCACTTCCACAACACCTACGGGCTGGGACTGGCAAATTGCTATGCCGCCCTGAACAGCGGCGTGACCTATTTCGAGTCGGCCTTCGGCGGGCTGGGCGGCTGCCCGTTCACCAAACTGCCGGCCGGCAACGTCAGCACCGAAGACCTGGTGCACACCCTGCAACGCATGGGCCTGCGCAAGGACATTAAACTGGACACCCTGCTGGAGGTGGCCCGCCAGGTGAGCGCCTTCTTCGACCGGGAACTGCCCGGCTTCATCCTGAAATCCGGCTCGATTGTGGACTTTCAGGGCCGGCCCGCTCAGGATAAGTCTTAGAAGCCGTCCGCAGATTTTACAGATTACGCAGATGCACAAATCCACTCTCATCTGCAAAATCTGCGCCATCTGCGGATGATTAGGAGGTCTATGAAACTGCTCGAAGGAATCCGCGTGGTGGACATGACCAACGTCCTGTCCGGGCCGTTCGCCACGCTGCATCTCTCATTGTTGGGGGCTGAGGTCATCAAGATCGAAAACCCGGACGGCGGCGACCTGGCCCGCAAACTGGGCAACGTCCCGAAATACAACCAGGCGCTGATGGGAACCAGTTTCCTGGCCCAGAACGCCAACAAAAAGTCCTTGACCCTCAACCTCAAGACCCCGGAAGGCAAGGAAATCTTCCGCAAACTGGTCGAGACCGCCGACGTGCTGGTCGAGAACTTCCGCCCGGCGGTGATGGCGCGGCTGGGCTTCGCGTACGAGGAACTGTGCAAGATCAACCCGCGCCTCATCTACTGCGCCATCTCCGGCTTCGGCCAGAGCGGCCCAGACGCCCTCAAACCGGCTTACGACCAGATCATCCAGGGTCTCTCGGGCGTGATGGCCGTCAACGGCGACGAGCGCCTGAATCCGCTGCGCGCCGGTTTCCCGGTCTGCGACACGGTCGGCGGGATGAACGCCGCCTTTGCCGTCATGGCGGCGCTGTACTACCGCGAGCGCACCGGCGAAGGCCAGTTCATCGACATCGCCCTGCTCGACTCGATCATGCCGCTCATGGGTTGGGTGGCTGCCAACCTGCTGATTGGCGGGCAGCAGCCCGTCCTGCTGGGCAACGACAACTTCACCGCCGCGCCCTCCGGCATGTTCAAGACCCAGGACGGCTACATCAACATCGCCGCCAACCAGCAGGAGCAATGGGAGAACCTGGCCGACGAATTGGGACTGCCCGAACTGAAGACGGACCCCCGCTTTCAGGAGCGCGACACCCGCAAGGCCAACCGCTTCCTCCTCACCCCGTTGCTGGAAGCCAAACTGACGGAACGGACCACCGCCCATTGGGTGGAGGTGTTAAATGCCAAGGGTATCCCCTCCGGCGACGTGGTGAGTTTGGAAGCCGCGCTCACCTCCCCGCAAGCGCAGCACCGCCAGGTATTGGAGGAAGTGGAGACGCCGGGCATCGGCAAGGTCAAGATCTTCAACATGACGGCCAAGTTCTCCAAGACCCCGGCCAGGATCGAAACGCCCCCGCCGACCCTCTCCCAGCATACCGAGGAGATCCTTGCCAGCCTGGGCTACACGGCGGATGAGGTGAAGGCGTTGAAAGAGAAACGAGTCATTTAAGCATGTCATTTGCGAGGAGCCGTCGGTCGAGTAGCCGGTGCTCTTCCGGCGTATCGAGACCAGGCGACGAAGCAATCTCCAAGGACAACCAGTTTATTGTTCACGTGAGATTACTTCGGCGGGGTTTCGATACGCCCCGAAAACCACGGGGCTACTCAACCGCCGCCTCACAATGCCAGACAAGGAGCATATTTTATGGGCATGACAATGGTCGAAAAAATCCTGGCGCGCGCTACTGGCCAGGCCGCCGTTAGGGCGGGAGACGTGGTCGAACCCAAAGTGGACCTGGCCATGTCGCACGAAAACGCGGCGCTGGTACTGAACCAGTTCCACGAAATCTATAAGGATACCGGCCTGGAAGCCAGGGTCTGGGATCCGTCGAAGATCGCCATTATCTTCGATCACCGCGTCCCGGCCGAGAGTTCGAAGACCGCCACCAACCAGAAGAAGGTGCGCGCGTTCGTCAGCGAGCAGGGCATCACCAAGTTCCACGACATCCGCGGCGACGAAGGCGGCATCTGCCACCAGATTTTGCCGGAGAACGGCTACGTCCGCCCCGGTTATGTGGTGGTCGGCACCGACAGTCACACCACCAGCCACGGCGCGCTGGGCGCGTTCGCGTTCGGCATCGGCGCGACCGAGATGGCCTCCGTGTGGGCGCTGGGAACGGCGTTGAACGTGGAAGCGCCCGGCACTATCAAAGTGATAGCGACGGGAGAATTCTCGGAACACGTGCTGCCCAAGGATTTCATCCTGCACTTGATCGGCAAGATTTCCGCCGAGGGCGCCAACTTCAAAGTGATCGAATACCACGGCCCGGCCTTCGAGAAGATGGATACGTCTGGCCGGCTGACCGTGTGCAACATGTCGGTCGAGGCCGGGGCCACTTCGGGCATCGTCCCGCCGGACACCGAGACGCTGCGCTATCTCCGGGATGTGGCGGGAGTCCGGGAAACGGTAGCAACTTTCAGTCCCGACCCCGATGCGGTCTACGACCAGGTCATCGAAATAGACGTTTCCCGTCTGGAGCCGCAGGTCGCCTGTCCGCATACCGTAGATAACGTCAAAGCGGTGGGCGAGGTGGCCGGCAAGGCCGTCCAGCAGATCGTGATCGGTTCTTGCACCAACGGCCGCCTGGACGATATCGCAACCGCCGCTGGCATCCTCAAGGGCAAGAAGGTGGCGCGGGGCGTGCGCATGTTGGTCTTCCCGGCTTCGGGGCGGATTTTCCGCGAGGCCATGGCCAAGGGCTACATTGCCACGCTGATGGAAGCCGGGGCGGTGGTAGCCAACTCCGGCTGCGGGCCGTGCCTGGGCGTGCACCAGGGCGCGCTGGGCGACGGCGAGACGGCACTCTCGACCACCAACCGCAACTTCAAGGGGCGCATGGGCAATCCCAACGCGGAAGTCTACCTGTGTTCCCCGGCCGTGGCCGCCGCCAGCGCGCTGACGGGCGTGATCACCGATCCTCGGAAGGGAGGCTGAAATGGGTAAAGTCGTTTTGAAACTTGGCGATGACATTTCCACCGACATCATCTATCCTGGCCGCTTCATGGCGACCGTCCTACCGAGCGAGACGCCGCAGTTCGCCTTTGCGGACATGGCTGAGTTCAATGGCCGCTTGAAGAAAGGCGAGATCCCGCCCGGCAGCGTAGTGGTGGGCGGCAAGAACTTCGGCTGCGGATCGTCGCGCGAGCAGGCCGCCTCCTGCCTGAGGGGGCCGGAGTTGGTGATCGTGGCGCGGCACTTTGCGCGCATCTTCCTGCAGAATGCGATCAACCTGGGCCTGCGCACGGTCATCTGCCCGGACCTCGAGGCTGACGAAGGCGACGAACTGGAAGTGACCGCCGACCAGGTAATCAACAAGACTCAGGGCAAGCGTTTTGCGATCGTCCCGCTGCCCCAGGCGCGCCAGGCGATCATTGACGCGGGCGGGTTGATCCCATATACGAGGAAGAGGTTGGTGGAGGGGAAGAGGAAAGAGGTAAGACGAACACAAGACTAAGAAGCAAAGCAAAGGTGACTGCAATAAACTGCAGTCATCTTTGTCATTACTTATAAGTTTGGCGCATTATTATCATTCATTGTTTATCGAATTACTGATAGTGCAAGGATTTTTCTGTAAAAGTGATCTGGCATTCGTCGCGACAAGCCCGACGCGGCGCTTCGGAAGTAGAGCCCCTCAAATGAGTGACTCCAAACAGATAAAGTTCAGGTAAAATTATCGC
>JBMOMP010000009.1:0-23547 GCA_049323115.1 Chloroflexota bacterium
TCCACTCAGGATGCTCATGAGCCGCCAGAACAATTTTGGCTCGCATCACTTTCCCTTGCGCGGCTTTCCGCGAATTAATCAACTGGCGCAGTTCAGCGATTTCGCTGTCAGAAAGCCTGATTGGGTACTTGGGTTTCAGCCCGGGCATGGCTCGTTCCTCCTGCCCAAGTATACCAACTAATTCGGAATCAATTTATGCAATCGCGCACTAAGTGTCCTGCCGAGCGCGCGTCCGCAAGCGGCGAGGAAGATCGCGCCGAGGGAAAGCAGGCTCGCTTTTACGATGACCAAACCAAAAGAACCGAGTAAAAAACTCGGTTCTTTTGGTTCATTTGGCGGCCCCGACGGGATTCGAACCCGCGATCTCGGCCTTGACAGGGCCGCATGTTAAACCGCTACACCACGGGACCAGTTATTTGAGCGGGCAGGAGTGTATCATACACCAGGGTTGGTGTCAATACGCGTAGTCAGAATACAGGGCCGGGTCGGTGGGGGTCAGGCCAGACGGGTCGTGGACGTACACCCAATCGCCTTCGACCGCCCAGTTGAACAGCCAGTGCGAATCGCCAGCCGACAGGTTGACACAGCCATGCGATTGCGGGTAGCCAAAACGGGTGCGCCAGTATGCGCCATGCAGCGCGCGCGCGCCGTCGTAGTACATGGTCCACGGAACGTTGTCCAGGTAGTAGAAATCAGCCGGGTCGTTGTTGCGCATGGTCTCGGTCCCTTTCTTCTGGGTGATCTGGAACAGGCCCGGTTTCGTCCAGAAGGGTTCCATCCCGCTGGCAATGACGGTGGCAAAGACCAGCTGGCGATTATCGTATACGGACAGGGTCTGTTCGGCCAGGTTGACCTCGATCCAGCGGTTGTTGGTCACACCCTGGGGTGGGGCCGTGTTGACGTTCACCTGGGCAACCTTGCGCGCTTCCACCCAGCGCCCCGGACCGATCAGGTTCCAGTCCGCGCCGTCTACGTTCAGGGTGGCATAGATTTGGATGACGGAATAGGCGTTTAGCCATTCGCCGCTGTCCGGAATGCCATATCCCGGGCCGCTCTTGACCGGGATCTGTTCGAACGGCCAGCCAAATGAGTTGCGCGGCGTGGAGCGGAATGCCAGTCCCTGGAAGGTTGGGATTTCGCCAATGCGTGAGCCTTTGCCGGGAATCCAGCCGCCGTTCTGCATCAGGAAATACACGCCAGCCTGATCCCACATGTCAATGTAGGAGATGTACACAAAACCGGGCGGGAATTGGTTGGCCCCTGGGCCTCTTTCGCCAGGCGAGCTATAGATGGGGACGTAATCATCGTCCAGTTTGAAGTATCGGTAGGGGAGTTGGGACAGGCTGGGATCCGGTTTGTAGGCCGGCAGGGGACGCGGCGGGATGGTCAGTCCCAGTTTGGCCAGTTCTGTCAGGTATTGGGATGGGCCGAGCGGCAGGCAGTCGTCGGGAGATTGCAGGTAGGCAGCCGGCGCGCATACCACCGCCCCGCTTTCGGTTTCGTTGGGCGGGGGCGTTTGCGCCGCCGCAGCGGGGACAGGAAGGATGGCCGCCAGCAGGTAAAGGGCAACCAGGAGGGATATTGTTTTTTTCATGGGTGAGCATCTCTAAAGCGCCGATTATAGCACGACCGCTAGCAGGCTGTCGGAGAGCAGTGAGTGACGAGAAAAAAGCCGGTTTGAACCGCGAAGAGCGCAAAGAACGCGAAGTTTAAAAGGTTTTCTTGGCGTTCTTAGCGGGCTTTGCGGTAAAAAATGCCTGATTCTGGGGTTCTCCGACAAGCTGCTAGGGCTGCCAGTTCAGCAGTACTTTCAGGGCTTTCAGGTTTTGGCTGAAATCGGTGTCGCGGTGATTGCGCAATTCCATATCTACTGCATCTGCGCCCAGCGAGACAGCGTAGTCGGCCAGTGTACCGGTGTAGACGCAGCCGGTGTCGATGGGCGGGAACGGGTACTTGGTCACTTTGGCGAGCGCTTTGGCAAACTCGATAGAATTTTCGTCCCAGGGTTCCCCGCCCGGAAAGATGCCCAGCGCAGCGCTGTGGTAACTGATAAGCGCAACGACTTTATGTGTGGACAGGAAATTGATCACCGCGCGCGTTTCCGGTTCGGAGCCGGGCGCAGTACCGCCTGTGGTGGTCGTGTAATCCCAGCAGCCGTCGCGGTCCCATTCTGCCTGCCAGTTTTCGGGGAAGTTGCGGTTCAGGTCTACGCCGTGGTCGTTGACGCGCCCATCTATTGTGTGGGCGCGGGCGTCGCCGTCGGGGTTCATATTGCGCAGGATGAATAATTTTGCATCGCTGGGGATGATCTCGGGGTGCTCGTTAATGTAGATAATCAACTCATCAGCCAATGCGATCGTGTTCCATTCATAACCGCCGTGGATGCCGGCCACGATCATCACTTGCTTTTCGCCCTGGCCGAAGGTATATACCTCCAGCGGGCGCCCTGATACCGAATACCCGACGATGGTTGGGCGCGGCCCGTTTTCCAGTACAAAGGCGGTGGGCGTAAAGACCGTGATCGGGGTGGCCAGCGGGTTGGGCGTAACAGTAGGCAGGTAATAGATTTGCGGCGGCGGCGTTGGCGTGGGGCTGCTGGCGGGCGCAAGCGGGAGATCGAGCGGTCGGTCGGCAGGCTGCCGGTTGGCAAGGTAAAACGTCGCTCCTGCCAGGACGCCGACCAGGCCTACGGCATTCAACCCCCAAATGGCTGTCACCAGCCACAGACTGGGTTTGGAACGCCCGCGTTTCATTTACTCGGTTTTCTCCGCAGTACGGCGCAGCCAGTTGAGTGCAATATTGACAGCCCAGCGTGACAGCAGGGCAGGGTGCCCGCCAAAGGAGAGTTGCCGTTCCTTGAATCCGTCAGGGGTTGCCAGCGCCATTTCCGCCGTCCGCGTTTCGGGGAAGGCGGCGATGCCCAGCGCAGCGCGGGCGTGATGTTTGGCGCGCAAGGTTTCCAGGAACGCGGACAATTCTCCCGGCCCCAGGTCAACGGACTCGACTGCCAGCAGGTTCTGCGCCCCGGCGTTGGCGAGGCGGCGCGTCAGGCTGCCTCCCAGGCCTGCTTCCGCGGCGACCAAGTTCCAGGTCCGGTTCGAAGCGGCCCGCAAGGCGGCGGCCTCCAGCGTGTCCTGGTCTGCGCCAAAGATGACATCTCCAAGCCTTTCCCGTATCTGTGTTTCCACATCGGCGATCATCCGGTCGGCTTCGGCTTCGGTGCCAGCCTTGGCGGCAATGCGGATGTCCACAATGCCGGTATGCGCTGCCAGGCCAATGGTCGGGTTGGCGAGCATTTCGAAGTCGCCGACCTTTGCATCTATGTCGGCTTCAGGCGCGCCGGCCGTGTGCAACAAACGGACTTTGATGACCTGGTCGAGACGGTAGCGTTTTTGCAGGTACGGGATGACCGCCTCGCGCAGCAGGTATTCCATCTCTTTGGGTACGCCGGGTAGGGAAATGACTACCCTCACCCCCGGCCCCTTATCATCCCCGAAGGGGGCTCCCTGAGGGAGAGGGGTGAGAGGTGAGGGCGCTTCCATGATGAACGCGGGCGCGGTGCCGACGGGATTTTGAAGCGCCAGCGCTCCTGCCGGAACATAAGCCTGGCGCTTTTGGTTTTCGCTGGGTACGCGCCCGTAGCGGGTAATGATTTCGAGGATTTGCTCCCAGAGTTCCGGGCGGAATTCCGTTTCCACGCCGAAGGCGCGCGCCACTGCTTCGCGGGTGGGATCGTCCACCGTAGGGCCAAGCCCGCCGGTGGTGATGACGATCTCGGCGCGCTGCATGGACGTTTGGATGGCCTGGGCAATGCGCTCGACGTTATCGCCAATCGTGACGGTGCGATACAGGTCCACACCCAGGCCGCGCAGCGCGCGAGCAATGTAGCGGGTGTTGGTATCTACGATCTCACCGAGCAAGATCTCGGTGCCGATGGTGATGATTTCAGCAGAAGGCATGGGGCAGTTACCAGTAATCAGTAATCAGTAATCAGTGAGCAGTGGTTAGTGGCAGGCAAGGGACGTTTTTGTCATGGTTACGCTCTATTGCTGGCGGGTTAGACGACGTTGTATTCTTGAACCAGGCGTCCTTCGCGGAAGCGCGCCAGGTCGAGCGCGGAAACGTCCAGGGTCTTGAATGCGCCGTCCAGGATGAGTTCGCTCATCAGTTTGCCGGAGACTGGCCCGTGCATGAAGCCGTGCCCGGAGAAACCGCCCACGGCCAGGAAGCCTTCGACCGGCGTTTTGCCGAAGAACGGATGCGCATCGGGTGTGACCTCGTACAGCCCGGCCCAGTGCGAGACCATGCCCGCTTTTTCCACCACCGGCAGGCGCGTAATGGCCGCTTCCAGGTTCACTAGTTCAAAATCTTCATCTATGTTCTGGTTGAAGCCGTGTTTTTCGTTTTGGTTCGACATGCCGATCAGCAAACCGTCCCCCTCACGGTGGAAGTAGAGCGATTGGGCGAAGTCAATCACAAAGGGCAGGTCGGCGGGGATTTCGGGCAGCGGTGTGGTGGTGAACATCTGCCTGCGCAGGGAGGCGATGGGAATCTCCACGCCGGCCATCTGCCCGACCAATCCCGCCCAGGGGCCGGCGGCGTTGACGACCACTGGCGCGGCGATGAATCCCTGGCTGGCCTCCACGCCTGTCACCTTCCCGCCTTCCACGCGGACGCCTGTCACTTCCGCATTATTCAAGGCCTTTGCGCCCAGTCTTTGGGCGGCGCTGATGTAGCCGGTTACCACACTGTTGGGGTCAACCAGGCCGTCTTTTTGGTGGAACGTCGCTCCAATAGCGTCTTCGAAATGGAAGAGCGGCAGCCGCTTGCGTACTTCGTCACCGTCCAGCCATTCCGTTCTGACGTTCAGGTTGTTTTGCAGTTCCACGTTATGCCTGAATTCGGCCTGGTCTTTTTCGTCGGTGCAGACGATTAAATAGCCGCATTGACGGAAATCAATGTCCTGCCCGATCTCTTCTTTGAAACGCTCCAGCATGGGCAAGCTTTCCAGGGAAAGTTTTACGTTGATTTCAGTGGAAAACTGGTAGCGCACGCCGCCTGCGCAGCGCCCGGTCGCTCCCTGTCCAAAGAATTCTTCCTTTTCAAGCAGGACGATGTTTTTCTGCCCGCGCGCTGCCAGGTGGTAGAGCGTGCTGGCGCCCATCACCCCGCCGCCAATGATGACGATATCTGCTGTGGTTGGTAGTGTATTCATTCTTCTTCTGCTATATCAGTTTGGTGGATTCGGATACGCCCAGGTTCGACGATCCAGAGTTGTCCATTTGCGGCTGTTTGCTCTAGTGTTTGTAGGCACTGTCGGACAAGCGTTTGGAGAGCCTCCAGACTTGGATTTCTTGGCAAACGAATCACGATGATGCCGCCCGTGTTGTGCGCCTGGTAACGGGTGACATCTGAGAAATCGAGGTCGAGCGTAACCAGGCAGCGTTGTTCTTTTATGCAGCGGTCATACACTTGTGCGTCCGAAGCGCCGGCCATGTTTTCATCGCGAATGGTGTGGACATCATAGCCCGCTTCTTCGAATAAGTCGACCGTGCGCCGCCCAAAGTTTTCATCGAGCTTGAATTTCATGCGGCTTCCTGCGCAGGAATCAGGATGTAACGTTCGCGCGACATCTCAGCGCCGTAGGCAATCGCCGCCAAAATATCGTCGCGCTCGAGATGCGGGTATTCTGCTAGCACCTCATCGATAGTCATACCGTTGGCGAGAAAGTCCAGAATCAGCGATACCCAGATGCGCGTCCCGCGGATACAGGGCTTCCCAAAACAAACATTTGGGTCAATGGAAATTCGCTCAAGAAGCGGGTTCATTTCGTCTCCTTACCAATTCGCCGTTTGTCCGAGCCCCATTTTATCAGCATTCTCCAACGCCAATTGCGCGGCCATGGCGTCTTGCACGGCCAGGCCGACGGATTTGAAATACGTAACCTGCCCAGGCGAGAGCCTGCCTGTCTTGCGCCCCAGCACGATCTCGCCCAGTTCTGCGTGGATGTGGTCTTCGCCAAACAGCCCGGCGCGGATGGGCTGGATCAGGTCGCCGCTCTCGGCCAGCGCCGCCGAACGCGAGTCTACCACAACCAGCGCGCGGGCAACGGTTTCGCCGGGCGTCTCCTGCATGTCCGGCAGGTACGAGCCGATGGCGCTGATGTGCACGCCAGGCTTCAAGTCTTCATCTTCGAAGGCCGGCGTTTTGGAAGTCGTTGCCGCGCAGATGATGTCCGCATCTTCGACTGCCTGCCGGGATGTTTGTGCTACGCTTACATCTTTCGGGACATCCCCTTTACCGGCTATTTCTCCCGCGAGCGCCTCTGCCCGTTCTACGGACGTGTCGAACACCCAGGCCTTCTCGATCTTCCTCACGCTGCAGGCTGCTTCCATTTGTGAACGTCCCTGCCCGCCTGCGCCGAATACCGCTAACACGCGGCTGTCGGGTCGCGCAAGGATGTCAATGGCTGCGCCGCTGGCCGCTCCCGTGCGGACGGCGGTGAGGGACGAGCCTTCGAGCAGCGCCAGTGGGCGTCCCGAATCCGGTTCGAGTACCAGCACCGCCGCCTGGATGAAGGCCAGTCCGCGTTGGGGGTTGCCGGGGAAGAGCGAAACGATTTTGACGGCCAGGGCATCCCCCTCTTCGGATTGGACGAAGGCCGGCATGAACAAAGTGGCGGCGTCGTGCTTGGGGACGGGTAAGCGCGTCCGCAGCGGCATCTCAGCCCTCCCGTCGGAGAGCGAAGCGTAAGCGCGTTTCATCGCCTCGATGGCTTCTCTCATCGGTAAGGCTTTTTGTACATCGGCGGCAGTCAGGATCAACATTGGGACTCCAACATAAAAGCAGGCAAACAAAAGCGCAGAGGACAATATTTGATTGTACCTCTGCGCAATGCAACGGACGACGCCTTATTCCATGCCGAGGTATGCCTTCTGGACGGTCTCGTTTTGTTTGAGATTGGCAGCCACGTCATGAAGTACGATTTCACCCGTTTGAAGCACATAGCCTCGATGGGCTACCGAGAGCGCCATCAGGGCGTTCTGCTCTACCAACAGGATCGTCGTTCCGTCCTTGTTGATCTTCTCGATAGTGTCGAAGATGACTTCTACTAAGACAGGAGCCAAGCCCATGGATGGTTCGTCCATGAGCAGGATGCGAGGATGGGCCATCAGGGCGCGACCAGTGGCTAACATTTGTTGTTCACCGCCCGAAAGCGTACCGGCCACCTGGCTATGGCGTTCTTTCAATCTTGGGAAAAGCGTGAAAACGCGATCCAGGTCGTCTGCAATTGCCTGTTTGTTATCCCGGCTGTAGGCGCCCATTTCCAGGTTTTCGGTCACAGACAAGCGCGCAAAGATGCGCCGCCCTTCTGGGACCATCGCGACGCCTTTGTACACGATTTCATGGGCTTTGTAGCGAGAGAGGTCTTCTCCTTCGAGCAGTACCTGTCCTTCGCGGGGCTTCAACATGCCTGTGATGGTGCGCAACGTAGTGGATTTTCCAGCGCCATTTGCGCCGATGAGTGTGACGATCTCCCCTTTGTCAACGGTCAATGAAACGCCTTTCAGGGCGTGGATATTGCCGTAATACGAATGGATGTTGTCTACTTCAAGCATTGGCATGGTAAATGCTCCTGATCAGGCTGTGGCGGCTGCCGCAGTGTTCATCTGTCCAAGGCCGCTGGCTGCGCCGCGCCCGAGGTATGCTTCGATGACCTTCGGGTTGTTCTGGATTTCGGTAGCGGTGCCTTCGGCGATCTTCACACCAAAGTCAAGGACAGTGATTAACTCGGAAATACTCATAACGACCCGCATCTGGTGTTCGATGAGCAAGATGGTAATCTCGAGCTCGTCTCTCAACCGGCGAATGAAATGTACCATTTCCTGCGTTTCGCTCGGGTTCATGCCTGCGGTGGGTTCGTCCAACAGCAATATCTTGGGCCTGCTGGCCAGGGCGCGGGCGATCTCCAGCCTGCGCTGATCGCCATACGACAGGTTCATTGCCATCTGGTCGCCCTTCCCGCGCAGGCCGACAAATTGGAGCAGGCGGCGCGCTTCCTCGATGGCCGTCTTTTCCTCGCTCATGGTACGCGGGTCGCGCAAAACGCCGCCGATCAGGCCAGACTTGAGATGGGGGTGCATCCCGACCAGGATGTTCTCGACCGAGGTCATGTTCTTGAATAATCGGATGTTTTGGTATGTCCTTGAAACGCCCAGGTGGGTGACGCGGTCCGGGGACAGGCCGGTAATATCCCTCCCATTCAGGAAGATGCCGCCTTCTTCGGGTGTATAGAAGCCGGTGACGCAGTTGAAGAAAGTGGTCTTGCCAGCGCCGTTGGGGCCAATGATGCTGTGGATGGACTTCTCTGTGACTTCCAGGTCAATCCTACCAAGCGCTTCGAGGCCGCCAAAACGCTTTGTAACGTTTTTTGAAACTAGAACAGCCATTTTGTCTTCTCCTCGCTACTGTGTGGATTGCGTGGCTGTAGTTCCAGCCTCTGCTGCAAGTTCTTCCTCGTGTAGTTCCAGTCGCCTCCGCGCATCCGGCCACAGGCCTTCGGGCTTGGTCAACATCATGACGACCAGCAGCGCGCCGTAGACCAGGTAGCGGTACTCGGCAAATTCGCGCAACAGTTCTGGCGATCCCATGAGCGCCAGGGAACCAACGAAGACGCCGGGGATGCTTCCCATGCCGCCGATGATGATCAGGCACAACACGTTGATCGAGACCAGGAAGTTCATGCTATGTGGGTAGACCGATTGAAGTTTGGCCGCAAAGATCGTCCCTGCGATGCCCGAGAAGAGTGCGCCGGTTGCAAAGGCCATGAGTTTGGTGGTCACATGGTTGATGCCCATGGCAATTGCTACGTCTTCGTCTTCCCGCAGCGCCATCCACGTGCGCCCAATGCGGGAGTCTCGCAACCGCCAGGCAACAAAGGCGACAACGCCGACCCCTATCAGGAAGAGGTAATATAGTTCTTGTTGTGTGTTCAACAGGAACCCGCCGATGCTTGGCTGTGCGATCAACTGGATTCCTTGCGAACCGCCAAACCAGGGTCGCAGCCAGTCAGAGAGCGCCAGCAAGCGGACGATTTCACCGAAGCCCAGGGTCACAATAGCCAGGTAGTCGCCGCGCATTTTCAGTACCGGCAGGCCGAGGATCACGCCGGAGGCCACGCAGGCGATCATCGCAAATGGCAGCGCCTGCCAGTACGTCATGGGATTGGTGTTCAGTTCCGGCGAGGTCAGCACGCCCATGGTATACGCGCCAATGGCGAAGAAGGCTACATAACCAAGATCGAGCAGACCGGCAAAGCCAACGACGATGTTCAGGCCGATCCCCATCAAGATGTACATCATCACCGTGTCCAGGATATCGCTAAAGAAGATACCCAGGATGGGAGGCAGTAGGATGAGAATCGCAGCAATTCCTGCCCAGGTTAGATAGCGGACGAGGGGGGGCTGTTGGGATAAGGCGCGATTTTGTTTTGCGGCCGGCTTTCCACCGCGCCAATAATAGAACCCTGCGATCACGGCGAAAAGCAGAATCGCGCTGAACGGTTTCAATCCGCTGGTTGCAAATAGCGATTTGGTCAGGCCGGCCAGCGGCCCCCAACGGGAAGTAACCGTCAGGATCAGGTCGCGCAGCAGGCCGACCATGAGCATCCAGATCAATCCCTGAATGATCGCGTTGGCAAATCGTTTGGGAAGGAGGAAAATCCCGCTTGCAAGGACTCCCATGAGCGTGCTCATCACGAGGAGGATCAACAACCCTGGTACCAACTCCTGGCCGAACGTCAGGATTTTGTGAAGTGTGGGGGAGGAGTTGACGAACATTACCTGGAGGTTAATGTTTTTACCAATCACTACCAGCGCAGCGAGCGTCACCCCTCCCCAAAAGCCGGTCAACAAACCGGAAAGGACTACGACGCGATTGGGTTGAGGAGACAGGCGGCGATGCAGGGAATAAGCCATCATCAGCATGGGGGCCAGGAAGACGACTTGCCCCATTGTGAAAACACCGCTTACGATGAAGCGCTCACGGAAGGAAGCCACCATGCCAACCAACGATAGGAGGACAGCGATGGCGCCCGCAATCAGGCCTGTTTGTATCGCCTGTTTCCAAGGTGAAGAATCTGGGGTCTGCATTATCTGCCTCCTACGCCTTGGCCTGCGTCAGTCGTTCGCCCAAGATGCCGCTGGGGCGGAAGATCAAAATGAATACCAGGATGGTGAAGGCAATTGCGTCTTTTAGTTGATAGGCAGCGGGGATGCCTAACCCATCCAGGAACAGGCTGGGACCGACCGATTCGAGCAAACCGAGCACCATTGCGCCAAGGAACGCCCCGGGTACGTTGCCGATGCCGCCCAAGACCGCTGCGGTGAAGGCTTTAAGTCCCGGGAAAAAACCCATGTAGAAGTGGGCGACCGGGAACAGGAGCAGGTAAAGGATGCCTGCCAGGCCAGCGGCCGCACCTCCTAACGCAAACGTAGTCGCAATTGTCTTGTCGACGTCAATGCCCATGAGCGCTGCAACTTCTTTGTCCTCTGAGACGGAACGCATGGCCTTTCCAATTTTTGTCTTTTGCACGATTGCGTAGAGGATCAACATGAGAACAACTGCGCCAACGATGGCGATGGCCTGGGTTTTGAAGACGCGGATCCCGGCAATCATCCAGAAGCCCTTGAAGATGTCCATTTCGGGATAGCCCTTGAGACCAGACCCGTATAGACCTCGAAATGTATATTGCAGGAAAAAAGACGCCCCGATGGCCGTAATCAATGGTACCAATCGGGGCGCAGTGCGTAAGGGGCGGTAGGCAATCCGCTCGACCAGGATCGCAATCAGGGAAGACACGATTGCAGAGACGATCATCACGATTAGTAAACTCACCAGGGGATATTTGTTCCACCACCCCAGGGCGACCAGGGCGTCTGCGGCAAATGCGGCGGTGAATGGCCCACTCATGAAGACTTCACTATGGGCGAAATTTATCATACGCAAGATACCATACACGAGGGTGTATCCTAAAGCAATGAGTGCATAAACCCCGCCCAAAGCCAAACCCGTAATGATCAAGTCAATCCAGTTATCCCTGGTATATTTTCCAATGGCGATCGTTGCAGCCGAACCATATACTACCATCACCGCAATCGCAATACCGATGATCCAGATGATAATATCCGTTAGTGTAATTTTCTGGCGCCAGGTTCTCAGCATCTTATACTCCTATCGGCAGGCTTTTTGTGAGGGGCGAATATACATCATTCGCCCCTCACTTTTCTTGCTATCGTTCGCGTTCTAGATTGTTACGGCCAGACGCGCTCGGGCGGGTATTCGCCAGCGTGGTATTCGTACACGGCGATCTTCGGGTCAGCGCAGTCGCCGGTGGGCGTGCAGGTCAGGTTGCCGGTCAGGCCCGGGAAGTCTTTCGTGGCATACATGGCGTCGCGCAGCGCCTGGCGCCCGATGTGCAGCGTTCCATCTGCATCCTGGACAGCGGCTTTCTCGATTGCAGCAAAGATTATGTTGGTCGCATCATAGGCGTGGGCGTGGAAGATGCTGATTGGCGCATCAACGCCAGCCAGTTCCTTGTATTTCGGCAGGAACACGGATTGATAATCCGCACTGAAGGCCGCCAGGTCGGGGCTGGAAACGAACAAACCTTCAACCTGATCGCCAGCGCCCTCGACCACATCGGGCGAGAACATACCATCGGCGCCCATCAGATAGACGGTTTCCAGGCCGGGGACTTCCTTCGCCTGGCGGGTGATCAGGCTGCCTGCCTTGACGAAGATCGGGTAGTAGATGAATTCCGGCCCGCCAGCGGCGATGCTGGTGAGAACCGACTTGAAGTCAGTCGCGTTCGGGTCAACGGCTTCCTGGGTGGTGATCTCGCCGCCCATTTCCTGGAAGGTCTTGGCAAAGACCGCTTGCAGGCTTTCCGCATACAGGGAGCCGTCATGGATGGTGGCGGCTTTCTTTACACCCATTTTCTCAAAGGCAAACTTGGCCGCGGCTGCGCCCTGGACTTCATCATTGTGCGCGGTGCGCAGGTAGCCGGGGTGCTGGTTGGGGTCGCCCTCGCGGGTGAGGTCGGGAGCGGTGTTCGAAGCCGAGATGGTCACGAAACCGGCCTGCGAGAGCAGCGGAACCGCGACGCGGGCCGCGCTGGAGCAGGAGGTTCCGATGACAGCAACAATGGTCGGGTCGGCAGCCAGTTTGGTGCCGGCGGCCTGGCCACCCTCTGCAGAACAACCATCGTCTTCACCGGTCAGGCTGACATCATGCCCCATTACTTGTCCCTTGAGGGCGATGGCAACTTCGACGCCAGTGCGCGAGTCGATGCCCAGGGTTTCATCGGGGCCGGAGATCACCATAGCGTAGGCCAGGTGAATGGGTTCGCCCGGGGCAACATCCACGCAGCCGAGCGGGTCAGTGCACTCGAACTTGGGAGCGCCACAAGCCGAAAGCAACATGCTGGAAACAACCAAGAGCGCCAGCAAAGCAAACAAACGTTTGGACATTTCTTCCTCCTCCGAAAGATGTGGACAGATTTTCCCGTTTTTCGGGTCAAACACAACGAGCAGACAAAACTTGCTATGTCGGCACCACCTCCTCTGGCGTAAGGTATTCATGTACCAAAATGCCGGGAAGGGGAACCCTTCCAGCGGCTATTCAACGATAAGAACACTTATTTTCGCACGTCAGTGCGGTAGTATACCAAACTCATAACAAAACTGTAAGGAAAAAGGTTTGTTTCTTCGAAAAACTGTTAGTTTTTTATCTATTTTTTATCCTCTTGCGGCTTATAGAGCAACTGCTCCCGGATTCGCAAATCAGTATTGCGGATCTTCATCGCGAGATCGGCGGCCAGATTATACATCAGGCGGTAACCCAATTGCGGGTAGGTCTCGCACAGCATGATCAGTTTATCGCGTTGGATGACGAGCAGGCGGGTGTCTTTCTGTATGGCGCGAGCAGATGCAGACCTGAGGCCCTCGTCCACCAGCGCGACTTCGCCAAAGGATTGTCCGCGACGCAAAGTAGCAATAGTAGATTCTGCCCGGCTTGCTTTCCCAGGCGCGCTGATCAGGGCAGGGTTGATCTGGATTTCAACCTCCCCTTGCGCTATCACGTAAAGTTCCTTGCTACTACTATTCTCTTTGAATATGACTTCCCCCGCTTGGAAGATGACCTCCTGGCACAGGTTCGCAACCATTTCCAGTTGTGTAGGGGTGAACTGGTAGAAGATGTCGCTTTGTTTAAGATAGTTTACGAACGAACTCATGCTGGTCTTCCCTTCGGAAAAAGTGTAGCATAAACGGGGCTGCGATGCAACAGGCAAAAATTTATGTGGGGCAAATTGCCAACTTGTGCCACCTGTGCCATGAAATGGTACGAAGTGGTATTTGCCTTACGGATAGGGCTGTTCCAGCCAATCCACTGGGTTGACCTGTACGCCGTTGACCCAGATCTCCCAATGCAAGTGCGGGCCAGTGACGCGCCCTGTCTTGCCGATCTTGCCGATCAGTTGCCCGGCGGTGACGGCTTGCCCGGCAGAGACATAACTTTCCTCCTGGTGCCAATATCCCGTATAAACCCCCTGGCCGTGGTCAATCACTGTGGCGTTGCCGCGCACAATTAATTGCTCGTTCAGCACCACTACACCGGGCGCAGGCGCATAGATGTCGAACGGTTTGGTTTCCGAGCAGATGCCGTAATCTATGCCGGAATGGAAACTACTGTATGCGCCTTCATTATAGGAGCGCCGGTCCCCAAACCACGCGGTGATGCAATATTGCGCATCCACGGGTAACTGGAATATTCCCTGCCAGTATCGTTGTGGATTGACCGGTGTGATCACATTCAAGATTTTTTGGCTTTCTGCCTCCATGATGGCTGGGTCGAGGGTGGTAATATCGCTGACGATAATGGAAGTGGATGGATAATTTCCAGAGACGACCAGGACCATCTGCTCGAAGGATTGTTTGCTGCCGTCGGGCAGGGTGGCTTCCAGGCGCAGGGGATAGATGCCCGGCTCCAACAGGGCGTGCACTCCCTGTAGGGCCGCCTGGCCGCCAGCGGCGTCCGGGAAGAAGCGCAGGTCGTGATCGACCAACAGTCCGCCCAGGGTGACGCCTTCCGGCGTTTGCACGCGGATGACAGCGGTGTCGCCTTGCGTGAGCGGCAGGGGGGTGACCTCGACTTTTTGGAATGCAGGCGGCAGGCCGCTGGTTGCCTGACCGGGCGTTTCACTGGAAAAGTACAACACATCGTTCGGCAGCGCGCTCCAGGCGCCGGGCAGTTGGTTGAGTTGCGCCAACGCCCAGGGATCTGTATTGTGCTTGACGGCTAGTTCCAGCAAGGTCTCGCCGTTCGACAGCGCCGCGCGGGAATTGGGTTGCGCTGCGCCGCCTTGCTGCGGCGTGATCAGGTTGACGCCTACATATAGTTCAGTGGGACTGACCAGCCGGTTCAATTTCTGCAACATGGCCTCAGGGACTTGCGTTCGGCGGCGCAGGCTGCGATACGAATCGCCGAACTGCACCACTTCTGTCACCAACACTCCGCTGACGCCTTCCAGGCCGGGGATGACCAGTTCCTGCCCGGCCGAGAGCAGGTTGGGGTCGTTGATGCCGTTGGCGTCCATCAGGTCTGTCAGGGAGATGTTGAAGCGCGCCGCAATGGAAGAAAGTGTGTCGCCCGATTGCACGATATAGACCGCTCCTCCTGTGGTTTGCGCCGCAACAGGGGAAATCGGAAGGACGGCGAGAACCAGCGCGAGGAAAAAAATGAAATGTTTATGCACGAATGAACTCCACGTGGTCTCCCGGCTGGTATTCCTCCCAGCGCTGCGGGTGGATCTCGAGGATATAGCGGGCGGGTCCTTCCGGGAAATAGGCCGGCCGCCAGGGTTTGGCGATCACCTTGCTGACCACCTCCATGTCGGAGTTGATCCAGACCACGTTCAAATCGAAGGGGACGAAGAGCATGTGGATGGAGGCGTCCAGGCGCGAATCCCGCCCCTGGACCAGGAGCAGGCCCTCGTCCGGGTCGAGGCGCGCGCGGAACATCAATCCCCGCAGGCGGCAGGGGAACGAGTCGCACACTTTCACGCGCGCGGGGTTCTGGTTTGGCCGGTCGATATTGCGTATGAAAATGAAACCTGACATCTTCTATGTTGGTAATTCAAAACGGGGCGACTCTTGCCGCCCCGCCTTCGTGTTGTTGCTCAGGATACAGCGGTTCTTTGGCTGAACACTTTATCCACGCTGTTCAACAAGTCTTGCGGGCTGAACGGTTTGGCGATGTAATCGTCCACTTTAGCGATGTGCAAGCCCAAGACCTTGTCGATGCTTTGCGCTTTGGCCGTGACCACGATCACCGGGATGTCCCTGGTCTTTTCCCCGGCCTTCATTTGCTGGTATACTTCCCAACCGTCCATGTCCGGCATCATCAGATCGAGGAGAACCAGGTCGGGCGGGCGCTGGCGCACTTTTTCCAGTCCTTCCTGCCCCCCGGCGGCCCCCTCCACTTCGAATCCTCGGCGACTGAGGATCAGGCGAATCAGGTCTATCATCTCTGGTTCGTCTTCGATGCACAAGATGCGTTTGGTCGGGTTCGTTTCCATAGATGTACCTAATGCGCAAGTTTACCACAAAGCGAGGCTGTGATGAAGATTATCAGTTGGAATGTGAACGGATTGCGCGCTGCGCTCAAAAAGGACGCCCTGCGCGCGGTTCTGGCTTGGACCCCGGACCTGCTCTGCCTCCAGGAGATCAAGGCGCGACCCGAGCAGATCCCCGCCGGGCAGCGCGAACCGGAGGGCTACCGGGCGGTCTGGAACCCGGCCCAGCGACCGGGCTACAGCGGCGTTGCCACGTTCCTGCGCGAAGAAGCGCTGGAAGTGACAACCGGCATGGACGCGCCGCATTTCGACGTGGAGGGGCGCGTCATCCGCACCCGGCATCCCGGCTTCCTCCTTTATAACATTTACTTCCCCAACGGTCAGCGCGGCAAGGAGCGCGTAGACTACAAACTGGATTTCTACGCCCACCTGCTCGACCAATGCGACGCGCTTCATGCAGCCGGTGAGAACATCATCATCACCGGCGATTTCAACACCGCCCACCAGCCGATCGACCTGCGGAACCCCGATGAAAATGTGACCACTTCCGGCTTCCTGCCGGAAGAGCGCGCCTGGGTGCAGAAGTTCCTCGAGCGCGGCTTTGTGGATGTGTACCGCCATTTGTACCCGGAGCGTGAGCAATATACCTGGTGGACGTATCGCTTCGATGCCCGCCAGCGCGGCATTGGCTGGCGCATCGATTATTTCCTGGTCTCCGAGGCGCTCGTCCCGCGTGTGCAGGATGCCATCATCCACGAAGATGTGCAAGGCTCGGACCATTGCCCGGTGGAACTGATCCTGGCTTGAAAAGTACCGTCCTGAAGGTTTGGGGACAGCCTTCACCCTGCGGGTACTTCGCGGGACGTTTTGTCTGGCATTTTGATGGCTTTTGACAGGAATATATTAGAAAATCGTTATAAGAAATCCCTTGCACTACTCGCCAGGGGATTGGATTGGTATAATCGTATCGGTATTGGAGGATTCTGTGAATTCACGTAATTCGTCGTTTCTCGTATATTTCCTGTTGATCGTCGCCATCGCCGCGATGCTGTACATGGGCTTCCGGCAGGATACGACCACAGAGGAAGTTCTGACCATCAACCAACTGGCCCACGATATCCAGGTGGGCAATATCAACCGCGTTATTGTGGAAAGCGATGACAAGATCAGGGCGATCTACAAAGATGGGGATGAGGAGGTCACTTCCCAGAAAGAATCTGGCGCCACGCTCGTGGAGCAATTGGCAGGCTTGGGCGTTACCCCGGAGCAACTATCGCCCGAAAATGTCAAGATCGAAGTGCAGCCGCCCTCCACCTGGGTGAACCTGTTGAGCAGCGTGGTCTACATCCTGCCGGTCATCCTGATGGGCGGCGTGTTGTGGTTCATCTTCCGCCAGGCGCAGGGCAGCAACAACCAGGCTATGGCCTTCGGCAAGAGCCGCGCGCGCATGTTCAGCGGCGACCATCCCACCGTCACGTTCTCGGACGTGGCCGGCGTAGAGGAAGCCAAAGAAGAACTGGCCGAAGTGGTCGAATTCCTGCGCGAGCCGCAGAAGTTCATCCAACTCGGCGCGCGCATCCCCAAGGGCGTGCTGCTGGTAGGGCCGCCCGGCACGGGCAAGACCCTGCTGGCCAAGGCCGTCTCCGGCGAAGCGGGCGTGCCGTTCTTCTCCATCTCCGGCTCGGAATTCGTCGAGATGTTCGTCGGCGTGGGCGCCAGCCGGGTGCGCGACCTGTTCGACCAGGCCAAGCGCCACTCGCCCTGCATCGTCTTCGTGGACGAGATCGACGCAGTGGGCCGCCAGCGCGGCGCGGGCCTGGGCGGTTCGCACGATGAGCGCGAGCAGACCCTCAACCAGATGCTGGTCGAAATGGACGGCTTCGACACCGACACCAACGTCATCATCGTGGCCGCCACCAACCGTCCCGACATCCTCGACCCGGCCCTGCTGCGCCCCGGTCGCTTCGACCGCCGCGTCACGCTCGACCGTCCCGACGTGCGCGGGCGCGAAGCCATCCTGAAAGTGCACGTCAAGGGCAAGCCGCTCGACCCGCAAGTAGACCTGGCTTCCCTGGCGCGCGGCACGCCCGGTTTCGTGGGCGCGGACCTGGAAAACCTGGTCAACGAGGGCGCCATCCTGGCCGCCCGCCGCAACAAGAAAGCCATCTGCCAGCCGGACCTTGAGGAGGCCATCGAGCGCGTGGTGATGGGCCCGGAGCGCAAGTCGCGCCTGATCTCGGACGAAGAGAAGCGCATCATCGCCTACCATGAGGCCGGTCACGCGGTGGTCGGCAACGCCATCCCCGAAGCCGATCCCGTCCAAAAAGTGACCATCGTCGGGCGCGGACAGGCCGGCGGTATCACCTGGTTCCGCCCGGACGAAGACCGCCTGCTCATGTCGCGCAAGAAGATGATGGCTACCCTGGCCTACGCCCTGGGCGGGCGCGCCGCCGAAGAGGAAGTCTTCGACGACATCACCTCCGGCGCGTCCGGCGACCTGGAACAGGTGACGCGCATGGCGCGCAGCATGGTCACGCGCATGGGCATGAGCGGCGAAATGGGCAACATGGTCTACGGCCAGAAGGAAGAGTTGATCTTCCTGGGACGCGAGATCTCCGAACAGCGCGATTACTCGGAAGCCGTAGCGCAGAAGATCGACGTGGAAGTGCGCAAACTCGTGGACGAGGCCTACAAGCAGGCCAAGGCCATCCTGAAGAAATACCGCAAGGAACTGGATGACGTGGCCCAAAAACTGCTCGAAGCCGAAAGCATCACGCGCGACGAGTTCGAAGCCATCTTCCCGCCGCCCCTCGAAAAGAAAAGCGGCACGCCGCAACCGGCGTAGGAATATTCGGTCGGGTTTTAGACCCGACCGTTTTTTTACTTCTATCCTCTTTCGCTGTGATATTTGGTTGGATTGACAATCACTACTTTGGGGCTTATCCTTGCCTCGTATGACGCTCAGACTATATAGTGCCTTTACGAGAAGTGTTCTCCTAATTTTCATCGTAGCCATTGCGGCCTGCATTCCTTTGCAGATGCCGGAAACGGCAATGGTTCCGACGTTCACGTCAATTCCGCTTCCGGCTCCACAGGCGATTGACCTAGGTACATTTGGCGTGGGGGCAGCCAAAGATATGACCTGGTCAGCAGACGGCAAAATGCTTGCCGTCGAAAGTTCAGCAGGCGGACATGTGTATGATTCATCCAATTGGAACCTTCTTGCCTCCATTTCCTTGGATTCAGTGCAAGATGGCTGGCTCAATCAGTTAATCTTTTTTCCCGATCGTCAACGCCTGCTCTTTGTTGCCGGTTACGGCAGAGCCTTCTGGCAGTATAACCTGCGCACCCAAGAGATCTCGCGCGTCTATGAAAACATTGGCAGCGAGGCATTCGATCAGCCATTCTTTTCGCCTGACGGCAGGCTGTTTGCTTTCGGTAGTTCAATTTGCGCGGAGACGGAAAATAACCATATTTGCAGGCGGGTCTTGGATTTGTATGACGCCAACACAGGGGAGTTGATTCGCAGAATTCCTGAAGATGGTCTGGACAAATGGGAGGATATGGAGGTCTACGCCTTCAGCCCGGACAGCCAGTTGGTTGCAACCAGTGGGGACGATGATGTGGTCCGCGTGTGGGAGGTCGCCAGTGGAACACTCAAATACAAGTTGCAGCATGAAAGCGACGTGCAAAGCCTTTCGTTCAGCCCGGACGGTCGCATTCTGGTGTCGGCCGGATTGGATGCTGCCGTGCGTTTTTGGGATATGCGGAACGGTAAGAGCCTGTATGTCCTGCACGGAACCATAGACGAGTTCTACCAAACCGCCGTATATATTGACGGCGGTGGAAAACTGTTGGTCAATTACTACGACGGCAAATTCAAGGAATACGCTCTCGACGAGCATTATCTTCCCGCTGCGCCTCTCGATATAAAGTTCGAAACTGAAGAACGATTAATGACGCAAATGGGACAATACACGCCCGAACTGGTGACCCGCGTCAGCCCGGATGGAGAGCGGATGGCGTTATTGGTCAATGGCAACATTCAAATCTGGGATTTACAAACCGGGCAAAAAACATATACCCTGCCGGAATATATCCGCGAAGTGTATGCGATCGAATTTAGCCCGGATGAAAACCTTCTGGCGGTTTCAGATCATAATGTCCACCTTTGGCAGATTCAGCCAAAGAAGTTTATCGATGCGTTGAAAGTGAACGGTGGTCAGGTTGTGGACATTGCTTTTCGGCCTGATGGCGTGCAGGCGGCATTTGCCTTATTGGGCGGAAACGATGCTGAAATCTGGGATTTGACCCTGCGCCGCAAGATCCGCACCCTTGTTTCTGAATGTCCTGGTGGAGACTATTGGTATTCCGCGCGCGCCAATGTTGCCTACTCGCCTGATGGCAGCAAACTGGCGTTTGCGGGCGGATGCGGGATCGTGCTTGCAGATGCAGCCACTGGCGTGATTCTTGAAAAGTTCCCAAACGACCTGGGAGAGTCTGCGGACATTTCGTTCAGCGCGAATGGAAATACGCTGATCTACGTCAGTGTGAATGGATACCGTGCATGGAATCTTGATACGGGCAAGCAAGTCTATTTCATCAAGCGGGTGGACGATTATCAGCACAGCGCTGCATTGAGTTCCACCTTGCTGGCAATTACCAGCTGGCATGATCCCATCCGCTTTCTCGACCCGCTTTCGGGAAAACGGTTGTATGAATTTCCAAGCGGCGAAGGCAGCAATACCATTGCACTCAGCCGTGAGGGGCGTGTGCTTGCCCTGGATAACTACAGCAAAATCAGCCTGCTGGACTCAACCTCCGGCGCAGAATTACTCTCGATGGATTTTCGCCTGCCTTATACCATTACATTTAGTCCAGGTGGAAAATATTTGGGTGCGCGCTCATATCATGAGAACGTCCATCTTTGGGATGTCTCCGGCGCGCTGCAATACGCCAATCACATTCCGATCCAAACCGCCACACCCAATGTCGCACTGACTCCCACTGCACAACCGACATCAACGCCCGCTCCGACGCTGGCGATTTCCATGCCTACTGCACCTGCTTCCACGTCAATGGTGCATGGCGGGAAAGTGGTAAAACTTGGCGAATTGGGCATTGGCCGGATTCGTACCATGGCTTGGTCAGCGGATGGGAAACTGCTCGCGGCAGGCGGATATCCGGGCGTGTATATCTTCAAAGCGGGAGAGAGTCAGCCTACACAGTTTTTCCCCGCGAAGAGTGATCTGCTGGTAATGCAGTTCAGTTCTGATGGGCGATATCTTGCCGGGCAGGTGCTCAATGACTCCGTCCATTTATGGGATGTGCGAACTGGCAAAAGCCTGCACACGCTGAAAGATATCGGTTGTTGGAATCAGGGGATGGAGTTCAGCGCGGATAATGATTTGCTCATTGCAGATTGCGGCGATTTGAAATACACGTGGCAGGTTGGCAGCGGGCTGCTGATTAGCAAAGAAGAACAAACTCTCAAGGGCGAGCCTGTCACCGGTCCGTACACCTTGCAGACCAACATGCGCAACGTACGCTTGGTCAACGCAGGCAGCGGCGAGATCGTCAAGACGTTTGAAATTCCGGGCATGGCTCCGTCGCTGGCAAGGTTCAGCCCCGACGGGAAGACACTTGCGGTCTGGCATTATGAATATCAAATTGCGCGCACCGGACTCTATTACCCGGGTGAAAATTCGAAAACCATCTTGCAACTGTGGAATGTCTTTCCAGATCGTCCACCCACCCTGCGCGCTGAACTTGCTACCGGGATGTGGCTTCAGGAAATGATGATTCTGGAGGCCTTTCAGGGGCTTGCCTTCAGCCCGGACAGCCGCTTGCTGGCAGCCGCCAGCGGGGATGGCACGACCCAGATCTGGGATGTCGCTTCCGGACGGCTTCTGTATACCCTGCCGAATGGTAGCAAAATCTACTTCTCGCCGGATGACAGATACCTGGCAACATTGGACGATGACAGCGCCCGTATTTGGTCGCTCACTTCCGGCGAACCTCGAATCATTTGGGAGATTTCCGGTTTCAACCGCTGGTCGTTTGACATTGCCTTTGCCAAAGGTGGAAGGGAATTAGTAAGTGTCACAGATGAATACTACAAATTCTTTCCGGTCACAAACACAAATATGACCGCGCCCGCCCGCCTGATCAAACTGCCTGGCATACGTGGCCATAGCCTGGCGCTCAGCGCGGACGGCAGCCGCATGGCGTACAACACAACGGAAGGGATTTTGGTTGGTGAAAATAATGGGGGCGATCCCAACTGGAAAATGCTGACCAAATTCCCCGAGCCGCTTACATATGACCGCGATTTGGATTTGACTTTCTCGCCTGATGGTTCGCTGCTGGCTTCTTATGACCCAGATGATATCAAGCAGGTGTGGGATTTGAAGACAATGGAATCGATTGAACTGGAAGATCCTGCGTCCACTCCACATGTATTTATTTCCCAATTTCTTTTCAGCCCGGATGGAACATTATTGTTTGGCGCGGCAGAGCCTAGTACTTGCGAACCTTCGTCAATGTATTTGTGGGATACCCGCACGGGAAAACTGGTCAGGTTTTGGACGGCGCAATTCTACCGTTTTGCGTTTCATCCAACCCTGCCGCTGTTTGTGGGTGCGGACTATATGGGCGGGGTCGTCAGGTACTTTGACCTGCGTACCGGGGATTTGGTCAAAGAGGTGCGCGCCAACCAATATGTTCAAGGGATGGCGTTCAGCCCGGATGGGAGCTTGCTTGCATTGGGCTATGAGAATCGCGGCAACGGTGAAGACAGAATTGAAATCCGTGATTCACAGACGCTCGCCCTTCTCGATGAAATTCCGGGTGGCGGTAGCAGCCTGGCATTTTCGCCGGATGGAACCATGCTGGCGATTGGCATGAACGACGGCAGGATTGAATATTGGGGGTGGCGGTGAGAGTATGCAAAAGTGCCTTCGCCTGGATGGCGCAGTACGACTCCAGCGTTTTGCCCAGCGCCGCGAATTTGACTCCATCGCTGTCGAAGTAGGTTTGCATATTTCCACTGCGCTCCTGCTTGGATTATAATTCTTGCAGGTAATTTCCATGAAAACCTTTGAACAAATTTGCCGCCAACTTTCAGGTGGAGAGTTTGAGTTCTCACGGCACGCGTTTAAGCGGGCAGTGGAACGAAATATCTCCGATGGTGAAATTGCCCAGGTTTCAAAAAACGCAGAAATAATCGAAGACTATCCGGATGACAAATATTCTCCAAGTTGCTTGATACTTGGTTTTACCAACGAAAGACGCCCGCTTCACATACAGGCATCGTTTGCGGATACGTCGATGGTCAGGATTATCACGTTATATGAACCTGACGTCGAAGAATGGATTGAGTTCAGGAAACGGAGATAGCCATGTTCAAATGTCATGTCTGCGGCTCGACAGAATCGCGCGCCGATCTCGTCAGTGAGATCTTTCGAATTGATGGAAAGCCGGTCTTGGTAGAGAACATCCCTGCCCAGGTCTGCGTTCGCTGTGGCGAGGAAGTCTTTAGTCGCGAAACGACTGAAAAGGTACGCCTACTTGTTCATGAAAATAAGAGACCCATCAAGTCTGTGCAGATGGATGTGTTTGCTTACGCTTGACCAAAATAGTGATGGTATAATCCCGCCCATGACCCCAACCTGCCCCCCTCCGCCGCTCGAGCCGCTGCTATGCGCGCGTTATCGGAACCTGCCTCGGCTTGAGATGGAATTGTGAAACCCAAGTCCCGACCCCGCAGGTTCGGGACTTTTTCTTCCGTAATGCTTCAAAATAAAAAGTTACTTTGGTGGTAACGTTGCCTCAAAAAGGAAAGTTAGCTAAAAGAAAGACTTTTTTCGTGGTGGTAGAATAGGCTTGCTCACTCGGAGGATAGGGCAACGTTG
>JBMOMP010000010.1:0-23395 GCA_049323115.1 Chloroflexota bacterium
TGCCAGGTGCGCAGCTACATCTCGACGGCTAGAAAAAACAACCAGCCCATTTTGGAAGTTCTGCGTCAGGCGTTGTCGGGTTCACCTTATGTGCCAGAATTTGTCACCGCTCTGGCTGAATAGTTACCTTTGCTTTTTATTCTGGTGGGTACTGCGTTACTTGCAGGTGTGATCTACCTTTGGTTGATGCCTGCTGTCGCAGAAGAAGCAAACGACTTAACTAAAATTGTAGGGACAACCTTAGGATTCTTAATTGGCTTGGGAGTGTTGTTTCTCGTAAAGTCGTACCCATCTTGTTGAGCCAATCAAAACGTTGTAGGCTACTTTTGGAATACCAAGAGCCGGAGGCAGCCTATAGTATTTCCGTTCAACATTTTGGTAGTGTCCCTATAACGGGTCGTGACGAATTTTGAGCCATTACCACTTGGATTTTGGCGGTACTCGAAAGGATAACAATTCGTCCATTGTCCAAATATGATCCGTAAGTCCTGCCGCCATGGGGGGGTACGTTCGATCCATTTTTTTTTGGCGAACCCCGGCTGCCTTTCGTTGGTTGTGGTTGCTCCAGACGTTGACGCAAGCTGCGATGTGGAATCACAAAATGATAAGAGTGTGACTAAAAACAGTTGGTAGCCTATGGAGAGAAAATAAGGAATTGAAAGGAAGGCGACATTCTGGGATGATTGGTTTGCACAAAACAGTCTTCTCAGGAGGTGTGCCATGGCTTTCAACTCCAGTCAAATGATACTCCAACTGCGGGAGGAATTCGAGCGCTTGCTGGCGTTCGTCACTGGACCGCAGGCGCAGACGGCGACGATGGATCAAATGGAGCGCAGTTTGTTTCGACAAGTGTTAGGATGGTTCATTGCCGTGTGATATACGATGAATTATTTGTGAATCGCCTTTTGCCGAAAATTCACAAAAAAGTCCAAACGGGCTACAAATATGCGCCAGATAGCCCATTTTCGGCAACAAAATGATGGTTTCGGGCACTAATTATAAAGATTCACGCCAATCATGCTTTGGCAAATCTGCAAATAACTCTATAAGCCGTCACAACTCAGTGAACCATCCCAAAAACGTTTGTTTTTAGGCGACTCATCACTTCTTCACAGACCACTACCCAAAGGTGAACTATGATGGCAAGGGTCAACGCGCTGCGGGGGCCCCACAATAGGGATGCTTCGCTGTTGGAGGTTGCCATGACGACAAATTGCCGGTATGCTTAACGCGAAAAGGATACTGTCATGAAATCTCTCGCCTCCCTTTTCTCCGATAGCCGGGTTTGGATCGGCGTCTCTGGGCTGGGCTGGCTGGCTTCCCTCGTCGCGTTGGTTGGGCAGGACCAGACAATCACCCTCCCGGATGGAACCGGGATCGTCATCTCTGGCGGGCCGGGGATAATCCACTTCCTGGTCGCCTCGGCGGGGTTGTTGACGATAATTTTCATCCTGCGTCGCCGTTGGAAACCATGGCTGGCTGTCCTGGTATTGGCGCTGGCCTGTGGAGGCTTATGCGCCAGCCTGTTATACCGCGACGATTATTCGGGCGGGTCGTGCGGCCCGGATGACTGGGCGAGTGGGCATCTACATGCGGGGTATCCCTATTCATGGATGGACGGGTTCATTTGTGTCGAGCATGGATATACTATCCCGGAATACCTGGCTGCGCACCCCGACAAGCAGGGCTGGCGCCCGGATTTCCTGGCCTTGGGTGTGGACGCGCTTTTCTGGGTGAATGCAGCGCTGATTGTGGCGGCACCCCTTGCCGTCTTTTCGGAGAGGAAAGTCGTGAGAAACAAGTAAACGGCATGGAAATATTGGATAGTTTACCCCCTATCGGGGACGCTTCGCAGCAGACGAAGGTCAATGCGTTGCGGGAGGTACAGTTCCCTTGATTAAACTTGATCGACAACATTTCAAAGACGAGCATGGACGTACGTTGATCCTGCGCGGTGTCAACCTGGGAGGCAGCAGCAAAGTGCCATTCAGTCCAAATGGCGCCACCTGGAACAAAACCGGCTTCTACGATCACCGGCATGTCTCTTTTGTTGGGCGCCCATTTCCTCTCGCTGAAGCGGATGAGCACTTCAGCCGTCTACGCGCATGGGGCTTTACCTTCCTGCGCTTCCTGATCACATGGGAAGCGATCGAACACGAGGGACCGCGGTGCTACGATCAGGAATATCTTGATTATCTACATGCCGTGATCAAGAAAGCCGGGGAATACGGCATCGATGTGTTCATCGATCCGCACCAGGATACATGGAGCCGATTCACCGGTGGTGATGGCGCGCCTGGCTGGACTCTCGAGGCTGTCGGATTCGACCTCACCAGGATCCACGCCGCCGGAGCCGCGATTTTGCATCAGGAACACGGCGATCCTTTCCCTCGCATGATCTGGCCCACCAACGCCAGCAAACTTGCCTGCGGGACGATGTTCACCCTCTTCTTTGCCGGGAATGATTTCGCGCCGCAACTCAAAGTGGACGGCGTTCCGATTCAGGAATATCTCCAAAGCCATTATATCAATGCTGTACGACAGGTCGCTTTTACACTCAGGGATTTACCCAACGTTATCGGCTACGACACGTTCAACGAACCGTCCAATGGGTTCATCGGTGAGAAAGACATGCGGGTGATCGCCCGTGGGATGTCCGCGCTTAAAGGAGTTATGCCCACCATATTTCAGGGCATGTTGTTGGGTTCTGGTTATCCACAAATAGTGGACATGTATGAAGTCGGGTTGTTTGGATTCAAGAGAACAGGCAGCCGGCTTGTAAATCCTGAAGGAGAAAAAGTCTGGCGGGATGGGTACGAAGATGTCTGGAAACAACATGGCGTCTGGGGGTTAGACGCCGCAGGTCAGCCTGTCCTCCACAAACCGGATTACTTCGCTAATGTAAATGATCGCAAGGTGAACTTTCACGAAGATTATTTCAAGCCCTTTGCAAACCGTTTTGTGCGCGAGTTACGCAGCATCTTCCCAGGTGCAATTATGTTTGTCGAAGGCGTTCCATCCCAAGGCGAGTTGACCTGGAATGAACATGACGAGGCAAATGTCGTCCATGCCGCTCACTGGTACGATGATCTGACTCTCCTTAAAAAAACCTACACCAGTTGGATAGGGGTAGATGCGCAGGCAATGAAGTTCATCTTGGGCGTGCAGAATGTTAGAAAAAGTTTTAGCGAGCAGGTTGCGTGCATCGTGCGCCAGTCGGACGAAGACATGAATCATGCTCCAACCCTGATTGGCGAGGTGGGCATCCCTTTCGATATGCAAGACAAGAAAGCATACCGAACCGGTGATTTCTCGATGCAGATCCGCGCGCTGGATGCAACCATGACCGCCCTCGAAAAGAACTTTGTCAGTTTCACATTGTGGAATTACACAGCAGACAACTCCAACGCACGCGGGGATCAGTGGAACGATGAAGACTTGTCGCTGTTTTCCCGCGATCAGATGACCGGCTCCGGGTCGATCCACGACGGCGGGCGGGCGCTGGTCGCCGCGGTTCGTCCCTACCCGCGCAAGGTCGCGGGCGAACCGCTGGGAATGTCGTTCGATATAAAGAAGGCGCTCTTTGAACTCTGCTTCCGCCACGCGGATGATGTAAATGCACCGACAGAAATTTTCATCCCCGAGATCCAATATCCAAATGGTTGCATTGTCCAAGTGTCGGACGGTACTTTTGAGTTGGATATGACCCATCAAACGTTGACCTATCAGTGCACCCGCGAGCAAAAGATTCACACCGTGCGCGTGAGTCCGTGCTAGCGAGAATGCTCCAAGGTGAGTTATGATAGAGAGGAGTCGTCCGCGAATAGAACACAAATGGATGGCGGCGATGGAAACAGGAGCACGATCATCTTCGACAGTAAAGTAAACAACCCAAAAGGAGAATGACATGGAATTCACGCAACTTGGAAGGACGGGGCTTCAGGTCTCCCGTTTCTGCCTGGGGACGATGAACTTCGGCCCGCATACCAGCGAGGCAGATTCCTTCTCCATCATGGACAAGGCGTTGGAACTGGGCATCAATTTCTTCGATACGGCCAATGTCTACGGCTGGAAACTCGGCCAGGGCGTCACAGAAAATATCGTGGGACGCTGGTTCGCCCAGGGCGGCGGGCGGCGTGAGAAGACGGTCATTGCCACCAAGGTGTATGGGCGCATGGGAGAATGGCCCAACCAGTCGAGGCTCTCGGCTCTGCACATCCGGGAAGCCTGCGAGGCTTCGCTCAAGCGGTTGCAGACCGATCACATTGACTTGTACCAGATGCACCATATCGACCGCAACGCGCCGTGGGAGGAAGTCTGGCAGGCAATGGAAGTGTTAGTGCAGCAGGGCAAGGTGCTGTACGTCGGCTCGTCCAATTTTGCGGGCTGGCATATTGCCAAGGCGCAGGAAGCCGCCAGGGCGCGCCACTTCATGGGATTGGTCAGCGAGCAAAGTTTGTATAGCCTGAGCGACCGCATGATCGAATTGGAAGTCATCCCTGCCTGCAAAGATTATGGGCTGGGCCTGATCCCCTGGAGTCCGCTCTCGGGCGGACTGTTGGGCGGCGCGCTGCAAAAGATCACAGAAGGCCGTCGTGCTTCGAGTGATATGAAAAAGGAGATCGAGAAGAAACGCTCGAATCTCGAAGCCTGGGAAAAGTTCTGCAAAGATATGGGCGAACAACCTGCCAATGTGGCGCTCGCCTGGCTGTTGGGGAATCCGGTTGTTACTGCGCCCATCACCGGTCCGCGCACGATGGAACACTTGACCGGCTCCCTGCGCGCTTTCAAGATCAAACTCAACAAGGATGCCTTGAAGCAGATTGATACTATCTGGCCTGCTCCCGGAGGGGAAGCACCCGAAGCATACGCCTGGTAGTCATACATCTGGAAGGAGTCCCCTCATGGAATATTCTGACTTGATTGCTGCGCGATACAGCGTCCGCGCTTATCGTCCTGACCCGGTCGAAGATGAGAAATTGCAGGCGGTGTTGGAGGCGGCGCGCCTGGCCCCGACTGCTGCCAATCGCCAGCCTTTCCAACTGGTCGTTATGCACACGGCGGGACGCAAAGAGGAGATCGGGGAAATCTACCGCCGCCCGTGGTTCGTCCAGGCGCCGCTGGTGATCGCGGTGTGCGCCATTTCTTCGCAGGCCTGGGTGCGCGAAAGTGACCGCTTCAATGCCCGCCTGGTCGATGCGGCTATCGTGGCCGATCACCTGATCCTGGCAGCCGCCAACCAGGGACTGGGTACCTGCTGGGTCGCAGCCTTCAACGTGGACGTGGCGCGCAAGGTGTTGCAACTCCCGCAGGAGGCAGAGCCGATCATTTTCACGCCGCTTGGATATCCTGCCGATTCACCCGGCCCCAAGATCCGCAAACCTTTGAGCGAACTGGTGCGCTACGAACACTGGTAAAATCCAGCCTCAACAGGCGGACGCGCTGCCCGTCCCTGTACTTTGGGGAGGAAGTGGGTCGGGCAGCCCAAATGCCTTCGATTTTTGGCAAAACGGTATGTTCTCTTGACAGGTTTCCCATATTACAGTATATTCGGTTATAACCGAAACAACAGAAACGAGAGCGAATGGAACTGACACCGGCAGCGCAAAAATTCATTGTCCACTGGGGCGAGATGGGCGAAAAGTGGGGCATCAACCGCACCATCGCCCAGATCCACGGGCTGCTGTACCTGTCCCCTAAGCCGATCGACGCCGAGGAGATCAGCGAGACCCTGTCCGTGGCGCGTTCCACTGTCAGTGTGGGACTGCGCGAACTCGAAGGCTGGGGCATCATTCGTACCGTCCACGTGCTGGGCGACCGCACCGACCACTTCGAGGTCAAGGGCGATGCCTACGAAATGTTCCGCTTCATCGTGGATTATCGCAAGCGCCGCGAGATGGATCCCACCCTGCACATGCTGCGTGAATCGGTGGCGGAACTCGAAAACACTGACGATGACCCCTACACCCGCGAAAAGATGCACGCCATGCTCGACCTGTTCGAAATTTCCGACTCGCTCTATCAGCAGGTTCAAAAGATTCCCACCCAAACCATCCTCCGCATCGCAAAGACGGGCGATGTCGTTGGGAAAATCTTGAGGTTCTTTCCCGAGTAGGAAAGGGCCCTATTTTTTTTGCCCGAAGATTTCGATTGTTACCGAAATGCCCGACATGACAACAATTTTGAGCACCCCTCCCATTTGTATGAGGCCGCCCTCCCAGTTGGAACAGGTCGAGGCGCTGCTTGCTTCGCAGGTGGATGGGAATCGCTCCCCGCTCGATGCTGCCCTTGCCCGGTTGATTTCTGCTGGCGGAAAGCGAATCCGTCCGCGCCTTGCCTTGCTGACCGGCGGTTTGCTCGCCGCTGACCCGGTCCCGCTGCTGTACCTGGCTGCCGCAATCGAGATGCTGCACACTGCCACCCTCATCCACGATGACCTGGTGGATGGCGCGAACCTGCGGCGCGGGATCGAGACGCTCAACGCTCGCGAGTCGGCGGCTGCCAGCGTGCTGGTCGGCGACTTTGCCTTCACCCGCGCGGCGCGGCTGGTGCTGGCGACTGGCTCCCTTCCGGCCGTCGATATGTTCACCGAAGCGATGGCGACAGTCGTGAACGGCGAATTGACCCAACTTTCCCGTCCGCGAGGCATCGCCAACCGTGAGGAATATTTCGACTGGATCGGGGCCAAGACCGCTGCCCTCTTCGAACTTTCCACTGGCGCGCCCGCCTTGCTCAGCCAGTCTGGAGCGGAAGTTGCTGCATCTGCCCGCCGCTTCGGCTACGCAATCGGGATGGCTTTCCAGATCATGGATGATGTGCTCGACTTCACCAGCAACGCCGCCCATCTCGGAAAACCGTCTGGCCAGGATTTGCGACAGGGAATTCTGACCTTGCCGGCTTTGGTTTATCTCGAAACCCATCCCGACGCCCCAAGCCTGCGTCGGCTGATCAACCGTCAGCGGCTGCCCGAAGCAGAACTCGCTCAACTGGTGGACTCCATCCGACAGGGAGATTCCATCCAGCAGGCAGTCGAAGTCGCAAATGGTTTTATCAACGATGGACTGGATGCGCTCGCGCAACTGCCCGACGGTCTCGAACATCTTGAACTGGAAAAAATCGCCCGCTCGGTGATAAACAGGAATGAATAACAATCAAGGAGAAAACAATGAAACGTCTTGTGCAAATCGGTGGTGGAATCAACCTGCTCTTTGTCGCATTTCACCTTTCGTTCTGGAAACTTTTCAACTGGCAGCAAAGCCTGACGATGATGAACGCCGAGGATCGCGCCCTGATACAGGTTCTCAACATCCATACAACCTACGTGCTGGCGGTCTTTGCCATCCTGTCGTTTGTTTTTTCAAACGAAATGAGCGCCACAAAATTGGGGCGGATGGTCGGCATGAGCATCGCTGGCTTCTGGATTCTCCGCGCCGCGAACGAAGTTATCTTCTGGGGCACTTCGCTCACTTCCTGGATCATCATCTTTATCTGCCTTGCGATTGCGGCGCTGTATCTCATCCCATCGACCCGTAAAGGTGCGATTCAAAATTGAAAGTTGGATCGCTAAAAAATAAATCGGGAGAAGCAATGTCACAGACCATGGAATTCACCCTCAATATCGTACTTGTTGTCGGTGTTCAAATCGTCATATATGCCGTTTTTCTGCGGTCGAAAATCATGGCATGGGGAGCTTCGGCAGATGAGGCGACCATGCCGCTAATCGGAGACGATCTGGCGCCAGGCACCAGTTCCACTCGCGCAATATCCATCAACGCGCCAATTTCTGAAGTTTGGAAATGGATCATTCAACTGGGGGCGGATCGCGGAGGTTTTTTCAGCTATTCGTTTCTTGAAAAGGTATTGGGCTACAAGGCGCGCGAGGAAAACCCCACTCTCGAATTCCAGGAAATGGAAGTCGGGCGTAATGTGCCTGGGTCGATTGACGAGTCGAAAAGCGTCATCAAATACAATTTTCGAGTCGTCGCTGTTGAAACTGGAAAGTCCTTCGTTTTGGAAAATTGGGGAGCCTTCGTGTTGAAGGAAATCAATTCGAAAGAGACCCGCTTGATTGTCCGCACCCATGAACCGACGCTGCCAGACCTGATCAGCAAAATCGCAGATTTCTTCTTCATGCCCTTGCATTACATCATGGAAAGAAGAATGCTGATGGGGATGAAAGCCCGAGTCGAAGGCAGGCGGCTATCTGAGGTCTCAGACAATTTATGGCTGCTCGGAGTCTTTTTGTCGGGCGTTGGGATTGCCGTGAGCGTCCTTTTCGGTCAGGGTATCTTGAATGTGTCTCTGTCGGTTATCTATGGCATCCTTTGGCTTTTGACCTTTTTGATTTTCGAGCCAAAGCCGAAATACAGTCTGAGCCTGCTGCTGTTGGAAGCCATGACGATCATCATGATGTAATCGAATAAGGGATGTGCCACACAAGGCGGGCGCGCCCTTCTTTATATTCCAACATGCCTTGCTGTGAGGAAATATGCAACTGGATAATTATCTGCCCAAGTATGAATTCAACGAAATCCACACCGTAAAAGTGGACGCTCCGCCCGAACGGGTATTCACCGCCATCAAGGAGTTGACCGCAGCCGAACTCTCCCCACTCATCTTCTGGATGATGGACCTCCGCAGCCTGCCCGCAAAACTAATGGGTAAATCCTTCCCCAGCATGGCTCGCCAGTCCAAGCCTTTTCTTGACCAAATGTACGCAGGCGGATTCATTCCGCTGGCAGAAGAGCCCAACAGCGAAATTGTATTTGGCCTGGTAGGACAGTTCTGGAAGTTAACTGGCGGCGAAGAACCCGATATCCCCACCCCACAGGGTTTCCTGTCTTTCGACGATCCGGCCTTTGCCAAAGTTGCCGCTAATCTCGCCATAACCGTGGATGCGCAAGGGCGCACCCATTGCAGCACCGAGACACGTATTCATGTGCCCAACCCAGACACACGCCGCAAATTCGCCTTCTATTGGCGGATCATTTCAATGGGCAGCGGCTGGATCCGCGTGCTGTGGTTGAAGGCGATCAAGAAGAAGGCGCAACGGGAGTAAAACCGTTTTTGTGCATGTTCGCGCTTGCTCAATTTTTTCTGCGTAATCTGCAAAATCTGCGGATTTCTTTCAGGGCGGCGGACAAACACAGGGTTGCAAGATGAGCATACGATGAGTCCGCGCTTTGCGCGCAGGGGCGATTGGGTATAATCGGGCCTATGGCATCCCTTTCCTTCCCCGCGCCGCGCCAGAACCTGGCCTGGGCGCAGGTCCTGGCAGCCTTGTTGGGCGGGCTGGCGCTCTTCCTGGGCGCCGCCATCCTGTGGACGCTCGGTTTCCAGTTGCTGTATGCCGGGCGCATCTTTCCCGGCGTTTCGGTGGCCGGCGTGGACCTTTCCGGGCTGGCGCCGGCCGAGGCCTCGCTCGAACTCAGCCAGACGTTGTCCTATCCCTACACGGGCAAGATCGTGCTGCGGGACGGGGCCAAGGTCTGGCTGGTCTCTCCCGCGCAGATGGGGATGGCGTTCGACGCCTCGGCCAGCGCGCAGGCAGCCTACCGCCTCGGACGCAGCGGCGGCCTGCTTGCCAGCCTGGACGCCCAGGTGCGCGCCCGCAGCCAGGGCGCGGAGGCGGCGCCGGTCATCTTGTTCGACCAGCGCGTGGCCTACCAGTACCTGCAGGCGCTCTCAGCCGAGATCAATCAACCGGTAACGGAGGCAAGCCTGACCTTGGTCGGAACGGAAGTGGTCGCCCAGCCTGGCCAGGCGGGACGCATCCTGGACGTGGACGGCACGCTGGTCTTCCTCAGCGCCCAGATGCAGACTTTCCGCGATGGCGAAGTGCCGCTGGTGGTGCGCGAGCAGCAGCCGCAGGTGGTGGACGTATCGGCGCAGGCCGAGATGGCGCGCCGTGTGTTGAGCCAGCCGCTGCGGTTGTACGTGCCCAACGCGGGCGAGGGCGATCCCGGCCCGTGGACATACGACGTGCAGGTGCTGGCCAAGATGCTCACCGTGCGCCGCGTCGAAAATGGCGGGACGGCAGAAGTGCAGGTGGGGCTGGACCCGAACCAATTGCGCGAGGTGCTGGTGAATATCGCCGCTTTCGTAGACCGCAAGCCGGAAAATGCGCGTTTCTATTTCGATGACGCCACCCGGCAACTGGTATTGATCGAGTATTCCAAGGTGGGCCGGACGGTGGACGTGAGCGCCAGCATCGTTGCCATTAATGAAGCCTTGCTGCGGGGCGAGCACAACATCCCCTTGCAGATCGCCGAGACCCAGCCGGCCGTGCCGGATACGGCCACCGGCGAGCAGTTGGGCATTACCGAGTTGCTGATCGCCGAAACCTCCTATTTCTACGGCTCCAGCGCCGAGCGCATCCAGAACATCCAGGCGGCCGCCAAACAGTTCCATGGCCTGATGGTGGCCCCCGGCGAGACCTTTTCGATGGGCAGCGCCATGGGCGACGTCAGCCTGGACAACGGTTTTGCCGAGGCGCTCATCATTTATGGCGGGCGCACCATCAAGGGCGTGGGCGGCGGCGTGTGCCAGGTCAGCACTACGCTGTTCCGCACGGTCTTCCATTACGGCTTCCCGGTGGTCGAACGTATCCCGCACGCCTACCGCGTCTCCTATTACGAGCAGACCGCCAGCGGCGCAGTGGATCCCAGCCTGGCCGGGCTGGATGCGACCGTCTACTTCCCGCTGGTGGACTTCAAATTTACCAACGATACGCCTTACTGGATCTTGATGGAGACGTACGTCAGCGCCGAGGCGCGCACCATCACCTGGAAGATGTATTCCACCCGCGACGGGCGCAGCGTCACCTGGGAGACGAGCGGCCCGCAGAACGTGGTCGCGCCGCCCAAGCCGCTGTTCGAGGTCAATGACGAGTTGAATGAAGGCCAGATCAAGCAAGTAGACTGGGCCGCCAGCGGCGCGGATGTGGTCGTCACCCGCACGGTTTCCAGGAATGGCGCGATCTACTTCACCGACCAGTTCAAGACCCATTACGAACCCTGGCAGGCTGTCTGCCAGGTCGGGCCGGGCACCGAAGAGCCCGAGAAACTGGCCAAGCGCAAGGGTGTGTGCCTTTCGCCCGATTGATATACCCGCCCGGTGATATGGTAGAATATTCCCCTGTTGAAATTGGAGAGCCCATGATCAGTCAAGATTTGCTCGAAATCCTGCGCTGCCCAAGTTGCGTGCGCGAAAAAGACGGCCTGCTGACACTGCACAAGGATGCCTGGCTCATCTGCCAGGACTGCGGGCGCAAATACCCCATTGTGGATGACATCCCGGTCATGTTGATCGAAGAAGGGGACAAATGGATCGAAACGGCAGCCAATAACCTGCCTGTTCCGCCTCCCGCCCGTTAAGAGGTCCGTGTGCCTGTTCTGGACGATCTGCTGGCCGACCTGACCAGCGGCGATGAGACGCGCGCCGAATCAGCCGCGCACGACCTGGCGCAGATGGGGGAGGCCGCCTTCCCTGCTTTGCATGACCTGTTGGATACCGGCGACGAGGACCACCGCTGGTGGGCGCTGTGCGCGCTGGCCCAATCGCCTCATACGCGGACCGAGGACCTGCTCCCGTTTTTGGACGATCCTGCCCCCGAAATACGCCAGGCGGCCGCGCTTGGGTTGGGGAGCCACCCTGACGAAGCGGCCATCAGCCCGCTTGTCCAGGCCCTGGGCGATGCGGATACGCTGGTCTCCACGCTGGCTTGCAATGCGTTGGTCGCCATCGGGGCGGCCAGCGTCCCATCCATTTTGGAAATGCCCAAAGATGCGCCGCAATTGGCGCGCATCAACGCCACCCGCGCCCTGGCAGAGATCGCCGACCCGCGCGCCATCCCGGCCCTCATGGCCGCCGTGGAGGACGAATCGGTCATGGTGCAGCATTGGGCGGAAGAAGGCCTGGAGCGCCTGGGGCTGGACATGGTCTACCTCAAGCCTGAGTAGGAAGAATGAAAAATTTGCGTTTGAAGTTCCCAAGTTTGAAATTCCCAAAGATAAAACGCCTGCCCATTGGCCGCCTCATCCTTTGGGCGGTGGCCGCGGCGCTGGCGGTTGCTGGCTTCATCGTGGTGCGCAACCTGGTTACGTGCTGGACGGTCACAGCCTTGCCCGGCGCGGCCCCGGCCTCTTGCGGCGCATCCGGTGACATCCTGGCGGGCCCGGTCATTCTCGATGAGGAAGGCACGCCGGTCGCGGTAGATACGCCTGCGCCGGAAGTTGCTGCGCCGGAGGAGTTTGCCCCGCCCTCCTGGGATGGCGGCAGCCGCGTCACCATGCTGTTCATCGGCCTGGATGAGCGCGACTGGATCGTAGGGGAGGGCGCGCCGCGCTCTGATACGATGATCCTGTTCACGATTGACCCGGTTACCAAGACGGCTGGCATGTTGTCCATTCCGCGCGATATGTGGGTCAACATCCCCGGTTTTGGGTACAGCCGCATCAATACGGCCTATTCCTCCGGCGAAGGCAACAAATTGCCCGGCGGCGGGCCCGGCCTGGCGGTCAAGACCGTCGAGCAGTTCATCGGCGTCCCCATCCAATACTATGCCCAGGTGGACTTCAAATCCTTCGAAGAGGCCATTGATAAGATGGGCGGCCTCTACCTGTGCGTTCCAGAAAAGATCAGGATCGATCCGATCGGGGAAAAGCGACACCAGGTCATCCAAAAAGGCTGCCAGACGCTGGCCGGTTTCCAGGTGCTGGGCTATGCGCGCAACCGCTACACCTCTGGCGGCGACGTGGACCGCGCCAATCGCCAACAGCAGGTGGTCATGGCGCTGGTAGACCAGGTCTTTTCGCCGCAGAATTTCCCCACCATGTTTGCCAAGGCGCCCGAAATCTACGCCGAGGTCCAAGAGGGCCTGCGCACCAACCTATCCTTCGACGATGCCATGAAACTGGGCGTCCTGCTCTCCCAGATCCCGAGGGAGAACATCAAGCGCGGTGTGATCGATTACAGCATGGTGACGTTCGATAATGTCGTTTTAGGCGGGCAGGATGCCAGCATCTTCAAGCCCATCCCGGACAAGATCCGCATCCTGCGGGACGAGATCTTTACCACCGGCGGGCCGCTCAGTCCGTTGGCCACCGGCGACGCCACCGCGCTGATGCAGGCGGACGGCGCGCGTGTGCGGGTCACGAACGGCACCTTCACCGCCGGCCTTTCGGAGCGCACCGGCAACTACCTGCTTGCCCAGGGCATGCAGGTGCTGGAAGCCAGCGCGTACGCCGAGCGGCAATATGACCGCACCACCATCGTGGTCTATGGTCCTAAACTATATACCTTGAAATACCTGATCGCTGTCTTTGGCATCAACGCCACCAACCAGATCATTTTCTCGCCCGATCCATCCTCCCCCTACGACATCGAGTTGCGCGTGGGCGCGGATGCGGTCGGTCTCATCCCGTAGAAAAACCAAGAATTCCGAAGTCTCCAAGACTTCGGAATTTTGCTAAATCGCTCAAGGTTGTTGGAACGTAAGCCGCAACCCGCCGTAGTACTCGCTGCCGTCCGCGGCGGTGCAGGCGGGCGCGGACAGGTCCGCGGCGGGCGTGCCGCCGTCTGCCATGCGGGCAGAGTATAACGCGCCGGGGGCCATGACGAAATCGGCGTATCCATTTCCCAGTTCGGGTTTCAAGCCGGTAAAGATGTGCTCTTCGCCGCTGCTCCAGGCGATGATGATCTCCGCGCCTGGGACCGGCCTGCGCGCCGCGTTCGTGACGATGATCTGCAACAGCCCTTCGGCCAGTTCCGACTCGCAAACCGTGTCCTGCCCGACCAACTGGTAGGGCGCGCCCAGCGTCGGCGTGGGGGTGCGGGTTGGCCGGGGCGTGAGCGTTGCCGCCGGGATGGATGCGCCCGCTGGCTGCGTCTCGGTCACCGGAAGGCTTGTTTCGGGCGTGGCGGTGTCCTGGCTGGCCGTTGGGCTGGGGAGGCCGGTATTGGTTGGGAGAGGGGCAGGCGGTGAAGCGGCCACCTCCTGTCCTTGCAGGATGGAAGCCAGGAGGGCCACCTGGCGCGCGCTCTCGAGCGGCTCGCCGGCGGCCAACATGCGTTGCGCCTGGGCAGTAAGCGCCTGGGCGGGGTCCGGGTCGCCGAGCAGTTCCAGGCGCGCGCGTGCACGTTCCAGGTCGCCGGTGGCAGCATAGGCGGCGGCAATGGCCGAACGGAAGGCATCCTTGAAGTCTGCCCGCAAGGCGCGCGGACTCGCATCCACAGCGCCGAGGGGGGAGACCAGCCAAGCATAGCCCAGGCCGAGTCCGAACCCAAGCGCCAGGGCAAGCAGGGAAAGCCAGGGCAGGCGTTTGACTTTCATGGCGGACTCGTCCCTGGGGCGGGTTGCCAGGTTTGCAGGGCGATTGCCAGCCCCTGCATCAGGGTCAGATCGTCGGCCGGGTAGCCGGACTGGCGCGCGTACTCGTAGGCATCCCCAGCGATGCGCGCGGGCGGATCGCTGCCAAGAACGGCCAGGCGGCGGGCGGCAGCGGCGGGGTCCTGTTCGACGCGGTACGCCTCCGCAACCATGAGCGTGTAATCGCTCTGGTAATCGAGGCGCAGGGCATCGGGGGTGATATCGGTATATTGCACCGGGTCGATGAACCAGCCATAGGCCAGCCCAAGCGCAATTCCCAGCGCAATAGCGATCAACATGGACAACCAACGGGGCATGGGTTTATTTTGCCATAGCCGGGCGAGAATGGCTAGAGGCAAGAATATTCCGGGGGGGTAGGGATGTGCATTGGTTGTGTGTAGCAAACCTTTGGGCAGCTTATTTCATGTTCTCATGTTATAATTTTTACACCCTTTCAAACCCACTCACTTGCGGAGGCGCGCGTATGGAAATCACCACCAAACAATTCAAAAGTTGTGACCTGGTCGCTTTGAAGGGGCGCGTGGATAGCGCCACTGCGCCCCAGTTGACAGAAGCGTTGGAAGCCATCACCGGAGGCGGGCGCTTCAAGATCGTCCTGGACATGAGCGGGTTGGAGTATATGTCCAGCGCCGGTTTCCGGACTTTGCTTGCCAGCCAGCGCGTTTGTAAGCGTTACAATCGTGGTGAAGTTGTACTTGTCTCTGTTCCAGAGCGGGTCCGGGATGCGCTGGAACTGGCAGGTTTTACCGAGTTGTTCAAGTTATTTACCGATCCGGTCGAGGCAGTTGGCAGTTTTTAGTCCCTTGCGCCAGCGTTCGATCTTTTACCTGTGAGCCGCCTCTGCCTGCGTGATGTCGAGGCGGCTTTTCCTGCCAACATGCCCAAGTCAACTTTCATAGCAAAATTCCAGAGTTTGGACGAAATTCGCCAATTTGTAGCGGGATTGGCCCAGCAAGCCGGATTTTCGGGGAAGGAGATCTATTCCATCCAGTTGGCTACCGATGAGGCCTGTACCAATATCATCGAATATGCTTACGAGGGAGAAGGGGATAACAAGATCGAGGTAAATTGTACGTGGTCTGGTGAGGAGTTCAACATTGTGATCTGTGACTGGGGAAAATCGTTCGACCCTTCCAGCGTGCCAGAGCCAAATCTCACAGATGACCTGTCGCGGCGCAAGATCGGCGGCCTGGGCATGTATCTCATGCGCAGGTTGATGGATCAGGTGGATTACCGCTCTATCCCGGATGGCGGGAATATCTTGACCATGAGCAAACGCAAGGGAGTGGACTCTTGAAAGCGGCGTCTCGTTCTCCTGAACCATCATACTGGCGCACCCTCGCCAACCTGGGAGAACAACTTGCCAGCGCTCCTTCACTTGCTGTCCAACGCGACCGCATCATTGCCATGACCCGCCGCCTGGTGGCCGGCGATATCGCTGTCTGGCTGGACGAAAGCCTGTTCCGCCTGCCGGACCGGGAGGCTGCGCCCCTGTTCCCCCCCGAACCCGAATTGGAGGAAATGTACGCAGCGTTCCACGCGGGCAAGCCTGTCATGCGGTCCCACGCCAAAGACGGCGCCGTGAACGAGGTGCGGGCGGCGTTCCCCTTCGAAGACCAGGGAGTTATCCTGGGTGTGTTGCAAGTGAGCCGCGAGGGCGACGAGGGCTTTTCCCAAGATGAGTTGGACCTGCTGGAAGGGCTGGCCAGTATCGTTTCCATTGGCCTTTTTGCCTCCCACCGCGCTTCGGTGGAGCGGTTTCGCCTGAACCAGTTGAACCTGGTGCGCGAGGTCAGCGCCCAGATTTCCAACGTGATGGATGTGGACGAACTGGCGCGGCGGGTGACCGGGCTGATCCAGGAGACTTTCAATTATTACTATGTTGCTATTTTCAGTCTCGAGCCGCGCGCACAGACGTTGCGCTTCCGCTCCAGCGCAGCGGCGCTTCGCAAGGGACGCCGGAAGGCGGCGGTCGCGCTGGAGGTGGAGGTCGGCCAGGGGTTGATCGGGCAGGCCGCCCTGAGTGGGAAGCGGGTGGTGGTGGACGATGTCCGGGCGGACGAGCGCTTCCGCTTCATCCCCAGCCTGCCGGGGACGCGCTCCGAGGTCGTCCTGCCGTTGAAGATCGAGAACCGCGTGCTGGGGGTGTTGGATGTACAGAGCGACCAGTTGCAGGCTTTCCACCCCAATGACCTGTTGGTGCTGGATGCGCTGGCCGCCAACATTGCCCGCGCGGTGGAGGGGGCGCAGTTGTACAGCGACCTGCGGCGCCGCGCCGACCACCTGGCGCTGGTGGCCGAGGTGAGCAACGAGGTGACCTCCACGCTGGACCTGGGCGAGGTGTTGCACAGGATCGTCTCGCTCATCCACAATCAGTTTGGCTATCCCTTCGTGCATACGTTCACGGTGCATCCCAATCGCCAGCAGATCATTTACGAGGCGGGCAGCGGCGCCCGCAGCCGGAAACTGAAAGGCTACGTCATTGGCCTGAACGACTTGCAAGGAATCATCCCCTGGGTGGCGCGGAATGGCGAAAGCGTGTTGGCGAACGATGTCAGCAGGGACGCGCGTTATGCGCCTGCACCGTTCCCGCCCAAGAATACGCGCTCCGAGTTGTGCGTCCCGTTGCTGTTCGACCAGCAGGTCATTGGTGTGCTGGACGTGCAGAGCGACCGGCTGAACGCTTTCACGGAGGACGACCGCCTGATCTTCGAGGCGGTGGCGGGGAATATCGCGTCGGCCATCCACAACGCGGATTTGTATTACTCGGAGCAATGGCGGCGGCAGGTGGCTGATAGCCTGCGCGAAGTGGCGGTGTTGCTTTCTGCCAATGTCGGCGTCGAGCAGGTGCTGGGTGTGATCTTGGCCGAATTGCAAAACACGCTGCCTGTGGAGATTTCTGCCATCTGGCTGCTGGAGGAGGGCGAATTGTCCCTGGCGTCTGTGCGCGGTTGTGACGCCGAGGTGCTCGAGCAGGCGCGCTTGGGGTCGCCGGATGCGGCGGTTGCTGTGATGAGCGCGTTGGTTTCCGAGCAGCCCGTCATCCGCCGCGCCGCTGATCCGATGTGGCCGTCTGGCCTGGCGGCTGGTTTTGGGAAGGATTACTCCTCCATCGCTGCGCCGTTGCGGGTTGGGGACCAGCCTTTCGGCGTGTTGACGCTGGCGCATCGCGAGCCGGGGCGTTACGGTCATGAAGCCCAAAGCATGGCTACCACGTTTGCCAGTTATGCTGCGGTTGCCATCGAAAACGCCCGCCTTTACGACGCCGCCCAGGAGCAAGCCTACGCATCCGCTGCGCTGTTGCAGGTGGCGCAGGCGGTCGTCAGCCTGAACGACCTGGACGAGATCCTCAGCACGATCATTCGCATTACGCCCATCCTGGTGGGTGTGGAGCGCGTTGCGCTTTATATGTGGGATGCCGAAAGTGCGCTCTTCTATCCGTACGAAGCGTATGGTCTTGCCGAAGAAGACGAGGTGGATTATTGGGCAAAGAAATATTCTCCGGGCGTGTCGCCGCTGCTGGACGCCGTCCGCGCGCGGGCGGGCCTGCTCGTCTTGCCGGCGCAGCCCGGGGCGCGGTGGCAGGATTGGGTGGGGAGCGAGGCGTTGGACGAGGCTGCCGAGCGCGAAGCGCTGGGCGGAAATCGTCCGTTGCTGCTGGCCCTGCCTTTGTCCATTAAGAGCGATTTCTTTGGCGTATTGTTATCCCTGGAATCCCCCGGTGGGTTGCGCTTCCGCAAGCGCCGCTTGGACATCATCAACGGCATTGCGCAGCAGGCCGCCCTGGCCATCCAAAGCGACCGCCTGCAGGACGAGAAAGTCGTCCGTGAGCGTTTGGAGACCGAGGTGCAACTTGCCCGCCAGATCCAGCAGACCTTCATCCCGGAGACGCTCCCGGCGCGTTCCGGTTGGGAACTGGCTGCCCGCTGGTGGACAGCGCGCCAGGTGGGCGGCGACTTCTACGATGTACTGGAACTGCCCGGCGGGCGCATTGGGTTGTTCATTGCAGACGTGGCCGACAAAGGCATCCCGGCGGCGCTCTTTATGGCGCTCACTCGCACGCTGGTGCGCGCCGCCGTTGCCGGGAGCGGGTCGCCGGCCCAGGCCTTGCGCCGCGTGAACGACCTGCTCATTCCCGATACCCGCCAGGGGATGTTCGTGACGGCTGCCTACGCGGTGCTGGACCCGCAGGACGGCCGCCTGGCCTACGCCAACGCCGGTCACAACCCGCCCTTGTGGTTGCGCCGCGACGGGTCGCTCGAACGCTTGACGCGCACCGGCATGGCCCTGGGCGTGCTGGAGGGGACGGCAATCGAAGAAAATACCATCCAGTTGGAAAGCGGGGATTGCCTGTTGTTCTACACCGACGGGCTGAACGAGTCGTTTTCTCCCGGCGGCGAGTTGTTTGGCGAGGAGCGCATCATTGCTGCCTTGCAGTCTGCGCAAGCTGGATCCGCTGAACGCATCTTGCAGGCCATCGAAGACAGCCTGATGGCGTTCGTAGGGGACGAAGTCCAGGCCGATGACCTGACGATGCTGCTGGTGCGGCGGGATTGACGCGCGCTACTCAGCCAGTCCCAGAACTGTTTGCAACAACACGTTTGCCCCAGCGGCCAGGTCTGCGGGGCTGGAATATTCCGCCGGGCTGTGACTGACGCCGCCGCGGCTGGGGATGAAGATCATCCCGACCGGGTACTTGCGCGCCATGATCTGCGCATCATGCCCGGCCCCGGAGATCATCCGCCGGTGGGCATATCCCAGCATTTGGGCTGCTTCCTCGACCGTCTCGACCACGCGCGGATCGAACGCCTGCGGCGGGACGTAGGACAGCAAGCGCAGGTCAATGTCCACGCCGTCTTGCTTTGCCAGTCCTGCCGCATAAGCCCGCAGGCGCTGTTCTGATTCCTTGAGCGCCGTTTCGTCGGTGTTGCGCAGGTCAACGGTGAAGACCGCTTTGCCGGGGATGACGTTGATGATCTCCGGCTCGAAGCGGATGACCCCGCAGGTGGCGCGCTGGTCGCCGCCCAGGTCGAGCGCCAGTCCGCGCAGGTGTTGGATGATCTTGGCGGCAGCCAGCCCGGCGTCGCGGCGCAGGGCGATGGGGGTCGTCCCGGCGTGGTTGGCCGCGCCCGTGATGGTCGCTTCCAGCCAGGTGATGCCGGTCACGCGCTCGACGGCGCCGATGGCCAGGCGCTCGCGCTCCAGCACCGGGCCCTGCTCGATGTGCAGTTCCACGTAGGCATGCGGCTGGATCGCGCCGGGCTGCATTTCGCCAGCATAGCCGATGCGCTGGAGTTCCTCGCCGAAGTTCGAGCCGTCGAAGCCGGTCGCTGCCCAGGCTTCCTGCACGGACAGGTTGCCAACGAAGGCCTGGCTGCCGAGCATATCCGGCACGAAGCGCGCGCCTTCCTCGTTGGTGAAAGCAATGACCCCCAGCGAGCGCCTGGTCTGGACATTATGGTCTTGCAGGGTGTGCAGGACCTCCAGCGCAGACAACACGCCATAAGCGCCGTCGTAGCGCCCGCCATTCCGCACCGAATCGAGGTGTGAGCCGAACAAGACGGGCGGCAAATCATCCTGCCCGGGGCGCAGGCCGAGGATGTTGCCAACCTTGTCCACATTCACTGCCAGGCCGAGTTCATGCAGCCATGCCGCGAACAGGTCGCGGCCTTCCTTGTCCGCGTCCGAGAGCGCCAGGCGCGAGACGCCGCCATTGCCTTGTGCGCCTTTCTGGGCCAGTTCATCCAGCCGCTGGAGCAGGCGGGATGGGTTGATACGAAGATCATCTGTCACAAAAACCCTCCGAAAGTAAAATGCCACGCACCGCGGTGCGTGGCAAATTGCAACCTGGAATCTGGTTTGTCCCGGCTACCGGACACTTTTGCCTCGACCCAGTTTGTATCCACAGATTTCGCAGATTCACGCGGATTGTTATGCTCTTTCTGTGGTTTCTACGTCATCTGGGGATGCCGAAGGTAAATTGCACGCAACTCGCGAAATTCATGGCGCGAATATGCCATAAATGGCAAATTAATGCAACGATTTTTTTGACTTAAGATGGCCTCGGCTGTTATGATATGAAGTTGTTAGTGGCGACTAGTTCGCTTTAGTAGGTTTGGGGCTTGTAGCCTTACAACGGCTGTTACTAGACTGTATTTATAATCTCATTCAAAATCTTCTTACTTGTATGGTATCTTTGGCTAAATATATTGTAAAATAGTGACAACGTTCATTCTTTTGGAGGAATGAAAAATGGGTCACCTCCGATTAGGTGTTCTTCCCAAAACCCGTCCGTGGAACCAAGTTGTGGGTCTTCTCGAAAGTTCTCCCTCTGATTCCGAATCCATTGCAATAGCTACTCTTCAGGCTGCCAATCGGGAGTTAGAACGATTAAAAGCAGATCCCCTCCTTGCATATTGTTTTTGGCTGCTCACAAGAATAACTTGGCTTGCTAGAAAAAACGACTTTATATCAGAATTGGACAATGTTGGCATATCCGTTGCCGAGTCGGAGTCTGCCCTTAGCCTTATATCGGCAATTTCAGATCAAGTCCGCGATGAAGCAAAATCCTATGGTGGTGTTACGACCTTTCGAGAAATAGCAAACCTGGCTTTAAAACAGGCACTATCCGAGACAATTCTTGTCTATACACCAGACCTTTTTGGTAGCACACTTGGTGATATTCAGTCTGCATGCAAGAAATACTCATCGAAGAAACAGTTTGGCTTGCTTTCCCGGAGATATTTTTCTAGTTTTATTGACCGGTTTCTGCGGTACTTCATTGATAAAGAAATCTCTAATCATATTGGCCCTGGTCGCTCAATTAAATCGTTAGGCGATGGAAAAGCCTTTACTGATGCTTTGAAGCTCTATGCTTGGCAATCCTCGAAAATCGTTGAAGATTATGCCTCAGGATGGTATTCAAAGCAGAATTGGGAAACTGAAGGAGATATTACTTTATCTGATGCCAAAAGGTTCATGGCATATGCTTTTGAAAAATTCCAGATGGAATTAACAAGTGAGGATGGGGGCTATGACCAGTAATTTGTTTTTGTGTGATGGGGCAGTGCCACAATTAACAACCGAAAATGCAGTTTGGGATAATAGAGTTGAAATACGTACCCAAGGAAGCCAAGCAAATCTAAAGCTGGAAATTGATGATTTGAGTTCATCTATTCTCAGTCCAATAGATGCTCTTTCGGCAGACATAGTTCGAATAGCAAGTTATGTATATGCAGCTGACCAAAGCGTCTCGAGGGGAACAGAAACTGATGTTTATGGTTCAAAATGGACACGCCAAATGCACTTTGTAATTCCAGTGTCTGATCCATCCACATGGGGTCAGGAAGAGATAAGTTTGGGATTATCTGATACGTTAAGCTTCTTAACGGGAGATAACTTTACTTTCGAATTTGCAAAAGGGACGACTCCAATAACTCAGAGTGTTTTACCAGAAAGGCTTCCAAATCAGGACACTCCAGATTGTGTTGTTCTATTTTCGGGAGGCGCAGATAGCTTATGTGCGGTTATTGAAAAAGTGGCACAGGAGGGGAGACGCCCTATTTTGGTTAGCCATCGCTCTCTTCCGTTACATGACTATCGGCAAACAAATTTGGTTACACATTTGCGAGCCCGATTTAACCAATGGCATTTTCCTCACATAAGTATATGGGTAAATTTACAAGGGTGCAAAGCGGAAGATTATACACAGAGAAGCAGATCCTTCCTTTATACTTGTTTAGCCATTGCGATTTCTAGGCAAAGTAATATAAAAGAAATATTCTTGGCAGATAATGGAATAGTAAGCGCTAACCCTCCAACAAATGCACAATTAGTAGGTACAACAGCATCACGTACGACACATCCCAAATTTCTCTACCGACTCCAACAGTTGGCGTGGAAAATATATCAGGATCAAATTCGCATTGAAAATCCTTTAGCCTTCAAGACAAGAGCGGAAACTCTTGAAATTTTGAAGCGGAATAAGTGTTGTGAGCTATTGGAAGAAACTGTTTCTTGTGCCCACTCTAGACAGTCTAAACATACTCCTCACTGTGGAGTATGCTCACAATGTGTAGACAGGAGATTTGCTACTTGTGTTGCCCAGCTTGAAAAATATGATCCACCAAGTAGATATAAAGTCGATATATTCAATGACCCTATTGAAGACGGAGTGAACAGGACGCTAGTTGTCTCTTATATCCGCTTCGCAAAAGATGTAGAGCAGATGACGCCAGAGGAGATATTCAAAGAATATACTGAATTAGAAGATTGTATTATTCCCGGAGACAGGAATGTTCCACAAACTGCTAAGGAACTGGCAGATTTATTGCGAAGACATGCTATGCAAGTTAGTACAGTAGTAAAGGAGAAGTTGAGAGATAGTGCAGTTTCATTGTTTGAAGCATCATTACCCGAATCATGTTTAATACGTCTCATCGCTTCTGGAGAGCATTCCCACAACCCACGCGAAAATTTTGCCATTCGGTTAGTCAGTTTGTTACAACATGGTATTCCAAAAATCTTTCAATCGCATAAGCCTGAAGATGAAAATGAAGTTCAGGAAGCAACCGATGGCATTCTAGCTAGTGCAAAAGAGGATTTGGATAGAGAATTGCCGCTGTTATCATTTGCTTCTATTTCGACAAAACCGGATTTTTCTCGGCTGGATCCAAATGCATTTTATATCGAAATGAAATACATCAAAGAGAGAAAAAATGTAAACCGAATTGTTACTGAAATTACCAGTCGTATATCCGTTTATCAGAAACAAGGAGCTTATACCTTATTTGCAGTGTATGATCCCCACCACTGCATCCCCGATGATCAAAAGTTCGCGGGAGAATTATCAGGCAATAGTCATCTCACTACAGTAATTCGTTAGTGTAAACTTGTTTCTGTAAAATCAAGAAGGGGTAGGTCTGGTATATACTTTCGGAAGGCTCAACTTCAGAAAGGATAGCGACCATGACCTACCAAAACGATTGTACCTTACCAACCGAAATC
>JBMOMP010000011.1:0-23302 GCA_049323115.1 Chloroflexota bacterium
CAAGGCGTTCTTCAGCGGGTATCGTCCGCAGTTCTACATCCGCACGATGGACGTGACGGGCAACATCACCCTGCCGGAAGGTGTGGAGATGGTGATGCCGGGCGACAACGTGAACCTGACGGTGGAATTGATCGTTCCGGTGGCGTTGGAGCAGGGCTCCAAGTTCGCCATCCGCGAAGGCGGCCTCACCGTCGGCGCTGGCGTCGTCACCAAAATCATCGAATAGGTGGAGCATGTCTAAGCAGAAAATCCGCATTCGCCTCAAGGCTTACGACCATCGCGTCCTCGATCAGTCTGCCAAACGGATCGTCGAAACCGCAGAGCGCAGCGGCGCTCATGTCGTTGGGCCTGTACCCTTGCCAACTAAGTTAGAACGGTTTACAATACGGCGCTCGACTTTCATTGACAAAGACTCGCACGAGCATTTCGAGATTCGCACCCACAATCGTCTGATTGACGTGCTGGACCCCGATTCCAAGACGATTGATATGTTGATGCGCCTCAACCTGCCTGCGGGTGTAGATATCGAGATCAAAATCTAGGTTCGTTGTATACAGGTCTGACTTGTCTGACCGTCAGGCCTGTTTGTATGGCAAAAAAACACAGCGCAAGAATAAGTCTGTGCGTGGACGCGAAAATGTGTGCGTCGCGCCGGACGGGTTGACTGTCCTGTGTGGAGATGATGCAGCCTAAGCCCAGGCTGACAGTCTCGACAAATTTTTACGAAGGAGAAAATTGAGCATGTTGAAAGGGCTGATTGGGAAGAAGATCGGCATGACCCAGATCTTCGATGATCAAGGCGTCGCACATCCGGTGACGCTCATCGAGGCTGGGCCATGTTACGTTACGCAGATCCGCCGCCCTGAGTTGGAAGGCTATTCGGCGGTTCAACTTGGCTTTAGCGAAGTCAATCCCAAGCGATTGACCGGTGGTGAATTGGGGCACCTCAAGGCCAATGAGATTCCCCCTATGCGTTTTTTGCGCGAGTTCCGCATCAAGAATCCAGATGTCAATATCGGCGAGAAGGTGACAGTGGATTCTTTTGCTGTGGGCGAGCGTGTGGACGTGATCGGCACCAGCAAGGGGAAAGGCTTCGCCGGCGGCGTGAAGCGCTATGGCTTTCGCGGCGGGCCGAAGACGCATGGTCAATCTGACCGCCAGCGTGCGCCCGGTTCTCGTAGTTCGGGTACAACGCCAGGGCGTGTGTACAAGGGCGCGCGCGGTGCGGGGCATATGGGCAGCGAGCGCGTCACTGTGCAGGCCTTGAAGGTTATCCTGGTGGATGTTGAACGCAACCTGCTTGGTGTGCACGGCGCAGTCCCTGGGCCGAAGGGCGGCGTGATCATGATCAAAGAGGCGCGCAAGCAGTAGGCGCTGGATGAATGGGAGCATGAAAGCGATGAAAGTAGACGTTTTCGACATGGCAGGCAAGAAGGTCAAACAGGTCGAGTTACCTGCGACGATCTTCGAAGCGCCAATCAATGTTGATTTGATGCACCAGGCTTATATCCGCCAGATGGCGAATGCGCGCCTGGGGACGCATAAGACCAAGACGCGCGGCGAGGTGGCTGGCGGTGGACGTAAGCCGTGGAAGCAGAAAGGTACAGGCCGCGCCCGCCAGGGGTCAACCCGCGCTGTGCAATGGAAGGGCGGCGGTCGTGTGCATACACCGCAGCCGCGCAGTTATGTGCAGGCCATGCCCAAGAAGATGAGGCGGGCAGCGCTTCGGTCGGCGCTTTCGGCCAAAGCAGCGGAAGCAGGCATCGTTGTCGTGGATGAGATCGCGTTGGCGGAGCCCAAAACGCGGTTGATGGCCGAGGCCCTGGGATCCCTGGTCGGCGAGGCCAGCGCCCTGGTCCTGCTGCCTGAAAAGGACCAGGCCTACGATACGGTCATGCGTTCAGCCGATAATATTGCCGATGCCAAGGTCTTGCTGGCCGGTTACTTGAATATCCGTGACTTGCTTGGGTATGACAAGTTGGTCCTGCCGCTGAAGACGTTGGATGTGCTGACGGCGCACTTAGGATAGGAGTTGAGCATGACGACGATTTATGATGTGCTTGTCCGTCCATTGGTCACGGAAAAGTCCAATTATCAATCTGGCAAATTGAGCCAATATTCATTTGTGGTTGCCGGCCGCGCTACAAAGACGGCAGTGAAGGACGCCATCGAGACATTGTTCGATGTCAATGTGGTGCGTGTGAATATCGTGAATACCCCTGCCAAGCGTGGGCGCCGGGCCCGCAGCCGTCGCCTTTTGGTGCGCCGCCCAGGCTATAAAAAGGCCATCATTACCCTGGCAGAGGGGCAAACCCTCGGCATATTTGAAGGGGTGCAGTAATGGCAGTCAAGAAATATAAACCGGTGACTCCCGGTCAGCGCGGCATGACCGGCTACACCTTCGAAGAGATTACCAAGACTACCCCGGAGCGTTCCTTGCTCATGCCGTTGCGCAAGCAGGGAGGCCGGAACTCTTATGGGCGCGTGACCGTTCGCCATCGCGGCGGTGGGCATCGTCGCTACATCCGTATCGTGGATTTCAAACGCGACAAGCACGACATCCCTGCAAAGGTTGCCGCCATAGAATATGACCCCAACCGCACGGCGCGCCTGGCGTTGTTGCATTATGCAGATGGCGAAAAGCGCTATATCGTTGCGCCGCTTGGGTTGAGAGTTGGTGATATGTTGTTGGCTGGGCCGAATGCGGAAATCCGCCCCGGCAATGCTTTGCCGATTGCAAGCATCCCCGTCGGTACGACAATCCACAATATCGAGTTGCGCGAAGGCAAAGGCGGCCAGTTGGTGCGCTCGGCAGGCAGTTCGGCCCAGTTGTTGGCGAAGGAAGGCGATTTTGCCCAGATCCGTATGCCATCTGGCGAAGTGCGTTTGGTGCGCCAGGTATGTTACGCCACGATTGGCCAGATCGGTAATGTAGATCATAGCAATGTCAAGTTGGGCAAGGCCGGCCGGAAGCGCCACCTGGGTATCCGCCCGACGGTGCGCGGCACAGCCATGTCTCCGCGCGACCACCCGCACGGCGGTGGTGAAGGTCGCCAGCCGATTGGCCTTCCCGGTCCGAAAAGCCCGTGGGGCAAGCCAACCCTGGGTTACAAGACCCGCCGCAACAAGCAGACGGATAAATATGTTGTGCGTCGCCGGTCAAAGTCTGGCCGTTAGGCGCTGAGAGTATGATGAGGTAAGCAGATATGTCACGTTCGTTGAAAAAAGGCCCATTCATTGAGCCGAAACTGCTTAAGAAAATCGAGGCGATGAACCAGAAAGGTGAGAAGAAAGTCATCCGCACCTGGAGCCGCGCCAGCACGATCTTTCCCCAAATGGTGGGGCACACGATTGCTGTGCATGATGGCCGCCGGCATGTCCCGATCTATGTGACCGAGAACATGGTCGGCCATCGCCTGGGTGAATTTGCCCCGACGCGTACCTTCCGCGGCCACATGGCGGAGAAGAAATAGGAGAGAGCTATGCAAGATATTCATGCGCAATTACGCTTTCTGCCTCTTTCTGCCCAAAAAGTCCGCTTGATCGTGGACATGGTGCGCGGCAAGAACGCAAACGACGCTCTGGAAATGCTGCGGTTTGTTACCAAGCGTGGAGCGGACCCGGTTCGCAAATTACTGGCTTCGGCCGTGTCGAACGCGGAAGAGAATTTCGGCGTCAGCCGCGATGATCTCTATGTTGCCAAGATTTTTGCCGATGAGGCTCCTACCCGCCGCTGGCGGCGTTTTGGGGCGCGCGGTCGTTTCAAACCGATCCTCCGCCGTACATCACATGTCACTGTCATCCTGCGCGAGCGCGGTGCATAACCGGGACAGGAAAGGATTCTGAAGGAGAAATTATGGGACGAAAAGTTCATCCGGTGGGTATGCGCCTGGGCGTGAACGAGACCTGGCAAGGGCGCTGGTTTGCTGAAGGCGCGCAATACCGCCAGCAGTTGCAGCAGGACTTTGCCATTCGCAGCCTTTTGACGGGAATTACTTCCAAGGGCGGCTCGGCTTATAACGCAGAAGTCCGCAAACTGCGCAACGAAATGCCAGAGTCGGTGCTCAAGAACCGCGCAGGCATTTCCCGTGTGGAAGTGGAACGTTTCCCGGGCAAAGTCCGCGTCGCCATTCACACTGCCAAACCCGGTATCCTGATCGGCCGCAAGGGCGAAGCGGTCAAGAAAATTCGCCAGGGTTTGGAAGCGTTGGTTGGCAAGAAGGTAGACCTGGATATCAAGGAAATTTCGTCGCCCGATTTGGACGCGAAGCTGGTTGCTTACAATATCGCTGACCAATTAGAGCGCCGCATCAGTTACCGCCGCGCGATGAAACGCGCCATCCAACAGGCGATGCGCGCGGGGGCGCAGGGAATAAAAATCATGGTTGGCGGCCGCCTGGCTGGCGCAGAAATGGCCCGCACAGTCTGGCTGCGTGACGGGCGCGTCCCCCTGCAAACCCTGCGTGCAGACATTGACTTTGCGTATGCAGAGGCGACCACGACGTATGGCCAGATCGGTATCAAGGTCTGGGTGTACAAGGGCGAGAAAGTGCTCGAAATGGAAGAAAAAGTCGAGGCGACGGAAGGCGTGTACGTAAGTGAGTAGGGAATAGGGAGTAGAGAATAGCAGGCGAGCCAACCTGAACTAATCTCTAATCTCCGCTCTCTAATCTCTAAGAAGAGGTAGTTGCTATGTTGATGCCAAAACGTGTTAAATGGCGCAAGCAAATGCGCGGCCGTATGAAAGGCAAAGCCCTGCGCGGCGCGCAGGTGTCCTTTGGCGAATTCGGCCTCCAGGCCCTGGAGCCGGGCTGGATCACTGCCCGCCAGATCGAGGCCGCCCGCCGCGCCATCGTTCGTGAAATGAAGCGCCGCGGTAAAGTCTGGATCCGAATTTTCCCGGCTAAACCGTATACGCACAAACCCCCTGAAACTCGTATGGGTTCCGGGAAGGGAAATGTAGAGTACTACGTTGCAGTTGTCAAACCTGGGCGCATCATGTTCGAGGTAGGCGGCCTGCCCGACGAAATTGCCGTGGCTGCCTTGAAGCACGCCCAGTACAAGTTCTCGATCAAGACCAAGGTCGTGGCGCGCCATGAAGCAGGAGAGCAAGCATGAAGTCCAGTGAGATCCGCGCCTTGAAATCCGAAGAAATCAAGTCCAAACTGGCAGATACTCGCGAGGAGTTGATGAAACTCCGCTTTCAGCAAGTGACGGGCCAGTTGACAGACACCAGCCGCTTGCGCATCCTGCGCAAGGATATTGCGCGCATGGAGACCATCTTGCGCGAGCAGTTGGTTGCTGTGGAAGGTGAAGCATGAACAATCGTCGTCGCATCACTGGTGTCGTCACCAGCAATAAAATGACCAAGACCGTTGTGGTCGAGATTACGCGCACGTATCGCCATCCTTTGTATAAAAAGGTTGTACAGACCAGCAAGCGCGTAAAGGCGCACGATGAACTCGATTGCCAGGTCGGCGACCAGGTGCAAATTGTGGAATCGCAGCCGATTTCCCGCGACAAGCATTGGGTCGTGGAAACCATTCTCAAGCATGAAGTCCGCACAGAGGACGCCGGAGTTGGAGAATAGGACATGATCCAACAAGAATCTCATCTCAAAGTTGCGGATAACTCCGGCGCGCGAGAACTGCTTGTGATCCACGTCCTGGGCGGCTCGACGCGCAAATACGGCTCAGTCGGCGACGTGGTGGTTGCCACCGTTAAATCGGCGACGCCGCAGGGCGCGGTCAAGAAGAGCGAGATCGTCCGCGCCGTAGTGGTGCGCTGCTCCAAAGAATGGCGTCGTGAGGATGGGTCCTATATCCGCTTCGATGATAATGCTGCGGTGATCCTGGACAGCGATGGCAAAAACCCGAAAGGCAGCCGTATCTTTGGCCCTGTGGCCCGTGAATTGCGCGAAAAGGGTTTCATGAAAATCGTTTCGCTGGCCCCGGAAGTGCTTTAGATTGGTGTGGGAGCGTGAAAGAATGAGAGTCAAAATTCGCAAAGGCGACACGGTTGAGATCATCAGCGGCCGCCTCGAAGACAAAGGGAAACGCGGCGAGGTCATCAATGTCTTGCCGGACGAGGGTCGCGTGGTGGTGCAGGGCGTCAACATTCGCACCAAGCACCAGCGGCAGGTCCAAACCCAGGCAGGCCGTAACGTGAACCCTGGCCGCATCCAGTTCGAAGGGAAACTTCACATTTCGAATGTGATGTTGGTCTGCCCGAAGTGTGGCGTGCCGACGCGCGTCAACGTGCAGCGCGATGAAGAGGGCGCTCACCGGGTCTGCAAAAAATGCCAGGCCATGATCGACTAGCCTGTGGAGCGTTGAATTATGAACCGGATGCAAGAACGTTATCAAAAAGAAGTTGCGCCTGCGCTTTTCAAATCGTTCAATTTCAAGAATGTGATGCAAGTGCCGCGCATTCAAAAAGTTGTGGTCAATATCGGTTTGGGCGAGTCTATGGATGACCCCAAAGCGCTCGAGGCTGCGGTGTCGGATTTGACCCAGATCGTTGGTCAAAAACCAATCATGACGAAGTCTCGCAAGAGCATCGCCGCCTTCAAATTGCGCGAAGGTCGCATTATTGGCACGAAAGTGACTTTGCGCGGAGAGCGCATGTGGGCTTTCCTGGATCGCCTGATGAACGTCGGCTTGCCGCGCGTACGTGACTTTCGCGGCGTTTCGCCGGATGCTTTCGACGGGCGCGGGAACTACACACTTGGCCTGCGTGACCAGCTGATCTTTCCCGAGATTGACTATGACAAGATTGACAAATTACGTGGCATGGAGGTCACGATTGTGACCACTGCCAGAACAGATGACCAGGCGCGCGCTTTGTTGCAGTTGCTTGGAATGCCATTCAAAAAGGAAGCATAACTTATGGCTCAAAAATGTATGCAATATCGTGAACTGCGGCGTCGCAGCCCCATCCAGGTGCGTAACCGCTGCCAGCGTTGTGGCCGACCGCGAGGCTATATGCGCCGCTTTGGCCTGTGTCGTATCTGCTTCCGTGAACTGGCTTTGCAGGGCAAAATCCCTGGCGTCGTCAAGTCGTCCTGGTAGCCGGGTGGAGGTATAAGCATGAGTGTTACTGATCCGATCGCTGATATGTTGACCCGCTTACGCAATGGCGTAATGGCTGGTCACTCTCAGGTGGCATTGCCGAGTTCCAAGATCAAGCTAGAGATCGCCAAGATCTTGAAGGAAGAAGGCTTCATCGAGAATTTCGAAGTGGCTGACGGTGAACAGGCCGCACATAAGGTCTTGCGCGTCAAGATCAAATATGTTGGTGAACGCCGTGAACGCCGCCCGGTCATCTCTGGCCTGGAACGTGTGAGCAAGCCTGGCCGCCGAATCTATACGAAAAAGCAGGATATCCCCTGGGTGCTCTCTGGCATTGGCATTGCAATTTTGTCCACGCCAAAGGGAGTGATGACCGGCCAGCGCGCCCGCCAGTTGGGCGTTGGCGGCGAAATCCTGTGTAAAGTCTGGTAGGCAGGAGGTAAGAAGTGTCTCGAGTTGGACGCATGCCGGTGGAAATCCCTAGCGGCGTGCAGGTAGATATCACTGGCGCGCACGTCCAGGTCAAAGGTCCCAAAGGCGAGTTGAAGCGGACGTTTTCTCCGCTCATCGCGATCAACAAAGATGGGAACCTGATCATGGTCGAGCGCAAATCTGATGCTCCTGCAGAACGCGCGTTGCATGGGACGACCCGTGCAGTACTTGCAAATATGATTTATGGCGTTAGCACAGGTTTCGAGGTAGTGTTGGAAGTGGAAGGCGTTGGTTATCGCGCTGAAATGAGCGGCAAGAACCTGATGTTGTACGTCGGTTATTCTCACCCGGTTGAAATGGTCCCGCCGGATGGTATCAGTTTTGAGGCAGATGCGAAGACCCGTCAGATCAAAGTTCTTGGTTATGACAAAGAACAGGTCGGGCAGATTGCGGCCAATATCCGCAAAGTCCGCCCGCCTGAGCCATATCATGGTAAAGGCATCCGCTACGCCGGGGAACGTATCCGGCGCAAAGCCGGTAAGGCCGGGAAAGGAGCCAAGTAATCTATGGCGAACAAGAGTCGTTCTGTTGCGCGCATTCGGCGACACACGCGTGTTCGCAAGTTGGTGGCAGGCACTGCCCAGCGCCCGCGCTTGAATGTTTTTCGCAGCACAACGCAGATTTATGCGCAGGTTATCGATGACCAGGCCGGCAACACGCTGGTGTCGGCCTCGTCGGTTGACCGCGAACTGCGTGGGAAGATGAAGGGCCTGAACAAGACCGAGCAGGCAAAACTGGTTGGACAGACTGTGGCAGAACGCGCAAAAAGCAAGGGCGTTACGATGATTGTCTTTGATCGCGGCGGATTCCGCTATGTTGGTCGCGTCAAGGCGCTGGCTGATAGTGCGCGCGAAAACGGTTTGCAGTTCTAGGCTGCGTGGAGAGTAAAATGTCGGAATTTGATACGATTGAACAGCAGCAGTTCGAAGAGCAATACGAAGAGCGCGTGATCGAGATCGCCCGCGTTGCCAAAGTGGTAAAAGGTGGACGCAGGTTCCAGTTTCGCGTAACGGTTGTGCTCGGCGATAAACGAGGCAATATTGGGATGGGAGTGGGCAAGGCCAATGCCGTGCCGGATGCGATGCGCAAGGCTTCTGAGCGCGCCCGCAAAGACCTGAGGACTGTCAACCTTGCGGGTACAACGATCCCTCACCAGATCATGGGAACAGTGGGCGGCGCGAAAGTGTTGCTCAAGCCGGCTTCCCCCGGTACGGGCGTGATCGCCGCTGGCGGTGTGCGCGCCGTGCTCGAAGTAGCGGGCGTGCGCGATATCTTGACCAAGTCGATGGGCAGCGCCAATGTGTTGAACGTAGTGATGGCCACCTTCGATGCGCTCGATCAGTTGAAATCGCCGCAGCAGGAAGCGGCCCGGCGCGGCAAGAAAGTGGAAGACCTGTTGCCGTTCTGGGAACGGAGGAAGCAACATGCCTAAGAAGAAAGAAGCGGGCAAGTCCCTGCGTGTGACGTTGACCAAAAGCCCGATCGGTTATACCAAAGACCAGAAGGCGACTGTCCGTGCATTGGGCTTGCGTCGCATGAACCAGACTGTTGAGCATACTGATTCGCCTGCGTTGCGCGGCATGCTCAACAAAATCATTCACCTTATCAAGATCGAAGAGTAGGAACGAACGATGAAGCTACACGATCTCGTGCCCAATGTGGGCTCAAAAAAGGACCGCAAGCGTGTGGGACGCGGCATCTCGGCCGGCCAGGGTAAGACGGCTGGTCGCGGTACCAAAGGCCAGGGTTCGCGCTCGGGTGAGGGCGGCAACCTGTATCGCCAGGGCGGCAACTTGCCGTTCTATCGCCGCTTGCCGTTTATGCGCGGTAAGGGCTTTACCCCGCCCAACCAGGTCGAATACAACGAAGTCAACCTGGACCAGTTGGGTGAGGCGTTCAAAGCCAACGCTGAAGTCACGCCGGAGTCGCTCGAGGCGGCGCATCTCCTCCGGGATAACCGCAACCCGGTCGTTATCCTGGGGCGAGGCGATTTGAAGGTCGCCCTTAAAGTGCGCGCCCACCGCGTCAGTGCTGGCGCCAAGGCCAAGATCGAGAAGGCTGGCGGCAGTGTCGAGACGATCGCTTAACCGAAACGAGTAGAAGTCACATGAAGACTACCTTCTCAGGCTGGCGCTTCCTGTGGAAGTCTTATGACATCCGCCGAAAGTTGTTGATTACCCTGGCTTTGCTGGCGCTGTATCGCATTGCTGCGAACGTGCCTGCGCCGGGCGTGGACGCTGAGGCCCTGAAGGCGTTCAGCCAGAGCGCTTCGGCGGCTGGCGGCTTTCTAGGCTTCCTTGACCTGTTGTCTGGCGGTACGGTTTCCAATTTCTCCATCCTGGCGATGGGCGTCTACCCGTATATCACCGCGCAGATCATCCTGCAATTGCTGGTTCCGATCATCCCGGCGCTCCAGCGCCGCATGGAAGACGACCCGCGCGAAGGCCGCAAGTGGATGGAGAAGTGGACGTATTACCTGGCTGTTCCTATGGCTGCGCTTTCGGCCATCGGGCAGATCAACATCATCAACTCGCTTGCTAACCAGCCCTTGATCCAGTTTGGATTCACGGCCGAGTCCTGGTTGCCTTCGCTGGCGGTCTTGCTGGCGATGACCGCCGGCACGATGTTTGCCATCTGGCTGGGTGAGTTGATCTCCGAGTTCGGCATTCGCGGGCAAGGGTTGTCGTTGGTGATCTTTGCCGGTATCGTATCGCGCATTCCTCACAATGTCTTTGCAATCATGGCAGATGAGCAAAACCGATGGCTATTGCTTGGATTTACCATCGTTGTCATTGTTGCGACGATCTTTGCGATTGTGATCATCCAGCAAGGCCGCCGTAATGTGCCGGTCATGTACCCGGGGCGCCGCGTTGGCAACCGCATGTCCATGCCGGTCAAAGGTACCCTGCCGCTGATGGTCAACCTGGCGGGCATGATCCCGCTCATCTTTGCCAGCGCCTTGTTGCAGTTCCCGGCGATCATCGCCAGTTACTTTACACGCTCTGAAACAGAGTGGGTAAAAAACATGGCCGTCAGCACCCAGAATTTCTTCAATCCGAGCGGCATCAGTTCTTGGGGTTACTGGTTGATTTATTTCATCTTTGTTGTGGTCTTTGCCTTCTTCTATACGGATGTGTTGTTCTCCCAACAGAATTACGGCGAAAACCTGAAGCGCGTCGGCGCGCAAATCCCGGGCGTCAATCGCGGCGCTCCCACCCAGAAATATCTGACGCGCGTCCAGCGCCGCATCACCCTGCCGGGCGCCCTTTTCCTCGGCCTGGTGGCGGTCATGCCGTTTTTGTTGCAATTGATTGTGCCGGCCGCCTCAGGCGCTGCGGGTATCTTCCTGGTCTCTTCGGCGGGCTTGCTCATCGTCGTTGGCGTAGTGCGCGACACCTTCATGAACATCGATGCCGAACTGAAAATGCACGGCTATCAGGACTCACTGCTCGTGCGCTAAGGATAGAACATGGCTGCCTACATCGTGCTGCTTGGCCCTCCGGGTGTCGGAAAAGGAACACAAGCCAAAGTCCTGGCCGAAAGGATTGGCCTGGTGCACGTATCTTCGGGCGACCTGTTCCGTGAAAACATAAAAAACCAGACCGAACTCGGCCAACTGGCGCAGTCTTTCATCAACAAGGGCGAACTGGTGCCGGATGATGTGACGATTGCCATGATCCGTGAGCGCCTCGCCCGCCCAGACTGTGGGAAGGGCGCCATCCTGGACGGCTTCCCTCGCACCCCGGCGCAAGCCGACGCCCTCAAGCAGATGCTGGCTGGATTCGGCGGCGACGTGGACTCAGTGCCGTACATCACCGCCGAGGCAGACGTCCTCATCTCGCGTCTTTCTGGACGATGGACCTGCCGCGCCAACGGACACGTCTTCCACGCGACCTTCAACCCGCCCAAACAACCGGGCGTTTGTGACCTGGACGGCTCCGAACTGTACCAGCGCGACGATGACAAGGCCGAGACGGTTACCCGTCGCATCCAGGTCTACCTGGAGCAGACAGCGCCATTGATCGCGTACTATCGCCAGGCCGGTAAACTGGTCGAAATCGACGGCACCCAGCCGATCGAGCAAGTGACAGATGCCCTGGTAAAGGCGTTGACGAAGTAGAAACAAAATGAGTTGGGAACGCCAGGTACATGTTAAAACTCCTGCCGAATTGGAAATCATGCGCGAAGCAGGCAGGATCAACGCGGCAGCGTTAGCAGCCGTCAAAGAACTTTTACAACCCGGTGTGACCACAGCCGACCTCAACGCGGCTGCTGAGGCTGTGCTGCGGAAACACGGATGTATATCGCCGTTCAAAGGGTATGGTCACCCGCCATTCCCGGCGTCGATCACGGTCAGCATCAACCAGGAACTGGTTCACGGCATTCCGAGCAAGAAACGCAAGTTGAAAGCCGGTGATATCGTTTCTGTGGATTGCGGGACCGTATTCGAAGGGTTTGTGGGCGACTCGGCCTTTTCGGCCGGGGTAGGGGAGATTTCCCCGCAAGCCCAGAACCTGCTCGAAGTCACCCAGGGCGCCTTATGGGCCGGCATCGAAAAGATGCGGCCAGGCAACCGTACCGGTGACATATCGGCGGCGATACAGCAATACGTCGAGAGTCGCGGCTATCATGTGACCCGTGAGTACACAGGTCATGGCGTTGGGCGGCAGATGCACGAAGGCCCCCAGGTGCCCAATTACGGGGCAGCCGGACGCGGCCTCCTCCTCCGCCCGGGTATGACCATTGCTCTCGAACCGATGACCCTGGTGGGTACGCCCGCCACGCGCGTCCTGTCCGACCGGTGGACCGTTGTCTCTGTTGATGGGTCGTTGACAGCGCACTTCGAACATAGTGTGGCTGTTACCGAAGGCGAACCTCTCGTCCTGACTGTCCTATAGGCCAGAAGCAGCGACGATCCTACTGGACGAAAATATAAAGAACGTATATAATAAAATCTTTGGCTGTACAGGTTACAGCCCCTGGAATTTGTAAGGAGATTTGAATTCATGAAAGTCTCACCATCCATTCGAAAACGCTGCGCCAAGTGCAGAGTTGTACGGCGCAAAGGCAGATTATTCATCATCTGCGAAAATCCCAAGCATAAACAGCGACAGGGCTAGTGTGAACTATGGCGAGAATTGAAGGCGTTGACCTGCCCCGCAACAAGCGGGTTGAAGTGGGCTTGACCTATATCTTTGGCATCGGCCCGACGCGCGCGCGCCAGATCCTGGCGGAGACCAAGGTGAATCCTGACACTCGCGTCAAAGATTTGACCGAGGCGGATGCCGTTGCGTTGCGTGAGTACATTTCCAAGAATTTCACCGTTGAGGGCGATTTGCGCCGTTCTGTCCAGATGAACATTAAACGTCTGATCGAGATCGGTTGTTATCGCGGCCTACGGCATCGCCGCAACTTGCCGGTGCGTGGGCAGCGTACACGCACCAACTCTCGTGTAAGAAAAGGCCCCAAGAAAACGGTGGCCGGTCGCGGGCGTCGTCGCGGCGGCAAGAAGTAATCCTGGTGAAAGGTTAGAGAGGCAACATGGCTCAGAGTGTACGATCTACGCGCCGCACCGGCGGTGCCAAAAAGGCAAAGCGAACCCTGTCTTCCGGGCAGGTGCATATCTTTGCGTCTTTCAATAACACCATCGTTACCGTGACCGATCAGCAGGGCAACACGGTGGCTTGGGGCAGTTCAGGCTCGGCGGGCTTCAAGGGTTCGCGCAAAAGCACTCCCTTTGCTGCGCGCCTGGCTGCAGAGCAGGCCATCAAAGCCGCCCAGAATTTGGGCATCCAGGAAGTGGACTTGATCGTCAAAGGCCCCGGGCCTGGTCGTGAGAATGCTATCCGCGCCGTACAAGCGGCGGGTATGAAAGTGCGCTCCATTTCGGATATCACACCGGTACCTCACAATGGTTGCCGGCCTCCCAAAAAGCGCCGCGTTTAGTTTGGTATGAGGGAAGAAAGATATGGCAAAATATCTTGGTCCGGCATGTAAATTGTGTCGGCGTGAAGGTGAAAAACTGTTTTTGAAGGGCGAACGCTGCTTCTCCCAGAAATGTTCGTTCGAGAAGCGCGATTTCGCTCCCGGCCAGCACGGGCGTATGGCAAGCCGCGGCGGTGGTCGAGGCGGAAGCCGCACCGGGCGTGAATCCGACTTTGCGCTCCAGTTGCGCGCCAAGCAGCGCGCGCGCCGCGTGTATGGCGTGCTGGAACGCCAGTTCCGCCGCTACTATGAAACCGCGTTGCAGCGCCGCGGCCTGACCGGTTTGAATCTGTTGCAGATCCTGGAAACGCGCCTGGACAATGTCATCTATCGTCTGGGTTTTGCTTCCAGCCGTTCACAGGCGCGTTTGCTGGTGACGCACGGCCACTTTACTGTCAATGGCCGTCGTACGGATGTGCCGTCCATGTTGCTCAAGGACGGGGATGAGATTTCCATTCGCGAAGGCTCGAAGGGTTTGACTTATTTCAAAGACCTGGGCGCCATTGCTGAATCTCGCACTGCTCCCGCCTGGTTGGACCGCGACATGAAAAAGATGGCGGGTACTGTCCAGCGGTTGCCTGAGCGTGCTGAGATCGACGGCAGCCTGAACGAACAGTTGATCGTTGAGTACTACTCTCGACGCTAGTTGGTTGGCCGGATGCTGGCTGGTGACCCTCACCGGCCAGCACAGGTACTGTTTAGACAGGGAGAGGTGAACCGTGACGGGTATCACGAATATGGTAATGCCGAAGATCGAGCGCGAAGCAGAGGCTCGCAACTATGGCAAGTTCGTCATCAGCCCGCTGGAACGCGGCTATGGTGTGACGTTGGGCAACGCCCTGCGGCGCGTATTGCTTTCCTCGCTGGAAGGCGCGGCTGTTTCTTCGATCCGCATTGCGGACGTATTACATGAGTTCAGCGACATTCCGGGCGTGCGTGAAGATGTGATCCAGGTGATGTTGCAGGTCAAGCAATTGCGCCTCAAACTGGATGGCGTGGACAGCACACGCATGCACCTGGAGGTGCGCGGCGAAGGCACAGTGACCGCAGCGGACATTATTACTCCGGCGGAAGTCGAGATCGTCAACCCCGAACTGTATCTGTTTACCGTTGACGATAACAAAACGAAACTCGATCTTGAGTTTACGGTCGAGCGCGGGCGCGGGTATTCTCCTGCGAATGAACGCAGCGGGCACATGCCTATCGGCGAATTGCCGGTGGACGCGATCTACAGCCCGGTCAAGCGCGTCAACTGGGAAGTGACCTCCGCCCGTGTGGGGCAGAGCACGAATTACGATAAGTTGATCCTGGAAATCTGGACGGACGGGACGTACGCCCCTGAACGCGCCTTGAGCGCTGCCGCCAAGATCCTGATCGACCATTTGCGTTACGTTGCAGGCATCAGTGAAGAGACCCTGACCGTGGCAATCGAACGCGAAATGCCGAGCGGCGCGCGCCTGACCAGCGAAGTGGCTGAAACCCCGGTAGAGGCCTTGGATCTCTCGGTGCGCGTCTTCAACTCGTTGAAGCGCACGGGCATTACGACGGTGGGCGACGTTCTGGATCTGCTCGAAAAGGGCGATACGGCCGTCATGTCCATCCGCAATTTTGGTGAAAAGAGCCTGGACGAACTACGAGTTAGAATGATCGAAAAAGGCTATCTGAAGGACGACACGATATCTTCGGAGTAATTGGAAATGCGACATCAAGTAGCAGGTTATAAACTCGGACGCAGCAAAGGCGCCAGCATTGCGCTGCGACGAAACCTTATCAAACAATTCTTTACCCACGAGCGCGTGCGCACCACGCGCGCGAAAGCGGCTGCTATCCGTAGCGAGGCCGAACGCCTCATCACGATTGCCCGCAACAGTGCAGAAGGCAGCGATTCGCAGAAAGTGCACGCCCAGCGCCTGGTGGCCTCGCGCCTGGGTGATAACAGCCTGAACAAGCGCTTGTTCGAAGAAATTGCCCCGCGTTTTGCGACTCGCAATGGTGGCTATACGCGCGTACTCAAGTTGGGTCCCCGCCAGGGCGACTCGGCTGAGATGGTGATTTTGGAATTGGTGGAAGAATAGTGCAGTTATCAGTCAGTTATCAGTACTCAGTCACTGAAAACTGATAACTGGTCACTGGCACGATGGCACGTTACCAGGTGATCCTTGCCTACGATGGCGTCGGTTTTGCCGGAAGCCAGAGACAGGCAAAAAAAAGAACGGTGCAGGGCGAACTAGAAAGCGCCTTGCGCAAGTTGGGATGGGGCGGGCGCTCGGTGCTGTTGGCCGGGCGGACGGACACCGGCGTTCACGCTACGGGGCAGGTTGCTTCCTTTGACCTGGACTGGCCTCACGCTGACAGCGACCTGCTGCGCGCGTTGAACGCCAGCCTGCCTCCTGACCTGGCGGCGCGGGATGTGCGGGTTGTCCCGCAAACGTTCCACCCACGCTTCGACGCTCTTTCACGGCGCTACTGCTATCGCTTGTTCTGCCAGCCGGTGCGCCATCCGCTGCGAGAAAGATACGCGTGGCGCGTGTGGCCGGAGGTGGACGGCGACGCCTTACAAACAACGGCTGCTTTTTTCGTTGGCCGTCACGATTTTGCCGCTTACGGTTCCCCGCCCCGGGCCGGGAGCAGCACAATGCGGACGGTGATGCAGTCGGCGTGGAAGCGGTTGGAGGACGAGTGGCAGTTCGAGGTCCAGGCAGATGCGTTCCTGTATCGCATGGTGCGTCGGCTGGTCTTCGTCCAGGTGGCCGTTTCGCAGGGAAAGGTTTCGGCGGAGGCTGTTGCCGGTTCTTTAGCCGGGCAGGCCGAAGTCGTGGAAAGAAGCGTCTTGCCGGCCGGCTTGGCTCCTGCGCATGGGTTGACGCTCGTCGAGGTCCACTATCCACCTGTGAGCGAGATGGTGTCGCTCTAAAATCTAACTATATTCGGTAAGGCGAGAGAAGGCTCGCACTGTAACCTGAGAAACGGAGAGACGAAAGTGTACAAAACGTACTATCCGAAAGCAAGCGAAATCGACCGCAAATGGTTCCTGGCGGACGCCAACGGTGAAAACCTGGGCCGCCTGGCAACCCGTATCGCGGCGGTTTTACTTGGCAAGCACAAACCAACTTTCACGCCGGGCGTGGAGATGGGCGATTATGTTGTGGTGGTCAACGCCGAGCGGGTGACCGTGACCGGCACCAAGACGACGACCAAGATGGACTCCAAGATGTATCACCGCCACTCCGGGTATCCGGGCGGCCTGACGTCCATCTCGCTGCGCGACCAGTTGCGCAAACACCCTGATCGCGTGTTGCGCGCGGCGGTGTGGGGGATGCTGCCGCACAACCGCATGGGCCGCTCGCTGCTCAAGCGTTTGAAGATCTACGCCGGCCCCGAGCACCCGCATGGGATGCAGAAGCCCCAGCCTCTTGCGTAGAGGCGCAGAAAGGAACGGTAAGGGATTATGTCAGTTCAGTATTTTGAAGGTGTAGGCCGTCGCAAGGAAAGCACGGCGCGCGTCCGCATTATGAGCGGCGCTGGCCGGTTGGTTGTCAATGACAAGGAAGGCGAAGCCTTCTTCACCCGCTTGGGCGACCTGGAAGCCATCCTGGCGCCTCTTTCGGCTGCCAACCAGGAACGCGCCAAGTATGACATCACGGTGGTCGTCAATGGCGGCGGCGTGACCGGCCAGACCGAATCGGTGCAACTTGGCCTGGCGCGCGCGCTGGTCAAAATGGACGCCAACTTTCTGCCGGCCATGCGCAAGGGCGGTTTCCTGACCCGCGATGCGCGCGTCAAGGAACGCAAGAAACCCGGCCTGAAGGGCGCCCGCAAGGCTCCGACCTACACGAAGCGTTAGTTTCATTATAATACCTGCCGAAACGTAATGCGTGAAACAGAGATGCCAAGGTTTTGCGCATTACGTTTTACGTTTTAAGTTTGGAGAGACCTGGATGGATTTGACCCTTGTCGCTTTTGCCTTCGAAGTGCTGCGCATCGGGCCACGCTCGAAACTGGTCCTTCTCGAGGCGCCGGCCCTGCTGCCTGCGCATGTTCCCCCTACCCCCCCAGATGCAGACATGCTGTTGATCGGCATCCACTCGCGCGAATTGGCGTCCCATTTGAAGGCTGTGCTGCTCTCTGTTTATCCCGCTGCGCATGTTGTCCGTTTCGTGCGCGGGAGTGAAGTTTACGAGAGTACGGTCCAGGCGTTGGATTCCTCGCTGTTGTACTCGGCTACGACCTGCCTGTACGTCCCGCCGTTGGGCGAGGGGACGGCTTTCGAGTCCTTCCAGGAGATCGTCGCCCACTTGCGCGCGCCGGACGGTTGTCCGTGGGATCGCGAGCAGACTCACGTCTCCCTGCGCGCGCATTTGCTGGAGGAGGCCTACGAGGCGCTGGCGGCGCTGGACGAGGGCGATCCGCGCAAGATGGCCGAGGAATTCGGCGACTTGCTGCTGCAAATCGTGCTTCACGCCCAAATCGCACGGGAGGCGGGCGAGTTTGGCATGGCTGATATTCTCAAGGGAATCTATGACAAGATTGTCCGCCGCCACCCGCATGTGTTTGGCGATGTGGATGTAGATGGCGTGGATGGTGTGCTGGCAAATTGGGAAAGGCTCAAGGAAAAGGAAAGAGGAAAGAAGAAAGACGGGAAGGGCTTGCTGGACGGCGTGCCGCTGGCTTTGCCGGCTTTGATCCAGGCGCAGGAATACCAGGACCGGGCTGCGCGTGTGGGCTTCGACTGGCCGGAGATCGAAGGCGTGCTGGACAAGATCGTCGAGGAGATCGAGGAAGTGAAACAAGCCGCCGATCAGGAGCAACTGGCAAGCGAGATCGGCGACCTGCTCTTCGCGCTGGTCAACCTGGCGCGCTGGAAGAAGGTGGACGCCGAGTCCGCGCTGCGGGGGACGAACGCACGCTTCAAGCGGCGTTTTGGTCACGTCGAGGCGGGCGCGCACCGGCAAGGCCGCAGCCTGGGTGATCTGTCGCTAGGCGAGATGGAGGCGCTTTGGCAGGAGGGGAAGCGGGGTGAGAAATAGAAACGGCGGGCGTTCGGCGCCCGCCGTTTGGTGTCTGCTCGTCTTGTTTATGGGCAGGGAGTGTCGCAGTAGCAATTGGCAGGAGAGGGGACACAGGCCGCCGAACCGCCGTCTTTCGATTTTTCTGAGGAGATGGTCAGTTTGATGGTCGTACAGGCAGCGCCTCGGTCGTTCGCTCCAGGGGAGGATGCACAGATACCGGCGTCGTACTCCTCTATGGTGCAGCCGGGATAAGAGGGCAGGTCGGGCGTTTCGAGCGCCGAGCCGGGGGCGTGGCAGCAGCCCAGGGCAGCGTCGAATTCGTAGCCTGGCAGGCAGCCCAGGGACGGTTCGCCGTTGCTGACGCAAGCATTTTGACTGGTGTCGTAATACATGCCCGTATCGCAAAGTCCACTGTCGCCGCCGCTTGGTTCATTTCCGGCGCAGCGATTCAGACTGGTGTCGAAGTAAGAGCCGGGCGGGCAGCCAGACGGGTCGCCGCCTCCTTGGTAGTCGCATTCTCCCGGTATGCCCACTGAGGTTTCATAGCCAGAGGGACAGTTCAGGTTGGGCGAGTTGGTTTCGCCGGTTTCACAGGCGCCACAGATGGTAATTTCGTCAGTCGCGCCGGCCTCGCCTGAGCAATAGACGCGCGTGCCAGAAGCCAGGCTGCAATCGAACGCTCCGGCGGATACGGAGGTAATCGTCCCGCCTTGCAGGTCGGCGGTGGCAAAACCCGGCCCAACCCCCGCCGCTGAGGCAGACAGGTCGCAATTTGTCGCTGGCGCCGGGCCTTCCGGTCTGCCAGAGGCGCGTGCGCTGGTTTGGCAATAGGGCGCCAAAGGAGTAGGATTAATGACGACGCAGCGGAAGCCCAAATCGGGACGGTTTTCGCCCGGTGGGAAGAAGAAACGGCGCGAGGGCAAGGTTTCGCTGTCCGGGCTTTGGAAACTGCTTCCGCGCACGGAACGCTGTTCTCCCAGGGTTGGACCTTCGGGATCTTCCATGTCATTCGTGTAATAGCCGGGAGCGTACCAGTCGAAGACCCATTCGAACACGTTGCCCGACATGTCCAGCACGTCGTAGAAGGATTTGCCAGCCGGATAGTCGAACACATCGGATGGGGCGTCCTTGCAATTGTCGAAATTCAACAGGTCGCAGGTGGGAGCGGCATCGCCCCAGGGATAGGGATTGCCTTGCTCGCCGCGCGCGGCCTTTTCCCATTGGGCTTCGGTGGGCAGGCGTCCTTGCGCCCAGGTGCAGTAGGCATCGGCTTGTTGCCAGGTGACGCCGGTGACGGGCCTCTCGCGCCGGGAACGGTCGGTGAGGGCGCTGGCAGCCTGCGGGTCGGCCGGAGGCGTGCATTTCCCTACCGCAACGCACAGGGCGTACATGCGGTTGGTCACCTCGGTGCGGTAGATCCAGAAGTCTGCCACGGTGGCCGTGATGCGGGGGTTGTCGGGCCCATCTGCGCCCATGATGAATTGGCCGCCCGGCACGAAGACGAGTATGCTTCCATCTACCCACGGCATCATGGTGCCTACGCTGGGGCCGGCCAGATTGATGGGCGAAAGGGAAGGCGGCTGGCCTGCAAGAGCAGCCGCACACGAGAATTGGACGATGCGGTGACTGTTGTTGATGGTGACATATACCTGGCCGTTTGGACCGACAGCGATGCCCATGGCGTCTCCTGTCAGTTTCCATTCCGCAAAGGGTTCGCGATTGGGCAGGAGGCCAACGACGCGGTGGCTGTTGTTGATGGTGACGTATATTTCGCCGCGCGGACCAATTGCAAGAGCGCCGGGTTGACCGTCTAGATTCCATTCCGTGAGCAGTTCGCCGTTGGCGCTGAATTGTACGATGCGATGGCTATTATTGATGGTGACGTAGACCTTGCCGTCTGGGCCGAGCGCTATCCCGCCCGGCTGGCCGTCCACAGGCCATTCTTGGATGATTTGGCCGTTGGGATCGTATTTGACGACACGGTGGCTGTTATTGATGGTGACGTAGATTCCGCCGTCCTTTCCCACAGCGATTCCAAGCGGTTGTTCTTCGATTTCCCACGCTGTGACGAGTTGGCCGCTGGGGCTGTAGGCAACGACGCGATGGCTGTTGTTGATGGTGACGTAGATTTGCCCGCCAGGGTCAATTGCCAGTGAGCCCGCTTCGCCGTCTGTTTCCCATTCAGCACTCCATTGGCCGTTTGTGTCGTAACTGGCGATTCGGTGGCTGTTGTTGATGGTAACATAAACCGTTCCGTTGGCGCCAATGGTGATGCCAGCAGGTTGGCCGGAGTCTGTGGCCCACTCGAAGGCTTTAAGCGTACCTGGCAGAGAACCATCAGGCGTAATTGCCTGGCAGGGATCGCCGTCCTTTGCCAGCGCTTCGATGGGCTGGTCGGTGGCTGGGGGCGGCTGGGCTGGCGGAGCGCAGGCCGCTAGTATGAAGAGGATTGCAATGAGGGAAAGGAAAATATTTTTACTCATTTTTTCTCCTTATATAGTACTTTTCGTGAATATAATGCGCCAGCGCCAGGAAAACGTCAGGAAGATTACGGCGCCAGGCTGCATGACATTCATGGTAGGGAGACATTCCAAAGGATGTAGTCCATGATCACATAAGGCATGTTTTTGTAGTCTCCGGGCGCGGTGAGTTTGAATGCACCCAGGTTTCCTCTATCCGTGGTGAAGCAAAAGTATTCTCCCGGATAGGAAACAAAGACGGAGTAATCGAGGGGGAAGGCGTCATTCTCCGGGTGTGGAAAAACCAGCCCTTCCCTAAATGTCCGGACACACTCCTCGTAACTGGCCTTCGAGAGCGTTGCGCCCAGTAAGGCCGCTATGTGTGCGCCGTTGACGAGGTAGAAAAACTGCCAACTCAAGTCAGTGGGGTTTTCCGAATAGAAGACCAGGTCCGCGCCGGTTGGGGCTTTCTCGTAATATCGGAAGTCCGGGAGATTTTGCTCGAACCGTTCCATGTTGACCAGGGGAGCGGAAATGGTTTGTGTTTCCAGATCCAGCGCCGTGTGACGCGGCAGGTTGATCGTGGCGTCGACCAACACGGGCGGCCAGGTGGTTGGCGTGGGGACAATCGCCTGGGTGGGCGCGGCGGTGACGGCAGGAGGGATGAGGAGTAGTTGCGCCTGCGCAGTCTGCGCCACCATCGTGTTGAAGGCGTTGGCGTCAGATTGGGGTGCAGGCGTGGCTATGCTGCAAGCCAAAACCGCCAGGGCAAGCGCCATCAGGGGGAAGGTCAGTCGTTTCGAGATTCTCATGTTCTTTTCCTTTCGGAAGATTTATGGATTCTTCCAGGTCGTAAACTCGAGGTACAACTTGCCGGCCCCTGGGGTGGTATCGGACCCGGCGTATTCCAGGTAGCCCAGGCGTCCCTGATCGGTCAGGTAGCAGAAGTACGTCCCCAGGCTCAGGCCGGAGATCGGGAGGGTGGGGCTGTCCATTTGCGCGTTGCTGCAATCGTCGTAGGAAGGTTGTTTGCTCATCTGCTTTGCGGGACCCAGGAAAACGAGGTTGTGGCTCGCGTTGATGTCCACCTCGTAGTGGATGTCCGCGCCGCTGGCCGGGCCCACAGTTCCGCTGTCCAGGTCAACTGTCCAGGTCTGGGGGATTTCGAGCAGGCCGGATTTGTGGACGACCGGGCCGGCGGCGGCCTCGACCACGATCTTGACCCAGAAGGCCTGGTCGGCGTTATTCCCGATGCCGAATTTCTTGCCGGAGGCGTTCTTCAGCATGAAATAACCTTGGTATGTGCCGGGTTTGGTTGGGGCGGTCAGGGTGACGGTCACGTCCACGCTCTGGCCTGGCGCGATGGGGGCGGCGGTGAAGTTGGTGGCGGGGAAGACGCCCATCTGGTCGCCGTGATCGAAGACTACCGCGTAGGCCGAGTCCCAGGAGCAGGAGCCATTGTTGCTCAATGTCCATGTTTTGTTGAAAACCTGACCGGGCTGCATCTTCGCGCCGTCCTTGACCGTTTCGGAGACGAATTTGGCGCGGTCACAGGGAATCGAGACGGTCGTCGGTGGGACCGCGGAAGGAGGGACGGCTGAAGACGGGATGGTCGGTTGCGACGCTTGGGTCGGTTGCGCTGCCTGCGCAGGCTGTGAAGGCGGCGCGGGTTGGATGCCTGGCGCAGCCGCCGGGTTCTGGATGGCGACCGATGTCAATGTCATGGCGACGGCGGTCGCGGCGTCCGCCTGGTAGTTGGGCGCGCTTTTCCCAAAAGTGCAGGCCAGACTGACCAGCAGCAACGCCAGGACGGCGCTTATCCAGGGATAGGTTGTTTTCATTTCAATCTTCTCCATAAAATGCTATTTCTGTAGGGCGGGTCGAGTCGCAACCCAATCCAGACTTCCGAAGTCTCCAAGACTTCGGAAGTCTCCCGTTTTTTATTGCGTTCCTCCGCAGCCGAGATAATCGAGTGTGGATTCACCCGACCAACTCTCGTTGTTCAGCGCGTCCAGGGTGCGGACTTTGTAGACGAGCGAACCAGCGGGCGTTCCCATGCCGTCGTTGACCGAGACGCCCACCTGGCTGGTCCATAAACCGCCGGATTCGTTCATCTTGATCCACGCCCAGCCCTGGCCGTTCAAGTTGTAATGGAACTCAGCCCAGGAAACGCCGGAGGGGTCGGAGAGATCGGCCTGGCCGTACACTTCGCAGCCCTCCCAGAAGGTGTAGACGGCGTTGACGCTCGGCCCGTCCGTGTCGGAGGGCGGCGGTTCGGTTACGGGCG
>JBMOMP010000012.1:0-23072 GCA_049323115.1 Chloroflexota bacterium
CTTCGCCGCCCTCCCAGAAGGTGTAGACGGCGTTGACGCTCGGCCCGTCCGTGTCGGAGGGCGGCGGTTCGGTTACGGGCGGGGCGGAGCAACTGCCGGACACTTCGATGCGGGCGGAATGGTCTTCGGACGCGCCGTCCGGCGCGATCACGCGCAGGGTGTGGGTCTCGCTCTCGCAAGGACAATAGTCCTGCATCCCGCGGAAATAGACGAATGCGCCGTCCAGGTAGACCTGCTCGGTGCCGCTCACGTCCCAATGCAGGGTGGCGCAGTTCCCGGCGTTCACGGAGGACGGGCTGGCGTAGAACTCGACCGCCACCTCGCCGGGCGTTCCAGGCGTGACCGTTTCCGGCAATTCTGGCGGCAGGGTGATGAAGGGCAGCGGCGTAGCAGTATCTCCCGGTGCGGGCGTGGGCGTGTAGCCCGTCGCCGCCGGCAGGCCCGGCTGGCAGGTCACCACGCAGAACGTCACCGAGGTCGAAGCGCCGCCGGAAGAAGCCGTCAGGGTGAATTGTCCCTCGGCGGGCGGCTGCCAGGTCATGTCCACGCGCGCCATGCGGCGGCTGCCGTCGCTGCTCACCGAGGTCATCTGCCCGGCGGGCAGCCCGGCGCCGTTGATCGCCAGGATGATGCCCGCAACCTCGCCTTCGTTCGTAGCATAGGCGACCAGGGGAATTGCCTGATTGGGGAACGTTTCGCCCGCTGGCGGGAACTCGATCCACACCGCCGCTTCATTTGCCGGACCCCCGGCCTGCCCCGGCCCCATCGGGCTTCCGCATCCGCTGGCGAGGACAAGCGCCAGCGCGGCCATCCACAACAGGCAGGTTCGGCCAATTCTCCAGGGGGAAGGAAATCGCGTTTTCATCTTAATTCTCCTGGGGTTCATTGCATGACCCCAATGCGTTCGAAGTCGTCGTAGTATTGATTGTTGTAAGGATTCGGATCGGTGAAGTTGGCATCCTTTTCATTGCCGCTCTCGCTGTAGGGATAGATCGGCACGTAAAGTTTGTAGTTGCAGGTCTCCAGCGAACCGCCGCTGCCGAGTTTGCACTCGCGGAGCAGGAAATCGTCCAGGTTGTCATCGAGATGCACCCACTGCGGCAGGTTGGATTGCACCCACATCGTATGATTGTAGTTGTGTCCGGTTACCTCCGTATAGCCGTTCGGCAGGTTTTTGTACCAGGCAACCCCGAACCCGATGCGATTATTAGGCAGGTCGTCGGGGCCCTTGTTTTCGATGTAAGCGAAAACCTTGTTGCCGATGCGTTCCACTTTCGTGATGGTAATGTCGGCGCCGGGATGTACGATTGCGCCGCCGGTTCCAACCTGGGGCTTCTGGCCGGACAATTCGACCGTCAGTTCGCAGGCCCCGTCGGGTGATTTGATGGTCACCGTCCAGGGCATTTGCTTCCAACCGGCCACCGGCGGAAGGATCGTAGCGCCCTTGCACACGCTGTCCTGGGCGACGTAGCCTTGCGGGTCCACGCCGCTGACCGAGAACCCGACCGTGAGGAATTCTTTCTCCCCAACGCTCATGCCCATACTGTTGTTCGGACGGCGGCCGTCCAGGTTCCAGGCGTTCAGGGCGTAACTGGCTTCCTTGACCCAGTACACGTCTGAAGTGCGCCGCAGGTTGTTGGCGTACAACCTGAGTTCGACGCCGCCCGGGCCGGAGGGCATGTCATAGATCTTCAATTCCTGGAAGGTGACGGCAGCGATGGCGTATGCCATTTGGGTGTCGCCGCTGAGGGCGTTGCTGGGAGGCGACTCGCCGGCCCGCCCGAAGGCGCTCACCTGGTAGCGGTAGATACAGCCTATCGGCTCGGTCTTGAAGACGATCTCGGTCTTCATCTGCGCAGCGGATAGCATCTTGGGCGCCAGGATTTGAGTGTCCAGGCCGGGGCAACTGTAACTGCGGTAGAGCAGGTAGCCGTCAATGGAACTCCTGTCGCCGCTCCAGTCCCAGGCCAGGGTGCGCGCCGTGACGCTGGTGTTCGTAATGCGCAGGTTGGTCGGCGCCGGGATTTTCGTCGTCGTGCCTTGCCCGGTCCACTTGACCTCGTCCGTCCACAGGTAATACTGCACCGAGAATTGACCGTTCTTGGCCTCGTACAGGCTCTTATTCTGTTGCAGGTCGGTCAGTTTGTGGGCAACGCGCACTTCGCCCAGGTCGGGGCGCGGATTGTTATTGAAGAAACTATCGCGGGTTTCACCGACCGCCCACAGTTTGAGCACCAGGGGTTGGTCGGGATTCAGGAACAGGGAGGCGGGCAACGGCAGCCTCTCCACGTCTGTTGACCATTGTCCCTGGCTGAAATAACTCCCGCTGGCGGCCGGGATGCGCCGCCCCGGGCTGTCGTTGACGCTGTACCACAGGCCCATTTTCCACACATCGGGGTTGATCGCCGTTCCCTTGAGGGGTTGGAAGTAGACGAATTTGAACCCTTTTGGATCCTGGATGCAGGCTGCGCTGGGTTTGACCTCCACCGGGACCGGCGCGCTGCGGGAACTGGACAGGTTGTTTTGCTGGATACCCACAGCCAGCGGGTCGGGCGGCAGCATCGTGATCTTGCCTTGCGCTTCGACGGCGTACTCGTACTTGCCCGAGGCCGGCACCTGGTCTACGTAACTGGTGGTATCCGGCGGCAGGACGGTGAGCAAGACGGCCGCTGGCTGCTGGGGTACCTGGCGGCGGTAGACGGCAAAGCCGGTCTCGCTGGACGATTTGTCTGCCCAGGTGAGGGTGACTTTGCAATCGCTCGCCGAGACTTTGAGCGCATCGGGCGCGGCCAGCGGCGGATTGAACCCGTTCTGGAGCGGCGGCAGGTTGTTGGGCGGTGCCTGCGGCGGCAGGTTGCCGATCGGGGCTTGCGGGGGCAGGTTGCCAATCGCTGCCGGAGGCGGCAGGTTGCCCATAGCAGGCGGGGCAGGATTGGGCAGGACGCCGATGCGCGGATTTTGGGGCGGCTGGGCGGGCGGCTTGGGAAGCGGCGGGTGAGGGATGTTGACCGGCTGCCCGGGGTTCAGGTTGTTGTTGACCCCCGGGTTGGCGTTTTGCACGGCGGCGCTGGAATTGCCTGTCTTGCTCGCCACGCTTTCGAGCGTGTCCCCCTCCTCGGCGATATAAATAGCCGTTTCGCTCTTTGGCTGGTTGACCTGCGCCTCGCTGACCGTCACCTGCACCGCCAGCGATTCTCCCATTGCTCCCATGCTGTTGTAGGCGCGCGCCACGAGCGAATATGACCCGGCCGCCGCGCCTGTCATGCCGTGATCCAGGATCAGCGGCGTGATGCCTCCTTCCACCGGGCTGGTTTGCGAAAGCGCCATGACATCGTTTACCCATACATCCAGCCGCGCCACGCCCAACCCATCGTAGGCGCTGACGAATAGTTCGAAAGTTTCGCCAACGGCAATGTGGGTATCCGGCGCCGGCGCATGGATGGTTACACTGGGTCCGGGGGCCGCTTCCGGTTGGGAGGCGAGGCCCATCCAGTCCAGGCCGGGCAGGCTGCAGGCCAGGCTGGCCAGCAGCAGGGCAAGGAGGGCGCTTATCCAAGGGGATGTTGTTTTCATTTCAATCTTCTCCATAAAATGCTATTTCTGTAGGGCGGGTCGAGTCGCAACCCAATCCAGACTTCCGAAGTCTCCCGTTTTTTATTGCGTTCCTCCGCAGCCGAGATAATCGAGCGTGGATTCACCCGACCAACTCTCGTTGTTCAGCGCGTCCAGGGTGCGGACTTTGTAGACGAGCGAACCAGCGGGCGTTCCCATGCCGTCGTTGACCGAGACGCCCACCTGACTGGTCCACAAGCCGCCGGATTCGTTCATCTTGATCCATGCCCAGCCCTGGCCGTTCAAGTTGTAATGGAACTCGGCCCAGGAAACGCCGGAGGGGTCGGAGAGATCGGCCTGGCCGTACACTTCGCAGCCCTCCCAGAAGGTGTAGACGGCGTTGACGCTCGGCCCGTCCGTGTCGGAGGGCGGCGGTTCGGTTACGGGCGGGGCGGAGCAACTGCCGGAGACTTCGATGCGGGCGGTGTAGTCTTTGGATGCGCCGCCCGGCTCGATCACGCGCAGGATGTGGGTCTCGCTCTCGCAGGGACAATAGTCCTGCATCCCGCGGAAATAGACGAATGCGCCGTCCAGGTAGACCTGGTCGGTGCCGCTCACGTCCCAGTGCAGGGTGGCGCAGTTCCCGGCGTTCACGGAGGACGGGCTGGCGTAGAATTCCACCGTGACCTGGTCGGTAGAAGCGTCCGGCGGCGCTGTTTCTGGCGTCAGGGTGATGGTCGGCGGCGTGACTGTGACGCCTGCCGGCGCGGGCGAGGGGGTGTCGGTTATGCCGGACGCGGGGGCGTTGACCGGCGCGCAGGTCACCACGCAGAAATGCAGGGAGGTGGGCGCGCCGCCCCCGGCCGCGGCCGTGATCACATATTCCCCTTCGCCGGGCGGCTGCCAGGTCAGGTCGGCGCGCACCAGCGTAGAGTCGTTGACCAGCGGTTTGAGCGCGCCTGCTGGCACGCTTTGCCCACCTACATTGACGTTGATGCTGCTCACGCCGGCCGGGTTGGCGGCGTAGATGGTGATGGGGATAGCGCCCATCGTAAAGACCTCCCCTTCCGGCGGGTATTCGATCCAGGTCTTGGGGCCTTCTCCCTGCGGAACCGTTGCTTGCGGCCCGCAGGCGCTGAAGGTCGAAGCGCACATGCAAACCAGCAGGGCGGTTGCCAGGGCTTGTAGGCGAGGGTTTGTGTTTCCGGGGCTCATAGCATTCTTCCTTTTGAGGCTCTTGATTTGGTTCACTCAGGGAACTTGCGGATTGAAACTGGTTTTTCGATAGCCGTATTTGTCCGTGGTAATATTCACATACAGCGACATGCTTTGGAACAGGTTGATGTTGAAGTTATAGTAGGCTCTCTCGAACCTGGCCTTGTTATCATCCGGGATGAGATCGAACGAGGCTACCCCGGTCGTAGGATTGATAGAAACCAGTTTATACGTGCCCGACGTTACCCTGGCCTGCACATCCGCCTCGTAGAAATCGAAGCGCCCATTGCTGTAAAAACGCAGCACGTCATTGCAGATCACGTATGGGCACGCCACATTGCCCTGGCCTTTGTTGTAGAAAAGCCACATCAACTTGAAATCATTCGATGCCTGCCCGGCGGTCAACAATGTCCGCAGGAGACTCTCATCTTTATTATTAAGCGGCGGCGCTTTGGGATCCTGGATACTGATCTTTTGAGCGGTTCCAGCGAAGGCAGGCGAAAGAGGCCCATTTCCCGCGACCGCAGGCTGCGCCTGTCCCTGCGCCCAGGCGCCATAATAGGCCTGGTATTGGTATTGCTCGTCATAGAACTGGTGAATCAGCAGGGAGCAGCCGGGACAGATGACCTGGTTGGGCTGCCCGATGGGGTTTTCGGTCACGTTATTGCTCAGGCGGGTGATATTGAGCCCCACAATATTATTGGAGGTGTTGTTGACGAACTCGATTGTGCAGCCTGTATCCCCGCAGCCTGGCCCGTACTTGGGCTGCTGTGGAGGTGGGTTGGGAGCGGGCTGGTTGGGCGGCTGTCCTATGGAACTGCCTTTGACCTGCGCAATCAGTTTGCAGCCGCTGTCCGCCGATTGGACGACCACATCCTGCGCTGCGCCCAGGTTGGCGGCCGGGATGGTCACGTCGACGCTCTTGCAGGTGTTGGAGAGGTAAAAGCCGAGTTGCAGCGATTGGCCTTTTTTCATGTTGACGGTCACGGTCGGGTTGCCCTTCTGGCCGTTCAGTTCGATCTTGCTGAGGTCGTGCGTCCCGGCGAAGAAATGCGCCTTGTTGAACGTTTCGAGCGGGTAGTAATTTGCCCACAGGTAGAGATAGGCGTTGCGCGCCTGCGGCAGGGTCTGGTTGCTGATTTCCAGGCTCTTGAAGGTGACGGTCGTGGAACTGTCAGGAGTGAAGGTGTAGCAGTCGGAGGGCGTCTGGCCGTCGCTCAACGCTGACTCGCCGCCCTGCCCGAAGGCGCTGACCTGGTAGGAGCAGGCGCAGCCGGTTGGCATGGAAGCGGCCGCCAGGTTAGCGGAAGCAGCCTCCCGTCCCAGCACGACCGGCAGTCCCATTTTATAGTCGAAGCCGGGGCAGAAGTAGTCCCGGTAAACGTTGAAGCCGCTGACGTACTTGTCCCTGGCCGCCTTGTCGTAATTCCAGGTCAGTTTGTGGTCGCCGTTCTGGCCGACGGTCAGTTTCAGGTCGGTCGGCTTGGGCAGCAGGGAACTGGGCTGGGCTTGCGGCGCGCCCCATTGCCAGGGCTCCAGGTAGAGTTTGTAACTGAAATCGAAGGCCTGGCCCTGCTGGGGGCTTTGGTAGACCTGCTTCCGGTTGGGGCCGGTGAGTTCCTCGTACTTGTGCAGCGCGGTGAACTGCCCCTGCGGGAGCGGCGGATTGTTGGGCTGGCGGGCGCTGCCGACCAGCGTGAAGTCGAGCGCGTCGCCGGGACCCATGGCGGCCGGCAGCCAGAACTCCAACTGGTAGGCCGGCGAGCCAAACTGGGACACCGGCGCACTCTCTCCCTGTCCCTGCGGCAGCCGCAGGATGGGCAGGCCTTTCTTGACGCCGATGCCTGCATTGATGAAACCCTCGCTGAAGGCCGCGTTGTGCGGTTTGAATTCGACCGGCTGGAAGAAGACCCGCATCCATTTGGGCAGCGGCTGGCAGACCGGGCTGGACGGGACGTCGATGACGACAAACTGGCTGGCGTTATGGTCGCTCACCTGGTTGCCCTGGGCGACGCCCACCCACACGGAGTACTGGTATTTCCCCGGCTCTGGCACGAAATCCACATATTCCTGCGTGTTCGGCTTCAAGACCGCCGCGATCGTTTCCGCGCCGCCGCCGGGCGGGATGCGCCGGACGCGGTATTCCGTCTCGTTGGCGGCGTTGTCTTTCCAGGTGATCTTGACCTGGCAGTCTCCCGTAACCGTGACCTGCACCGCATCGGGCGCGGGCAGCCGGTTGTTGGGGTTGACGATGGCGCCGATAGCGGGATTGACCATCACGCCGGGGAAGCCGCCCCCGGCCGGCGCGATCTGACCACCCCAGGCCTGCCCGCCCATCTGGACGCCCGGCAGCGCCCCGGGCAGCGCCGCCGGTTGGACTCCGGGCGGTTTGTTCTGGTTGCCGGCCTGGCCGCCGGATTGGCCGGATTGCCCGCCTGCCGCTGCTTGCGGCGGCGCGGCGGCCACCGGCGGGGCTTTGGGCAGCGGGATGAGGATCACCTGTCCCGGCGCGACCTGGCCGTTGGCTATGGAGGGATTGAGTTTCATGATCTCCTCCACGCTGACGCCGGCCCGCCGGGCGATGCTCTCCAGCGTGTCGCCTGGCTGGACGACATATTGCCCCAGTTCCTGGGCGGCTGCGCCGCCTGCCGCCGCCGTCACGTTGACGGGATGCGCCGCCGATTCGCCCATCAGCCCCTGGCTGTTGTACGCGCGCGCTACCAGCGTGTAACTGCCTTCTTCTGCCGCCACCAGCGGATAGTTCAGGCTGAAGGGCGTGACGCCGTTCGCATCCGGGCTGGACTGGCTGAGAATCATCTGCCCGTCCACCCACAGGTCTATGCGGATGACGCCGGCCTCATCCATTGCAATCGCAGAAATGAGGAACGAGTCGCCTTTTTCCACTTGCGCGCCGGGGGAAGGCTGTTGGATGGTTACAATTGGCCCCGGCGGGACGGCGGTCTGCGCATCGCTGCCTGCAAAGAAGGGCAGGTTGCAGGCGCAAACCAGCAGGAACGTGAGCAGGACGATCTTCAACAATCGGGGATGGTTGGTTTGTATGTTCATGGTCTCTCCTTCGCGCCAGGCCTTTCTCATTTCAGGCCTGTTTCGTTTTGGTTGAAACCGTCCCGAAGGTTTTGCGCAGAAAACCGGGCCGCTTTCGGAAACCTTCGGGACGTTCTCCTTTTTTGCCTGGCCTTTCTCATTTCAGGCCTGGTTTCTTGGCGGGCAATTCGAGGTCGTCTTCTTCCGGGAAGAAATCCTCGAAGCAGGACAGCAGGTCCAGGAGGGTGTGGATGACAACCTGCTGGCCGGTGCGCACGTTCTGCGCCTGGCCGCGCCAGATTGATGCTTGCGGCGATTGCTTCCACAGGCGGACGATGAAGGTTTCTTGGGATGGCCGGGGTTCTGTCAACGCAGCCTCCTCTCAGGCGCGTTCGGCCGCCTCGGCCAGGTCGAACAGCAGGGCGAACAGGAACAGCATCGTTTCGGCATTGGTCTCGGCGTTGAGTTGCTGGTAGCGCAGATGGCCTTCGACCGTTTCGATGTTGACGTAGCGCGCCTGCAAAAGCAAGCGCCGCAGTCCCGCAGCGGACAGCAGACGGCGGACGAATTCGGGCGGCCCCCCGCGCGCCACGAAGCGCTGGTCGAATTCCGCATCGCCGAGAGGAATCTCTGCGCCCGTCCGCCCCAACTGGCTGAAGAAGTTGCGTTCGCTGATCGAGAACGAATGCCCCGCGGGGGGGCTGGCGGCCATCTCGACCCGCATATAAGTGGACGAGTTGCTCGTTCCGGCCCCGCCGCGTGTGATGGTGTAGACGCGCAGGGAGCGCCCGTGCCAGTCGCCGTCCAGGGTCGGCCGTCCCAAAATCCAACCGGGCGGGTGGAAGGCCAGCCCGGCGCGCCGCGCGACCTCCTGCCAGGCTTCGGTGTGCTTGCGCCGGTCGAGGTAGATGATGCCGATCACCACCCCGAAGAAGAGCAGGACCAACACGGGGAAGATGCACAACATGCAAACGAAAAAGAGGATTTCCATAGAAATCTCCAAAACAAAAAAACTGACGTCATTCTTGACATCAGTTTGCCATACGGGTATCTCGAAAGTGTCTCGATGGGACAAGCAGGGAAGACGCTACCCCGCCATTTTGGGTAGCGGATTGGACAGCGGAGGGGCAGTGGAGGAGTAGGTGTTATTTTTCAGTTGGAGGTTTCCAAAGGAATTTTTGGATGTGCGTTTTCCAATCGGTCAACGTTTTGGGGGGCAGGATACGCTTGTACTCCAATCGCTTGCGTCCAAAATTGATCAACAATCCTACCGGCGCCTGCGTTGCGGCCAGGTAACTGATCACCTGGGCAACTTCGAGATTGGTCAGGAGGTGGGACAACGCTTTGATTTCGACAACGACTTTGTTTTCGACCCAATGATCGAGATACATTCTTCCCAGCCAGGTGTCGCCGTCGTAGATGTCGACGGCGTATTCTTCTTCGACCAACAATCCATCTGTTTGCATTTCCATTGTCAAGCCGCGTTGATAATGTTGCTCTTTCAGTCCTGGTCCCAGGCGATTGTGTACGCGCATGGCTGCGCCAATGATGCGATAGGTGAGATCAGCGTACGGAATGGAAGGGTCGAGGGGCATGGCGAACCTGGCAGTGAATAGGTCAGCGGATAGATCAGCGGATGATGAAACGGATAAACGGATGAAGGCACGGAACGGAAAGACGCTCCATACGCTATTATATCCGTTGTTCACTTTATCCACTTGTCTGTGATTGCATCCGCTTATCCGTTTGGCATCCGTTGCTCTATCCGCTTATCCGTTTTACATCCGTTGACCACTTCGCCTCCGCCATATCCCGCTCTACCGTGCGCAATCCCACCCCCAGCGCCTCGGCCAGGCGCTGGGGGTCTGCAGATTATTTGCTCACATCGTACCCGCAGGTAGTTCTCGAAGGAGCCGTGTTCGCGCTCGAGCGCCTGGAAGGCCGCGGAAAGATACTCCGGGCGCGCCTCCATGAAGTCCATGACCGCGCTGATGAAGCGCTTGCCTTTCAGCAGCCGGTACAGGGCCAGTTTCCAGCGGTGCGCCGCCAGGAAATAGCGGTTCGAGAGCAGGTAATCTTCCATTGTCACGGATGGAACGGATTATTTCCGCAAAAATCGGATGCGTTTCCGCGCCCTCCGTGTTATCCGTGTCCCCAGGATGAGTCGCTGCCCGCAGGGCAACTTGCCCCTTTCCCTTCATTATTTATCTGGTAAAATATGCCCTTGCGACAACCGGCCTTGCGAGGCGCGCCTCCTTTCGCGCATCCCCCTCTCCTCCCAAGTGCGGTCGCCACACTATTCGACAATCACATTTGAAGGAGAACGTGTTCAATGGTTCGTATTCGTTTTCGCCGCGTCGGTCTGAAGGGACAACCCTCCTACCGCATCGTTGCCGCTGACAAGGAAAGCCCGCGCGATGGCCGTTTCCTGGAAATCCTGGGCTTCTACAATCCCCGCACCGAGCCTAGCACCCTGACCGTCAAGGAAGAGCGCGTCTACCACTGGATGAAGAACGGCGCGCTGCCGACCGAGTCCGTGGGCCAGGTGTTCAAGTCTGCGGGCGTGTTGGAGCGCTTCGAGCGCTTCAAAAAAGGGGAAGACCTCGAAACCCTGCTCAAGGAAGCCGCGGAAGCGGAAGCCGGGCGTAACGTCACTGCCAAGACCCGCCGCGATTAGCCCCTCTACGCAGTACGAAATACGCCGGCAGTTGCTGCGCCGTATCTCGTACTGCGTATTTAGAATGCGTTTTGAAATTCTTTTCGCCACAGATCCCCAAATGGAACGTTGTGAATGCAGAGAAGTCGGCTTTACGAACGTTTTCATCACGGCTTTTATCGAAAACATCAGCGTCCATCTGCGTTGATCTGTGGTGATTCACCACTCTCTTAGAAGATTGGGGAGCCTATGAAGGACCTCATAGAATATATCGCCAAATCGCTTGTAGACCATCCTGAACAGGTCGAAGTGCGCGAATCCCAGAACGGCAACCGCGTGCGCATCGAACTGAGCGTCGCCAAGGACGACATGGGGCGCGTCATCGGCAAGAGCGGGCGGGTCGCCAATTCTATCCGCACCTTGTTGCGCGTTGCAGCCGAGCGCGAAGGCAAACAGGTCACGCTCGACGTGCTGGAACCGTGATGCCCCCCGGGAACCCTCCAGCCGAGACTGGCCCAGGTTTGCCGTCCATTGGCGAGCCTGAATACCTGGCGGTTGGCTTCTTGCGCCGCCCGCACGGGGTAAAAGGGGAAATGCTCATGGACATCCACACCGACTTCCCGGAGCGGCTGAAAACCGGCATGACCCTGTTCGTGGGAGAAGACCATGCCCCCATGACGCTCGCCGGCCGCCGCCCCCACCAGGCGGGACTGCTGGTGCGTTTTCGCGGCGCCAAGACGCCCGAGGAGGCCGGCCTGTATCGCAACACCTGGGTCTACGTCCGCGCCAGCGACCGTCCCTCCCTGCCGGAAGGGGAGTATTACCACCACCAGTTGCTGGGACTGGCGGTCGTTACCGACGCAGGCCGCGCGCTGGGTACGCTGGTGGACGTCCTGGAAACCGGGGCAAATGACGTCTACGTGGTGCGGGATGCGGACGGGCGCGAAACCCTGTTGCCCGCCATCCCCGCGGTCATCCTCGACATCCGGCTTGCTGACCGTTTCATGCGCGTCCACCTGCTGGACGGTTTGACCGACTCCCCATCAAGACTCAATCGAGACCCTAAAGGTCTCCCAGACCTTTAGGGTCCATATAACGCCTGGAATGGACGAAAAAGGCTACTGGATCGGCTTTACCCTCATCAAGGGCATCGGCGCGGTGCGTTTCCAGCGCCTGCTGGAACGCTTCGGCGACGCCCGGTCGGCTTGGGAGGCGGAAGCGCCTGCTTTAGCGGAAGCCGGCCTGGGCGCGAAAGTGATCGAGCGGCTGGCGGCTGTCCGCCAGCAGGTAGACCTTCCCCGTCTGTACGAACAAATCCAATCCCAGGGCATCCAGATCCTGACCTGGCAGGACGAGGCCTATCCCCAGCGCCTGCGCGAAATTTCCCAGCCGCCGCCGGTGCTGTACCTGCGCGGCGAATTGCTGCCGGAGGATACCTGGGCGGTGGCCATCGTGGGCACGCGCCGGGTGACGCCTTACGGACGGCAGGTGACCGAGCAGATCGCCTCCTTCCTGGCGGGCAATGGCGTGACGGTCGTCAGTGGGCTGGCGCGCGGCGTGGATGCGATTGCGCACCAGGCGGCCTTGCGCGCTGGCGGGCGCACCCTGGCCGTTTTGGGCAGCGGTGTGGACCGCATCTACCCGCCCGAAAACCGCGCGCTGGCCGAGCAGGTTTGCGAGCGCGGCGCGCTGTTGAGCGATTACGCGCCTGGCACAGCGCCGGAAAGCGCCAACTTCCCGCCCCGCAACCGCATCATCTCCGGGCTTTCGATGGCGGTGGTGGTGGTCGAGGCCGGTGAGACCAGCGGCGCGCTGATCACGGCCGAATTCGCAGCCGAGCAGGGACGCGAGATCTTTGCCGTGCCGGGCAGCATCCTGGCTCCGCAGAGCAAGGGCGCCAACAAACTCATCCAGCAGGGAGCGCTTCCCCTGTTGAGCGCCAGCGACGTGATGCAGGCGCTCAACCTGACGCGCGTCGGCCAGCACAAGGCGGCCCGCAAGGCCATCCCAAGCGATGCCGTGGAAGCGAAATTGATGAGCGCCCTGGGAGACGAGCCGCTGCACGTGGACGAGATCCGCAACCAGACCGACCTGCCCGTGGAAAAGGTCTCTGCCACCCTGATCATGATGGAACTTAAGGGTATGGTGCGCCAGGTGGGCGGGATGCAATATGTGGCAGTTCGTGAGGTACAATCAGATTATCAATAGGAGCCTATGAATGGAAAGTTATGCACTTATTATGAGCGGAGGGCGTGGTAAACGCTTCTGGCCCCTTAGCCAGGTGACATTTCCAAAACAATTCCTGAATTTTACTGGCGAAGAATCTTTGTTTGCACAAACATTCCAAAACCTACGCCATTTGATGCCAGCCAAGAATATTTTTACCGTTACCCGCCAGGCATATCGCGCCATTGTGTTGGAACAGGTGAAAGAATTCGTTCCTGAGAATATTATTGTTGAACCTATCCAGAATAATACGGCTCCTTGTGTGGCCTTGGGCGTCTCGCACGTTTTACACAACTCGCCAGACTCGGTTATTGTGGTTTTGCCCGCCGACCATTTTTTTGACGACAGGGCTGGCTTCGTGAGTGCGCTGAAAACAGCCATGCAATACGTTCAAGAAAACTCCGAAATCCTTACTTTTGGCATCAAACCTGACTTTCCTCATACCGGATACGGTTATATCCAAACAGGTGAAACATTAAAAGTTTACGATCAATATGAAATCTATCGCGGTGAGCAATTTGTGGAAAAACCCAATCTTGAAACCGCCAGGTCATTCCTGGATGATTCCCACTATTATTGGAACGCCGGAATCTTCTGCGCCAGATCAACCGTATTCCTGGATGCGTTTCGCCAATACCTCCCGGTTATTTATAAAAATATCCGGGATTTCCAGCCCCATATTGGCACATTTGACGAAAACCGGAAATTATTGGAAGTCTATGATCGTATGCCAAAAATCTCTTTCGATTATGGCATAATGGAATATACTCATCACCTGGCAGTGATGCCAATTGACGTTGGCTGGAATGATGTTGGTACTTGGTCTTCTTTGCGTCGGTTACATGGCGTTAATGATCCTGAAAACATGGTCCTTGGGAAACATCTTGTGGTGGATGCAAGCGGGAGCACGATTGTTGGAGATGGTAAGGTGGTAGTCGTTGGGGTTGATAATGTCATTGTTGCCTCCAATGGCGGGTATGTGCTGGTCTGCGCGCGAGACAAGGAACATCATATTCAGGATGTTGTTGACCAATTGGAAAATAACGGGCAACATGACCGTTAGGAGTCCCGATGGAAGATAATCAAACTCAAAAAGACACTCCATTATTAAATGCGTTTTTTGTTGTAGCTGGTACTTTGCTTATTGTTTTATCTTTTGTGATTCGTGCCTTGAAATTTGAATCTGCTTGGGTGGATATTTCCGTTGATGTATTGCTAAATGTGGGTGCTTCTCTTATCGCTACTGCTGGAGTTGCTTATTTGTATCAAAGATTCGGTACTAATAGTATTTCCTTGTATATTGAGAAATTGTTGAAGCACTTCTCAATAACACAACAGGCGATGGATTTGGGCATTAAAGAAATGTGGCGAGAGCGTAGAAATATTGGCGGCCCTATGTGGAATGAATTTACCGAATCAGCAAAATCTGAAGTATGGCTAATGGGAATGGCGGAACATGGTTTCGCCGAGGATGATAAATTTCTTAAGATAGTTTCTGATGGGGTATCTAGGGGATGCAACTATCGCTTCCTCTTACTTGACCCATCCGCGGATGTTACAAAGTTAGTGGATGAGAGGGAGGGAGGAACAGGAAAACTTCAGGCTTTAGTACGGGATTCGGTTCGTATATTTACCGAATTACAAGAAAGTAATAAGAAGAAAAAGGGGAAAATAGAACTACGGGTGCATTCCAATGTGCCTCAAGTCAGCATTGTACGCTCCGATGATGAATTTCTAATTACTCCTTATATGTTTTATAGGCCAGGCGATTCCAGTTTCACCTTATTAGTGCGTAAAACACCTAATGGTATTTATGATCAATATGTTGAATTTTTTAATAAGATGTGGGAAAAAGCATATCCTCCAAAAACAGATTCTGGAAAATAAAAAATACCCCTCCGAAGTTCATAGGAGACTGGAACATGGAAGCCTATTGCATGAAATGCAAGACCAAACGCGAGATCCAAAACCCGGAAGCGACCTTCAATGCTAAGAGTTCGCCCGTGACCGTCGGCGCGTGCGCCGTGTGCGGCACGAAACTGTACCGCATGGGCAAGACTCCCGCCCACGAAGGCCTGACGCCCCCGGAGCCGAAAAACACCCGCGAAGGCAAACTGGTGATCGTCGAATCGCCGGCCAAGGCCAAGACGGTGGGACGCTTCCTCGGCAAGGGCTACACCGTTCGCGCTTCGGTGGGACATGTGCGCGACCTGTTGCGCTCGCAGTTGTCTGTGGACGTCGAGAACAACTTTGCGCCGAAATATCGCGTCCCCAACGAGAAAAAAGAAGTCGTCAAAGAACTCAAGCAATTGGCGAAGACGGCGCAGGAGATATACTTAGCGACCGACCCCGACCGTGAGGGCGAGGCGATTGCCTGGCACTTGATGGAAGCGGCCCAGATCGAGCCGAAACTGACCAGGCGCGTGGTCTTCCATGAGATCACCGAACCGGCCATCAACGAGGCGTTTTCCCACCCGCGCGGCATCAACGAGGACCTGGTCAATGCCCAGCAGGCGCGCCGCGTGCTGGACCGCCTGGTCGGTTACAGCATCAGCCCGATCCTGTGGGAGAAAGTGCGCAGCCGCCTTTCAGCCGGGCGCGTCCAATCGGTGGCGCTCAGGCTCATTGTCGAGAGGGAACGCGAGATAGATGCCTTCGTCCCGGTGGAATATTGGTCCATCGGCGCCGAGTTCAAGCCGGAGAAGGTCCGATCCACTTTCCTGACCAAACTGGCAAAGATCGACGGCAGCGATCCCGAACTCCCCAATGAGGAAACGGTCAAACCCTTGTTAATGGACATGGAGGCGGCGGCTTACGAGATCACGAAGGTCAAACGCGGCGAACGCCGGCGGCGGCCATCCCCGCCCTTCATCACCTCCACGTTGCAGCAGGAGGCTTCGCGCAAACTGGGCTTCACCGCCAAGCGCACTATGGGCTTGGCGCAGGGACTGTACGAAGGCCAGGACGTGGGCGAAGGCGGCACGACCGGCCTGATCACCTACATGCGCACCGACTCGACTAACATTGCGGAGGTCGCGCAGAAGGAGGCCCGTGAATACGTGATGGGCAAGTACGGCGCGGACTTCCTGCCCGCCGAGCCGCCCCAATACAAGACCAAATCGAAGGGCGCGCAGGAGGCCCACGAAGCCATCCGCCCGACCTCGGCCATGCGCGACCCGGAAAAGGTCAAGCCGTACCTCGAACCGGCCATGTTCAAACTGTACCAACTTATCTGGCAGCGCTTCGTCGCTTCACAGATGGAAGCGGCGGTGTACGATACGCTGCAAGTGGAAGTGACCGGCAAAACCAGCGCGCACGAGTACCTGTTCCGCGCCTCCGGGTCGGCGGTCAAATTCCCCGGTTTCCTGGTGGTGTACGAAGAAGCCAAGAACGAAGATGTGAAATCGGAAGAAGAGGAAAATGTCCGCATCCCGGCCGGGGTGGCGGAAGGGCAGAAGCAGGAACTGGTGCGCCTGATCCCGGAGCAGCACTTTACCCAGCCGCCGCCGCGCTACTCGGAAGCCTCGCTGGTGCAGTCGCTGGAAGAATACGGCATTGGCCGCCCATCTACCTACGCGCCCACCATTTCCACCATCCAGCAGCGCGGTTACGTGGAGCGGGTGGACCGCCGCCTGATCCCGACCGAGACCGGGATGCTGGTCAACGACCTGATGCTCCAGTATTTCCCCGAGATTGTGGACCTGAACTTCACTGCCCGCATGGAAGAAGACCTGGACAAGATCGCCTCCGGCCAGACCGAATGGGTGCCGGTGATGCGCGAATTCTACGGGCCGTTCTCGATCAAGGTACAGAAAGCGCAGGCCGAGATGCCGGTCACCAAGACCGGGCCAGAGCCGATCGGACGCGCCTGCCCGGATTGCGGCAAGGAACTGGTCATCCGCTACGGGCGCTATGGCAAGTTCATCTCGTGCAGCGGTTTCCCCGATTGCCGTCACACCGAAGCCTGGCTGGAGAAGATCGGCGTCACCTGCCCGAAGGACGGCGGCGACATCGTGGAGCGCAAGACGCGCAAGAACCGTATTTTCTACGGCTGCAACAATTATCCCGCCTGTGACTTTACGTCGTGGAAGAAGCCGCTCGCCCAACCCTGCCCCAAGTGCAACGGCCTGCTGGTCATCGCCAACAAGCGCGAGGCGCAGTGCATGGATTGCCAGGAGACGTTCCTGTTGGAAGAGGTCGTCCCCGAAACGGCCTCGGATTGATGCGCCGGCGGGCGGCCGACTGGAATACCCCTACCGGGTGGTTGGGTTTTATTGCTTGGATAGTATATAATTACACTAGTAACTCATTTTAGTCGAAGGGACGTGGCATGGCTTCGATATTCCAATTAATCTCTGTTTTGGTCAAACGCCCGGCGGTCGCGGCCGTGTTGGGCGTGATCGGCGGTTTGCTCCTTGGCCTGACAGTCGGATGGGGACTTTGGCCGGTGCAGTGGAAAAACACCACTCCCGAAGTCTTGCGCGTCGATTTGCAAGAAGACTACCTGCGCATGGCAATCGACTCCTACCGCCTGACCGGCGATCCCGTCGCGGCAGTGCGGCGCTGGAACGACCTGGGTGACAGCGCCCGGTCCGTCTACTTGGATATCCAGCAAGACCCGGCTGGCCTGGACGTTGGGGCCATCACCGCTTACGGGCAGGTCATCCAGGCCGCAAACGGTCCGATTGATGGTTCCGCGCCTGCCCAGCAGGGAGAACAACCGGTCACCTCATTGAGCACTATCCTGATCAGCGTAGCAGGGATCTTGATCCTGGCGGTGTTCATCTTTGGCGCGTTCTACCTGATCCGTAAAGTGTTCAGGCCGCGCTCTGGCACGGTCTCGGCTGCCATGCAGGCCGCCGAGTTGACCCGCCAGACCGAGCGCACCGACTTCCAATCCATGGGGCTGGCGCCGCCCGTCACGCAGACCATGACCACCTACGTCCTGGGCGACGACCTGTACGACGAGTCTTTCAGCATAGACACGCAGGGAGGCGACTTCCTGGGCGAGTACGGCGTGGGCGTATCCGAGACCATCGGTGTTGGCGATCCCAAAAAGGTCACGGCGCTGGAGGTCTGGCTGTTCGACAAGAACGACATCAAGACCGCCACCAAAGTCCTGATGAGTGCGCACGCTTTTGGCGACATGAACGTGCGCGCGCGCCTGGAGGCCAAGGGCGAACTGGTGCAACTCGAACCGCAGAAACAGATCATCCTCGAAACCGCCGCGCTCCAATTGTTGGTGACGGTGGCAGACCTGGAATACGGCGTCGGCGCCCTGCCGCCCGAAAGTTACTTCGAGCGGGTGACGCTGGAAATGGCCATCTGGTCGAAGGAAAAGTAGCCAAAACGATGGGCGGCAGTTCAACTGCCGCCCAAACGCTTAACAACCTTTCCGCATCTTCCCGGACTTCATTCTATCTTCAAGATCTTGAAGTTGATCTTGCCCCCCGGCGTTTCCGCTTCGACCGTCTCCCCCACTTTGTGGTCCAGCAGCGCCCTGCCGATGGGCGACTCGTGCGAAATCTTGCCCTGGGACGGGTTCGCCTCGGTCGGGCCGACCAGGTGATAGGTTTCCGGCGGGTAATCTTCCTCCTGGATGGTGATGTGGTCGCCGATCGAGACCACGTCCCGGTTGTCGCTCTTTTCGATGATGACGGCGTTGTGAAGCAGGTATTCCAGTTCCTGGATGCGGCCTTCGAGGAAGCCCTGGTCTTCTTTTGCCTTGTGGTAGTCGGCGTTCTCCGAAAGGTCGCCCATCTGGATGGCGGAACGCAGGCGCGCAGCCAATTCTTCGCGCTTGGGACCCTTCAGTTCCTCCAGTTCGACTTTCAAGCGCGCGGCGCCCTCGGCGGTGAGATAATTCATTTGTTCGGCCATGGTTAAGGTTTCTCCAGGGGGTTCAAGAGTTTCTGGTGTTCTTCGATGGCGTAGCGGTCGGTCATACCGGCAATGTAGTCGCAGATGGTGCGTTCCAGGCCGCGTTTGTCGATGAAGGCCTGGACGTGGTTGGGGAGCGTGGACGGTTCGGCGTGATAGGCCTCGAACAGGTCGGCGATGATGCGCTCGGACTTGACCTGCATGCGCACCACGCGGTAATGGCGGTACATCTTGTTGTACAGGAAGTCCTTCAACTCGCGATTGCGGCGGCGCATTTCTTCGCTGAAACCGATGACGTTGTAGGACAGTTTCTGGAGGTCGAGCGGGGATTGTGCGCCGCACTCTTTCAAGCGCGTATCCGTGGCGGCGACCAGGTCGGTGACTTCCATGCCGATCAACTGGCGGATCAGGCGATGGCGCGCCATTTCTTCCAGGGCCGGGGCCTGCCACTTGATGTCGTCCAGCAGGATCTCCCACAGCGAGATGCCGGCCAGCATTTGCGGCGTGAGCATGCCGGAACGCAGGCCGTCGTCCAGGTCATGGGCGGTGTAGGCCAGTTCATCGGCCACGTTGGCGATCTGCGTCTCCAGGTTGCCGCGCAGGTCGGGGCTGTAGGCCGAGGCGTCCGAAATGTCGTATTCGGATTCGTGCTTCACCATCCCTTCGCGCACCTCCCAGGTCAGGTTGAGGCCGGGGAATTCCGGGTAGCGCTGCTCCAGTTCAGTGACGATGCGCAGGGATTGTTTGTTGTGGTCGAAGCCGCCGTAGTCCTTCATCAGGCGCGCCAGGGCCGCTTCCCCGGCGTGACCGAAGGGCGAGTGCCCCAGGTCGTGCGCCAGGCAGATGGCCTCGATCAGGTCTTCGTTGCCGCCCAGGGCGCGGGCAATGGTGCGGCCGATCTGCGCCACTTCGAGCGTGTGCGTCAGGCGCGTGCGGTAGTAGTCGCCTTCGTAGTTGATGAAGACCTGGGTCTTGTATTCCAGGCGGCGGAAGGCGGTGGTGTGGATGATGCGGTCGCGGTCGCGCTGGAAGGAGGTGCGGTATTCCGGCTCGGAGTCGAGGTAGGCGCGGCCCTTGCTGTCCTTGCTGCGCATCCCGTAGGGTGCCAGGCTCTTGTCCTCGATCTCTTCCAGTTGTTGGCGGGTGAAGAACATGCTGGCTCGCTTTCAGAACAAGATGTCACTGCGAGCCGCTGGTCGAGTAGCTGGTGATTTTCCAGCGTATCGAGACCAAGTGAAGCAGTCTCCTCGCTATTGGGAGATTGCTTCGCTTCGCTCGCAATGACATGGATGGGGCGAGAGGGGGTCGAACCCTCACGGTGTCACCACCGGCGGATTTTAAGTCCGCTGCGTCTGCCGATTCCGCCATCGCCCCGGCAGGGTAGATTTTACCCGATTTTCCCACGCCGGACAAAACCTTTTTGGACACAGACACTTGCACCGAGCGCCAGCGCGGTGAAAACGTTGATTCCGCTGGTAAATGAAGAAAAAAATCCGTGTCTATCTACGTCCTGGTTTCAAACGACAATCCTCGTCAGTCGGGACGATGTGCTTGATCACGGTCTTATTTCTCCGACGAACACGTGGTCAATTGACAACCAAGCGAGATTGTTGATTGCTTTTTTGCTTTTCGCAGAGCGGGTCGCGCCTTCTAAACCAAAAAGCGCCCTGGAGAATGGTTCCCGGGGCGCTTGGGGTGGGACGGTTTCTGGGGAAGAGCCTGTCATTCGAAAAGCCGGATGAAGGGAAAGCCTGCCCTGAGTTTATCGAAGGGCCTGCCCTGAGCGAAGTCGAAGGGTTTCACGCCCGGTTTCCTAACAAAGAACGTCAGGACAGGCCGTAGTGGTGGCGGGGTGGGCAACCGCCCCGCCGACCATAATTCGGCACTGATCTATTTTGACAGGCGAATGATAATTGGATAGTCTTTTATCATGATGCCACGAATAATCAAATCGCCATTTTTGGTGTTGGTGATCAGTTCTTGTTCAAAACCATGCAAAACATTGATACCTGTGGCACTCCAGTTTGAAAACCCCGGGATTGTAATTACAGAAACTGTGCCAGGATATTCGAGTGTCGCCACATCATCCGACCATATCATGATTAATCGGTCGCCGTCAGGTAGAGAGAAACCGTATTTCCTGATATTCCCGGCCTGGGTCTGAATTTCAACAGGCAGACTTTCAGGTTTGGCGCCGACCATAAGAGTACAAAGGTTTCCAGTTGTAGAGCGAATTATCCCTAAACGTGGATCAACCATGATGCCCACTGAGACATCCATTCCCAGGTGGGACACAATGGCACGGGCATAATATTTGGCTGCGATCTTCTCGGCATACTCCCAGGGTTGTCCGGCAAGCGGGTTCACGGGTGTTCTCCAGGTCATTTCGTCAGCGATATATTCCCCTGTAAAGCCATGAGCGGATGCCAAGTCCTTAATTTTCCACACAAGAGATGGGTACTCGTAGTAATACTCCCTGACATCATCATATTGGGGCGAAGCTCCATAGAAGGGATGCCACGAAACGACATCCACCATTGGCATAATATCTGACTGAAGAATTTCATACAAATATTCGCGGGAAGCAGGGTCGTGAAAGCCGGACACACCACCGACCATGATTTTTGCTTCCGGATCGATCTCTCGTATGACGGGTATTGTTCTTTTCGCAAGGTTAATATAATCGGCAGCCTCGATATGCTGGAACGGATAGCCAATATCTGGCTCATTCCAGATTTCGTAATAGTGGATTCGATCCTTGAAATGGTTCACGATGAAGCGCACATACTCCAGGTAGCGCTGGATTTCTTCCTCGGTTTTGAATCTGGATGAGATTCCTTCCCACCCCGAAGAGTGGTTTGCCTTATCCCAAAAGGTTAGAGAGTAGGCGAGAGTCATATTCCTGCTGGCATAGCTAACCCACTCGTCATCGCTTGGGGCGATGTAGAATTCAGATGTACTCCAGTCTTCCACAGAATACGATTCTATTTCGTTTAGAGTCAGGCGCAGGATTCCCTTTAAGCCGATATCAAAAAATTCTTCATTGATGTGCGCCTCGTCCCGTATACACCAGGGTGGATGGCACAAGCCTCCGATCCGATTGTCAGTGAGTTCTCTGGAGGGTTTCGCTTGGAGCAGGATTCTCGGCAGGCTGTTTCCTTCCTGAATGGCTTTCGATGGAGGAAGCAGCGTTTGTGTCGGCAGTACTAGCGTTGGTGTAAGTGTGGGCGGTATAAGCGTAGCCGTTGGTGGAATTGAGGTAACTGTTGACGGCTTGGGCGTAGCCTCCCAAAAGAACACACCTGCACTTGCGTGTGATCTGCTTGGCAAATCATGCAAGTGTCGAGACGATATGCGGCACGGTGCAGGCAGGGCAAGATTAGAATGTCCCTGTCTGACGTCTACTCCGCGGCGCAAGTCCCAGCGGCAGACAGGGGCTTATCCAACGCTTGGCAGATGGCGCGATTTGAAGTCTTGCTCGATCCGCTCTTGCAGGAACATCTTGATGAGGGATTGATACGGTACGTCACGCTCGTTGGCCATTTGGCGCAGGGCGTCGAGAAGTGATTCAGGAAGTCGCAGGGAAATCGCTTTGGTGGAAGGCTTTAAATTCGGAAACAGCACCCGCTCGGCGCTCTTCCAGTTCAGGTATTCGGGAGAATCGGCTTTGCTCCAAAACTCCCGTTCCTCGTCTTCGTTCTTGAATTTAGGAATTTGCTTGCCCATAAATGGCGCGCTCCTTTTTGCTCATGTCGCGGGCAGAAATCACACGGATGTTATCGTCACGGACTGTAAACGCGATGAATAATCTTCTGCCTGCGGCGGTGTGACCAAGTACATAAAATCGCGGCTCTTTTTGGGAATGGGCATCATCCGACTGGAGCAGGAGAGGCAAGTTGAAAAACACTTCCTCGCATTCGCTTGCAAGAACCTGGTGCTTTTCCCAGTTCTTGTCGCGGTTGCTGTTGTCCCAATCAAAGCCAGCCAACTGACTCAGGTCGATCATGGCTGTATATTATCATAATATACAAAAGGGCGCAACGGATTATCCCTCAAAACCTCCAACTCCTTCAAACTCTGCGCATTGGTGTATCCTCGGGGTGATTCGAGCCGCGGGGACGCTGACAGGGTGCTTGGGATGGGACGGTTTCTGGGGAAGAGCCTGTCATTCGAAAAGCCGGATGAAGGGAAAGCCTGCCCTGAGCGAAGTCGAAGGGCCTGCCCTGAGCGAAGTCGAAGGGTTTCACGCCCGGTTTCCTGACAAAGAACGTCAGGACAGGCGGAAGTGGCGGCGGGGTGGGCAACTGCCCCGCCGACCATAATTAGCCCGCTTTTGTGACACTTTTGCATTATAGTACGAATAGTATTGTAGCATTGGTCATAACTTAAGCGGTTGACATGGCGAGAGTGGGTAACTGTTTCTTGCGAAGGCGTTTGACCACACCCAGGTCTTGGTTTTCCGGTGCGGACAAATACTTGATGGGGTCGGTGGCTTCGC
>JBMOMP010000013.1:0-120244 GCA_049323115.1 Chloroflexota bacterium
TGGCGCGGTCATAGTAGATGTCGAATATCTGGCCGCTATCCACCCTGACGCGGAAGTAATACCTGCCTACATTCAACGAACCGCGCGTAGACGCGACCGCCGCGTGCGCAGGACGCATGTTGCGGGCATAGCGTCCGCGCCGGGTGAAGTCCGTCCATGAGGAGAGCATCTCCTCGACGCGGTAGGTTTTCGAATCCCAGGTAAATCCGTTCGGGCAATCGGGGGCTTTTTCTCGGAGGGGAGACGCATCGAAAATGGGTTCAATTGGATGGTCGAGGAAATGAAGCGGGGAAAAGTCCATGTCCCTATTATCGCATAGAAAAGAAACATTGATACTCTCCGTTAGAACTCTCCACCCTACTCTGGAATCTGTTCCAGTTCTCCGCTTTCTTTTCCGTCCACCAAAGTGGGCTGTAATCACGTCACTGGAAAGGAAATGCGCATATCACAGGATGCAACGACAAACGATGCGATTTCAGTGTCGCCTTTTTTGCCCTAATGATGATTGTTATTTTCGTGTACCTGGTATGGCACGTTGATGATGACAAAATCTTCCTGTCGCTTCAACTGACTATGAAGCAGTTCGGCTGCGTTGGTGTGCAACGCGGAGGTCACGCGGCCGTTCGAAACGAACTCAGGCACAACGATGGTGATGATTTCGCCTGGCTGGCGCAGTCTTGTAATCTCGGCGATGTATTCCAGCAAGGGTTCGAGGAAGAGACGGTATGGCGAATTCAAGATCACCAGCCGGATGCCTTGGCCCCAGGTCTTCCACTTTTGGCGGACCTTTTCCGCTTCGGCTGGCTCGATGGCGACGTGGACGGCGGTGATGTCATCGGATAACATGCGCGCATAGCGCAGCGCCGCCAGTGTACCCTGGTGCACGCCGCTGACGGGCATGATGACCCGATGGCGGCTGGTGTGCGGCGGGATGACGCCGAAATCCTCCAGCGAGAGTTTTTTGGCAAGCTGGTTATAGTGACGATGGATCAACCAGAAAAATGCGACCAGGGTTGGGATGAGGATCAGCACCACCCATGCGCCATCCTGGAATTTGGTGAAGGCAAAGACCATCATTACGACGGCAGTACATACTGCCCCAAACCCGTTGACGATCATTTTGACAGGCCAATCCTTGACAAAGTGCAGGGTCGAACCTCGTTCGTGCTTCTCTTCGTTGGGTTTCAGTTTCCCAATTTTATACCAGCGAAGCGCCATACCACTTTGGGAAAGGGTGAAGGATAGGAATACGCCGATTGCATACAACGGGATCAGACGCGTTACGCTGGCCTGGAAGATAACAAGGATGATGGATGCAATGGCCGCCAGTGCAATGATTCCGCGAGAATAGACCAGGCGGCTGCCTCGATAAGTAAGCTGGCGAGGGAGGAATCTGTCATTGGCTACAAGCGCTCCCAATCGCGGGAAATCCGCAAAGGCTGTATTGGCTGCCATGATCAGGATCACAGTGGTAGCACCAATCAAAAATAGGTAAAGTGTCCCGCGTCCGTCAAAGACCGTGCGCGCCAGTTGTGAAATAATTGTTTCGCTTTCGGACGGTACCGCACCTATTTCCTTCGAAAGATAGGAAATGCCCAGGAAAAGCGACCCCAGAATCAGCGACATCCAGATCAAGGTGACGCCTGCGTTCTTGCTGCGCGGTTCCTTGAAGGCAGTGATACCATTCGAAATAGCCTCTACGCCTGTCAGCGCGGTGGTGCCGCTTGCAAACGCGTGGAGGATCAGAAACGGTGTGATCGCAGAAAGCCCGTGGATCATTTCTATTTCAGGCGGGGCGATCACAGTCCCCAGCGAGTTGGTGACGAGCAGGCGGAACAGGCCGCTGCCCACCGTCAGGAACATCATGGTTACAAAGAAATAAGTGGGGATGGCAAACGCCGTCCCTGATTCTTTTACGCCACGCAGATTCATGACCATGACGAACAGGATAAATCCTACAGATAGAATGACGCGATACTCGTAAAGAAACGGAAAGGCAGAAGTAATCTGTGCAACCCCAGACGCGATGGAAACGGACACCGTGAGAATGTAATCTGTGAGAAGGGATGCCCCGGCAATCAGCGCGGGCAATGCGCCGAGATTATCGCGCGCCACAATATAGGCGCCGCCGCCGTCCGGGTAGGCATGTATGGTCTGTTCGTAGGAAATCGTGACAATCCCCAGCAGGAGCACAATGGCTATGGAGATAGGAACGACCATCCCAAAGGCTATGGTGCCGGCGGCCGCGAGGATGACCAAAATCTCCTGTGTGGCATAGGCGGTGGACGAAAGCGCGTCGGAGGCGAACACAGCCAGGCCAATGGCTTTGCCAATGGTTTGGTGAGGCGCGTCGGCGGTGGATAGGGGGCGGCCGATGAACCACGAACTCAACGTCCGTGGTGGTTTGTGGTTTGTCGTGCGTTCGATGATGGCCGTCTGTATATGGTTTTCAGGAGTAATCATTTTTTCCGAATGTGTTCCGTGAATTATCCAAACAGGCTGTTCCAAAGAAGGAGCAGTGAAACTTCGAGAACGAGGGAGAACAATAACAAGGATGTATGCGCCCAGTCGCCCGTCGCAGGCTGGATGCGTATCTGAAGCAAGAAGAAGCCGAGGGTGATTCCAAGCGAACCCGACCATGCAAGCGCGCCTTTGAGTCGGCTCGAATCTGGACGTTCCTGCGCCAGGAGTCCCGACAGGACGTAAACAGGCGCTTCCAAATTCGATTCCAGGATGTGACTCCAAAGTTTGCGCGAACGTCCCACGCGCTGTTCCGAAAAACAGACAATCGTGTCGCCGCTCTTCAAATCGGCTTCGATGGCTGTGACCCAATCCGTTCCAGTTTCAATGCGTACTTCCGAAGGGATATTGCCATTCTGCGCCAGGGCGGATATCGTCACCAATTGCCGCCGCAGGCTGGGTTCCTCCGCCGCGTCCCTGCATAGACCGAGGAATTGCACGCGGCTTCCGAGGGCATTTGCTAACTCCCAGACTCTACTGACGACGGCGGTGTAGTCCGTCTCCGCGTTGGGGATGAGGACGATCAAACGGCGCGCAGGTTCAGTTCCCGGAAAGGGAGCGAGGGAGAAAGTCACAGGAGTCTGGACGGTATCAAGTCTGCTCATAGTTACCTCTATGAGCATCATCCTACCAGGCCCGCATAAAACGGTGACAAAGATTTTGACCAATCCCATAAAGGAAAAATAAAAACGCCCTTTTGTAAGGGCGTTGTAAGGTCATTGATTGCCGTCATTGCGAGAGCGGCGTTCTTCCGCTCAAAGCAATCTCGCAGTTCAAGGAGATTGCTTACCCTTCGGGTACGATGTCGCTTTGCTCGCAATGACGGGATTCCAAGATTAATACTCGCTCGCAAACCGTTCGTGCACCCACAGGAATTCGTTGCGCTTGTTCAGCACGCGGATGAGGCCGCCGAAGCCAGGGTCTTTGGCTTTGAGCATGGCGTGGAGTTCACGCAGGGTTGCGCTTTCGGCGCGGATGCCGACGCCGCGTTCCATTCTGGTTGTGTCGGCTGCGCCCATCACTTCGCCGAGTTTGGTTCCTTCGCCAGAGAGGAAGTCAATCACGCTTTTGCCGAGGCTGAGTTGATTTTCCAGCGTTTTGAAGGCGGTATCGTCAACCACTTTGAGGGTGGAAGACATCATTGGCAGGACGAGGCTCAAGGTTCCCGTCATGAATTTTAGGAAGGGGACAGCGCGCTTGAACCATTCGCGGTCGAGTTCGAAGTCGTAGACGCCTTTCTTGCTGTCGAGGCCGTTGATGGCAGGGAGCGGAAGCCGTGAGTGTTCACACCACAAGACCAGACGGAATTTTTCGCGCAGCCAGGTTTGGGGATTGAATTTGTTACCGTCCACGGGAAAGAGACTGAAGAGACGCGGTCCTTCTTTGGCTTCGTCGGTGTAGAGTTGGATGAGGTCGGCGAATTGTTTGTCAATTTGACTCAGAATGCGGCCTGTGTCGCCTTTAACTTCGTCCAGTTTGTCTTTGACTTGTGCAAATTCTTTTTGCAGGTAATCCAGCGAGATGGGTTGCGTTGCGGCGGGAGCGTTGAGCAATAACTGGTCTGTGCTTTGCCATACGTTGCATACGGGACAGGGAACTTCGGGGCGTCCGCGCCGTTTGTTCTCGATCAATTTTTCGATTTCGAACAAGCCAATACATGGTTTTGGATTCAGGCATGGCACGGTGACTTCACAACGCAGGCCCTCCCAGAAACTTTCCACCAAATATTTGACTTCGCTCGTGAGCATGGCGAGGAAAAATTCTGGGTACGGCGCGCGGACGGTGATGTGGATGTCGTTGCCGACGTGTTGGAGGAAGGCGCGGCCGTTGTAGGCGTTGTCGAGCACGAGGCCGCGCTGCCAGTGGACGCTCTTGGTGTAGTCCACGCGGCCGAGAGAATATTTGTGCAGGCGGACGATCAATTGGTAGAACAGTCCCTCGGCGCTGGCGGATTGACCGTCCCCCGCGTCCACGATGCGGCAGATTTGAGTCTGTTGGAGGTCGCCAGAGGAGGGAGAGGGCGGCCAGGCGGATTCTTCGATGTTCGTGGGGCGGATGTCGGGGACGAGTTGGCCGATGAGAGATAACGGATCGTAGGGGCGAGTCTGAGACTCGCCCCTACCTTCGACGGCAGGATCCGCTACGCGGTAGGAAAGATCGAAGCGTTCCATCAGGCGGAGAAAGATCGGGTGGAGAGTCGCAAGGTAACGGGAGTCGGCGGCGCGGGAGGGGTCATCCCACAATTGGCCGAGGCGGGAGAATTTCACCAGGCCGTGGGCGAGGCGCGTCTGCTCGTCGTCGAGGACGTAACTCATGGCGGTGGCGAGCCAGTCGGGGCGCAGGATGACGATGTCGCGCAGTTGGGGGTCGTTTTCGTAATGCGTGAGGTGGCCGAGGCGGTGCGAGATGGTGATGAAGAGACGGGCGATCTCATCGTCCATGTGGTGGGCGCGGCAGATGGCGAGGACTTCGTCGAGAGGCAGGTAGGGCTTGCCTGTGGCGGCCAGCGCGGCGCGGACATCGGCAAAACTTTTCGGCACGGAGCGACCGACTTCGGGCAGGTCGGCGGCGACGCGGGCGATGGCCTGTTTGAGTTCTGCGATGCCTTTGCGCTGACCTTGCTCATCGGGCTTGCTGTCCACGAAGAAAAAGTCAACAACGGTGTCCTTGCCGAAGAGATCCCACAGTTCCTGACGGTCAATGTCGGGCTGGCGCTGCTGCGGTCCGCCGTGCGTGGCGACGACGAGAATTTTGGCGCTCGGCTCGCGGCGCTTGACGAGTTGAATCCATTCTTTAACGAAGCCCTGCTGAGGTCCTTCGCGCGGCTTCCACACGACGAGATAGACGGCGGGCGCGCTGAAGAATAACTGGTGCGTGGGACGGTAGACGCGCTGTCCGCCGAAGTCCCAGCCGTTGAGGGTGAGTTCTTTTTGGGAGTCGGGGTGGGTAAGTTTGATAGGTTTGATTTCAATGCCGTGCGTGGATGGATGCTCTTGCCATGTGTCATCGAGCAATGCATCCATCAAACAGGTCTTGCCTACTTCGCCTTCGCCGATGAGGATGAGTTTGGATTCATTCAGCGTGATTTGCGCTTCGGCTTTGGCGCGTAAATAAGCCATAACCCCTTTAATGCCTTGCTTGTAGGCTTCGGCGAGTTCGGGGTTGAGGGGGTTTTTGTCGAGATTTACTTCTTCTAGCCGCTCAAATTGGGTCAGGTAGAGAGGAAGGTCAGTGATTTCATTACCTGCTAAGCTCAAGCTCCTAAGGTTTTTATTTTTTTCAATCCACTCAGGAATTGCCTTAAGATGAAGGTAGCCAATTGCCAGGGCTTCAAGTTTTGTCAAATTGGAAATACTAGCAGGCAATACGCTTATGGGATTGCCTGCTTCGCTATAACCAAGAGCAAGTATTACTAAATTTTTTAATTTATACAGCGAATCTGGTAAAGTGGTTATTCGATTCCCATGAATTTGTAAATCTGTGAGAGAAGATAAGCCGCCGATTGATGAAGGCAATGCATGAATTTGGTTGTGGATGAGATTCAACACTTGTAACTGGTTTAATTTTCCCAGGGATTCTGGTAAGGTTGTAAGTTCATTGGCTTGTAAGCGTAGTTCCCGCAGGGAAGTGAGATTCCCAAGCGACTCTGGTAACGCCACAAGTCGATTGCCAGTAATATCCAATGAAAACAAATTTGAAATATTCCCGATTGCTTCTGGTAGTACTGTAATTTCATTATTTGAGAGATTCAAAAATTGCAATTGAGAAAGTTGCCCAATTGTCTCTGGTAATTTTGTCAACAGGTTGAATGAAAGATCTAGTACTTGTAATTGTTCAAGTTGCCCAATTGAATCTGGTACCGACTTCAATTCGTTGCTAGATAATTTTAAAACCTGTAATTTTTTAAGCTGGCCTATGTTTTGAGGTAACCGTGTGAGTCCTTTATTCTTGATTTCTAGTTCTGTATGACCTAAAAGCTTAGCTTGTGCTATTTTGTTTTCTACTTCAAGGAAGATTATATCTTCGTCACGCGCCATGGTTGCCGCCTTTGTTTTCAACGGATAGGGAACGGATGAACGGATGTCGGATGGTGGAGTCCGTTGCGCTTGATTTCAGGGGTTGTTCGATTTTCTTTTCTGCTTGGAGGTAGGCTTGGTCATGAGGCATGGTTAGGAACCCCCCTTCCGAAGACCTGACAGGTTTCATCCGCGCCGTGGTTAACCGAGTCGCGTGCGGGGACGGGGAGTCCGACGGACACGCGCCACGTGGAAACCTGTCAGGTCTTAAGGAGCAGTTGGGATGCGAACAGGAATTCGCGTGTCGAATTTGGGGGAAGGGTATGAGTGGGTGGGATGAAAAGGAGTGGGAAGTCATTGGGTGTATTTTACTCCCAAAAGAAAATCATCCCTGATGTATAATCCAAGGCAGAGAAAACTGGAGGCAGTATGGCAAACGCAGTATTATCCGCAAACGAAGCGCGGTTGTTTCGCTCGGCTGAAAAGATCGTCTCGCCGCTGATCCGCGAAGGCGTGTTCGAGAATTTCGAACGCGCCCTGTCCGCTTTACTGTTGGACTTTATTGATCGCCAGATCGCGGTCTACAAAACCAGGAACGATGAAATGGAAGCGCGTTACAAACAAAACTTTGACGCGTTCTCCGCCTCGATCAAAAACACCGCCACGCCCGAACAGGAGGATGTTTGGATGGATTGGGAATCGGCGCTGATTTTTCTACGCAAATGGCAGGCTGTCCGCAAGCAAGTGACCGAACATGGCGCTGCTTGACGATCTGCTGGCGCGGATGCGCGCTACGCCCGAGTTACGCGACATTCGCATTGTCGAAAATGAAGCGGTGGACGATGAGACATTCGTTTTCAAGGTTCAGGCTTCAATTCGTTCAAACCGCCTGCAGGTCCGCTTTTTAGCCGACAAGGATTTCCAACGGTATTCGTTTCAACTGTATAGCGACCGTCCGCTTTTGAGGTGGGACAATACGCCGTATTATCCCAATCTGTCCAATTCCCCGCACCATTTTCACGATCAAAGTGATAATGTTTTCCCTTCCGCGCTGACTGGAAACTTGCTGGTTGATTTTGAAATTGTGATGGCCGAAGTGAGGAAGTTTATGAATTTATAGCGGGCAGATATTCATGTCTCGCGCTTCTTCGATTTTCTTTTCTGCGAGGAGGTAGGGTTGGTTGTGGGGCATGGTTAGGAACCCCCTTCCGTCTTCCCCCAAATGCGACAACAGTAGGTGGGATGCGAACAGGAATTCGGGTGTCGAATTTGGGGGAAGGGAATGAGTGGGTGGGATGAAAATGAGTGAGAAACCATTGGATGTCTTGCGTGGAAAGAAAATCGCCCCAGACAGCGAGTCACAGGGCGATTTGAAATTACCCGATCAACTTCTCATATTCGGAATGCAGGCCGATCCAGAACCACACGATGCCGTCTGGCTTTTCCCTGCCGAGGGCGCGATAGTGCAGGCCAATGCGCACTGACCAGAGTTTTCTTTCATCGTCCACTTTCTTGAAGTGGAGCGACGGGTGATAGGGATCGGATTTTAGAAGATCGAAATTCTTGTCCGCCAACTCGCGCGCTTCTTTGGGGAGTTGTTCGTAAAATTGCCAGAAGCGGGCCAGGGTGCGGTGATTCATAGAGGTTTGCTCAACCCCGCGTCGTATTCTGCGTCCACTTCCGCGATGATTTTGTCGAGCCGCCCTGCTTTCACGTCTTCTTCGATCTGCCTGTCCCACAGGTCGGCGTAGTATTCGTCGAACCAGGCTCGGAAACGGGCTAATTCCTCATCCGATAATTGGGTCACGGCTTGTTCGAGTTCGGTAATAGTCATAGGTTAAACTCCTTCATGCAGTCACATTTTACCGTGAATTCATTTCTCGATCACCTTGATTTGCAGGATTCCCAATCAGGGTAATCAGGATAATCCTTTCAATCAAGGTGGAGTTTGTTGTTGTGGACGCGCTTGAATTGCAGGCTCTTCGCGCCGAAGTTGATCAGCAGGCCGATTTCCATATTATACGCTTCGAGGTAGTTGATGGCCTGGGCGAGGTGGACGTCTTCCAATTGAATGACGGCTTTGAGTTCGACCATGATGAGTTTTTCGACGAAGAAGTCTACCTTGCGTTTACCGATTTCGATTCCGCGGTAGTAGATGGACATTTCCTTTTCGCGTTCGAAGGTTCCCCTGTTCCCTAATCAACGACCACTCTATTGCTATAAAACGTGATGGTGTGCTCCGAATCCCCGCCCAGGTGGAATTGTCCGCTGTATTTTTGGCCGCCAACCCAGGCCACGTAGATGTACCAACCAGCCGGTATCTTGACGTTCATCTTCCCGCTGACCGGGTATTCGTTGATCACGCGGACATCATCCCTGGTCGTGCCCTGCAAGGAGACATACACTTCGCTGTCCGCCTGGTTGGATAACTTGATCCTCCCGTACGGCGTCCCTTCGGGGGCTGTGCCATAGGAAAGCGGGACCATAGTCTCTGTAGCGGTCGGCGCGACCACGAACCAGGACGAGGCGGGCGGGTAGACTGCCTGCGCGGCCGAGGCGGGCAAATAGATCACCTGCCCAGGATACAAGTAGTTTATATTCCAGATTTGCGGATTGGCAGCCCACAGTTGGTTCACACACAGCCCATACCGGCTGGCGATCCCGGAGAAGGTGTCGCCATACTGGACGATGTAAGCGCCGCCATAACTGGCAGGCGGGCAATTGCAACCGTCCGCCGGCATCACCAGGACCTGACCGGCGTACAAGTATCCGCTGATGCCAGGGTTGGCAGCGTACAAAGCAGGGACGGTGGTACCGCAGATCGTTGCAATCCTTTCGAGCGTGTCCCCCCACTGGACAACGTAGGTGCTGCCACAGACTCCTCCCGCCTGGGCGTCCCCCGGAACGGCAAGGCACGCCAGCAAGGTCAATACGAGCACAAAAACCCGGAGGAACGTTTTAGGTGACATGGTTCGCCTCCTTGGCATGAAAACCATAGGCTCATCTAAAACTATCATAAGACAAAAAAAGGTTAAATACAACTATCAAACGGAATTTTGCGGCCGGCCGGCTTCAATGTCACCGTCCGCGCGGCGTAACAAGCAGAAGAACCCTGCTCATTCGTCTTGTTGATCCCCTCCTTTGATGGTTCGGGTGATATTTTCGGCGGTGCGGGTTGTGAAATAGAAACCGATCACCGTGGCCGTCAAGGCCGTAAAGGCGTTGATCACGCTGGCGGCCAAATCCAGCGGGGTATTAATTTCCTGGGCTGCTGCTTCACTGGTGACGTTTGCCTGTTCACCCTCACCGCCGGCTTGCGTGTCCTGATCGCTGCTTTCTTCCACAGTTGTTTCATCGGGAGAAGCGGCCTGCGGCGTACCGGCCGGGGTTGTCTCCTCAGCAGCAATCGAACCGGCAGGGTTGGCTGGCAAGCGATAAATGGGCGACGAGGAAGAAAACAACAACAGGACGATGAAGAAGAAGTAGACCACCAACACCGCCGCGGTGATGGCCTTGCGTACTTCTCCTGCGCTCAAATCGGGACTGGCCGAAAAGATGTTGGCAATCAGCAAGGTGCCAAAGAAAGCGATCAGGCCAACGACCGGGACCAGGATGCTGGGCGGCCATCCCCAGCCTCCATCTTTTACAGAAGGGTATCCGTTGGCAATCAGGTAATATTCCAGCCATGTAACGAAAACGATGGCCACTCCTCCGATCCATGGGCGCAACCCGCTCCAAGGGCCTTTTGCGCCAGCATTATTCTGCTTTGGCATGTTTTCTCTCCTTTCACAAAATGAAGTTTGTCTTCACAATCATTATACGATTTTTGCAATTCGAGTACAAACATGACCCTTAGCCCCCTCAAAAAGAGACGGCCACCTCGCAAGTGACCGTCTCATCTATACCTGAATTTCAGAAAGCATCATCAAAACAACTTCAACACCGCCTGGCTGGCCCAGGCGAATAACGGCGCGGGCAGCAGGCTGACCAACACCGTGGCCAGCGCAGACAGGCCCCAGGTGAAGTCCAGCCAGCCTTCGCGCTCAGCCTGCGGTTCGCCATCCTGCATGTACATGGTGACGACCACGCGCAGGTAGTAGTATGCGGAGAAGAGAGAGGTCAGCACGCCGATGATGGCCAGGCCGACGTAACCGCCGCCCAGGACGGCGCGGAACAGGTAGAACTTGCCGACCAGGCCCAGCGTGGGCGGGAAGCCGATCAGCGAGAGCATGAAGACGGTCATAGCCGCAGCCAGGGCTGGGTACTTCTTCCCCAGGCCGGCGTAATCGCTGATGGCGAGCCCCTTGCCCTCGGCCTTCTCCATCGCAATGACCACGCCCCACGCGCCAAAGTTGGTGACGGCGTAGGCCACCAGGTAGAACAGTCCCGCTGCTACGGAAATCGGGGCCACGTCGGGGTTGCCATACGGCACAAAGGCCATCAGGATGTAGCCGGCGTGCGCGATGCTGGAATAGGCCAACATGCGCTTGATGTCGGTCTGCGCGATGGCGACCAGGTTGCCGACCAGCATCGTCAGCGCCGAGAGCGCCCACAGCACGGGCGTCAGGTCCACGGCCAGGGAGGGGAAGGCGGTGGCAAAGACGCGAAGAAGGGCGGCGAAACCGGCGATCTTGGCGCCAGCCGCCATGAAGGCCGTGACCGAGGTGGGCGCGCCCTGGTACACGTCGGGCGTCCACATGTGGAAGGGGACGGCCGCGACCTTGAAGCCGAGTCCCACCAGGATGAGGGCAGCGCCGATGGTCAGGAGCAGGTTGGAGGCTTGTCCCGAAGCGGCGGCGGCCACGATCCCGCCCAGGGCGGTGGTTTTGGTCGCCCCAAAGACCAGCGCGATCCCGTACAGCACAAATCCCGAAGCGAACGCGCCCAGCAGGAAGTATTTGAGGCCGGCTTCTTCTGAGTCCGCTTTGGGGCGGGCAAAGGCGGCCAGCACGTAGAGCGGCAGGGAGAGCAGTTCGAGCGCCAGGAAGATGATGACCAGGTCGAGCGCCTGCGCCATGAGCATCATGCCGCTGACGCTGAACAGGATGAGCGTGTAGTATTCGCCGCGCTCGAGGCCCATGCGCTTGAGGTAGCCGTAGGCCAGCGCCACGCCCAGCAGGCCGGAGAGCAGCAGCAGGGCGTTCACGAAGACCGAGAAGCCATCCAGCGCCACCATGCCGCTGAAAGCAGTGTTTTCCTGCCCCGCCTGGGAAAGCGTCAGGCCGAGGGGAAGCGCCAGCCCAAAGGCGGCCAGCAGGGCGGTAAGCCATTTGCGCCCCCTGGGGATGAACAGGTCTACCAACAGGAGCGCGCAGGCCCAGGCCGTGAGGACGATCAACGGGAGCAAAACGTAGAAGTCAACTTGGGTCATAACTTCTCCACCCCTCACCCCTTGCCCCTCTCCCTAAGGGAGAGGGGTGGGGTGAGGGAGATAATTACGGGATCACCAACGCGGAGACGAGTTTCTCGACCGCAGGCCCCATCAAGTCGAAGAAGGGCTTGGGGTATAGGCCGATCCAGAAGATGAAGACCAAAATCGGGACGATGGTGACGATCTCGCGCCAGTTCAGGTCGCGCAGGGCGTGGCCGTGATGCTTGACCTCTTCGACAATGGAACCTTCGGGACCCAGGAACATCTTCTGGAACATGTACAAGATGTAGATGGCAGCCATGATGACGCCCGCCGCCGAGAGACCGGCGTACCAGGGGTTGGCGATGGCGGCCGAGCCGAACGCGCCCAGCAGGATGGTGAACTCGCCCACAAAACCGTTCAGGCCGGGCAGGCCCATCGAGGAAAGCGCCACGATGAGCATGATGGAGCCGTAGACCGGGGTGATCTTCCACAACCCGCCGTAGACCTTGATCTCGCGGGTGTGGGTCTGCTCGTAGATCATGCCGACCAGGAGGAACAACGCGCCCGTGCTCAGGCCGTGATTGATCATTTGCAGGATGGCGCCAGAGACGCCCTGTTCATTGAGCGCGAACATGCCAAGCATGACGAAACCGAGGTGGCTGACCGAGGAATAGGCAACCAGTTTCTTGACGTCGGCCTGCGCGTAGGAGACCGCCGCGCCGTACAGGATGCCGATGGTAGCAAAGAGCGCGATCCAGGGCGCCAGTTGCACCGCCGCCTGCGGGAAGAGCGGGATGTTGAAGCGCAGGAAGCCGTAGGTGCCCATCTTTAGCAGCACGCCCGCCAGGATGACCGAGCCAGCCGTGGGCGCTTCCACGTGGGCATCCGGCAACCAGGAGTGCAGCGGCCACATGGGGACCTTGATGGCAAAGGCGGCGGTGAAGGCCAGGAACAGCCAGAACTGGATGTCCCCGGGGATGCCGCCTTTGGCGATCATCTCCGGCACGGAGAAGGTGCCCTGGTTGATTCCCAGCCACAGGATGGCCAGCAGCATCAAGATGGAACCCGCCATCGTATAGAGGAAGAACTTGACCGCAGCGTATAGTCGGCGCGGGCCGCCCCAGATGCCGATCAGGAAGTACATCGGGACGAGGGTGAATTCCCAGAAGATGTAGAACAGGAACAGGTCTTGCGCCAGGAATACGCCGGTCATACCCACTTCGAGCAGCAGGAAGAAGAGCATGAAGTCCTTGACGCGCTCTTCCACCGCCGTCCAGGTCGAGAGGATCGAGATGGGGGTCAGGAAGGTGGTCAGCAGCACCAGCAGGATGCTGAGTCCGTCCACGCCCATGTGGTACTGAATATTCCAGCCGGCCACCGTGATCCAGTCATATTTGGCAACCAGTTGCAGGTCCGGGTTGGAGGCGGTGAACAGGGACAGTACCCACAGCGAGATGCCAAAGGTCGCCAGGGAGGTGACCAGCGCCGTCCAGCGCAACAGGTTCTTGTTCTCGCCCGGCAGCAGGAGCAGCACCAGTACGCCCAAGAGCGGGAAGAAGGTTATCAGGGTAAGAGGTTGCAGAAGAAATTCCATAGTTGTTCCTCGTTTTTTCCCTCACCCCTCGCCCCTCTCTCTTGAGGAGAGGAGATGGGGTGAGGGGAAAGATTTACTTGAACAATAAATATCCCAAAATCAAGACGACGCCCAACAGCACCGACAACGCATACGAACGCACGAATCCGTTCTGGACCTTGCGCAGGCCGGCCGAGATATTTTTGGTCGCCGTTCCGAGCCAGTTGGCGAAGGCGTCTATGCCGCGCTGGTCGGCGTACAGGTTGAGGCCGATGTTGCTCAACCAGTTGTATGCGCCCGCAAGGACTTTTTCATGGAACCAGTCGTGCCAGAAGCGCCAGTCCACAGTATCGGCCAGGAACTTGGCAAGGTCAACATAGCGGTTGATGAAGACAGCAAAGTAACCTTCGTCCACGAACCATTTGTTTTCCATGCCGGTAAACAGGAAGCCGAGCGGCTTCTTGAGCGGATCGGGCTGCCCGGCCTGGAGCGGCTTGCGTCCGTAAATCAGCCAGGAGAGCAAAATGGCCAGCAGCGCCAGGACAGTAGAGATCAACGCCACGCTCATCACAAACTCCCCGGCGTGGACTTCGAGCGTATGCTCGATCCAGTGGGTGAAGGTGTGCAACCCGGGCAGGTTGAGCGCGCCGCCCAGCACCGAAAGCGCCGCCAGCACCATCAACGGGGCGGTCATGATGAGCGGACTCTCTTCTGCGTGGGCAGCGGCCTCCTGCCGCGCCTCGCCAAAGAAGACCATCCAGACCTGGCGTCCCATGTAGAAAGCGGTCAGGAAGGCGGCCGCCGTAAGCAGGCCATATACCCAGGTATAGCCCTCCAGGAAAGCGTCTGCCAGGATCTCGTCCTTCGACCAGAACCCGGCAAAGGGGAAGATGCCTGCCAGCGCCAGCGTGCCGATCATGTACAGCCAAAAGGTGACCGGCATGGTCTTGCGCAGCCCGCCCATGTTGCGCATGTCGCCGGGGTCGAACACTTCCTCATGGTGGCCGCCGTGTCCGCCATGATGGGCTAGATGGTGATGACCACGCTCCAGTCCGAGGATGACCGAACCGGCCGAGAGGAACAGCAGCGCCTTGAAGAAAGCGTGCGTCGCCAGGTGGAACATCCCGGCCACAAACGCGCCCATCCCGACCGCCGCAACCATGAAACCAAGTTGGGAAATGGTCGAGTAGGCCAGCACCTTCTTGATGTCATACTGGCCGACGGCAATTGTGGCCGCAAAGAGCGCCGTCACCGCGCCGGTCATAGCCACGATATATTGCGCCTGTGGCACCAGCGTGTACAACGGCGCGGAACGCGCCACCAGGTACACGCCGGCTGTGACCATGGTCGCGGCATGGATGAGCGCCGAGACCGGCGTCGGGCCGGCCATCGCGTCTGGCAGCCAGACGAAGAGCGGGATCTGCGCCGATTTGCCGGTCACGCCGATCAACATGAAGAGCGTAATGGCAACGATGACGCCCGGCATGGCATGTGCCAGTTCCGGGGCAGCCGCAAAGACTTCATCGAACTGCACCGATCCCAGGTACCAGAACATCAAGAAGCCCGAGATCAGGAAACCGAAGTCGCCGATACGGTTGGTAATAAAGGCTTTGTTGCCGGCATTCGAGTTGGCCCAGGACGGGCGCGCCAACGTGTCCATGTCGTACCAGAAACCGATCAGCAGGAAGGAGCATAGCCCCACGCCTTCCCAGCCGACGAACAACATCAGGTACGAGTCGCCGCTGACCAGGATCATCATTGCCAGGATGAACAGGTTGAAGAACACGAAGAAGCGGCGGTAGCGGCCAACGTCGTTCTTGAAGCGCACGTCCTCGTGCATGTAGCCGATGGCATAGATGTGGATCAACGTGCCCACGCCCGAAACCACCAGCATCATGGTGGTCGAGAGCGTGTCCACGCGGAAGGTCCAGTCCAGGCTCAAGTTTCCAACGTGTATCCACTCAGCGAGAAAGACAGATTGTCCTTCCCCATGATTGGCCCACAAGGTATACGCCAGCAGCGCGGAAACGACGAATGAAGCGCCCGAAGCCGCGCTGGCCAGCCAGCCAATGCCTTTCTCGGGCAGCCATTTGCCGATGATAATGTTCAACAACAGCCCGGCCAGCGGGAAGAACACCACCAGAGGCGCTAACGAATAAAAGCCTGTAGTTGCTGTTTCGCTCAAGTGCATAATTTATCCCTTCAGGCTGCTCATCTGGTCGACGTCGATGCTGTGCCTGGTCTTGAAGATCGCCACGATCAGCGCCAGCCCGACCGCCACTTCCGCCGCGGCCACCGTCATCACGAAGAAGACGAAAATCTGGCCGTTCAACGTCTCGAAGACCCGCGTAAAGGCCACAAAGGCCAGGTTTGCGGCGTTCAACATCAACTCGACCGACATGAAAATGATCAGCGCATTGCGGCGGATCAGCACGCCCAGCGCGCCCATCGTGAACAAGATCGCCGAGAGCGCGATGTAATACGTCACAGGAACAGAAGCCATCTACCGCTCTCCTTTCTCTTTTTTAGTCAGCACGATGGCCCCCACCATGGCCACCAGCAGCAGGACGGACGTCGCCTCGAACGGCAGCAGGTACTGGTTGAACAGGACGCCGCCAATCGCCTGCGGACTGCCGAACCCCTCCGCTGCCGCCTCGATCCCCCCGGTCACTGCCCCGCGCGCGAGCAGCAGGTACGCCGCCTCAGTCGCCAGCACGATGGCCAGCCCGATCGCCAGCGGACGCTGCCAGGGAAGCACCTGGGCAGGGGCCAACTGTTCCGCACCCAAGAGCATGATGACGAACAGGAACAACACCATGATCGCGCCCGCGTACACCGTGATCTGCACCATCGCAATGAACGGCGCGCCCAACAGCAGGTAAAAGACCGCCCCGGTAGCAAAATTCAGCACCAAGAACAGCGCCGCATAGACCGCGTTGCGGCTGGTCAACATGCCCGCTGCGGTCGCAACCGCAACCAGGGCAAGGATTAGAAAGAGAATTAAATCAATGGTCATGGTCACCTTTGGATTGTAGAACAAAAAATCGTCTATTCATGATGTTACCAACAACTTTTATCTTGATTTCGCAAATCGAGCATCTTGAATTAAACTATAAGAAATTACGGTAATGCAATGATTAACCGGCGAAATGCAACAACTCCTACCTCTGGAGAATCCACCATCGCCATTAATGTATAACTTCCGGCCGGTACTTGTTTCAGGTTCAAATTATGATGATACTGCTTACCCGTTATTGTAATTCCTTTATTAGGATTCGATGAGAAACGAAATGGTCCTTCCACCGTTAAGCCATTCTCATCGAAAAGTTCAAGGCGGACATTCTCGCTATACACAAACTCTCTACTCAAATCAACGACAGAAAACTTCACGGGAAGCGTGCCTCCAAAAGCGTTATAGGGATCTGACAAACCTAATGGGGGATTCCAAATCAGAGCATCGGATTGCATTTTGTTAGTAATCAAGCAATCGCCAATAAGATTCACCTCCTTCAATGCATCCTCCATCGAAGAGTCCGAGTTCTCAGCGAGGGTATTGAAGAAAGGTGCCATTTCATTGCGAGAAGATGCAATGTCGTTGGCATGATAGTAGGCTTCTGAATGATTCAATATGTCTATCAACTTGTTACTCACGGCGCTGGATATCTCCCCGGTCGCGGAAAGATCATCAATGCGATTACGGAGAGGGGTAAAATCGCAAAGTGATCCCACCTGCAACCCATACTCATAACTGACATCCTTGAGCGGTGAAAAATCTCCACTTGGGAAATCCTCTACTAAATCAACCGGGCCTACATCAACCGTAAAAACTCTGGGTCAGGGTACGAAGCAAAAAAGCATTGGCCCTTATTTTAGCGGCAATATAGTTATCGGGTGATAAGATTGGCGCTGGCGTCCCACCGCTCAAAGACTCGAATATCTCACCGAAGTTCTCTTGCACTTCAACCGGCATATCGCTGGGCGGATAGGCAACACGCCCAGTGGAACATCCCTCGCCACTCGCCAGTAACGAAGCAATGTTATGCTGTCCCAATAATGCCTCGACTTCTGTAAGGGATAGGGATGTCTTGAACGTAACTTCCGCCGTCAATGCCTGGTCGTCGGGGAGTGAGTCCAAGCGGCTTTCAATCAACTCCTCGAAAAGAGCGGCGTCCCGCGCGCTGTTGATGATTGGACGCGAGATTCCGAAAACCTGCCCATTTTCCTGCCAGATCGTGGTGGTTTCAACATTTAAGTCACGAACTGTTACCCATTCAACTCCAGGAACCAGTGTGGTTTGGATCGTTGGCAGGGGTTCCAGGCTAAACTGAGATGCACTTTGCCCAGTTTGAATAAATAGGCCCAGGGCAATAACGAGCATTGCGATAAAAAACATTCTGAAAAGGGCCTTCCTGGTTGAGTTCATTTCCATTCTCCTATGTCTATACCTTCATGTGTCTTGAAAGGCCATCTGTCAATTTCCATATACCCTGAACCGCCAGCAAACACTCTATAAAGGGGAATGTAGAAAAAAGTATAACCTTTGAAGTAATAAGCACCTCCGTTTTCACCAACATCAACCAATTCAAATTTGAGAATTAGGGGTTTAACTATAAAGCTGATTTCGTTCAAAATCCGCCCCTCCCAATTTGCAACTCGTAATTTCTCGCGAGTAGATAAATCTTGTGCGCCACAAGGAATTTCTTCTTCCCGGTTTCGCTGGTCATTCTTCATTTGTTCCTCCAGCGTTATAAACTTAGAGCCATACTCTTCACGAAATTGTTTAACCTCTTCTTCGGTGAGGTGGGTAGGGACACAAGGATTAATCCATAAAGGAGCCATTGCCCAAGCACTACAAAGAAACATGAATAATCCAATTGCGACAAATAGTTTTGGTTTGTTGTGAGTAGGTTTGCCCATTCCAAACTCCATTTCTTAAGGGATAATTTGCAAATAACCTTCAATCAAGTTGGCACTAGATTTTTGATCTTCCAGAACATTACACCAGATATCGGGAATAGGCCAAGGTTGCTTCTTGCAATGTTCAACTTTGGAAATGTAAAATTGGTAGTCATTGTAAGTGCCCGGAATAAAAACTTGAAACTGTGTAGAATTATTAATAACATTGAAGAAAACGCCATCAGGTCGCGTTATCACTATTTCCGGTTGGTGTGCGGATTTCCAATTTGCGACAGTACGCGCTGCAATTGCCTGTGCCTTTAATGCTTCGATATCTGGAGCGATTTCTGCAAAATCCATTTCATTCGGCAGAACATTTCTGAGATAATACTGCTCGGTCACATGAAAGAAGCCTTCAGGCTCTCTAATATCAGTGTCAGGATATTCACTCCCACATCCGTAAGTACCGAAATCGTCAGGGTAAACGCATATATTATTTGGTATAGGGAGTATTGCTCCGCTGTTGTCCTCGGTGGGGGGCACTAGCTTATACATTTTGACATAAAACATGTTGTAAAGTTCCAGGTTGGCTGGCGTCGCATTACCTGGAACTGATTTTTCATCAGGCGTTACTGTTGCAGCCGCTTGCGCTGGTTGGGAAACAAGCAGGGCAAGAAGAAAGGCCATCAGTAGTATGTTCTTGTATTTCACAAAACCCTCCAATTCACTATTTAGCCCTCTGAACAGGGATGATGCAAATTTGATCGACTGTCTGTGATGGACAGCGTATTATCAATTTTGAACTATCCGGAGACCATGCAAAGTTATTGTCTTGTGAAGACACATAACTTTTATACTCAGGTGAAACGTGAATGCTTTGACCTGATGCAATATCAACAAGATACAACCCCGGGGTATTGTTTTCGTCTTGAGTATTCTGAATCGAGGTGACAATTCCAATGGCAAGCAGGTGGCGGCTATCTGGAGCCCACACAAAATCATATAGATAAAGCTGTCCATCGCTCCCCTGAGGTGTGCCAATGAGCGTAGTTAGTTCCCCTGTTGTCGCATCCAATATGGTCAAGACTGCAGGATAGGGGCCTGTTACTCTCCCGATTGCCAGGTAGCGCCCGTCCGAACTCCACCGTGCTCGTGAAACCCATCCCCCCAAGTTCAATTCACAAATATGCCCGGTATTGGCGTTCAATACAAAAGTGTAACCGCCGCCGCCCTCGTAGCCTTTACTGTATAAAAATATAAGTGACGTGTCTGGTCGCCAACTCATGCTATAAGATACTGGCTGATTGCTTCTTCGCTCCTTGGCATAATCCCATTGTGCAATGTCAGCAGGGACAGGCGCAAGTTCCTTTAATGACTTATCTCGTCTGGATAATTGCTCATCCGAAAGGTAAACTAGTTCACTTCCATCTGGACTAATGGCGAAGGGAAGTTGCGGCAGGTTATCGGCAAGCATCTGCGCAGTATCAGGGTTTCCATAACTTACCCAAATCTGACGGGTAAATTTGTTAATGCCAGTATTTCTGTCAATAACATCAAAATACTTCATAACCGGATATACAACTGCTTTCAGCTCCGGCTGCCAGAAAGGAGGCTCGTGAGTAATAGGGCGAATGGCGTACACTTTTGACTCGCCTGTCTCCGGGTTATATAATTTTATGAGTTCACACCTGTCTGGGATATCGTACTGTTTTTCTATTATCAAAACTTGCTGGCTATCTGGCAGCCATTGGGCAATACTATAAGGGTTGCCTTGAGCAGCTGTTAACAATACCCGCGGCTCGGAAAAGGTGTACTCTTCTGGTTTTGACTCTTCCATCGTTGTCCCTGCCAACGGGAAGGTACACTGCGGCGGCTGCAAGGTGGAGGTCGCTGTGGGAGTGATCGGCGTGGCAGGTGATTCAATAGGTGTCGGGAATTTAGGCAAGGACGCTCTATAGGTTGCGGTTATATTGTTAGTAGGGATAGATAAGACATAAGTTGCCGTTTTCCCATAATCGGGAGACAGCGATACAACGGGGCCTGCCGTCCCCCCTGCCGTCTGCGGGTTTTGCCGGGTCAGGTTCTGGCTGGCAAACAGCAGCGCCAAAGCCAGGAGCAGCCCGATCAGGAACAGGGTGCGGTTTCTTTTGGAGGTTTGTTCCATGTTCGGAGCAATACTAATCCCGTGGATTCTGCATTTCAGGCACCGATCTGGTAAACACGCCCGGCTCCACCACCCGCGGCGTGGCCATCTCAGGCGAAGGCACCGCTTCCAGCAACCTGTCTTTGGTGTAGATAGCGTCGCGGCGGTCGGTGAAGGACAGTTCGTAGTTATCGCCCAACACAATGGCCTCGGTCGGGCAGGCGTCTTCGCAGAAGCCGCAGTAGATGCAGCGCAGCATATTGATCTCGTAGGTGGAAGCATACCGCTCTCCGGGTGAGAAGCGCATTTCGTCCGTGTTCTCGGAAGCCTCCACAAAGATGGCGTCCGCCGGGCAGGCCGCCGCGCACAGCGAACAGCCGATGCACTTCTCCAGCCCGTTCTCGTAGCGCTTCAAGACATGGCGTCCACGGTAGCGCGGCCGCACCGGGCGCTTCTCCTCCGGGTATTGGACCGTCACCGGCCCTTCAATGAGCATCTTGAACGTGGTGAACAGGCCACGCCCGAGTTCTTTAAGCATAGTTCTTCCTCCGTATCGCGCGATCCACCATTAAACTGGCAAAATATCCCGCCGCCAGTGAAAGGACGGGGGTCAGCCACATCAGCCAGGGATTGACCTCCTGCGCCAGCAGGATGCCGACCGCCGTGATGAACACCACCGCCAGCGCCAGCGGCAGCAGGATCTTCCAGCCAAAATCCATCAGGCGGTGGTAGCGGATGCGCGGCCAGGAAGCCCGCACCCAGATCATGATACCGAGCAAAACGAAAATCTTGATGAACATGTACAGCGGGCCAAGCCATGGGAACCTGTCGACGCCCGGGCCGAGATACCCGCCCAGAAACAGCGTCGCCAGGATGGCGCTCACCACGATCATCTTCTGGTACTCGGCCATGAAGAACAGCGCGAACTTCATGCCCGAATACTCGATGTGATAGCCGGCCACGATCTCCTGCTCGGCTTCGGGCATGTCGAACGGGTGGCGGTTGACCTCGGCAACGGTCGCGATCCAGAAAATGACCGCGCCCACCGGCTGCACCAGGATGAACCAGCCATTGCGCTGCGCTTCCACGATGTCCACCAGGCTCATCGAATTGCCCAGCAGGATGGCCGCCACCATCGACAGGCCGAGCGTCAACTCATACGAGATCATCTGCGCCGAAGAGCGCAGCCCGCCCATCATGGCATACTTGTTGTTCGACGACCAACCCGCCAGCACGATGCCGTATACCGCAATCGAAGCGATGGACATCAGGTACAACACGCCCACATTAATGTCCGCAACCTGCTGGGACACCACGCGCCCAAACAGGTTCACCGGCGGCCCCCACGGGATGACCGCCGCGATCACAATGGATGGCACCATCGTAATAACGGGCGACAGGAAGAACACCAGTTTGTAGGCGTTGGCCGGCGTCAATTCTTCCTTGAAGATCAACTTGACCGCATCTGCCATCCACTGCATCAATCCGTATGGCCCAGCCCGGTTCGGCCCCAGGCGGGCTTGCAGGAACGCCAGGAAGCGGCGTTCGTAATACGTCAGGTAGCCGAAGCCGATCAACAGCGTGAATACCAGCACCAGCGACTTGATGATCCATTCCCAAAACAGTGACCAGTCCATATCATTTCACCTTTATCGCCGCCGGCTCACGGATCGCCAGTCCCATACTGCGCGGGATCAGCGCCACGCCGGCCGAAATCGTCTCATCGAACTTCACCACCGCCTCCCCTTTCACGCCGTCGAAACTGACCTTCACCTTCGCGCCCGCCTGCACGCCCAATTTCCTGGCCGCGTCGGGATGCAAGGCAATGGTCGCCTCGCCGATGCGCCCGGTCAACAACTCCGCCGGGACGACGGTCAGGCCGCGGTCGAACAATTTCGTGACGGGGACGGCCAGCAATTCATCCTCTTTGGGACGCAGCCCCGCCTCTTTCTCGACCTGGGGGATGCTCGCCGTCTCCCCGCGTTCTGCCGCGCTGACGAGTTGGACTCCCAGCCCCTGTGTGTTCTCGTAGGTCGCGCCGCCGTAATACAGGTCGCCGCGCCCCACGATCGGCCATTGCTCGGTTACCTCAGCCAGTTTGGCGTAGGACAATCCCTCGAAGTCCTTCACGCCTGCCGCCAGTTTGTCGAAGACCAGCGCCGCAGAACGGCCTTCCAACGCGATGCCCAGTTTCGCGCCGATCTCCGCCGCAATGGCGTAATCGGCCTTCGTCTCGCCCAACGGCGGCACAGCCGGGAAGAAACGCTGCGCGCGCCGCTCGCCGGATGTGAACGAACCGTCGCGTTCTGTGTAAGCCTGCGCGGGCAAAACCACATTTGCCAGTTCGACCGTCGCCGTGCGGAACAACTCCTGCGCGATGACGAACTCCGCGCCCTCCAGCGCCTTGGCCAGCGCCGGGTCATCGCCCGCCGGATCGGCTGCAACGAAATAGACCGTCTTGCCTTTGAGCATCTTGGCCAGATTCCCCTCCGGGCGGAAGCCCATCTCCCAGGCGCCCTGGTCGTTGGCGCGTTGCCAGACGCCGATCAAGCCGTTATTCGCCTTGCCAGTGTGACCGGTCTTCACCAGCAGGCCAGCGCAAGCGGCAGCCAGGTTGCTGGAACCCTCCAGTCCCAGCCCATCGCTGCCGAACAGCACCACCGCGTTTTCAGCCTGGGAAAAAGCCTCCGCGATCTTTCCCTTGCCGCCTAAATCCTGCACGGTTTTCACTTCGTCGCCGTTCGAGTAGCGGATCACGAACTTCGCAAACCTGTCCAGTTTGGTCTCGCGGGCATTGGCAACGATCAGCGTCGCGCCGCGCTCGGCAGCCTGCTTGACGCGCAGCCACCAGATGGGCGCTTCTTCGTACAGGTCGGAGGCAACCACCAGGATGGCGTCTCCCATCCCCATCTCGGAGAAGTTCGTCCCCTGGCCCACGCCAACCTGCATCACCAGGTCGCCGCCGCCCATATCGGTATACAGCACGGCCTTGCCGCCCAGGCCGTCCGCCAGGGATTTCAGGTTGAACAAGTCTTCGTTGGATAGACGCCCCGAAGCCAGCACAACGGTGTCGCTCTTGGCTTGAGCCAGTTTGGCAGAAACAGCCTTGATCGCGTCTTCCCAGGCGGCTTCCTTGTTGTTAACCAGCGGCTTCGCCAGTCGTTCCCTGCTTTCGGTATAGTGATAGGCAAAGCGGCCCTTGTCACAGATCCAGATCTCGTTGACCTGTTCGTTCTGGCGCGGCATGACGCGCTTGATGACCACCTTGCCGTCCGCTTTGGCTTCGCGGCGGGTGTTGAAGGTGATGTTGCATCCCACCGGGCATTGCGTGCAGACGGAAGCCGCCGCCTTCAACTCCCAGGGACGCGCCCCGAAGCGGAAATCGGCGGTCGTCAACGCGCCCACCGGGCAGATGTCGGTGGTGTTGCCCGAAAAAACGGAATCGAAGCCCGGCTCCGAGACCGAGATGATCTCGCTGCCGCGTCCGCGCTCGTTGATAGCCAGCACCGCCTCGCCCGCCACCCGCTCCTGGAAGCGCACACAGCGCCCGCACAGGATACAGCGCTCGCGGTCGAGGAAGATCAGGTCGCCCAGCGGGACGTGCTTGTCCATCTTCAGTTTGTCGTCGTACAGGAAGCGGCTCTTCCCCGGCCCGTGTTCCATGGTCAGGTTTTGGAGCGGGCATTCGCCGCCCTTGTCGCAGATCGGGCAGTCCAGCGGGTGGGAGGTGAGCAGGAACTCGAGGATGCCCTTCTGCGCCTCCTTCGCCTTGTCGGACTGCGTCAGCACCACCATGCCCTCTGAGACCGGGGTGGTGCAGGCGGTTTCGGGCTTGGGCATGAACTGCATCTTGGGCTGGCCGTCCTCGTCCAGGACAGGCTGGCCGGTAGCGCGATCCATCATCGGGCGGCCAACTTCCACCAGGCACATGCGGCACATGCCGGCCGGTTCCATTTTGGGATGATAGCAGAAGACCGGGATATCTATGCCGGCCTTCTTGGCCGCATCCACGATCAGGATCCCCGCAGGAACCGTCACTTGTTTGCTGTCAATCGTGAGTGTTACGTGTTTCGTCATACATTCTCCGTGAGTAAAACGTAATTCGTAATGCGTAATACATTTCCGTTTTACGTTTCACGCTTTACGGAAATCTTCCGGGAAGCGCTCGATACCGGTAACGACTGCCATAGTAGCAAATTCACCTAACGCGCACAGGCATTTATTCTGCATTTGCCTGGCGACGCTGTGTAGCAATTCCACATCTTCCGCGCCGTTGTCTTCTTCGTGGATGCGCTCGATCAGGCGCTGCATCCAGTAATTTCCTTCGCGGCAGGGGGTACATTTGCCGCACGATTCGTGTTTGAAGAAGTGGATGGTCTTGTCGATGACCCAGTCAACGCCGACGGTGTCGTCGATGACGATAACGGAAGCAGACCCGAGGTCCGCCCCGAGCGTACGGACGGAGGCGTAGTCCATCGGCGTGTCGAGCGTCTTATCGTCCACTACGATCAGCGATGAGGAGGCGCCGGCCGGCATAATGGCCTTGACCGGACGCCCATCCAGAATGCCGCCGCCGTGTTCGTAGATCAGTTGGCGGAAGGTCGCTCCAAAAGGCAGTTCGTAGTTGCCGGGCTTGCGCACGCGCCCGGAGAGCGAGAATATCTTCACGCCCGCGCTGTCGGACGTGCCCATGGATTTGTACCAGTCCGCGCCGTTGACGAGGATAAGCGGGACGTTGGTGAGCGTCTCGACGTTGTTGACGACGGTCGGCTTGCCGTACAGGCCAAACGAGGGCGGGAAAGGCGGGCGGACGCGCGGCTGGCCGCGCTTGCCTTCGATGGATTCGAGCAGGGCGGTCTCCTCGCCGCAGATGTACGCGCCTGCGCCGAGGTGGGTGTAGATGCGGAGCGAGTAATCGCTGCCAAAGAGTTTTTCGCCCAGGTAGCCAGCCTTTTCCATCTCTTCGATCTTCTCGTCCAGCCAGGCGGCCACCTGCCAGAATTCGCCGCGCAGGTAGACGTAGGCCGCGTTTGCGCCGACCGCGTAGGAGGCGATTGCCACGCCCTCCAGGAACTGGAAGGGGTTGCGCTCCATGATCTCGCGGTCTTTGAACGTGCCAGGCTCGGACTCGTCGGCGTTGGCGACCACGTAATGCGGCCAGTTGTTATTGTCCATGAAGGCCCACTTCATGCCGGTGGGGAAGCCCGCGCCGCCGCGCCCGCGCAAGCCGGAGGCCTTGACCGCGTCGGTCACTTCGGTCGGCTTCATCTTTTTGACGGCCTGCTCGAAAGCCTGGAAGCCGCCGTTCTGTTTGTAGACATCGAGTTTTTCGATGCCGGGGAGGTCACGATGACGGAGGAGGATATGTGCCATAAGTCTCTATTCTGCCAGGGGAATGATTTGTCCTTCACGACGAGCGATGATCACAATCATCGAATCCCTGTCAGTCTTGAATTGTCTCTCGCCGACAGGAATGGGTTCGATCCGAAAATCAGTGTGAGCGGCAATGCGCCACAATTTTACAAGGTCTTTGTAATTACGATGTTTATCATATAACGGCGACACAACCAATAAGTCAATATCGCTCCATTCGTGTTCCTGGCCTCTTGCATACGAACCGAACAGAACGCCGTATTTCACGGGAATGCCTTTCTGTTTCACTGTGTGAAGGTAATGTTGAATTGAATTTACAATTTTTTGATCAGCCATGCTAGAATTTCCTTTGCATGTTTTACAATTGCTTCAGCCTGTTCGTAAGATGGAATTTGACCGACATTCTCTCCTGGGTAACGGGAGACAATATTCATGGGATTCAATTCGGTCAAAAAACCTGTATGCCTCGTTGATAACGTCAGGCCTGCAAGATGGGCCAGCGCAACCAGGTTGTGAGTCATTGGAGGCAGTTTTCTCGTGTTTTTGACAACATGAGCCTTTAATGCCTTTTCAACAGAAAGATGAGCGCCAAACAAAGCAAAGGCGATACGCCTGCCACTTAAGGAATGTTCGGCGTCTTTCCAGGTGTCTAACGCGCCGTCGCGCCAATAAGCAATTTGCTTTTCAATATTGAACTCAGGCTCATCAGACATACTTTTCCTCGAGGTTACATGCTGCTATTCTGCCAGGGGAGGTAGTAGTGACGCGAACTCTTTTGCGCGAAACAACAATTCTTTCGCTTCCTTTTTTGGAGGCTCCGGGTATTGAAGTCCCAAATACAATCCTTCGACATGATAAAAATTCAATATTTTGCAAAGCTCTCTTTGATCCTTCGTCAGTTCTACGTTTGCAAGTCTGGCTAATCTGGTCAAGTCCTTTCTCCACGGCGGCATTTTGCGCGTTTCTTTGCAAATAATGACAGCCATTGTTTTTTGCAAAGCGGCATGGGCCCAAAACAGGCAATAACCCATTTTTTGCCACTTCAGCATTCGCTTCGCAAATTCGAAATCTTCGATGGACTTCTCCTTCAAGAATTTTGCATAACCGTCAACGTCAAAATCTCTGCGTTTCATCTTTTTGTTCTCGTTACGTAACACGCTACGCACTACTCTTTTTCAACGCTTCGACCAATTCCATCGTCTTCTCAACCGTCATATTCTCATGGTACTTGATGCCATCCGGTCCCTGCGTCTGGAACATGGGCGCTTTGTCGCAGGCTGCCAGGCACATGACCGGCTCCACCGTCACCAGGCCGTCGGGGGTGGTGCCGCCGGGTTCGATGCCCAGTTTTGCGCACAGGTCGGCCAGGAACTGGTCCGCGCCGCGCAGGGCGCAGGGCAGGTCGGTGCAGACCTGGATGCGGAGTTTCCCGGCCGGCTTGTCATGATACAGGGTGTAGAAACCAACAATGGATGCAACTTCGGTCTCGGTGATGTCCACGAGCGCCGCGATCTCTTGCATGGCATGGCGGTCCACATAGCCTTCTTCGCGCTGCGCCAGGTACAACAGCGGCATGACCGCCGAACGTTTGTGTTCTGGCGGGTACTTCGCCAGGATCTTTTTGACTTCTTTTGGATACTTTTCTGCCAGACTCATCGGTCAATGTCTCCCAGCACAAAATCTATCGAGCCAATGATGGCGATCAGGTCAGCCACCAAATGACCTTTCGCCAGCATAGGCAACACGCCCAAATTCTCGAACGAGGGTGTCCGCATGTGGACGCGGTAGGGTTTCGGGCCGCCGTCCCCTTCCAGGTACACGCCCACCTCGCCGCGCGGCCCTTCCACCGCAGAGTAGATGCCGCCTTTTGGAGCATCGAAGCCCTCCGTCCACAACTTGAAGTGATGGATGAGCGCTTCCATGCTGACGCCGATCTCCGAGCGCGGCGGCGGGACGAACTTGCGGTTGTCGCTGCGGACGGGCCCCATCGGCAACTTGTTCAACGCCTGCTCGACGATCTTGAGCGCCTCGCGCATCTCCTGCACGCGGACAAGATAACGCGCGTAGTTATCGCCTTCGGTGCGCACTGGCGCGTTGAACTCGTATTGCTCATAGCCCATGTACGGGCGCGCCTTGCGCAGGTCCCAGTCCACGCCGCTGGCGCGCAGGATCGGGCCGGTCACGCCGTAACTGAGAGCGGTTTCCTTCGTCAGAACGCCAACACCAAGCAAACGGTCCAGCAAGAGCGGGTTCTTCGTCAACAGGGCTTCGTATTCGTCAACCCGCTTCGGGAAGAGCCTGATGAAATTCCGCACCGCAGCCTCGAACTCCACCGGCACGTCACGCCACACCCCGCCGGGGCGGAAATAGGTGGTCATCATGCGCTGGCCGGAGACCAGTTCCAGGATGTCGAGGATGATCTCGCGCTCGCGGAAAGAATACATGAACATGGACATGGCCGCCAGGTCGAGCGCGTGGGTGCCGATCCACACCAGGTGCGAGGCGATGCGCTGCAATTCGGTCAGGATGACGCGGATGGCTTGCGCGCGCGGCGGCACATCCAGGTCCACCAGTTTCTCCACTGCCATGCAGTAGGCCAAATTGTTGCCGACAGTGTTCACATAGTCCAGGCGGTCGGTCATCACCTCAGCCTTCTGGTAAGTCTTGGCCTCCATATTCTTCTCGACGCCGGTATGCAGGAAACCGATATCGGGGATACAGTTCACCACGATCTCGCCATCCAGTTCCACCAACAGGCGCAGCACGCCATGCGTTGCCGGGTGCTGCGGCCCCATGTTCAACAACATCGTGTCGCCTTCGAGCGCACGACCGGAAACCAGGTGCTTCAACTCATCAACCGTTACTTCTTGTAATTGGGCCATAACCATCATTCCTTGGCATAGGGCTTGCGCAGGCCGATCTCATCAAAGTTGAAGGTGAACTGCGGTTCTTCGTAGCCCAAAGGGTAATCTTTACGCAGCGGGTGGCCTTCCCAGTCCTGCGGCATCAAGAGGCGGCGCGGATCGGGATGACCGTCGAAGTGGATGCCGAACATATCCCAAACTTCGCGCTCGCGCCAGTTCGCGCTGGCGTACACCCCGCTCACCGTCGGGACGACCGGCCTGCTTGCCGCTACCGGAACGCGCACCTGTACCGACAGGTTCTGCGAGACCGAAGTCAACTGGTAGGCAACATGGAAGCGCGGCTCGACCTGCGGCCAGTAGTCCACGGCCGTCATTGTAGTCAGCATTTCGAAGTCCTGTTTGTCGCGCAGCCAGGTGAGAACTTCCACCACCTGCTCCGGCGTCACAAAGACATGCACCTCATCGCGGAACTCTTCCACCGTGGCGTCGAATTGACTTTGCACCGCCTGAATGATTTTTTCGAGTTTTTTGTCCATAAAATCTCACCGTTTTACCACGATACCCTTTCGAGCGCTTAGGCACTGAACCGCTAAGGCGCTATTTTTATCATTTCTTTTCTTTGTGTCCTTATGTCCTCAAGCCTAAGCCCCCAGAATGGGGGTCGTGGTTTGTGGGTTTTTCTTATCCGAGATGGGCGTAGTCCTTGAATTTCTCCGATTGCACCTTTTCGTACAGGGTGACCACTGCATGGATCAACGTTTCCGGGCGCGGCGGGCAACCCGCCACGTAGACATCCACCGGGACCACCTCGTCCACTCCCTGGTAGATGGCATAATTGTTGAACACACCGCCGCAGGAAGCGCAATCGCCCATGGCGATCACCCATTTGGGTTCGGGCATTTGGTCATACAGGCGGCGCAGCACCGGTCCCATCTTGCGCGAAACGCGCCCGGCCACGATCATCAGGTCAGACTGGCGCGGGCTGGCGCGCATCAGTTCCATGCCAAAGCGGCTCATATCATAATGCGCGGCCTGGGCAGCCATCATCTCGAAGGCACAGCAAGCCAAGCCAAAGAGCATCGGCCACATGGCGCGCGTACGGGCCCAATTGACCACGTCTTCCAAGGTTGTGGTCACGATGCCCATATTACCGAGTTTTTGTTCTACTCCCATTCCAGGGCTCCTTTCTTCCACGCATAAAAGTAACCCACCAGCAAGATAACAATAAAGATGACCATCTCGATCAGCCCGAACAAGCCGAGCCGCCTGAAGACAACCGCCCAGGGAAGGAAGAACACAACCTCGATATCGAACAGGATGAACAGTACCGCAATCAGGTAGAAGCGCACCGGCATGCGCCGGGTCCCCGGCCCATAAGGCTGCATACCTGATTCATAGGGCATATATTTTTGTTGTATCTTCTTCTTCGGTCCGAATAGTTCCCCCAGACCAATAGCGATCAAAGCGACTAAAGTTGCCAGTGCAATTAAAACAGCAATGGCGAGATATTCAAGCAACATAGACACCTCTTCGATGATGCGTATTCTCGTACTGCAACGTTGGCGAATTGACTAATTTTTCAAAGGCAGGTGCTTGGGATCTAAGATATATACTGCTTTATTGTGTGTTTATTCTGCCATGTTCAACAAGTATATCATAAGGTATTTTAGCAGATTATACAAGTGACAAATTTCACAAAGCGCCGCTTACAAAGACATCAATGACCAATGATCGTGCAAAAGAACCCTGCCCCATCAACCCAGGTAATCGCGCAAATGCCGGCTGCGTGTAGGATGCCGCAACTTTCGGAGCGCCTTGGCCTCGATCTGGCGGATACGCTCGCGGGTGACATTGAAATAGCGGCTCACTTCTTCCAAGGTGTGATCCTTGCCATCCAACAACCCAAAGCGCAATTCCAGCACCTGGCGCTCCCGGTCGGAAAGCGCCGTCAGCGCGCGCTGCACCTGTTCACGGAGCATTTCGCGCGAGGCGGCGTCCAGCGGCTCAGGGGCGTCTTCGTCTTCGATGAAATCGCCCAACTGGCTAGAGTCCTCGTCACCCACCGGGCCTTCGAGCGAGACAGGCTCTTCCGCCGAGCGCAAAACGCGGTCCACTTTTTGCGTGGCGTATTCCCAGCGCCGCTGCACGGCTGGGTCGAGCGGCTTCGCTTCGGCCTGGGCGCGCAGGATGGACTGCACATCCGCGGTGGGCAGGTAACCCACCTCGAGCGCCAACTCCTCATTGGTAGGATCGCGTCCCAATTCCTGGGTCAACTGGCGCTGCGCGCGCAGGATGCGTGTGATCGACTCGAACAAATGCACCGGGATGCGGATGGTGCGCGCCTGCTCGGCAATCGAACGGTTGATGGATTGCCTGATCCACCAGGTTGCGTAAGTGCTGAACTTGAAGCCCCGGCGCGGATCGAATTTTTTGACCGCCCGCAGCAGTCCCAGGTTGCCTTCCTGGATCAGGTCAAGGAAAGAGATGCCCCGCCCCAGGTAACGTTTGGCTACACTGACCACCAGGCGCAGGTTTGCGCGGATCAGGGCGTGGTTGGCGCCGTCGGCCCTTGATCTAACAGCGGCAAGTTCATTGTCCAGGTCTGGATCGGGAGATAAGTTGCGCTGGAAGGTGCGCAACACCGGCAAGGCGTGATTCTGCTGGAGGTAGCCCATCAGCCAGTCCGCAAATCCTGGCGGAAGCAGGTACAGGCACATGAAGACGCTGAAGGCCTTACGCACCATGCTGTCCCAGGCGGGGTCTTGCCCCCACAGGCCGTTATCAAGATAGGCGCGCAAGTAAGAAGGTGTATCGGTTTCCCACCCGGCGTGCAGTGACTGGGCTTCTGCAAGCACCAACGACAGGTCGGGAAGTTCCCTGTTGAGGCGGCGAGCATCCTCCGCCAACCGTCCCCATGAAGTAAGCAATTCGCTGATGACCGCGCGATACACCATACCAACCGCTGAAACACCCCGCTTCCTGGGCCGCCGCAGAACGACTTCCACGAAGCGATGCGCCTCGATGACCGTAGACAGGCGGAACTCGCTATCCGAATCCAACAGTTTCACCTGGCCGATCTCACGCAAATACAGCCGCACCGGATCCTCGGATAGTTCTGCGGCCAGTTCAGGGGTCCTCAGGATGAAAGGCTCATCGTCCTCTTCGAGTTCATCCGCCTGGACCAGGATGTCTTCATCTGGTTCGACCATATCTTCTACATCTTCGTCGTTCAGGTCGATCACATCGTCCAGTTCTTCCTCAGCAGGTAAAACAGCCTGCGCGGTTTTCAACGGCGCGTCTTTACTGGCCGGGAAACGCGGCGGGCGAGGCCTGGGGACAGACTTGGGTTTCGCTTTGGCTTTGCGGGTCATAGCATTAATCGGCTCGGCGTAATGACAACTTCCTTCCAGCCTGGTCAAGGTCACGTAACAATCTTGTGTGTTGCAACACCTGTTGCTGGTATGGGGTTGCTTTCAGGTCACCCTGCTGTTGGGCGTCTTCTTGCATGAAACGCAACTGGTTCAGGCTTTCACTCAACCCCATCCGGCGTAATTTGATGACGCTGCGCTGCAACTCTTCCAGCACGCGCTCTTCAACAGGGTCAAGGTTCTGCATTTGCTGGTCCAACTCGTGGGCTAAATCCTGGAGCGATTCGGGCAACCGGTTGAGCACATACTGATGATGGTCAATCGCATCCTGCTCCAGGGATTGGCGGATGAGTCTCAGCAATACCTGGTGGTCAGTATACTCGAAATCCTCGAGGATGAGTCGCTGTAAACCGGCCTCCTGCAACTGGCGGTCGAGGCGGTAGAGCAGTTCCGGCTTGCGGAACAGGATGCCCAAGCAATAGGCCTCCGTCTTGTAGGATGGGCTGGCGGGAATCGCCGCTGGCAGATTGGACGGCTGGGGCCCGTCTGTTGCTTGCGACCTGGGTCGCCTCGTTCTCGGAGCCTGGGCCTGCCTGCCGACCAACGAGCGCTCATCTACCTTCAGGAAACGCGCCAACTGCTGGCGGTAGGTATCGCGCTCCACCGGGTCCGGCAGGTCTTCGATCAGCGGCGCAACCTGCGCCGCAATGCTCGCCTTGGTTTTCGGGTTGTTCAAATCCTGCCCGGCGGCCAGCGTCTCCATGACGTGCGTCACGATGGGCTTGGCGGCCTCGATCAACCGCGCCCATTCATCCCGGTCGCGCGCCACGATCTCATCAGGATCGAGGTCGTCAGGCATGGATGCAACCCGCAGGTCGGCCTGCAAACGCGCTTCGTTCCGCAGCAGGCCGCGCGCGTCGAAGCGCAGTTCGCCCTCGCGGTCCATCGCCTGGCGGGCGGCGTCCAGACCGCGCAGCACGGCTTTCTGCCCGGCAGCGTCCGGGTCGAGCGCCAGCACGATCTTGCGCGTAAACCGTTTGAGCAGGCGCAGTTGGTCTTCCGTCAACGCCGTGCCCATCGGCGAGACGACGTTCTCATAGCCTGCCTGGTGGACAGCGATCACATCCAGGTAGCCCTCGACGATTACGACCTGGTCTGCCACCCGGATAGGTTTGCGCGCCCGGTCGAGGCCGTAGAGCAACCGCCCTTTGGAAAAGACCGGCGTCTCGGGCGAATTGAGGAACTTGGGGATGTCGTCGGGATCCACGATGCGCGCGCCGAAGCCGGCCATGCGCCCCTGCTCGTCGCGGATGGGGATCATGATGCGGTGGCGGAATCTATCGTATACAGATTGGGAACTGGCAGGGTGGTCGGTTTCGCGGACGGTCAGCAGGCCGGAATCGATCAGATCCTGTTCGGAGTAGCCACGCTGGGTGAAGTGCTTGAGGGCGTTGTCCCAGCCGGGAGGCGCGTAGCCCAGACCAAAGGTCTCGATGGTTGCGTCGCCCAGTCCGCGCTTTTCGCGCAGGTAGGACAACACATCCGCGTTGGCGAGCAAGTGACCGCGATAGAAGATCAGCGCTTCTTCGAGCAATTCGCGCAGGTGATCGTACGCTTCTTTCTGTTCGGGCGTTTCGCGCTGGTAGGACTCCACCTGCACGCCCGCGCGCGCGGCCAGTTTTTCCAGCGCTTCCCGGAAGTCAATGCCCTCCCGTTTCATCACGAACTTGAAGATGTCGCCGCCCTCGTTACATGCGCCGAAGCAACGCCATGTCCCCGTCTCAGGCCAGACGACAAAGGCAGGTGTGCGCTTATTGTCGTGGAACGGACAAAAGCCCGTATAATTGCGACCGGCTTTGCGCAGCTTCACGCCTGCCTCCGAGACGAGGTCTACGATATCGATGCGGGATTTGATCTCATCAACAGTGGACATAGGAGCCAGCGCTTGGTTGTCAGGGCTGAAATCGCTGTAATTGAATTATAGACGCATTTTCGAAATTGGACAAAAATGTAACTGCATCCCTATACCAATAGGGCTATACCTAGGCATGGCAAAGGTCTTCCCCACCAATTTTCACGAATTTTCAGGTGTCTTACGGGTAATTTACGGTTGATTAGTGTAGATTGGCGGGAATTCGTGGATCAGTTTGGCAACAACGACACAATCACGTTTAACTGCGGTGATACCATTTGCTGGTGTCACCTGGTCAACTAGCCCATTGGTGAGCCAGTTGTAGGACGGCGAGTGAAGGTCTACCGCGCTGTTTAGGCAGTTTCCAGCGGGGTGGAGGAACCTTGAAAAGGAACAACTCGACAGGTGTCCACTGATGGTCGGTCAGTCCAGCAGCAATGGCAGGAGTACGCTGAACCCAATGATGACCGGAAGAGCCAACAGACAACTTCAAGCGCAGGCTATGATGAAAGTCGCAGAAGTTGTAGAAGCAACCAATTGGTGACTGTAAAGGTCTGACCGCACACATTGCACATGCACCGCTCGTCTCTCTGACTATGAATTTGAATGTTGCCTTTTCCTGTTTGGCCTCTTGCCGGACAATCAATGTTCGGGCAAAATTGTTCCTCGGGGTTCATGGGCGCCTCGCACGATTTGGAAGTCGCACGAGTTTGCCTGTGAACCCCTTTTTTCGCAAGGTTTATGCACTACCACGCTTTAGTGGGGTGCTACCTTTGGTTATACAACCAATATTTTTGGTGATAAAATCAGAATTTGGGAATTTTCGCAAGCCACCGCCTGGCGCGTTCAAAGAGTGATGAATCCTCCCCTCGCCCGGCAACCTTCCAGGTCAGGCCCAGCACGACCAGCGGCGCGACCAGCCTCCCGTACGACCAGGGGAAGAAATCGAAGGTCGGCAGCAGGAACTCGAAGAAATAGGCGAAGCCGAACCACGCCCACTCGAACGGAGAGTCCAGTTTTTTCAGCAGAAGAAGGAACGACAGTCCGACGAAGACGCCGTGATGCTCCCAGAGGATGGGCGAGGCCAACGTCATCAGGATGAGCAGCGACGGGATGGCGTTGTAGGGGCGCGCGTCCGAACCGGAGACAAACGTCTCGCGCTGGACGTTCCGCCGCATCACCCATAACGCCGCCGCCAACAGCGCCGCCTTGCAGAGATAGACCCCGATGCGGACGAGCGCCGGGGCAAGGTTCAGGAACTCGCCCAGCGCAGTAAACAGCCCGTCGAAGGAGGTCTCGCGAAAACTGAGTCCGTGCCCGGCCGCCAGCCCGAGCGCGTTGTGGAAGAAGTCCAGGTAGGGGGAAAAGCCGAAGCCGGCCGCCGGGAGCAGTCCCACCGCAAACATCCAGAAAGCCGCCCAGGCCAGCCAGCGCAGGTCCCAGGCCAGCAGGAAGGCCAGTACCAGCGCGGCCGGCGAGGCCTTGAGATGCACCGCCAGCGCCATCGTCAGCGCGGAAAATGCCGGGGAGCGCCGGAACAAGAGCAGGCTGAGAAAGACCGCGTTCAACACATGCAGGTTGACCTGCATGTAGACCATCGTCCGCAGGAGCGGCGCATTGGCCAGCATGAAGGCGGTTGTCGCCAGCGCGGCCAGCGGGGAGGGAAAGCCGTAGCGTTCCAGCAGCCTGCCGAGCAGGAAGTAGAACGCGAGCAGTCCTAGCAGGTTGAACAGCCATACGGCCAGGAACAGACCGTCCTCGCCCAGCGGCGTCAGCCAGGCCAGCAGCGCGGCCCACAGCGGCGGGTAGAAATATTGCGGCGGCAGCGGGTTGCCGCCCGCCAGGTCGAAGGCGGCGCGCGTGTAGTACACGATGTCGCCGTATTCGGGGCGCTCGCGCAACAGGTTGAGGTAGACCAGCGCTACGAGGAAGAAACCGGCATAGGTAAAAGCGTTTTTGGAGTGGATGCGCCCGGAAGAAAGAAGCAAGAGGAAAGAGCCGCCCAGCAGCCAGGTCATGGCGACCGCTGCCAATGTGACCGGCAGGTTGCTGATCGGCCCGCGCTGGATGGCGAGTTCGAAGCCGTCCCCTCCGCGCCACAGCCACAGCCCCCCCAGGCTGGCCAGCACGAGCAGCGTCAGGACGCACCAGGCAAACAGGGCGGACGAGGCGGGTGGGCGTTTTTTCATTTTACCTTTCGAAAATGGTCAATGGTCAGGCTTCTTCCCTGGCGTGTGAGGGTGTGCCCGACGCCCGGTAATTCGTGGTATTCGACGCTGAACCCATTTTGTTCCAGGACGGATGCGAAAGTTCGACTATTTTTGACGCTGGTGGGATCATCCGCGCCTCCAATGACGACAAGATAGGAGGCCGGTTGTGACTCCAGGTTCACGGGGTAAAAAGTACCCGCCGAGAGGATCGCGACGCCTGTTGCCAGTCGTGGATATCGGAAACTGGCGGCTTCCACGAACGTTGCCCCGGCAGAAAAACCGGCCAGGAAATAACGCGATTCCGTATGGTACTGCGCCCTGACCTGGTTGATGACCCAAAATAATGCGGTCTCGCCATCTTCCTGGTACCAGCCGCCTCCTGAATTCGGGATGGATGGGCATACCAGGATGAAGCCTTCCTCTTCTGCATACGACTGCCACCAATTCCAGCAATCGAGACCTGAGCCGCCCGCGCCATGGATTCCGATGAACACAGGCCAGGCGCGGTCGGGCGTATACGCCTTGGGCGCGTACAGGTAATACTCGTACGTCCCTGTAAAGCGATGGTCAGCGGGATTGGCGGGCATGGTATCGACAGCATAAATGCCAACGCCGATACACAATACAATCAGCAGGCCTGCCAACGCCCATATAAACCAGGAAGTCCCCCTGCGCTTCGGCTGGTTCGCATTCTTATAAGACGGTTCTTGGTTTGCGGGAATTTCCCGCCGACTGGCTTCCTCGCTGACCGGCGGCCTGGATGGCGTCTGTGGGTGCGCGGGAGCAGGCGTAACCTCCCTGGCCTGCTTGGCGCGCAAGGCATCCAGCGCCTGCTGCACTTGGGGCGCCCCGGCGTTGAACCGTTGGCAGGTTTCCAGCACCCGGATGCGTTGCTCGACGGTCGGGAATATTTCAGCGTACCAGAACCAGGCCGTGATGTTTTTCGGGTCGGTCTTGAGCAGGCCTTCGAGGATCGTCTTGGCCGGCTGTGTTTGACCAGAGCGGATGAGCCTGGCGGCTTGCTTCAACAATTCATCTTGCATGAGGCTGCCCGAAAGCGCCCTATGTCCGCACGAACCAGGCCGCCACGTAGCCCTCTGCCCCTTGCGCGTCGCGCACCTTCAGCCACTGGCCGTAGACGCCGATGCTTTCTACCGTTCCTTCCAGAACCGTCAGCGCCGCGCTCGCCGGAAGAACCTTGAGCGTAGCGGCATCCATCGCAGGCGCGCCGCGCAGCCACAGCCCGGCGGCTGCCAGGTTGGAGACGTACACGGTCAGTTCCTCCGCCGCCGTCACTTCGAACGAGACCGGCGCGCCGGGCTCGGCGGTCACAAACTCGGCCGCCACGTAACCGCGCTGCCGCTTGGCGTTCGCTACATGCAGCCACTTGCCCGCCGCGCCGATCTTGGGCTTGGCCTTTTGCGGCTTTTCCAGGGCAGTCAACGCCGCGCCGGCCTTTGCGACCGCCACCAGCGCCCCGCCCTTGCTGGCGGTCTTGCGGATGCGCAGGCCAGACGCGCCCACCGCCTGGGAGACGTAGACGACCAGTTCCTCCGGCTTGGGTTCGGGGACAGGCGCCGCTTCGGACTCCCTCGGGCTTGCCTCCGTTATGGGAGGCGGAGTCGCCCCTGCGCTCGTTCCCGGCGTGGACGGCCCCGCCACGACCGGCCCCTGCTCCACGTACCAGGCGGCCACGTAGCCTTCCCGTCCCTGCCGGTCGCGCACGCGAATCCATTGGTCGTAGACGCCGATCTTGGGCAGTGCCACCTCCAGCGGCTCGACGATGCGCAGGTCGGCCCCGGGCGGCTGGATGGCCAGGGTATCGGAAGCAACCGTCGGCTGGGTCCTGAGGCGCAGACCGGCCTCCACCGTGACCGGGATGTGGACGTACGTCCCGGCCTCGGACGGCGTCTCGTCGGTGGTGGTCGTTTCCGTTCCCGATCCACCCTGCTTGCACTCGTAGAAGACGACCGCCGTGATGGTCTTCTTGAGCGGTTTGCCGTGACTGTAGCGGGGCGTGAGCAGCACCTCCTGCCCGCTCTCGGTTGGGTGCGGCCAGGGATCGAGCATCAGGTAGTCGTCGCCCTGGCGGGCGTACAGCGTCACCCAATGCGTTTGCAGGCCGGCTTTGGGCGAACTGTCCACTTCGACCACCACCGGCTGGCCGGCGGCCAGGGAGGCGTCGATCTGCGCGAGCGGCGCGGCGGTATCGCGGCACAGCGCGAGCGTCTTGTAGACCACTTGCGGGTAGATGCTCGTGATCGCGCCCCAGATGATGGATGCGTCCACGAAGCCGCCTTTGGCCTTGAGTTTGGCGTTGAGCGACTTGGGCGTCTCGGGGTAGCCGTGCCCGCTGACCAGCATGGCGACGCTGGTGAGCGCGCAGCCCACGTGGCCGATGGTCTCGCCGCTGGCGCCGATCTTGACGGCTTTCCACTGCGGGTCTTGCTGGGAGTAGTTGACGGGGGAGAAGGTCATGGAGGCACCTCTATCCTTGCTTTTCCAAATACGCTTTTGCGGCTTGGAGGAATTCGCGCGCCTGGTTGATCATATTCGAGGCGATTTCCTCTTCTATTCCCGTGTCGACACCATAGTCCCCAGTAATGCGCGTTTCAAAACCATCGCGCAGCCAACGGTGAAACGTTGGATCAAGTTGTTTCGTCTTGGCAAAATGTTTTCCGTATGCCGCGATGACCTGTCCATGCTGGTTGAGTTTCAAATCGAGTTCGTTGTACAGCAAAGCCTCAGCAACGTAGAACATGGAGTAATAAGCACGTCCGACCGCAATTTCAGCCTTGCCAGCATCCAATAATGCCTCAGCGCCCTCAATGGCGTCCAAAGCCTTGCCAAGCAGTTTACTGGCATATTCCCTCATGCAGGCAATCCCTCTTTATGGATATTGTAGATGAGTGGTCTCTCGTCGCGCTCATTCTCCCACTGTAATTCTTTGATGAAAATGCAACTCACCGTGACATCATATTCCAAGGACACGTCGCTTGCCAATTGGCTGATTTTCTTCTGCTCGTTCCAGTAATTCTTATAGTCCTTCAGTAGAATCATCACGTCCACATCCGAGCCGGGATGATAATCCCCGCGCGCATAAGAGCCATACAGGTACACGCCTTTCAACTGCTCCCCGTAAATGCGGAGCAGCCCTGCCTTCAACTCTTGCATCAATTTCCGGATCTGCAGGGGCACTTTCCTGTTCATAGGATTATTTTACACCATCATTTATTCAGCATTTCCTTCAACTCTCCCAGCGCCTGCTGCGGGGTGCGGAAATGGACGCCGCGCATGCCCACCGCCTGGCAGCCCTCGATGTTGGCGGGCATATCGTCCACGAAGACCGCCTCGCTCGGACTCACCCCGGCCTGCTCCAGCGCAACCTGGTAGATGCGCGCTTCGGGCTTCATCACCCCCACCTCCGCCGAGATGACGATATGGTCGAAGGCGTCGTCGAATTTCCGCTTGACCATGTATTCCCGCAGGTCGGGCCAGGCGTTGGAGATGACGCCGGTGTAGGTGCGCGGGCGCAGCGCGCGGATGAACGCCAGCAAGTCGTGGTCCACGATGTCCCCGGCGAAGAATTCCTCGCGGATGGTCTGCGCCTCGGCGACCGGCCGTCCCAGCCGTTTGGTGACGGTTTCCCAGTGCTGCTCGGCGCTGATCTGTCCCACCGAGGCCTGCCGGCTGCTCGAACTGGCAAAGACCAGTTTTTCCAGGTCTGCGTATTCCATGCCCAGGCGCTCTGCCAGGCGCTGGCGCGGGGCCTGGTATTCGGTGCGCACGATCACGCCGCCCAGGTCGAAGAACACCGCGTGGACGGTCATTTCGTTTTGCCCTTTGCGGCGGGTTTCTTTTCTGTCACGGTCTTGGCCTTCTTTGGGGCGGCCAACTTGGGCTCTTTCTTGGCCGGGGACGCCTCTTTTTCCGCGCTCACGGTCTCCGCTGCCAAAGTGCCACGAAGTGGTATGGCTTTGACCGCCTCCTGCCAGTTCGGGTTGGCGCGCTCCAGTTTGGCGCGCTCCACGCGGTTGGCGCGGCGGCACTTCGGGCAGTGGAAGTCGTAGTGCGATAGGGATTCGGCCTGCATGGTTTGCAAGCCGATCAACATGGCTTCACGGCTGATCCCGAACATGGTCTGGCAATACATACAACGCAGGTTCATGATATTCTCCTTGATCTGGACACGGACGTCACGGCGTGAACGGATTTTGCCGTCTGTTCCGGGCGGAATCGTATCCTCCGCGCATCCGTGTCCCAGGGGTTTCTCGAACTAGTCTCCCAGCGATTGTACACTGATTTCCCTGCCAGGGCGCAACTCTTTCTCGAATATGTCAAACTGCCTTTGGACGTGCATCCCGGCCTTCTCGTACAGCCGCAGCGCGCCGGTCAGGTTTTCGGCGTCCACGCCCAGGTTGACCTTGCGCTTGCCGCGCCGGTAGAACTCGCCGAAACTGTGTTGCAGCAAGGCCAGTCCCAGCCCGCGTTTGCGCCAGGGACGGCGCACGCCCAGGTCATTGACATGCGCGATGTCCGGATCTTCCAGGCAGGTTGGCTTGCACAGGCAGATACCGACCAACTCGTCCCCGTCCATTGCCAGGAACCACAGGGACGGGTCGAAGCCCTCATACTCGATCATAAAGTGTTTATAGCGTGCGAATCCTTCGTCGAAGGGCGATGAAACGAACCCAAAATGGTCGCGGAAGATGTCCTGGTCGGCGCGATAGACCATTTCGGCGTCTGTTTCGGGGTCGTACGTGCGCAGGGTGATGCCCTGCGGCCAGGCAGGCGCGGGCGGGGGCGCGTCCATTTCGATCAGCATATCGTATGTACTGCGGATGTAGCGATAACCCATGTCATCGAACAGTTTCTTGCTCCCGGTCGCCTGGCTGAAGATGCCCACGCGCGGCGCAAAGCGCAGGTCGGGAGGCAGGTCGTCTATGACTTGTTTGACGCGGTATTCTGCCCACTTCAGCATGTAGGTGCCGATGCCCTTGCCGCCATAATCCGGGTGTACCCGTCCCCAGATCCAGGGGTGCACGGGCGGCTTGAAAGTCGTCCAGGCTTCGACGTACCCAACCAGTTTGCCGTCCGGAGCGATCACCAGGCGGATATCGCGCTGCGGGTCGAAGCCGGGCGAGAGCCATTCGTTGCGGATGGCGCCGGCATCGGTGATCTCGTCCTCGCCGATGACCGTGCGCGACCACTGGTTGTGCAGGTCCAGCGAGGCTTCCACGTCTTCCAGCCTGGCGCCGCGCGTGCTGTAGCCCTCAGGCAGGTGGATCAGTTCCAGGTCCAGTTCGTAGGGTGTTTTTTTCATTTTGCATTCTCCGGTTGATTTTCCAGTTCTTCCGGTTCTCGTCCGGGACGCAGTTCTTTTTCGTAGTAGACGTATTCTGAAGCCACCTGCATCCCCACCTTGTGGTACAGGCGCGTCGCGCCGTTGGGATTTTCGGCGTCTACGCCCAGCATGACGAGCGTTGCGCCGCGCTTATAGAACTCGCCGAAGGCGTGATACAACAGCGCCAGCCCCAGCCCGCGTTTGCGCCAGGGGCGGCGCACGCCCAGCGTGCCGACCCAGCAATTTTCGAGATGGTAGTAGCAGAGCGCGTATCCTGCCACTTCATCCCCATCCCAGGCAATGAACCACAATGCCGGGTCGAAGGTTTCACTCCCTGTCTTGTGGTGCTGCCAGAATTCATAGGGTCGGGGCACAAAGCCCCAGTGGTCGTGGAAGGCTTCCTGGTGCGCCTGGTAGACCAGGTAATCGTGTTCCTGCACATCGAAGGGACGCAATTCGATGCCCTGCGGCCAGGCAGGAGGGGGCGGCGCCGCCGCCAGGTGGATCTCCATGCGCCACATGAAGCGCACTGCCTGGTAGCCTTCCGCCTCGTGCATTTCGCGCGCTGTCCTATCGCCGATTGCCATGGCGTTCTGGATGGAGACGCGGTATCCGGGTCCAGCCAGTTCCACCTGCTCGCGGGCGCGTGTTTCCAGGGCGCGCAGCAGGGCAGTGCCAATGCCCTGGCCCATGAAATCAGGATGGACATAGCCATCGCCTTCCAGGGCGGCGTGGGCATACCGGTTGGTAAGTTCTTCGTAGCCAATGACGCGGCCACCGGGTGTGGCCGCTACCCAGGCATCGGTTTCGAGCGTGAATCCCGGCGTTTCCCATTGCTCGCGTAGTCCTTCGGGCGAGACGGCAACGGTCGGGTCGCCATCGTTGGTGCACACGTCGAGGATCAGTTGCGCTACCGCTTCCAGGTCGGGCCAGGCGGCCGGGCGGATCTCGAAGGGCGGGAGTCTCCTGCGGGGATTTGGGGGCAGGCCGGGGTCAGGTCTGACCGGGGCTATCCCAATGGGGGAGAGCGCGTCGATGTGTTCGTCAATCAGGTCCAGTCGAATTGCCATTTCTTTCCATCCATTCTTCTTGCAAAATTCCCATGTAGAAAATATCCCAGCGGCGGCCCTCGCGTTGGATGGCCTGGCGCTGGCGTCCTTCCAGCCGGAAGCCGGCTTTTTCGTACGAGCGGATGGCGCGTTCGTTGAACTCGAAGACGGTCAGCGAGACGCGCCGCAGGTTGAGTTCGGTAAAGGCGTAGCGCAGCAACAGGTACATGGCCTCCGTGCCATAGCCCTTGCCCCAGAACTCGCGCGCGCCGATACCAATGCCGGCAAAGGCCTCGCGGCTGCCCCAGTTGATGACCGTCAGTTCGATGTCGCCGAGCAGGCGGTCATCTTCCAGGGCGCGGATCGTGAACCAGTACAGTTCGGTTGCTTTTTCGAGTTCTTTTTCCAGCCATTCCTTGATGGCTTTGGCCGAGTGCAGGCGCGGCGGGTCAGTATCCAGCAGGCGCATGTATTCCGAATCGCGGTTCCATTGCGCGAAGGACTTGCTGGTTTCTTCGGGGTCGATCCCGGCCAGGCGGACGAGTTTTCCTTTGAACAGGTTTTCCATCGCGCCCTCCTACCCACCCGCCTGCGCGGCCCATTCGTCGCGCAACAGGCCAAAGGCCAGCAGGTCCCAGGCGCGGTCATCCCGCAGGATGGCCTTACGGCGGCGGACCTCTTCGATGAAGCCGAACTTGCAGGCCAGGGCGATGGCGGCCTGGTTGTATTCCGGGATGACGATGGTCACGCGGAACAGGTTCAATTCGGCGAAGGCGAAGCGCAACAACAGACCGAGGGCCTGCGCGCCGAGACCCCGGCCCCGGTCTTCGCTCGAGCCGATCCCCAAGCGTACGTAGCCGTTGCCGTTGTTCCAGTCGATCCATTCGAGGATGGCCTTGCCCAACAGACGGTCGTCTTCGCGGGCGCGGATGGTGAAATAGAAGAGGTTCTTGTCCTCTTCGATCTCCTTCTCCAGGGCTTCATATTGTTTTTTCACCAGCGCTGGGGCGAGCGCGCGCACCGGTTTCAATTCCATCAGGCGCATGAACTCGCTGTCGTGCGTCCAGCGGGACTCCACTTCGGGGTCCTTTTCGTAATCTATCGGGCCCAGCCGGATTTCGGGGGCTTCGAAGAGCGGGGTATGGATGTTTAGCATAATGCACCTTCTTATACAAAACAAAACGGCCACGGGGTCGCCCATGGCCGCCAGGGAAGAGGCAAAGAAAAAGGCCACGGGCGGGAGCGCTCCGTGGCCGTAGATCACAATGCGTGTATCTTACGAATCAACAGACGCACTCCGAGAAGGTAAGACAGCGTCGCCGCCAGCGGCAGCGCGCGTGCAGGGGATGTAAATCATGGTCAATATCATCGTGCGTCTCCTTTCGTAAGATTTGCTTTTTTCAAAAGCCGCCGTAGTGTATCATGGAGAAAGTTGATACGTCAAGGGTACGCGTTACCGGTGCATCGCTTTCATTTTTTGAAGGGAGCGCGTGTCTTGACATCCCTATGCCCCTCAGGTAGAATAACGTTCGCCCTGTAAGCGGGCCTGTAGCGCAGTTGGGAGCGCGCCTCAATCGCACTGAGGAGGTCAGGGGTTCGAATCCCCTCAGGTCCACTGTTCAGTGACCAGTGTTCGGTAATCAGTCACTGGACACTGGTAAATTGACAACTGATTTGATTACTGAAAGCCCGGGCCCATAGCGCAGCTGGGAGCGCGCCTCAATGGCATTGAGGAGGCCGGGGGTTCGAATCCCCCTGGGTCCACACAACGTAGGGGCGGGGCTTGCACCCGCCCGAACAGCGGGTAGGCGCAAGGCCTGCCTCAACAAAAGTCATGACAGGAGTAGTAGGTCATCCCGTCAGCGAGAAGGGAGAGCGAGGTGGAAGCCCTTCAACGGCATCAAACGGGAATGCCATGCAAGAAGACCGAACTCGCCTGTCCCTCGCAAGAGGACTGCGCCGGTGAACCCAAGTAGTCAGCGCCGGGGATGCCCGTTACAGCATAAAGAGTGGTCTAACATGTTCGACAAGCCTGGTGTTAGACAATTCCGGGTGGTACCGCGAAGGCAACCCTTCGTCCCTGAGTGGATGAAGGAATTTTTTTTATCGAGGCGCGAATGACAGATATTGCCTACAACCATGCAAAGATCGAGAAGAAATGGCAGGAAAAATGGGAAGCGGACCAGTTGTACCGCTCCGTGATCGACGAGAGCCGTCCCAAGTTTTACGCGCTGACCATGCTGCCGTATCCCTCCGGCGACCTGCACATCGGTCACTGGTATGCCATGACGCCCTCGGACGCGCGCGCCCGCTTTATGCGTATGAAGGGATATAACGTCCTGTTCCCGATGGGCTTCGACGCCTTCGGCCTGCCGGCCGAGAACGCGGCTGTCAAGCGCGGCATCCACCCCAAAGAGTGGACGTACAAGAACATCGAGCGCATGCGCGCCCAGTTGCGCAGCATGGGCGCCATGTTCGATTGGGAGCGCGAGGCTGTCTCTTCTGACCCGGAATACTATCGCTGGAGCGAGTGGTTTTTCAGCCAGTTGTACAAGCATGGTATGGCCTACCGCAAGATGTCGCCGGTGGACTGGTGCCCGAACTGCAACACCACCCTGGCGCGTGAGCAGGTGTGGGGCGATGACCGTCACTGCGAGCGCTGCGGCACGCCGGTCATCAAGAAGGACCTGGCGCAGTGGTTCTTTACCACGACCAAGTATGCTGATGAACTGCTGGATTTCTCCAACATCGACTGGCCGGAGCGCGTCAAGACCTTGCAGACCAACTGGATCGGGCGCTCGGAAGGCGCTTCTGTGATATTCAAAACAGAAACAGGCAATCACGATATTGAAATATTTACGACACGCCCGGATACGCTGTGGGGCGCCACCTTCATGGTCTTCTCGCCTGAGCATCCGCTGGTGGAAGTGGTCACCACCGCCGACAGGAAAGCCGAGGTGCAGGCCTACAAGGAGCAGGCGGCCCGCCAGTCCGATATCGAGCGCGAGGCCACCGACAAAGAGAAGACCGGCGTCTTCACCGGCGGTTACGCCATCAACCCGGTCAACGGCGAGCGCATCCCGATCTGGATCGCGGATTACGTGCTGATGTCCTACGGCACGGGCGCCATCATGGCCGTGCCGGCGCACGACGAGCGCGACTACGCCTTCGCCCGGAAGTTCGACCTGCCCATTATCCCGGTCATCCAGCCCGAGGGTCAGGAAGATGCGGAAAAGGCCATCGCCGAGGCCGCCTATATCGGTCCCGGAAAGATCATCAACTCCGGCCCGATCAACGGCACACTGGTCAACGAAGAAAAGGGACGCAAGAACCCGTCCATCGCCGCTGCCATCGACTGGATCGAGGCAAAGGGCGTCGGCAAGGAAGCCATCAACTACCGCCTGCGCGACTGGCTGATCAGCCGCCAGCGCTACTGGGGCGCGCCCATCCCGATGATCTACTGCGAGAAAGACGGCTGGAACCCCGTGCCGGATGCTCAACTGCCCGTGCTGCTGCCCGATGACGTGGAGTGGAAACCGACCGGCGAAAGCCCGCTCAAACTGCACCCCACCTGGAAGAACACGACCTGCCCGGTGTGCGGCGGCCCGGCCACGCGCGAAACCGACACCATGGACACTTTCATGTGCTCGTCGTGGTATCACCTGCGTTACTTGAGCCCGGCGTATCACGAAGGCCCCTTCGACCCGGCCGAATACGATTACTGGATGCCGGTGGACATCTATACCGGCGGCATCGAACACGCCACCATGCACCTCATCTACACGCGCTTCTTCCACAAGGCGCTGCGCGATATGGGTGTCACGGAAGGCTCCGAGCCGATGTCCCAGTTGCGCAACCAGGGCATGGTGCTGGGCGAAGACCACGAGAAAATGTCCAAGAGCCGCGGCAACGTCATCGCGCCGGACGAACTGGTCAAGAAATACGGCGCCGACACCGTGCGCGCCTACCTGATGTTCTTCGCCCGCTGGGACATGGGCGGCCCATGGAACTCGCAGGGCATCGAAGGGACGGTTCGTTGGGTGCGCCGTGTGTGGACGCTGTTCACGGATCCATCTACGCCCGGGCCTGCTTCCGATGAGACCAAGCGGACCCTGCGCCGAAAGGTCCACCAGACCCTGCGTCACGTCACGCGCGACTTCGAGAATTTCGAGTTCAACACCATCGTCTCCTCCCTGATGGAACTGTTGAACGAGTTGTATAAAGCGCGCGATAACGGCGCGGCTGGCGCCCAGGAATGGGCCGAAGCCCAGGACATTTACCTGCGCATGATGGCGCCCGTCACCCCGCATATTGCCGAAGAACTGTGGACGGAGCGCCTCGGCAAACCCTACTCCATCCACCAACAGCCCTGGCCGCAGGTGGACGAAGAGGCCGCCAGGGAAGACAGCATCGAAATCCCGGTGCAGGTCAACGGCAAGGTGCGCGACCGCATCTCCGTCCCCGCTGACGCCAGCGAGGAAGAGATCAAGTCTGCGGCGCTGGCGAGCGAGGCTGTGAAAAAATACCTGGAGGGCAAGCAACCAAGAAAGGTGATCGTGGCGCAGAAGAGATTGGTGAATGTGGTGGTGTAGCGATAGCGTGCTTTGCAAAGATGCATGCACAGGTGGGTCCTTCCTACCCACAGTTTGATGCCCTTGGAGCGAGAAAGCCCCAAGGGCGTTCTGTATCTGTCACACGACCTTCTGGCGTCGCGAAGCCTTCGACGTGAAAGCCGCGAAAAGAGCGCCGACACAAAATTTTGACTTCTTTTTGTGTTTTTCGCCCCATTCATGCAACTTTTGTTAAGAAGGCGCAGCAAGCAGCGAGACGCATCAGGATTAAGATTACTTCGGTGTCTGTCATTTGGTAGTGGAAAAGCGCAAATAAATATGGCAGAATATGTATACCAAGATCCGACAATCCCCTATGGAGGCCGTAATGGCACAGAAAAGCAAACAGACTCCTCGGAAGCGGACAAAACAAGAGGGTCTCCTTTGGTATTTCGAGCGTATGGATCAAGTCAACCGGGCTATGCAGGGAAAGAATGACCTGGAACAGGTGATGAAAGACGTGCTCGACACATTGCTATTGGTGTTCGATTGTGATCGGGCATGGCTTGTCTATCCATGCGACCCGGACGCTGCCACATGGCAGGTACCCATGGAAAGAACGCGCCCGGAATACCCTGGTGTACTTCCCATTGGAGTGGAACTTCCCCTCGATCCGGTCGGGGCAGAGATATATCGAATATTGAGGAATTCCAACGGGCCGGTGACATTTGGTCCACGGGCGGCGTATCCGGTGCCAACGGTGATAGCAGAGGGCTTCCGGGTTCGATCTTTCATCGGCATGGCCCTTTATCCCAGCATCGGAAAACCATGGTCATTTGGACTGCATCAATGTTCGTATGCGCGGGATTGGACATCAGAGGAAGAGAGACTTTTTCAGGAGATTGGCAGGCGGCTTTCCGATACCCTGACCAGTCTCCTGGCGTATCGGAATTTACAGGAAAGTGAACAACAAATTAAACAGTTGATCGATGCCTCGCCTGTTGCAATGATTGTATCCTCAGGCGAGGATGAACGGGTTATGTCGATAAATGACAAGTTCATCGAAGTATTTGGTTATACACTCGAAGATATGCCTGATGTGGCGCACTGGTGGCCGCTTGCATACCCGGATGAAAAATATCGGGAGGAGATTAAACTGCAATGGGAGGCGAGGGTCCGAAAAGCCATCAAGGATAAAGGTCAGATTGAACCGATGGAGGCGACAGTTACCTGCAAGGATGGTTCGCAGCATTACGTCGAATTTCGTCTTTCGTCCATTGGCGAAAAACACCTTGTCATGTTTGTCGATCTTACCGAACGCAAGCAGGCGGAAGAGGATTTGCGCGAAAGCGAAGAGAAAATTCGCACCCTCATCGAACAGTCGGCAGAAGGTGTAATGCTGGCAGATGAGGACGGCAATATTGTCGAGTGGAACCATGCTTACGAAAGAATGACGGGCTTGAAACGGAGGCAGGTCCTGGGACAGCCTCTTTGGGACATCATGATTCAACTCATTGCACCGGAGCGGAAAACTGCGGAGCGACGCGAATCGATTAAATCCGGCATATTAGAAGCGCTGCGTACCGGCAAGTCTCCCTTGTTTGCCGCGCCAGTCGAAATGGAGTTCTATCCACTGCCAAGCAAGGAAAAGCGTTACCTTCATCAAACCGTTTTCCCCATCGAAACGGAAAAGGGTTATCGCATTGCATCCCTGATCGAGGACATTACGGAGCGCAAGCAGATGGAAGAGGCATTGCGCGTCAGCGAAGAACGGTTACAACTTGCACTGGATGCCGCGAAGATGGGCCAGTGGGATTGGAATATCGTTAGCGGGGAAATTGTGTGGTCGCCGCAGTGCCTGGCGCTTTATGGTCTGCCGCCCGATACCCCGATGAGCTACGAGCGGTTCCTACAGGCGTTGCACCCGGAAGATCGGGAACGCGTCGACGCCGCCCTGAGGCGAGCAGTAGAGGAACGCGCCAGTTATGATGAAATGAAACGAACCATCTGGCCGGATGGCACGATCCATTGGACAGCCTCGCGGGGACAAGTTTACTGCGATGCAGCAGGAGAACCCATCCGTATGGTCGGCGTCACCCTTGATATTTCCAAATGGAAAGAAGCGGAAGCGCAGCTCCTCGCCAGCGAACAACTCTTCCGCGCGCTCGTAGAGAACTCACCCGATTTTGTCGCTCGCTACGACCGGCAATTTCGTCGCATCTACGTCAATCCTGCCATTCAGCGCCTTTTTACAAGTCCGACGGAAAGTGTACTTGGCAAGACGCCAGCCGACCAGACGCCGCTTTACGCTCCGCAGATATACGTCGATCACCTGCAACGGGCAATCGAGACCGCCGCCGAAAGCATTTTGGAGACGCCTTTCCGCACGGCCCAGGGCGAGATGCACTGGGGCCAGATACGGTTCGTTCCAGAATTTGGGCCAGATGGCGAGGTGGCTTCTGTGCTTGCCATCGGGCGCGACATCCATGAGATCAAAGAAAACGAGCGGCGCTTTCGTATGCTGGCTGAAAACTTTCCGGATTTCGTTGCCCGGTTCGACCGCGATGGCCGGCATATCTACGTTAACCCTGCCGTCGAAAAGGCGTTCGGCATCCCGGCCGAAGCTTTTGTGGGTAAAACGTCGCATGAATTACCGCTGCTCAGAAACCCGGAACAGAATGATGTGCTTCTGGCGCTGATCCAACGTGCTTTCGAGGAGGGTATTCCCAACGAAACCGAGGCGCAGTGGGATACAGAGATAGGCGAGCGTACATTCGAGGTTCGCCATGTGCCGGAGAAAGACGCAGCCGGAAATGTTGTCAGCGTCCTTAGTATTGCGCACGACATTACCGACCGTAAGCGCGCAGAAAGAATGTTGCAGGAGCAGTATTCTACCCTTCATGGCATCATCGAAGGTTCGAATGCGTTGATCTTTTCCGTAGACAGGGAATATCGATATACCAGTTTCAATAAGGCGCATGCCGCTGTCATGCAGGCAATTTATGGGGCAGAAATCCAAGTCGGCCATAGTTTGCTGAAATATATGACTGTCGCGGAAGATCGGGAAAAGGCAAAACAGAATTTGGATCGGGCGCTGGCAGGAGAACACCATGTGGAGTCCGCGTATTCAGGCGAGGATGGACTTTCACGCTTGTATTTCGAAGTGACACATACCCCGATTCGCGCGGAGGACGACACCGTCATTGGCGTTGCCGTGTTTTCTCAGGATGTCACCGAACGCAAACGGGCGGAGCAGGAAATTCAAAAACTGAACCAGGAACTCGAACAGCGGGTTCGTGACCGCACCGCCCAACTGGAGGCTGTCAATCAGGAACTGGAAGCCTTTGCCTATTCCGTCTCACACGACCTGCGCGCCCCCTTGCGCCATATTGATGGATTCCTGGAACTCCTCCAAAAGAAAACCGCCACAAAATTGGATGCACAGAGCCAACATTACATGGAAACCATTTCAGATGCAGCAAAGCGCATGGGCACATTGATTGATGATCTGCTTTCTTTCTCCAAGATGGGACGACAGGAAATGTCAACAGTGCAGGTTGATCTTGGAAATCTGGTGCAAGAGGTGATTGGAGAACTCGAACCGGAAGCAGAGGGCAGGAAGATCAACTGGCGGATTGGGGATATTCCCATGGCGACAGGAGATCGAGCCATGTTGAAAGTTGTTTTGGTCAATCTCATCTCGAACGCCTTGAAATTCACACGCCCGCGCCAACAGGCAGAAATTGAAATTGGTTGTATACTCGATTCGAATACGGAAGTCACGGTCTTCGTCCGCGACAACGGCGTGGGTTTCGACATGGATTATGCCGACAAGCTCTTTGGCGTCTTCCAGCGCCTGCACCGCGTCGATGAATTCGAAGGTACGGGGATCGGCCTCGCCAACGTCCGCCGCATTATCAGCCGTCATGGCGGCAGAACCTGGGCAAAAGGAAAGGTCGACGGTGGTGCAACGTTCTTCTTTTCATTGCCCAGACCTGGCAAAGGAGAATGATCATGAAAGCGTACAAACGTATTCTCCTCGTCGAAGACGATCCGAAAGATATCGAACTGACGATCACCGCGCTCAACGAGTACAACCTGGCAAACGATATCATGGTCGCCCGGGATGGCGTTGAGGCTTTGGATTATCTGTTTCGAAGGGGGAAGTTCATAGGAGAAACCGAAGGAAACCCGGTTGTAATCCTGCTCGATCTCAAGATGCCGAAGTTGGATGGCGTCCAGGTTCTCAGGCAGATCAAATCAGACGAAAACCTGCAAACCATACCGGTCGTTATCTTGACATCTTCACGCGAATCCCAGGACCTGGAGACCTGCTACCAGCTTGGTGTAAACGCCTATGTGGTAAAACCGGTCAAGTTCGCAGGTTTTGTCGAAGCGGTCAAAGGGATCGGTGTGTTTTGGGCGCTGATCAACGAGCCCCCTCCCGGTAGTATAAGGAAATCACGATGACGTCATCCGAGATAGAGGAACCCCCCACAACGGAAAACGAAATCCAGATTCTGCACCTGGAGGACGATGCCAAAGATGCGGAACTGATCCAGGCAATTTTGGATTCCGCCGGAATCGCCGCCCACATTACCCGAGTCCAGTCTGCCAGCGAATTCAGCCAGGCGTTGGGCGAAGGTCGATATGATTTGATCCTGGCGGACTACCGTCTCCCTGCCTACGATGGTATATCCGCGTTGCGCTTCTCGCAGGGAAATTATCCAGATATCCCCTTTATCTTTGTTTCGGGTACATTGGGCGAGGATGCTGCCATTGATGGGTTAACCCAGGGCGCAACCGATTATGTGCTGAAGAACAAGTTGGCGCGTTTGGTACCGGCTGTCCAACGGGCTTTGGATGAATCAGAAAATCGGAAAAAGCGCAAAGAGGCCGAAGAAGCCTTGCGGGAGGGTGAAGAAAGACTCCGCCAAATCACCTCATCGCTTCGAGAAGTCGTCTGGTTACGCGATGCCCGAACCCGTCAAGTGCTCTATGTGAATCCCGCCTTCGAGGAATTAACCGGACGGACCTGCGAGAGCTTTTATGAGAATCGGGACATTGTGATGGATGCCGTTCACCCTGACGATAAGGAGGAGGTGCTCAAGGCGCTTGAACAACGATCCAAGGGAATACTCTATGGCAAAGAGCACCGAATCATCCATCTGGATGGCAGCGTGCATTGGGTATCGAGCCGGATTTTTCCGGTTCGAAACGAGGCAGGTGAAGTGTACCGCTGGGCATCAATCATGGAAGACATCACCGAACGCAAGCAGGCGGAGGAGGAGTTGAAAAGCGCCCATGAACAACTTGCGCGCTCACTAATGTTCAACGAAGCCTTGTTGTCGGCAATTCCCACACCGGTATTCTATAAGGACAAGGAAGGTCGATATCTGGGGTGTAACCACGCCTTCGCTGAGTTCACCGGGGTCGGTCCTGATCAGATCAAGGGCAAAACTGTTATAGAACTCTGGCCGAGTGAAAACGCGGAGGTTTATCACAAAAAAGATTTGGAGTTGATGCGCAATCCTGAGCAGCAGGTTTATGAGTTCAGGGTACGGGATAAAGACGGGATAGATCACCCCGTTATCTTTGCCAAGAATGTATTTCGCGACGAAAACAATCAAGTCGCGGGCATCGTAGGCGCGTTTTTGGACATCACCGAACGCAAGCAGGCAGAGATCGAGCGCCAGGCCCATTTACAATTTTTGGAAAGCATGGATCGGGTTAATCGGGCTATACAAGGGACGAACGACCTCGAGCAGATGATGAGCGGTGTCCTTGACATTGTCCTGTCTATTTTTGACTGCGACAGGGCTTTCCTGATGTATCCATTAGATCCTGATGCTTCATCCTGGTACTCACCCATGGAGCGCACCCGGCCGGAATACCCAGGCATTCTCGCACTGGGAATGGACGAGGTTCCTGTGGACACAGAAGTCGCAAGGACGTTTCGCATCATGTTGGAGACTGACGGCCCCGTGAAATTTGGGCCAGGAACTCCAAATCTACTGCCGATGGACATGGCAGAACGTTTTGATGTCAAGTCTTTCATGTCCATGGCCCTTTATCCAAAAGTGGGTAAGCCCTGGCAGTTCGGGGTTCATCAGTGTTCCTATGAACGGATTTGGACCCTAGAGGAAGAGAGGCTCTTCCAGGAGATCGGCAGACGATTATCCGATGCTCTATCCAGTTTGTTGGTATATCGGAATTTGCAAGAGAGTGAGGAGCGCTATCGTCAGTTGGTTGATATATCCCCGGATGCGATTGTCGTATACAGCCAGGGACGCGTCGTATTAGTTAACCCGGCTACGGTGCGGCTATCCGGCGCGAAAAGCGAAGAGGATCTTGTTGGAAGATCCGTTTTGGAATTTGTTCAGCCTGATTACCGGGAATACGTGCAAAAGGCCTTGGAGCATATACAAATAACGGGTGAATCGGTGCTATTCGCGGAAGAAAATTTTCTTCGAATGGATGGAACAAGGCTCGACGTGGAAGCGACGATCGTTCCCTACCGGTTTCATGGCGAGAACTACATGCAAATCATCGTGCGGGACATCACCGAACGCAAACAACATGAACGTGAACGCGAAGTTATCATTACAGTCAGTACTGCCTTGCGCCAGGCAAGGACACGAACCGAGATCCTCAGTGTGATTCTCGATCAGTTGGTTGACCTGTTCGATGCAGACGGGGCGGTCCTGGTATTGCCCGATCCGCAAACCGGTGGGTTCATTTGTGAAATGGGACGCGGAATTATTGGCGAAAAAATGATAGGTTTAGAAATCCCGCCCGGTAAAGGAATCTGCAACTGGGTTATCACAAATAAAGAACCTTATCTGACCAATCACGCAGACCGCGATGCGCTTTTCTACCGTCCCGACCTGCTTGGCGATTCCCATTGCCTGATCTGCGTTCCGCTCATCGCGCATGAACAGGCGATTGGCGTGTTATGGGTTGCCCGTCCTGAAGATTTTGTCGAACAGGATTTGCGCCTGCTCACCGCCATCGCTGATATCGCTGCCAATGCCATCCATCGCGTCACGCTCCATGAGCAGACCGAGCAACAATTGCATCGTTTGACCGCCTTGCACCAGATTGATCTTGCCATCAGCGCCAATTTCGATTTAAATATCACGCTCAATGTAATTTTGAGTAACGTAAAGGATGAGTTGGAAGTGGATGCCGCCAGCATCTTGTTGCTGGACCCTGTTACGCACACACTGGACTATGCCGCAGCTATCGGCTTCAGAACGCGCAACATCGAGCAGTCACATGTCAGACTCGGGAATGGATGTGCGGGACGAGCCGCTCAGGAAAATCGTACTGTTTTCTGTCCAGATCTGAGACAGGGAAAAGAGACCTTTAGCCGCGCCTCGTTCCTGGCAGAGGAAGAATTCGTGTCGCATTACGATACTCCCCTGGTGGTTAAGGGACAGGTCAAAGGGGTTTTGGAAATCTTCCATCGCGCGGTGATCGAGCCTGAATCCGTATGGCTCAGTTACTTCGAAACCCTCGCCACCCAGGCTGCCATCGCGATAGATAATGCGTCCCTGTTCGAAAACTTACAACGTTCCAACATGGAGCTTACTTTTGCCTATGATGCCACCATCGAAGGCTGGTCGCGCGCACTGGATTTGCGCGACAGGGAAACGGAAGGTCACACCCAGCGTGTGACTGAAATGGCCTTGGAACTTGCTGAAAAGATGGGGATGAGCGATGCAGATAAAAGGGATTTCCGGCGAGGCGCCCTGCTCCATGACATCGGGAAATTAGGTGTTCCTGACGCCATCCTGCACAAGCCGGGGCCTCTTTCTGATGAGGAATGGGAAATCATGCGACAACACCCCCTGTATGCCTACCAGATGCTCTCCCCGATCACATACTTGAAACGAGCGTTGGATATTCCTTACTACCATCACGAAAAATGGGATGGAAGCGGCTATCCGCGCGGACTAAAGGGCGATGAAATCCCACTATCTGCACGCATGTTTGCTGTGGTTGATGTTTTCGATGCGCTCACTTCCGATCGCCCCTATGGAAATGCCTGGCCACGCGAAAAGGCGTATCGTTACATTCGAAAGCAGGCGGGCAAACACTTCGACCCGCGAATCGTAAAGGTGTTCCTTGAAAAAAGATGATGCCAATTGTATGGATTGACACGCCGACCATATATGCTGGTCCCTGTTGTCCCCCAAGCGTCGAAGAACTGTGGTCGAAACCTGGGCAAGCCATGCCATCCACCAGCCGCCCCGGCCGCAGGTGGACGAAGAGGCCAGCAGGGAAGATAGCATCGAAATCCCCGTGCAGGCCAACGGCAAGGTGCGCGACCGCATCTCCGTCCCCACGCGAGGAGGAGATCAAGCCTGCGGCGCTGGCGAGCGAATCCGTGAAAAAATACCTGGAAGGAAAAGCGCTGAAGAAAGTAATCGTGGCGCAGAAACGATTGGTGAATGTCGTGGTGTAGTTTGACGTTGCACCTGAACGCTCTTGATCGTTGCAAGACTAACCAAGGGCGTTCAGATGTTGAATCTTGCCCCGATGATGGCGAAAGTTGGTAGTAAACAATGGGGTATTGTATCTTCAGCGTTGAATGTTTGTGCTCATAATCACAACGATATTCTTTTTGGGAAAATGTTATAATTGAGGCAAATTAGAATCTATGCTCCCTGACTGATGGGGCGTGAAATTTGCTTATGCTGTATCCGACTACTGCTCTCAACAACTTAGCCTCTTGCAAATTTTCCAGAAATCTGTATAATAGGCATTGGTATATACCAGATACCAGGCCGGAAGTGGTCTAAATGGCCAGGAAGAACATTCAAATCAATGCGCCTTTATATCTCCAGGTGGAGGCGACTCTCAAAGAAATGATTGAAGAGTCGGTCTACGCAACCGGTGAGCAGATACCATCTGAGAGAGTGCTTTCTGAGCAGTTAGGGGTGAGTCGCATGACGGTTCGGAAGGCAATCGAGAACCTGATGCGTTACGGCTTGTTGGAACGGCGCTCGACAAATGGAACATTTGTGCGCCAGCCAAAAGTCATGCGGCGTGTCGGCAAGGATGTTGCAGTCGGTTTGACGCAACTCCTGACGGAGGAAGGCAGCAAGGCAGGATCAAAATTGCTCAAGTTCGAGGAGATACTAGCGCCTCTAAAAGTGGCCGAGAAGTTGAACCTGCATATTGGCGAACATGTTGTCATGATACAGCGATTACGAACTTCGAACGGCCTGCCGTTCTGTGTAGAGACCAGCTACATTCCACGTGAATTGATACCGGATTTGACGGCCGATGATCTTGAACGACCATTTGCATCTTTATATTCAATCATGCTAAATCGTTATCAAATCAAATTGTCAAACAATAGTGAGACATTGAAACTGAGTTATGCCACCTCCGAGGAGGCCAATTTGCTTTGTTTGAACGAAGGTGATCCGGTGTTATTGCTGCGCTCTGTTGTTATGGATGAGAATGACCGTCGGGTTGAATATCTTAAATCTGTAAACCATCCTGGTCTTGTTATGTTTTCATCTATGAGCACATTGGTCTTGTAAGCAATTTTTTTAAAAGCATTGGTATATACCTTATACCAATGAAATTCAAATGTTGAAAGGATTGTTATATGGCTATCGAAATAGATCGCAAGGCGTTTGTGCAAGGCCTGGAAAAAGCAGTTTCCGAAAAAGATCGGGCCTTCAGCCTGGGTCTGGAATTGGCGCGTCAGGGAATCAGACGTGTATTTTTAGTAGGTTGCGGCGCCCCCAATCGCGAAATGGGCGCTATTAAGTATTGGTTGGACAGGGATTCAAAGATCCTGGAGACATATCTTTACTTCCCTGCGGAATTCATCAATCAGTCGCCTGCAAAAGTTGGCGCGGATTCGCTGGTTGTCCTTGCGTCTCATTCGGGCACTACTCCTGAAGTAGTCCAGGCGGCCGAGTTCCTGAAAGATTTCCCGTGCAAGGTGGCTGCCGTTACGCAGTTTGAGGACTCTCCCCTTGCAAAGGCCATAAAGGATACATTTGTTTATGGCAAGAGCGACCAAGGTTATTATGCCAAATTCATCATTTTGATGGGTTTGATTGCTGGCGTAATGAAGGAAGTTGAAGACTGGAAAATTGCCGACACAATTGTCAGCAGCCTTAACGCTTTACCGAACGCCTTGGTAGATACAGCCGAAGCAAATGACAAGCGTGCGATCGAAGAAGCGCGCTTGTACAAAGATGACGACTTCATGATGATTTTAGGATCTGGTCCTAATTACTCGACCGCTTATGTGTTTGGCACTTGCGTTTTGATGGAGATGCAATGGATGCACACTTTTACAGGCGAGGCAGCAGAATTCTTCCACGGGCCATTTGAAGTAGTAGACCAGAGCACACCGATAGTTGTTTTCCTTGGTGAGGATCCCAGTCGTCCAGTAAGTGAGCGCGTCATCCGGTTCTGCAAGAAATTCACTGAACGTTTGATGGTCTATGACTCGAAGGATTTTGAGATGAAAGGCATTGCACCCGAAGTACGTGCTATTTTTGCTCCATTTATTCTTGAAGCGGCGGCGGGAAGAGTATCCGAGCACCTGGCTGTGTGGCATAACCACCCGTTATCCACCAGACGCTATATGTGGAAGTTCGAATACTAGACATGGTTAATCTAATCGGCGTCGGCGACAACACAGTGGATACCTATATCCACATGAAAACCTGTTTCCCGGGCGGAAATGCGGTCAATGTGGCGGTGCTTGCGAAACGTTATGGTCATTCCGCTGCTTATCTTGGATGGACAGGGAATGACGAGCGTGGCAGGTTAGTTCTTGATTCCTTGAAAAGCGAACAGGTGGATATTTCCCATTGTAGGATTGTGGATGGCGTCCCGACCGCATTTTCCGAAGTCTCCCTTGTGGGTGGGGACAGGGTCTTTGGGAGATCGGAATCTGGCGCTTGCGAATTAATCAAACTAACCGACGCTGATTTTGACTACATCAAGCAGTTCGATGTGGTTCATACCAGTGTCTTTAGCTACCTTGAAGATCAGATTGTTGACTTGAAATCTTCCAGTCGGCGACTCTCTTTTGATTTTTCACAACACTTGGATAGGCCATACCTGGAAAAAATCCTACCCCACGTTGATATTGCTTTGATTTCACTGGCGGATGTCTCTGTGGGTGAGCAGGATAGCCTGATGAGACAGATAGTATCCATGGGGCCTTTTCTGGTCTTGATGACGCGCGGCAAAGAAGGCGCCTGGGTATTTGACGGAAGGCAGGTGTATCACCAACCGGTCATTCCAGTTGATGCAGTGGATACTCTGGGCGCAGGGGATGCGTTTGCTGCGCGTTTCCTTGTTGAACATGCTTCCGGGGTTCCAATTCCCCAGGCTATGCTAAAAGCAGCCGAATCTGCTTCCGAAAACTGCTTGCATTATGGCGCGTATGGATATGGCATACCTTGTCCGGGAAAGGAGGATGATCTTACATAAGTAAATCACGTTCCACCCAATTGAGTCTCACAAATTTTTCTCGGAGGATGAAAGATGAAGAAACAAACCTTGTTCGTTCTGAGTATGCTCTTGGTTGCATCTGTGTTGTTTGCAGCCTGCGGCGGTGGAGCCGCTGAACCCAGCGCTCCTGAAGCAGCAGAGCCGGCTGCTGAGACTAGCGCCCCCGCAGCTGAGGAGCCAACGGGAGGGGAGCCCGTCATCCTGCGGTTCTTCCATAAGTGGCCTGAACCCGAACATATGGAGTTCTATACCTTCGCAATCGAGGAATTCGAGAAGGCAAATCCAAATATAAAAATCGAAATGGAATCGGTTGCTGACGAGCCTTACAAAGACAAGATTCGGGTTTTGATGGCAGCCAATGAGGTTCCAGATATCTACTTCTCCTGGGCCGGTGAATTTTCCTGGAAATTTGCCCGTGCGGGACAGGCGCTCGATATCACCGATGCGGTACTGAATACGGATTGGAAAGACCAGATCATCATGTCGGCTGTTGAACCGTATAAACTGGACGGCAAGATTTACGGTGTGCCGATGCGCATCAATGCCAAGTTCATGGTGTATAACAAGGCCATGTTCGAACAATATGGTCTCAGCGAACCAACAACCTGGGAAGAATTCCTGAGCGTTTGTGCTACCCTCAAAGAAAATGGCGTTGCCCCGATTGCATTTGGTGATGAATTCCCGTGGGCGGCCTCGCACTATGTTGGCGATTTCAATGCCAAACTGGTTGCAGGTGACGTTGTCTCTGGCGACTACCTCCTCACCGCCCCTGCTGAACAACTGTTCATGGATCCCGGTTACGTAGAAGCGCTGACCCGTTTCCAGACCCTGATGACCGAAGGTTATTTCAACGAAGGGCCAAATGGCATTAGCCACTCAGGCGCGCGCTCCAGTTTCATTGCCGGCAAAGCGGGTATGATGTACATTGAGTTGGAAGAGTTTGTCACTGTCGCCGACGGGATGGGGGCCGATGCCTTTGGCTTCTTCCAATTCCCAAGTGGCACCGGCGGTAATGGCGATCAGAAATTGCTCACTGGCGCTCCAGATGGTTTCATGATTTCGGCAAAAACGGAACATCCTGAAGAGGCGATTGCTTTCCTCAAGTTCCTCACCAGCCCCGAAATGGGCAAGGAATATGTGAAACGCTTGGGCATCCCCAGTGCTGCGGTCGGTGCAGTGAACGATGAAACGGCGCTGCCGATTGTTGTGAAGGGCGTCGAATCCATCAATACAGCAAGCGGCATGGCGCTTTGGCTGGATACGGATATCAACATAAAAATTGTCGAAGTTTACCTGCCTGGTATGCAAGCGATTCTGAACGGTACCAAGACACCGGCAGAAGTGATGCAAGAAGTTCACGATGCAGCGGTGCAAGTACAATCGGAATTAGCCCAGTAATCCCGTTTACTATGGGGGCTGTCCTTTGACAGGATAGCCCCCTTTTACTGCCGCAGGAAGAACAATGAATCAGAAATTTTTTCGTCGCCTTACACCTTACTATTTTTTGCTACCGGCCATTCTTATGATGGTCGTCTTTATTTACCTCCCCGTTGTGGAAAATTTCTATTACAGTCTCTTTCGTTGGAGCGCAATTGATACAACGATGAAATTCATTGGACCGGATAACTACACTCGTGTCCTGTCCGATAAACTGATTGGCGTCAGTCTGATAAACAACACACTCTATGCGATTATCTCGGTTGTGTTCCAAGTATTTTTTGCGCTGGTGTTGGCGGCGTTATTGGAATCATACCTGATACGCCCGCACTTTGGTGTTTTTTTTCGGAATGTATTGTTCCTGCCATCTGTGCTTGCCATCAGTGTGGTGGGGGTCACATGGCAGTTAATTTATAGGCCAGATACGGGATTAATCAACCAACTTTTACGTGCTTTGGGGTTGGATGTGCTCACGCGTACCTGGCTGGGTGATGAAGGTACAGCAATCTACTCCATCATCGCTGTTTCACAGTGGCAGTGGGTAGGCTATTGCATGATCTTGTTCATTGTAGCAATCCAGGCGATCCCGGAAGAATTGTTCGAATCTGCGCGCATTGACGGAGCCAATGCTGTCCAACAATTCTTTACAATTACCGTACCACTGGTGCGGGAAACCACTCTGGTTATGGCAACGATTACTGTCATTGGCGCGTTCAAGGTATTCGACATAGTATGGGTCATGACGGCCGGCGGCCCCAACCACGCCAGCGAAGTGCTAGGCAACTACCTATATCGCGTGGCGTTCCGAAACGATGAAATGGGATACGCGTCTGCTATTGCAACCCTGTTGTTTGTAATTACATTCATACTGACGTTCGTCCAATTGTGGCTGGGACGCACCGGGAAGGAGGACTAGGATGACCAACCAGACCAATCCGCACCCGCATGTAGGAAGCGACCTGGGGGATCGCCTGAATCGCGGCTTGATATATTTGATGTTCTTTATGTTGGTCATTATTGCCTTGTATCCCCTCCTCTGGGTTGCAACCAACTCATTCAAGACAGATATACAACTCTTTGAAAACAGTTGGGAACTCCCACAAGAATGGCATTGGGAGAACTATGCCAAAGCCTGGAAATATGGGATCGCTAAATATATTCTCAACAGTGTGTTAGTAACTGTTTCTGCTGTGTTGCTCAATGCCTTGATCTCCTTGATGGCGGCCTATGGGTTATCCCGATTTCGTTTCAAGGGGCAATCTGCCCTCTTGTACTTCATCCTTGGTGGGTTGATGCTGGCTCCCGAAGTGAGCCTGATCCCCCTCTTCCGCATCTTGACGACCCTCAACCTGTACGACACCTATTTTGCCATGATCCTCCCGAATGTAGCCTTCGGCATCCCGTTTACCACCTTCCTGATTCGTTCTTATATGTTGGGCCTGCCGAGGGATTTCGAAGAGGCTGCTGTGATTGACGGTGCAGGCGCTTTTGCTGTGTTTTGGCGAGTGGTTGTCCCGCTTTGCAGGCCGATCCTTGCTTCTGCCATGCTCTTGGATGCCATGCGCGTGTGGAATGAATTCATGTTTGCGCTTACGTTCGTTGTGGATGACGACATCAAGACTGTCCCGCTGGGATTGATGTCATTTGCAAGCGCCCTGCGCGAACAGTGGACGGTAGTAATGGCCGGGTTGATCATTTCTGCAATTCCCATGATTATGCTCTACTTGTTAACGCAACAGCAGTTCATCCGCGGCCTGACGGCTGGAGGGGTAAAGGGGTAATTCCAACTGGATGTTGAGACAGTCGACCTGCAAGCCCGGTAAAAACAGGCTTGCGGGTCTTATTTTTCATCTACCCAGTACACCACGAACCGGCGGTTCTGGAGAACGGACTCTAGCGGCAACCCGCAAGTCTCGATCTGCTCCGCGGAATCTGTAGATTCTCGCCCACTTTCTTGCTCAAGGCGTGGCGGTTTCGGGCGGCGGCGTATTCGCTACGACCGTGATGCCGAGCAGGCGCGCCATTTCAAGAGTATATTGATCGTGCTGCTGGCGGGCCTGGGCGATGCCTTGATTCATCGTTTCCTGGTCAGAAGACCCTCCTTTGAAGGATATAAGCGTGTTGATGACCGTGTTCATGTGACTGATTTGATATGCTTTCAGGTCTCTCAGGCAAACGGGCGCTGCCTGGTCTTCGGCTGAGCGGCGAATGGCCTGCAAAGCGGCAATCTCAGGATTGAGTTGTTCGCGGGGGGTATTGGCAGCCAGCACGGAGGCGTCATCGAATTCACGCATCCAGCGATGAACTTTTTCTACTTCCACTTTGATGTTTTCCGGCGCGCAGGGGTCAGGCGTGCTGGTTGTTTCAACCGTTGGGGTCGTTCCCCCGCAGGCCGTCGCGAGAAATGAAAGCAAAAGAAAAAGCGGCAGGAAAGCCCAGGGTTTCATGTGACGAGGCATCCTTTCAAAAAAAGTCGAGGGACGGTTGCAACCGTCCCTCGATTATAACAAGGAAAGAGCGCGTCCCTACCGGCTGACCAGCACAAAGACGCCGGGGAAATTGACGGTTACGGTCAGCGCGCCATCTTCTTCCTGGACACCGGCAATAATCAGGCGCGGATCATCCGGGTCTTCCGGGTGGAGCGGGAAACTGGTGCCGGCCTCGAAGGGCGGTAGTTGCACCCAGCCGCCTTCGCCGTCGTTCAGCGTCGGGTCCCAGAACAGGATGGAATAACTGCGACCGCGCCCGGTCGTCGGCAGCGTGAAGCGGAGGGTAATGCTGCCGTCTGGGTTGACGGTGACGATGTTTCCGTCTTCATCGGTCAGTCCGACCATGACTCCCGCTTCGAAGTTCGTCCCAGCGCCAAGCGCGCCGGGCAGGCCATCTTGTGTGAGGCTTTGTATCAGGCTGTAACCCTCGAACGGGCAGCCAACCTTGACCCACACGCCATCCGGGGTTTGCCAGATGGTGCCGGAGGTGTTCTCGCAGTCTTGCAGCACCGGTTCGATATCCCCGGTAACCGGGACGATTACAGGGTCCTTTGGCTCAGAAGGAGGCTTACAGCATTCCCCGCATTCGCAGGGCCCGCAGTTTTCCGGCGTGAACGCCAGGTCGAGCAGGAAGTCGCCCAGGCCGTTGCCGCTGAAGAAAGTGGACGCCGTTGTGGGCGGGTCAACGAATACCAGGTCGCCCTCCGGTCCGGGCAGGGCCTGCAGGCCATATCCACCGTTATTGGTAAATTCGCCGCCGTCTACGTACACAACTGTGCTGGAAGGGACGTCGCCCGGACACAGACAGCCCCAGGTATAGTTGCTGTAGAATTCGGCGCCATTGCCCCCGTTCTGGTCGGCGGTCACATCGAGCAGGTTGATCTGACCGTCGGTGACGATCACCAGGCCTGTCTCGGTGTTGAGTTCGAAAGTGCTGTTGCCGACAAAAATGTTGCCGCTCCCAGATGCGAGGAAGGCGCCGATGTTAGTGAGGTCGTCGTTCGGTGCAACCCCGTCGTCGCCCGTGACGGTGACATTGTCTAGGGAAATATTGCCCTCGTTGGTTTGCGCGTAGATGCCATAGACTCCATTCTCTACGAACGTGCTGTTATCGATTACGATATTTCCGCCGCTGGCCGACAGGTAAACACCCTTGATGTCATTGTAGGAGGCTTCTGTGCCGGTCAAGGTGATTCCGCCATTGTGATTTTCGGCCTGTAAGCCAAAGGTACCGTTCTCGTTGAACTGACCGCCGTTGACGTTGATGTCGCCAACATTGTTCGAGATCAAAACAGCGCCAGCGCCGAAGTCGTTGCTGTTGGCAAGCACGTTCGTCAACGTGATCGCGCCCTGTGCCTGCGCATACAGGCCAGGGTCTTGGGGGAAATCGAAGTGCACGTTATCGTTGAATTGGCTGTCCGTAACAGTAATGCTGCCGTCGGCGATCAAATAGCCGCCGTTCGCCCCGTTGTTGTTTGCCAGGACGCTGGCCAGGCTGACGTCCCCGCCCGATTCGGCGTGCAGGCCGGTATAGTCGTTGCTGGAGAATTGGCTGTCGCTGACAGTTACATTCCCGGTGGTGCCGGTCGTGTCCAAGATAGCGCCAACGTTGTTGCCGGTCGCAGTCACGTTGTTCAGGGCGATCGGGCCATTCGAATACTGGTACACTTCCAGGCCAGTGGCGTTGGCGTTGTTCAGGAAATTGCTGTCGGAGATTTGAACATCCCCTGCGCCGCCAGCGACGCCATTTGTGATGTAGGCGCCGTTGAGGCCATTGCCATTTGCATCGACGCCCTGCAGGCTGGTAGAGCCGCCGGAGTCGATCACCAGGCCATCGAACCCATTCTCCCCGAACAGGTTAGAGGCTCCTGAAACGGTTGCGTTTCCTGCACCCTGGCAGGCGGCACCATCGTACAGGCAGGTATCCAGGCTGGCGCCGGTCAGGGTGTTGCCGCTGGCGCTGACGTCGTTGAGTGTGATATTCCCGGCAGACTGGACTTGCAGACCGTTGCCATCGTTGGTATCGAATTGGCTGTCGGTGATGTCTACGCTGCCTGCGCTGTTGATGACAGCGCCATCATTGTTGCCAGCCACGCTGCCGGTCGTTCCATTTACCGACACATTGTTCAATGCCACTGCGCCATCGTTTTCGATCCACAGGCCGAAGCCAACGTCATTTGTCGTGTTCTGGATATCGAAATCGTTGATGGTGATGTTGCCGATCCAGTTAACGAAGACCATGGAGACATCGACCAGGGAGGTGCCGGTGATGGTTCCCTGTTGGTCCGAGTTTCCGTCCCAGCCGCCCTGGACCATCAGGCTGCTGTTGCTTATGTTGGTGAGCGTCAGGCCGTCGAAGGCGATTTGAGCATCGTCATTGCCTGCGTAACTATCTTCCACCCAGATCACACCATTGCCGGTATATTGCGGGGTTGGGCTCGCGGCATCCGCAGTCAATGTGGCGATCAGGCTGGCAAAATCGGGGTGACTGTCTGAGCATCCCGCCCCGCCGGGCGCAACGCCTGCCGGGCACCACACGGGATCGCCCGCGGCGATGATCTCGGCTGCGGTTTCGGTCGCCAGGGGCTCGACTTCGCCGGATTCATTGACCACCATCAATTCGGTTCCCTCAGGAACTTGTTCAAGAATTTCGGCCGCTGTGACCGGTTCTTCGGCGGGCGGCTGCTCTTCTGCCGGTGCGGCTGGCTCTTCGACGGGGGGCTGCTCTTCTGCCGGTGCGGCTGGCTCTTCCCCGGCGGACTGCTCGCCTCCTGTCGCTTCCTCCGATGTCCCGCCGCCAGCGGTTTCCTCGGCGGAAGGCGCGGGGGGCGCTCCATCGTCTGCATACGCATGGGATGGGCCGATGGCGCTTGCCAACACTACGATGGCTGCCGCCAGGGTCAGCATAAATGAACGAGAACTGTATCGCATAAGACTTCTCCCAGTGAGATAAGTTGTTGCAATCGTCCTGCAATTGGTATATCGTACAGTTCCTTCCTATGGATGTCAATTGCGCAACTTCCTTGCAAGTTAACACTTTTGTAAGGTTTCCTCCCCCTATCGGTACTATTCTCCTGATTTCACTCCCCCCTGTCCAATACCTGGTACACCACGAACCTTCGATTCTGGAAAATGGACTCCAGCGGTAGTCCGCAGGTCTCGATCTGTTCCGGCGGGATTTGCAGGTTTTCACCCACCTTCTTGCTCAAGGCAATGTAATCGCCCAGCGTCATGCGTTCGCATTCGGTGCTGGCGAACGTGTCGCGCCCGGTCATCAGGCGCAGGGCGCGCGGCTTGAAGAACACGATCACGCTATCGGGCGGGGTCTCTTCCTTGATGAAGTCGTACAGTTCGATGCTGTAGGGGTCGAACGGCCCGTTGATGGCCCTGTCCTCTTGCAAGTTGGCGGCGGCGTTCGAGCCAGCGTTCCACAAGAAGGCGACAGCCATCAGCGCCAAAGCGCCGCGCGCGATCAACCGTCCGGCATGCGCCCAGGTGGACGGAAGGACGCCCAGCAGAGATTCCAATCCGCGCCACGCGAACAGGATGAACAAGGGCAGCATAGGGAAGAGGAAGCGGAATCCCTGCCACTCCGGCCAACTCCACAGCACAGCCAGGTACAGGAGCGCGTACAGCGCCGGGAATAATTCGTCCTTAATGCGCGTCGCCAGTCCAATCACGAAAAGGAAGACAAAGATACCAAATACCAACATGGAAGCGGGCAGGCTCTCGAAGAACAGGCCGAAAACTTGGGAATAACCGGTCATATTGCCGATCATGGTATCCGGCCCGAACCCGCTATACAAGGCCAGGTACGATCCCTGCCCGCCGGGGAAGACCAGGGCAGCCAGCCCCCACAACGCGCCAAAGGCCGCCAGGAGTGCTACCGCGTCCCGCGCAATCTGCCTCCTTTCGGCACGCTCGCGCAGGAAGCGAATGCCCAGGAACAGCAGCGCGCTCGCTAACAGGATCAATCCCTGCGTGCGCACGAAGGCGGCGGCGAAGATGACCACTCCCGTCCCGGCGGCCAGCGCCAGCCTGCGCCTGTCCCGCGTCTCGCGGACGTGGAGGTCCGCCAGCAGGAGCGCCAGCGTGGAGAAGAACAGGAAGGGGATATCCGACAGGATGTTGTCGAGGAACAGCAGCAGCCCGGGGTGGAATGCGAACAGGGCAACGGCCAGCAGGCTTTCGGGCGCGGCGAAGCGGCGTTTCATCCACAAGAAAAAGGCCAGCAGGAATCCCAGGAAGGTCAGCAAGCCGGGCAATTTCAGCGCCAGCGGGCTGAGTCCCGCTGCCGCGTAGACCGGCGCCAGCATCAGCGGGAAGCCCCATGGGTAAGCCGCCGGCCCGATCTGGTGCGACGAGTGCGTCACGGTGAACGCATTGCGCGCCACAAACGCCTCCATCTCCCCGGCCAGCACGCTCTTGGCCTGCATCAGGTAGGCGGCAAAATCGTCGCCCCAGGCCTGGCCGCGCGTGAGCGTCCCGCTGCCGAGCAGGGCGCTGCCCAGCAGGATAGCGACCAGCAGCGCGATTGTGGTTTTGGTCATGGGATGGATTTTACCCGACAAAGATATAGAATATTTGTTCTATTTTTGGATGACAAAAAAGGGGCCTCTTGGTAAACGTCCCGCACGGATGACGGCCACCGGCCTTTCCTACGCGACCGGCGTCCCCGCTTCTTTCCCCGCCCGGACCGGCAACCGTTTCGTCAGCGCCAGCCAGCCGACGAAGAGCGCCATCCCCAGCCAGCCGGTCGGCGCGGCCAGGGTGCCGCCCAGCGCCATGTCGAAGCCCGGCTGGAAGAACAGCACCGGCAGCCCGGCGGAGGCGTTCACCGAACCGTGCGCCAGCGCCGCCACCCACGGGCTATTGGTGTTGAGGGTCAGCCAGGCCAGGATCGCGCCCAGCAGCGTGCAGAAGACCACCATCATCAGGATGCCTGCCAGCGGGTAGCCGGGATAGTTCAGTCCCTGCACGATGACGGGAGCGTGCCACAATCCCCAGATCACGCCGCCGGCCAAGATGGCCTTCCATTGGCCTAACGGCAACAGGCGAGGCAGCAGGTAGCCGCGCCAGCCCAGTTCTTCACCCAGTGCAAACAGCACGTTGAAGAAGGGCGCCAGCGTCAACGCCAAAAGGGCTTGGATAGCGACCACCAGCCCCGCCGGGACATCCCCGCCGCCGGCCGCCGAGGCCATGCTCTCGCGGATGAGAGTGAACTGCGGGTCGAACGCGGCAAGCCCGAAGAGCAGGCTGAACAGCCCGCCAACGAGGGACAAGACCGGCGGCAGGAACCAGGCCCACAGGTACATACGCTTCGGGCCGAGACGGTTGAGGCGCAGGCTGCCGAACGGCTTTTTCTCCACCAGCAGGGTCGTCAGGATGGCGGCGATGCCCGGTCCCCACATGCCCAGCGCCCATAGCCCCTGGGTGGCCAGTTGCGCGGTGACAGGCTCCAGGTCCGGGAGCAGAAGCGGGAGGAGGAACAGCGGCCAGGAGATGGCGAAAGCCAGTCCGAGGAACCAGGCCAGTGATTTGCGTTCGATCATTTTGTTTCCTATGGCAGGGAGCGTTCCCGGCGGGAGCGCAGGGTCAACGGGCGTTTGGCGATCACGTTGATCTTGTTGGCGTTCTCGATGATGTGCGTGGACACGACTTCCCAGCCATCCTGCCCCCATTCGTTGAGCAGGGCTTCCAGTTCTTCGGCTTTGACGCCGGAGAAGAACCCGCCCACGCTCTGGACGCGGTATTCCCATTGGTTGAACTCAGTCATTTTTCTCCTTGCGCTTCTCGCGGAATTTCGCAGGCTATTTTCAACAGCGCGCGATACAGCGGCAGTTTTTTGTTTCACGTGAAACAGGGAGGCGTAATGCGTGAGGCGTGTTACGCTTTTGTCTCCCGTTGGTACAGGACATACGAATAGATGACCAGGAAGACGATCGAGCCGAACAGGGGCGCTAGCAACAGCCAGAACGCATACAGGGGGAAGAATGCTCCCAAGAGCGCCAGCAGGCCGGAGAGGATGAAGAGCGTCCCGCCGACGCGGTGGGTCTCATCCCACACCTGGTCGCTACTCAAGGTCCAGGGGGTGCGGATGCCGATGAAGTAGTTGCGTTTGGCCTGCCGCATCATGACGCCTGCGAAGATGAAGAGCAGCCCCAGGGCGGGCAGTATGGCGGCGCCCATGTCGAACTGGTCGTAGCCCAGGTTCCAGGCCAGGGTCAGGCCATGCGCGTACAACATGAAGGCAACGATCAGGGCGATGAAGCCATTGAACGCGGCGCGGAATTTTGCCACGTTGGCCTTGAGCGGGTCGATCTGCGGGATGACCAGGAACAGCGCCAACATGCCAATCGAGACGACCGGCATCAGGAACGCGCCCCAAAAGCGGGGGATATAGCCGTCCACCTGGCCGGCCTGGTTCCAATGCGAAGCCGGATACTCAGGCAGCCGGTCGTAGACTGCCGCGCTGATAACGGATGCGATGACGATCAGGACAATGGACAGGATTGTGGTGTTGCGGGTGGACATTTCTTTCTCCTTTCGACACAGCGCAAGACCATCCTTGCGCTGCGTTTCACGTGAAACACTTGTAAGCCTTCGGCTATCCTTTGGGTAAGTTCTGCTGCGCCATCGAGACGATGCCGCTCAGGCCGCCCAGGTTCATCGTGTCCACTGCGGAGGAGGGCACGATGACCAGCGCGCCCTTTTCCTTCAAGCCTTCGAAGAGCATATTCATGGCGCGCAGATGGAGCGCGGTCGGGTTGTCTGCGTAAGCCTGCGACGCATCGGCAAAGGAAGCGGCGATCTGCTTTTCGGACTCGCCCAGGATGACGCGCGCCTGGCGCTCGCGCTCGGCCTGCGCCTGGCGGGACATGGCGTCCTCCAGGTCCTGCGGGATGACCACGTCGCGGATCTCCACCGACTGTACGGTCACGCCCCAAGGCGTGGTGCGCTCGTCGATGATCGCTTGCAGGTCGGCGTCCATTTTGGCGCGTCCCACCAGGATGTCTGCCAGCGTCATCTGGCCGATGATCTCGCGCAGCGCCGTCTGGGCCGCCCAGGCAATGGCGACGCGGTAGTCCTCTACTTCGAGGGCAGCCTTCTCCGCGTCCCACACCACCCAGAACAGGACGGCGTCCACGTCCACCGGCACGGTGTCCTTGGTGAGCGTTTTCTCGGCCGCAAAGGGCGTCACCATCACGCGGTGGTCGATCCAGGACGGGATCGTATCCACCACCGGCACCACCCAGAACAGTCCCGGTCCGGCCAGTTTGTGGAACTTCCCCAGCCGCAGCACGATGGCCTTCTCCCACTGCGAAGCGACCTTCAGGGCATACAGCAGGTAGGCGCCGATCAGCGTCATCACGCCCACGTACAAACCGATCCAGCCGTCGGCGACGCGGCCGTCCATCCACAGCGCGCCAAGCACCGCCGCAACCAGGAACACGCCGAAAACCATTCCGGCGACGCCGGAGATATGAGGGTCGTTCTTGCGGACGGTTATCGTATCCTTGTTCGATTTTGTAGCCATTGCAATTCTCCTTATGTTTCTTCTTTGACGTCCTGCGCTTCTTGCCAGGACTTCAACTGGTCACTGACCATCTGGCCGATCTCTGCCTCCGAAAAACCCAGCCGCGCGGCCTCTCCGATGAAGCGGCGCGTAAGCGTCTCGAACGTCTCGCGGCGCATCTGCTCAACCGACTCCGGCGGCGGGATCTCCGTAATGTACGTGCCGCGTCCCTGTTGGGTCGAAATGATGCGCTCCTCGTCCAGCAGGCGATAGGCGCGCGCCACCGTGTTGAAATTGACGCGCAGTTCCAGCGCCAGCGCGCGCACGGTCGGCAACTGGTCGCCCGGTGCGAGCGCGCCGCTCATCACCTGCTGTTTGACCTGTTCCACGATCTGGGTATAGATCGGCACGCCGGAGCGGAAATCGAGATGGATGTGATTAATCAAGTTATTCATCTTGAAATTGTATCATTGTATTATTGTACTAATTGTATTCAAAACCCTGCTTTTGTCAAGCCCCGGTGGTTCAAAGGGCTGATTACGCAGCCTTCACTCACCCGCTCTTGTCGTTTCTCGTCTCGGAAAACCTACTCGGTCGTCTATTGCACAGTCCCGCCGCGCTCGCATGAAGGAGGCATGTGTGAGGCTTATCTGGAACTCCTTCCGCATGATATCCCCATTTGCATTTTCCCGATGCCCTGCGCCGGAGCCACGGGGCCTGCAAGCCTGTTTTCCAACATCGTCATGGCGAACGCTGAGGGATTGTCCGCGCTGACGCTGTTTCAGATGGCTCGACCCGGCACGCCGGTCATTTTCGGGGACGCAAGCGGGAGCGCCGATTTCAGGACCGGCAACTTCCTCGAAGGCTCCCCGGAGACGGTCCTGCAAACCGCGGCTCGCGGCGAAATGGCGCGATTCTACGGTCTGCCAGACGAGCAGGCGGGCTGCCTGACCGATGCGCAGGAACCCGGCCCGCAGGCTGTAATGGAAAAACTGCTCACCATCCTGCCGCTCGTCCTGAACGGCGCAGACCTCATCCAGGGGCCGGGCGCGTTGAGCGCCAGCAATATGATGTGCCTCGAACAGATCGTGGTGGACGACGAGATTGCCTCCCTGTGCAGGCGCATACGCGCTGGCGTGGACCTCTCGCCTGCGAAAAATTACTTCGAGGATATTGCCGCCGTCAAGCCGGGCGCTCATTTCCTCTCGCGGCCAAATACGCGCAAGGCCGCCCGCAGCGGCGAATTCTTCCTGCCCACGCTGAGCGACAGGAGCGGTCATCTCGAGTGGCTGAGATTTGGACAGCCGGACATGTACAGGAAAGCCCGCCTTAAGTAGAGGAGATCCTGTCCAGCCCGTCGAAGAATCCATTGCCCGATAAGGTGATCGGAAAACTGGATGCGATTGTGCGAAAGGCCGATCGCGCGCTGGTGAAGGGCGCATCCCACCTCCCCGCAATCGCCCGCCTGCGGCTATAATTAGCCGCATGGCTTCCATTTCACTCCCGATCCAGGCCAGTGGCCAGGGGCGCGCGCGTCCGCTCAACATCATGCGCGACCTGCCGCGTGTGGCCGACCTCATCGAACTGTGCTTTGCCAGCAACATGGACAACGAGGGCAGGTCCTACGTTCATGAGATGCGCCGCGCCAGCAACGACCACGCCTTCCTGCACTGGGCCAACCGCGCCGTCGAAGGCGCCTCCATGCCGCTCTCCGGCGTCGTCTGGGAGCAGGACGGGCGCATCGTGGGCAACGCCAGCCTGATGCCCTTCCGGCGCAAAGGCCTGCGCTACTTCCTGATCGCCAACGTCGCCACCCACCCCGAGTATCGCGGGCGCGGCATTGCCCGCGCACTCACCGAAGAGGCCATGCAGGCCGCCCGCCAGCGCGGCGCGGACCAGGTCTGGCTGCACGTCCGCGCCAACAACCCCTCCGCCATCAAAATCTACGCCGACCTGGGATTCGAGGAACGCGCCCGGCGCACCCACTGGCGCGTGACGGGCGACTCCTCCGCGCCCCCGCCTCAGGACTCCGCCCCGGGCCTGGCAGCCATATTCAAGCGGGATGCCCGCTTCTGGCCGCAGCAACGCGCCTGGCTCGACCGGTCGCATCCCGAAGAACTGGCCTGGTACCGCGCCTGGGACTGGAGCATCCTCCAGCCGGGGCTGTGGAATTGGCTGTACCGCTTCTTCGTCGAATTCGACCTGCGCCAGTGGGCCGCCCTGGCGGACGAGCGCCTGCAAGCCGCGCTGGCCTGGGCGCCGTCCTACCGCAGCGACGCGCTGTGGCTGGCCTGCGGCCCCGAATCCGAGCCGCGCGCTGTCACTGCCCTGCTGCATCACGCCCGCCGTGAACTGGGCTACCGGCGCGGGTTGTGGCTGGAGCATCCCGCCGGCCTGCAGGACGAGGCCATCCAGGCCGCCGGGTTTACCCCCCAACGGACGTTGATCTGGATGCGCGCATCCGGCGCAACTCCCTGAAGCGTATTGCGTACATAAGGACGAAAGGAGTTCGACATGACCAAATTCATCCTGCGTTGGGCGATCAACGCCGTAGCGCTTTTCGTAGCCGTTCGTTTTGTCCCCGGAATCTACCTGCAAGGCGGGTGGGTTTCCATCATCTGGCTGGCGCTCATCTTCGGGCTGATCAACGCCTTCCTGCGCCCGCTGCTCAAACTGTTGACCTGTCCGTTGATCGTACTCACCCTGGGGCTGTTCACCCTGCTGATCAACACTTTCCTGTTCTGGCTCACCGGCCAGGTCGGGCAGGCCTTTGGCGTCGGATTCACGCTGGATGGCTTCTGGCCGGCCTTCCTGGGCGGGCTGGTCGTCTCGCTGGTCAGCATCGTCATGAGCCTGATCCTGAAGGACGAGTTGAAGGGCCGCCGCCGCGGATAATGACGATATAAGAAACGTCCCGAAGGTTCTGCAACCTTCGGGATGTTGTTCTATTCCACTGTCTCGATGCGGTAGATGCTGGGGCGTTTCTCGATCAGGATCTCGGTTGCGCAGCCGGTGAACGCCAGGCCGGGGGAGAGTTCACTGGCTTTTCCCATGAACAAGTAGAATTTACCGCTGGTGATCTCGTGCGCGGGGAAGAGGCGTATGGCATCATCTGTTGTTTCGCTGTAGGCCATTAATTCGTCGTAGACCTGGGCGTCCGAGGCGTCCACCATCCAGGAGTTGGCCTGGAAGTCGGCCAGGCAGACCTGGGGGGCGTGTCCGCATGGGGAGCGGCCAGCAGGCACAAGGTCAATGAATGAAGCGGGGTGCAGTTCCACCGCGTAAGGGACCTGCTCCGCCGGGCAGGCGGGCGGCGTCACATCCGGTTCCCTTCCCAGCCGGTTGAGCAGCACCGGTACGACAGAGGCTAGGACGATCACCAGCGCGGCAAGAGTCCCTGCCAGGCGGGGCAGCCAGGCGTCATCTTCGGTCGGGCGCAGATCGGGGTGACCGGCCGCCAGCGCCGGGAAAATAAAGATGAACGGGACCGTGCTGGCATAGGTGCGCACGCCGCCGTCGATGGGCGGCAGGAAGGGGATGGACAGCAGGATGCCGGCGAAAGCCGCCAGGAACAGGGAGTGGAGCGGCGAGGCGATCTTGTGCGCGGACTTGACCAAGCCCCAGGCCGTCAGCGCCAGACCCGCCAGCCACAGGACGTAGTCCCAGGGGCTGCGCCCGTCGGGAGAGTAGTAGCCGAAGATGCCCAGGTCGGGGAAGAAGAAATCGCGGTAGGCCTTGGCCGCGCCGATGAAGAAACTGAGCGGATGGTTCAGGAAGAATTGCCAGGCCGCGCGGTAGATGAGCGCCGGTTCGCGCAGCCCCAGGTTCTGGTAGGCGTAGTTGTAGCCAGCCCCGCCCACCACCTGTCCGTAGATCGTGAAGGCGAAGTTTCCGAACGACAGATTGCCCGGTTCCACCACCAGCCGCGCGTACAGCGTGTTGGCCAGCAGGAAGACGACCACGACAACCGCCAGCGCCAGCCCGGCCGCGCGGAACGAGTAGCGTTCCCCTTTTCGGAAGCCCCAGCCTGCCCACAGCGCCAACGCCGGGAAGACGAAAAAGGTCCCGGCGCGCACGCTGACGGCCACCACCAGCGCGGCCAGCCCGGCCAGGAATGCGCGCAGGTTTTGTGTCTGGGTCGCATGGAAGACCAGGATGAAGCCCAGGCAGCCGAGCGCCAGTCCGAGCGGCTCGGTGTACAGGAATCCCAGCATGGACTGGATATAAAGGTAGATGAAGGCAAGGTAGAACGCCGCGGCCGCCGCGCCCAGCCGGTTGCGCAGCAGCCAGGCGGAGAGGAAGGCGGCCGCTGCCAGCAGCCCCACGATGAGCGCGATGCTCCACATCAGGTTCTGGCCGGTGAGCCACAACAGGCTGGACAGGAAACTGGTGAACAACGGACGCCAGGCCGCGCCGTTGGTATGCTTGGCCAGCAAATGTCCGTCCGAGAGGAAGTGCGCGCCGTTGTAGTAACTGAAGGCGTCGCGGTAGGGCAGCAGCCCGCCGATGATCATGTCCGTCGAGTAGCCTGAATTCCACAGGAAGGAGACGCCCATCCCGAAGACCAGGGCTGTCAGGCCGGCGCCCGCCAGCCAGGCGTACCTGCCGCGCACGCGAAAAGCGAGGTAATACAAGGCCAGCACGACCAGGAAGTACGGGAACGAGTAGCGCGCCAGGTGCTGGCTGAGGCTGTACGGGAAGCGCATTGCCAGCGCCAGCGCGTACAGGGATACCGGTATGAGACTTGCCAGGAGGGGAAGGAGAAATTTTTTGCTTATCGTCATAGCGTCCTGCAAAGAACGTCCTGCTGCGAAGCGCCCTGTAAGGGAAGGTTCCCTTAGGAAGTGACTCGTGTTTCCCAGCCTTCGGGACGCTTTACTGCCCCAGCCCCGGCAAGCCGCCGGCCGGGGCCGCCGCCTGCACGGCGCGCAAGATGGCCTGCGCCATGACTTCCGCCGCCAACGCGCCCACCGTGGACGGGTCGGCTTTTTTCTGGTCGGTCGCCAGCGCGAAGATGGTATCGCCGTCCAGCATGGTGTGCGCCGGGCGCACCGTGCGCGCCAGGCCGTCGTGCGCCATTTGCGCCACTTTGGTCACTTCGGCTTTGGTCAGTTTGGCGTTGGTCGCCGCCACGCCGATGACCGTGTTGGCGCGCGCGGCAAAGTGCAGCACCGTGCGGCCAACGAAGGTTTTCATGATTTCGAGCGTGTCGCCGAAATACCCTTCCGCGCCGAGCGCGAGCGGGCCGAGGTGCGTCGAACGCGCCCCGGCGACGATCTGCCCGTTGCGCGGGTCCACTACATCGCCAAAGGCGTTGACCGCCGCCAGCGCGCCGACCACCAGCCCGCCGCTGCTTATGCTGGCGCTGCCGATCCCGGCCTTCATGGCGCTCTTCATGCCGAAGATCTTGCCGACGGACGCGCCCGTCCCGGCGCCGACGTTGCCCTGCGCAGGCGGGGATGGAGACGCCGAGGCGGCCGCGCGGTAGCCCATTTCCGCATCGGGCCGGACCCGGGAACTGCCGAGGCCCAAATCGAACAGGATCGCCGCCGGGACGATGGGTACCTTGCCCGAGCCCGTTTCGAAGCCGATGCCCTGCTCTTCGAGGTAGCGCATCACGCCAGTGGCCGCGTCCAGGCCAAAGGCCGAGCCGCCCGCCAGCAGGATGGCGTGCGCTTTTTCCACCAGGTTGAGGGGATTCAGCAAATCGGTCTCGCGCGTGCCGGGCGCGCCGCCGCGCACGTCTACGCCCGCCACCGCCCCTTTGCGGCACAAGATGACCGTGCAGCCGGTGAGGGCCTCGTCATTTTGCGCGTGACCGACTTCGATCCCCGGAACGTCCGTGATCGTGTCGTTTTGTTTCATGGGTTACTGTAGCAGCAACGACTGAAGTCGTTACTACTGTTACTACTTGTTACAGGTTGCCGACCAGGTCGAGGAATTCTTCCCATTCTTCTTCGAAGAAGTGCAGGGTAATGTTGTTGAGTTCGATGTGATAGGTGGTCTCGCCGTCGGGTTCTTCGGCTTTCCAGGCCAGGTAGTTGTCGGTCTCGGCCAGGGTGTCGGTCTTGGGTTCCTTGTTCTTGTCAGTCATGGCTTTCTCCTTTCGGGGGATTCGTCGGCGCGGAGGGAGTGCGGGTCCGCGCTGGGGGGTGGATTCTGCTTTTTGCGCCGCAGCAGGTCGAAGGTCCGGCGGAGACGCGCAAGCAATGGCAGGGCGGGCGCTGTATCCGAGTCCGATTCAGGTTCCGGCCAGGGGTCCTGGTCGAACATCTTCCGCAGGATGTAACGTCCCGCCAGTTGCAGGGTGGCAAGGAAGGGCGCGGCAATGACCACGCCCAGAATGCCCAGCAGGTTGGCGGCCACCAGCGCCATCACCAGCACGCCGGCCGGGTGGACTTTGAGGGTGTCGGCCATCAGGCGCGGCGAGACCAGGTTGTCGAAGATCTGGTCTATGAACAGCGCCAGTGCAACGACCAGCAGGGTATAGGCCAGCGGCTGCATACCGAAGAGTTTGAAGCCCTGGAAGTAGGCCACCAGCACCAGCACCACCCAGTTGATGGCCGGGCCGATGTATGGCAGGAAGCGCGCCAGGCCGGCCAGCAGCGCCAGCCCCAGGGCGTAACGCAGGCCAAGCGCGCTGAGCAAGATCGTATACGTGACGACTGCCATCATGAAGAGGATGATCTGGCCGCGCAGGAAGGCGTTCCAGATGCGACCCAGTTCGCGGCCCAGGCGCGCAATATCATTGTTATAGCCCGGCACGTTCACTTTGAGGATGCCTTCGCGCAGGCCGCCGCTTTCGGACAGAACGAAGAAGGAGACCAGCAGGACGAAGGCCGCCCAGCCAAAGACCTGCGCCGCGCCGCTGGCCACCGTCCCCAGCAGTTGGCCGGTGCGCCCCAGCAGCGGCTGTACGACCGAGATCAATTGCTCGTTGAGCGAGTTGATGTCCAGGACGCTCAGGTCTACCGGGATGGGGCTGTGGAGGTTGACCCATTCCACGATGCTGGCGACCAGTTCCGGCAGTTCTACCAGGCTGTTTTCCACCAGTTTGATGAGGCTCTGGATCTGCTGCACCAGCCCCAGGCCGCCTACGGTGATGATCGCTAGCAGGATGAGCACCAACAAAATATAGATCGAGCCTACTGCCGCGCGCCAGGAAAAATGCAATCTGCGGTTGAGCGCGCTGGCCAGCGGATAGAACAGGTACGAGAGGATGAAGGCCATCAACAGCGGCGCAATGATGGATTGGAAGCGGATCAGCACGCCAGCCAGGATGGCGACAAAGGTCAGCGCGATGACCAGTTTGGTCATCGCGCCCCAGCGCGGGGAGGAGGTGGGGGTAGATTGAGCCATTGGGAAGTTCCAGTTAAATTCTAGCCGTTACGGAAGGAAATTACAACCCGGAAATGCAGGGAAATATGAGGGCAAATCCGGCGAAAAGGGCATCGAACAAGATGTACAGGATAAGCAGGATGTTCTTTCAATGGCCGAAGGTTTATCCTGAACATCCTGTCTATCCTGTTCGACACGGTAGGCAGTTACAGCAACAGGCTCTTTTGTTGTTCCGTCGTCGAAAAATCACAAAAGGATAAGGCTTCTGACCGGTCTATGGCAACACCTGCAAACCGGATTTCTGCCCTGCCTCAGCAAGTTCCTGGTCATACGTTGCCAGCGCGACGGGCAGCATAAGCGCTTCTTGCCAGATCAAAGCGGAGGCCAGGTGGATGGCGTCATATCCGCGCAGGCCGTGCTGGCAGGCCAGGAAATCAGCGCGGGCAACCAGTGCTTCGTTGATGGGAATGCGATGGAAATCTCCCCATTCCTGGCGAAATTTGCTTATCGCCTTGACTGAAACCTGTGTTGTCAGGCGGTTGGTGCGCGTTGCGCGTGTAATTGCAGCCACTACTTCCGCGCGTGTGATCAGGCCTGTGCCAATCGTATCAGCCAGGTCCATCCAATTTAGGACATCTTCACTGCCTGACTCTTCCACGTAACGCTTGGCGAGAGCGCTGCTATCCAGGTACAGGTTCATTCACGCATCTCGATCACAATGTCCGAAATCAGTTTGTCGCTGCGATTGACTGCTGGTGGTTTAATACGTTTGAGTTTCTTCCCACTCCACGCAATCACCCCGGCCTGGCGCAGCGCCTCGACGCGCTCCTCGAGGCTTTGTCCCTCAGGGATGATGCGCCCAATCGGTTTGCCGTGTTCGGTAATCACGACGGACTGACCGCCCTTGACTTTTGTCATGTATTCACTCAAGTGCGCCTTCAGGTCGCGGATGCCAACTCTGGTCTGTCCCATAGATCACTCATTTGTGACCACATTTTACCATAAATAGTCATATTTTTACGGCTTTCCGTGCGCCCGGAGGGGAAAAATCTCGTCGCCCGCAAAAACATTGCCCAGCGATTCAGATTCCAGGGCCATTACCCTGCTGTTGGCAAAGAAGGCGAAATCGAAGTTCGTGGGATCGCCCGCTCGTTTGCCGGGGATGGGCATCAGGCGCGCGGTCAGGGGTTTGTCGAGGCGGAGGGCCAGCGCGGAGAGGTCGAGCAGCAACGGGGTGAGTTGATCCGCGCTCGCGTCACCGGGCAGGGGAACGGTATCCAGCCCGGCGCCGCACACGGCGGAATACAGCAGCAAATCTTTGATCGTCAGGCTGCCTTCGGCAGCGCGGCTTGCCAGGAGCGAGTCCTCCAGCACCGGCTGCATGAAGCCGCTGAAACCGGTATGCGGGAAGTCCGCGCGCTCGACCGCCTCGGTCAGGATGGCAGCCGCGGCCAGGGAGCCGTGCAGCCCGATCCTGGGGACGCCCATGCGTTCCACTGCGCCTCCCAGCGACTGCCCCTCGGCCGGGAAGGGCGCCAGCGAAAAGTCAATACCGCCGAATTGCGCTCCAAAGCGGAATTGCAATTGCCTGGCTACGGACGCCAGGCTCTTGCCATGCGCTTCGATGGCAGCAATCAGGGCGGCAGCGCCTTCGTTGACCGTCCGGGCGTCCCGAAAGGCCTCCAGCGCCAGGTCCGCGGCCTGGGTGGCGATAGCAAAGGCTGGTCGGTCGCCCTGGTGGTAGGCGGCTGGGAAGAAGGGCGCGTCGGGAGGGACATCCGCCAGTGCAGCGAAGCGCAGGTTGGCGAAGCCGTCTGGCGAGAGGCCGGCCGCGCTGACGATCACCTCCGCGCAGGCGCGCACGGCGGCCAGCGAGACGCCGTTCTCGATGTCAGCCATCATGCCGGAGAAGAAGACGTTTTGCGTCCTGGCAAGCGCCTCGGGGATGATCTCGTAACTGCCGGGGACGTCTGGGAAGGCCGGGCCTAGCGAGACATACTCCGCGCCGACCTGTGGGAGCAGCGCTTCCATCGCTTCGGCATAGGCTGGCGTCTCCTCGATGCGATCGCGCAACAGATGGGAGAACGGCGTGGTTGCCAGGCGCGTGGTCTGTACTTCGTAACCGGCGGTTTCGAAGGCCTGCCTGGCATTGGACAGGAAGGTATGCGCCGCCTGGACCCTGGACTCCACGGGTGGCCAGCCAAGATTGGAAAAGTAGGTGATGGAGCGGATTTTCATGTTTCCCTGTTGGAATGCTGGAAATTGGATGTTGAGCGCTGCCTCACCACCTCGAACATCAAAATTGCCCCCGCCACCCCGGCATTCAGCGACTCGGTCTCGCCGGGCATTGGAATGCCCACCATCGTGTTGGCTAACTTTCGCGCCGCCTGGCTAGCGCCTTCTGCTTCGCCGCCCACGACCAGGGCCAGCGGCATGCGGAAATCTGCCTCCCAGCAGGCTGGGCCGGCCATGTCGGCCAGGAACACCTGCAGCCCCGCTTGCTTGCAAACCCGCTCGATCTCATCCCAACCCAACGCCTGGATGGGCAGCCGGAAGTGCGCCCCCATGCCGGCGCGGACGACCTTGGGCGCAAACGCGTCCGTTGTTTCGGGCGGAAGTAGCACAGCCTGGACGCCCGCCGCCGCCGCTGTGCGGATCAGCGTTCCCAGGTTGCCGGGATCGCGGATTTGGTCGGGGATGAGGAGGAAATCCAGAGAGGGGGGAGGAGGGAGTAGAGAGTAGTCCAAGATAGCAAGGAGTCCCTGTGATGTTTCGGTGTCGCTCAACGCTTTCATCAGGCTGGGCGAGACCTCTTCACATTCCACGCCGCGCGTCCTCAGGCTTTCCACCAGCAACGTTCCTCTCTCGCTCAATGTCTCGTCGTACAGAACAAATCGAAATCCCCACTTACGATTTACCGCCTCCTCCACCAGGCGCACGCCCTCCGCCAGGAACGCGCCCTGCTCATAGCGCTCCCTGGGACGTCCCTGTAAGGCGCGCGCCAGTTTGAGTTTTGGGTTTTGCGAGGAGGTGATCATGGGAAGAGAACAGAGAGTAGCGCGTAGGGATCAGTAACTTTCTGCCCATACAGTGAAGAATGCCGCAATCGTCTCGTCGTCGTACAAGACCAGGCGGACAAGTCGAATCTGCGAAGTTTCTCGGTCAAAGTAGGATTGAATGGACGACAGGATGACCCGCGCGGCGCGCTCTTTCGGGAAGCCGAAGATGCCGGTCGAGATGGCGGGCATGGCAATGGACTTGAGCCCCAACTCATCCGCAACTTGCAGGGACCCGTTCACTGCCGCCGTTAATTTGGCGTCCTCCTCGCCTGCGCCCCAGACGGGCCCTACAGCGTGGATCACGTATCTCGCAGGCAGCCGCCCGCCCGAGGTCCAGGCCGGATGCGCGTGGGGGACCAGGCCGTGGGCGCGGATCCAGGCGTCGCTCTCGTCCTGGATCACATCCCCGCCGCGCCGCAGGATGGCCCACGCCACGCCGCCGCCGTGTTGCAGGTGCTCGTTGGCGGCGTTGACGATGGCGTCTACATCTTCGAGCGTCAGGTCGCCCTGGGCAATCTGGATGACCTGCCCGCTGGGGAGCGTATGTTCTTTGAGGATGTTGCTCATGGGGCGATTTTACCCCTTTGTTAAATATTTGGGCGGGGTTCTGAACCCCGCCCAAACGGTTTGGTTATTTGGTCGCTTGCGCTACCACTGCGGCGAACGCCCCCGGGTCGCGCACAGCCATGTCGGCCAGCATTTTGCGGTTGAGGCGGATGTCCGCCTTTTTCATGGCAGCCACCAGTTTGCTGTAGGTGGTGCCGTTCAGGCGGGCGGCGGCGTTGATGCGGGCGATCCACAGTTTGCGCAGGTCACGCTTGCGCACGCGGCGGTCGCGGAATGCGTACCATAAACTCTTCAGCATGGCTTCATTGGCGCGCCGGAAGAGCAGGTGTTTGGAGCCTTTCTGCCCCTTGGTGAACTTCAAGACTTTCTTATGACGACGGTAGCCGTAGGGGCCACTTTTTACACGAGCCATTTGTTACCTCCTGCGATCCGCCAGGCGTCAGCGAGTTACGCCAGTTGTATACACCTGGTAGTCGCAAATCGAAAAATACAACCATTGGACGGGGAAAACCTCATCCCACGGACGGGGGCAAGCCTCGTCCCTACTTCTCCATGTTGGGTGCCAGGCGTTTGACGCGCTTGATGATACCGCGACCTTCCACGGTCATCATTTCGCTCAACAGCGCCTTGGTGCGCTTAGAGGTACGCCGCCGCAGGTGGCTTTTGCCGCCTTTGGTGCGCACCAGTTTGCCAGACCCGGTCAGGCGGAACCGTTTGGAGGTGGCCTTGTGGGTCTTCAGCTTCATTTTGCCTGATTTCTGCTTGCGAGGCACAGTACTGTTCTCCTTTCACACATAATAATAAACCGCTTGTACTGGCGGTTTCCCAGTGCGGGCTGGACATTCTCCCGCGGACTATCGACATCCTTGGGGCTTGCTTTCGCGCTCAGGCCGAGACTTCGGCCTGCTTCTGCTCGTCGGGCTGTTCGCCCTTTTCTTTCTTCTTGCTGCCGGGTTTGGCGGGCGCCAGCACGACCAGCATCGTACGCCCTTCCATTTGGGGAGCCTGCTCGATGGCGCTGACATCAGCCAGGTCTTGGGCGATCTCTTTCAAGTCTTCGAGGGCGATCTCGGGGTAATCCATTTCGCGGCCACGGAATCTGATCGTGACGCGCACTTTATGCCCCTGTTGCAGCCAGCGCCGGGCGTCGTCCACTTTGAAGCCTCGATGCGCAACGTTCGTTTTGGGGCGCAGGCGGATTTCCTTGATTTCGATCTTGGTCTGGGATTTCTTCGCCTCGCGTTCTTTTTTGGCGCGCTCGTAAATGAACTTGCCAAAATCCATCACACGGCAGACGGGGGGAGTGGCATTGGGTGAGACTTCGACCAGGTCGAGTTCTGCCTCGCGGGCAATTTGCAGGGCCTGCCTGATGGGAACTACCCCGACGTTCTCGCCGGTGGGACCGATCAGGCGTACCTCCGCAACGCGGATGCCTTCATTGACTCGAAATTCGTTGGCGCTGATATGCTTCTCCTTCTTTCAAAAACGGACGACCAGCCTGCGGCTGGTTTTTTGGCGGGCTGATGATACCATGAGGCCGGGGAATCGTCAACAAAAATTCAAGCCGACTGCTGCGCGGCCAGGAGGATGGCGGTCAGTTCTGGCGTGGAAGCCAGAATCAAGTCTGCTCCCTGGTGTTTCAATTCATCCTCTGCGCCAAAACCGCACAACACTCCTACTGTCTGGGCCCCGGCTGACCTTCCAGCGCGGATGTCTACGGTGGTATCGCCGATCATCAGGCACTGTTCGGCAGGGACGCCCATCCTTTCCGCGGCCAGCAGGACCGGGTCCGGGTAAGGTTTCGTATGTTCGGCGCTCAAGGCGGTGACGATCGCATCGAAGTAGCGGGTCAACCCGAACTGTTCCAGGAAGCGCAGCGTCCCACCTTCATCGCGGGCGCTGACAACTGCCATGGGGTAGCGCTTGTGCAGTTCTGCCAGCATTTCATCCACGCCGGGCACGAGCAAGAACGTCTTCCTCGATTTTTTGCGGTGACGGTACAGCCAGTCAATCAGCGCGACAATCTCATCGTCCAGGCCGAGCGTATCGGTCAGGCCGAGCAGGGCGTTGCCAGGCGATTCGATCCACATCACCAGGCGGCGGGCGGTATAGCGGTAATCGCGGAACAGGAAACGGAGCGGATGCAGCAGGCGGGTAATGCGTTCGGCGTACAAATCGTCTGTATCGCTCAATGTGCCGTCCACATCGAAGCACAAAGCGTGGATGCGGGGAATTTCGAGACTCATGGGATAATTGTAAACTATTCATTCACAAAAGAGGGTAAAATATCTTTAAATAAAAATGTTTGATATGACCAGACCGTCCCAAGGAAGTGTGTTCAAGTCGAAAGACCGCACGCGGGCATTGTTGGAGTTGCTGTATCATGTCAGCCGCGAAGTGGCGACCGCCTTGGATTTGCGCACAGTGTTGCAGCGTGTGTTATATGAGGCCACCCAAAATGTGGGTGGGGAACGCGGCACGATCGTAGTCTTGGATGATACTGGGAAACCCATAGATGCGACCATCGTGTATGGCAAGCACTTCCACGAGCATACGACGCAACAATTACGGGAAACGGTTGAACGTGGGTTGGCTGGGTGGGTTGTGCGCAATCGCAAAGCGGCGCTGGTTCCCGATACCAGCCAGGACGAACGTTGGCTGCGCCGCCCAGACGACTCGAACGAGAAGACAGGCGCCAAATCCGCGATCTGCGTGCCGCTACTGGCGCGCGAGCGGATGGTGGGTGTGTTGACCCTGGTGCACTCCGTGCCGAATACGTTTGGGCCGGAACATCTCGAATTGATGCAGGCCATTGCCGACCAGGCTGGCATCGCCGTACTGAACGCGCGTTTGTATACCGAGAGCCAGCGCCAGACGCGCGTGATGAGCGCGTTGGCTGAATGTGCGGCCGCCATCAACATGTCCTTGCGCCTGGAAGAAGTGCTGCAACGCATCCTCAACCAGACCATGCAGGCCCTGCAAGTGGAGACTGTTGCGCTGGCTTTGAGTGATCCTGTCAACGGCGACCTGGTTTTCCGCGCGGCGGCCGGGCTTAATGCCGGGAACATCTTGGACCTCCGCATCCCTGCCGGGCAGGGGTTGAGCGGGCAGGTGGTGACCGAGGGACGCGGCCTGGTTGTGCCAGTCGTCAAAGAAGAAAACCGCTTCAAGAACGTGGACAGGTTCGGGGGCATCGAGACGCGCGCGTTGGCCATTGCGCCCATCCTGGCGCAGGGCAAAGTCATCGGTGTGCTGGAGGCGATCAACCCTGTTTCCAGTATTTTCGACCCCGACGCGCTTTTGGTGATGAATGGTATCGGCAGCCTGGCCGGGACGGCCATCCAGAACGCGCAACTGTTCGGGCGCCTGGATGCGGCCCACCAGCGCTATCGTGAATTGTTCGATACCAGCATCGACCCCATCTTCATCACGGATTGGGAAGGCAAGATCCTGGAGGCGAACCGCCAGGCTGTGCAGATGAGCGAATTCCCGGATGAAAAACTGCGCGAGATGACCATTGACCAGATCCACGAAGTCACCTGGAGCAAGGTCGGCCTGGAGTTCGAGAACCTGAAAACGTACCAAACCTGTTCGTACAATTCCCTGTTGCACAAAATGAGCGGGCATTTTGTCCATGTGCAGGTGACGGTACGGGCGGTGGATTTCGAGGATGCCGAGGCGATACAGTGGATGATCCACGATATCAGTGAGCGCAAAGCCTTGGATGATTTGCGCAACGACCTGACCGCCATGGTTTACCACGACTTGCGCTCGCCCTTATCCAATATTATCTCCAGCCTGGAGATACTGGGCGGGTTGATTGATACCGACGGCAATGAGACCGTACAATCCATCTTGGCCATTGCTTCCAATTCCACGGCACGGATAGAACGGCTGATCAGTTCCTTGCTCGATATCAACCGCCTGGAATCCGGCCAGCAGATCGTCAACCAACGCAGTATGGATGTGGCAAAATTGATCATGGAAGCCATCAAAGCCGTCCAACCATCACTGGACGGCCGCAGCCAGAAGGTCAAAACCAATTTGTCGGCCAGCCAACCTATGGTATGGGTGGATGCGGATATGATCCTGCGTGTGATGATCAACTTGCTCGAAAACGCGGCAAAATTTTCTCCTGTTGGCGGGGAGGTCGTGGTCAATACGGTCAAAGAAGATGGCTACGTCAAAGTTGCCGTGCAGGATAGCGGCCCTGGTATCCCCATCTTGGACCGGGAGCGTATTTTCGATAAATTTACCCGCCTGCGCGGCAAAGACAAGGCCGCCGGGCTGGGGATTGGCTTGGCCTTTTGCCGCATGGCCGTAGAAGGGCATGGCGGCAAGATCTGGGTCGAGAGCGAAACGAATGTCGGCTCAACCTTCTTTTTCACGTTGCCGATTGCCGCGCCGGAGCAGCAGGAAAGTGAAAAAGTAGTTTGAGGAGTTTTTATGGAATCCGTCAGTGAGCATGTTTTTATAGAGAACCAATACCCCGGCATCACGCTAGGGGTGATCAGCCAGTCGCGCGGGTTGATCCAGATCGATGCGCCGCCCTCGCCAGAAGACGGGCGTTCATGGCGCGCTGCGTTGATGAACCTCGGCGGCGGCCCCGATCGCATCCTCGTCAACCTCGATGCGCATCCCGACCGCACCCTGGGCGTGCGCGCGATGGACTGCACCGTCATTGCTCACGAGAAGACCGCCCAAATCTTCCGCAGCCGTCCCAGCGCTTTCAAGGCCCAGGGCGACGATACTGGCGCCGATTGGGAAGCCATCCCCGGATTGGGCGGCATCCGTTGGGTGCAGCCGGAAATTTCGTTCACCCATAACCTGAGCCTGTATTGGGGCGATATGCCTGTCTTGATCGAGAACCACACCGGCCCAAGTGCGGGCGCTGTGTGGGTCATCCTGCCCGAGGAGAAGATCGTTTTTGTCGGCGATGCGGTCCTGAAAAACCAGCCGCCTTTCCTGGCAAACGCCGACCTGCCCGCCTGGATCGAATCGCTGGACCTCTTGCAACGGAAACCCTTTCGCGATTATGTCATTGTCAGTGGGCGCGGCGGGCCGGTGCCTGCGGAGGTCGTCAAAAACCAGGCCGACTTCCTCAAGGATGCGCTCAAGAAATTGGAAAAATTGGCCGCCAAACAGGCCCCGCCGGAGGCCATCGAGGGGCTGGCGCAGTCTATGGCGCCCAATTTCAAAGCCAGCGGCGCGCGCCTGAAACAATATACGCAACGCTTGCGCTACGGCCTGCTTCATTACTATTCCCGTCACTATCACACTGGGAATAATATTGCCGCACCTGAAGAATAACACCGGCTTACCCTGCCTGGCGGGTGGATGGCCGGGCTGTTTCCCATTGCCTGCCCCTGACATTTTGCCCAGGAGAGTCTCATGCGCCTTGCCATTACCCGCCAGGTCAGCCCGGCCATTCAACGCTGTGAGTTGACCCACCTTGATCGCCAGCCCATTGATTACGAGCGCGCCTGCGCCCAGCACCGCCAATACGAACAAGCCCTGCGCGCCCTGGGGGTGCAAGTACTTTCCCTGCCCGCCGAAATAGACCTGCCGGACTCGGTCTTCGTGGAAGACATTGCCCTGGTGCTAGATGAATGCGCCATCCTGACCAACCCCGGCGCTGCCTCCCGCCGCCCCGAGGTTGCTTCCGTTGCCCAGGCCCTGGCCCCATACCGAAAATTATTCCACATCCACTCCCCTGGTGTCCTCGACGGCGGCGACGTGTTGCGCATTGGGCGCACAATCTATGTGGGGCTATCCAGCCGCAGCAATGAACAAGCCGTGGAGCAACTGGCAGACATCCTGGCAGCGCCCGATCTGGAAACTGCAAACAAACATGAAATCCGCACCGTCCGTGTGACGGCTTGCCTTCATCTCAAATCAGCGGTGACGCAGGTTGGCGAAGCGCTCCTGCTGATCAACCCTGCCTGGGCGCGCAAGGAAGATTTCCCTGGCATGGAGTTCATCGAAGCAGACCCATCCGAGCCATACGCGGCCAACGCCGTGCTGGTGGGGGAAACGATCATCTACCCGTCGTCGTTCCCCAAGACACGCTCCCGCCTGGAAAGGAAGGGGGTCAAGATGTTGTTGGTAGAAGCCGATGAATTGGCCAAGGCTGAAGGCGCAGTGACGTGCTGCTCGTTGATTTTTTCAGCCGGCGCGTGAGTCTATTTCCCAATTTCCACCCGGTTGCGCCCCTTATGCTTGGCTACATACAAGGCCTGGTCGGCGCGCGCGATCAGGGTTTCGAGGTCGGGGTTTTCAGTGGAATACGCCGCCACCCCCAAACTGATGGTCATGCGTAAATTATCAACATCGGTCGGGATGGGTGCCTTTTCGACAGTATGCCGTAACCGTTCCGCCATCTCCATGGCGGCCTCCAGGGGTGTTTCAGAAAGCAGGAATACGAACTCCTCCCCGCCGTAGCGCCCAACGATATCCACATCCCTGGTAATACTGCGCAAATGCCCGGCCAGGCCTTGCAGCGCCTGGTCACCGATCGCATGTCCATGCAGGTCGTTGATGCGTTTGAAGTGGTCAATGTCCACCATGACCGCTGAGAAAGGCCGGTTGCTTCGCCGGGCGCGGGAGAATTCCAGGCGGCCGATCTCGAACAACCCCCGGCGGTTGTAGAGGCCGGTCAAGGGATCTGTGAGCGCCATATTTTGCGCTTCTTCGAAAAGGCGGGCATTTTCCAGAGCGATTGCAACCTGGTCGGCAAAGGCCACCGCCATTTTGACATCCTCTTCTTTGAAGCGACCGGGCCGTGCACTGTCAATGACCAGCAAACCTGTCACCTCACCCCTGACGATGAACGGAATGCCAAGCCAGGAACGAATATGGCTGTGCGGCTCCTGCTCGAATGTCTTGTAGTGATCGCGAGGGTTGTTCAGGATGTAGGGTTTCCTGGTTTTGATGACCACGCTGTTGGGATTATCGCCAGGCACAGGGAAGCGCAACCCCATCACATTCTTTATTGCCTGTTCATCCCAGCCGCGCCCGCCAACGATTTCCAATTCGCCTTCGCGTAATAATTGCACCGAGGCGCTGTCGTAAGGTACCACATAGGATAATTGTTCGAGGATACGATCCACTGCTTCGTTCGAGCGCAGCGTTTCCACCACTGCGGCGCTGGCGCGTCGCAATGTCTCTGACTCTTCGGCCCGTTTGCTGGCGGCTTCGACCGCCTGGAACTTTTCCAGCGCCAGCGCGATCAGGCTGGCGGCCTGTTCACCTATCGAAATTTCTTCCGGTTGGAACCGGCGCTGGTGATTGTATGCCAGCATGATAGCACCCAATCGTCTTTGCCCGGCGGTCAGTGGGAAAGCCAGCGCAGAGTGATAGGGGAACATATCAATGATACGCTGGCTGAGGTAAGGTGTATTCTTCGCATCTTCGATCACGAGCGTATGTCCTACCTGGAGCACAGAGCCGGTGAGGGTGGTTTCATTTTTCTCCGGTTCGATTGCCAGGTAGGTATCCCGGTATTGCCCATATCCTGCCAGCGGCGTGACCATTTTGGTGGTCTCGTTCCAGGAAGAAAGGAAGCAGCCATCGGCGTTTACGAGTTCGCTCAAACGTTTGACCAGGGAATCGCTCATGCTTCGTATGTCGTTGGCCTGCAATGCGGTAAGCACAACTTCATGAAGCAAGTTGAGGGTGCGCTGGCGGCGGCGCAGGGTGAATTCGTTGCGGGCGCGCATTTCCGCCGCGCTAAAAATGTCGGCTGCAGCCTGTAAAGATTCAAGTTCCGCTTTGCGCCAGGAACGTTCGCTGGTATGGTCTTCCAACCCGAGGAAGCCCCACCAGTTCCCTTCTACGAAGATGGGAGCCAGAGCGATGGAACGGATGCCGGCGTCGAGCAATCCTTGCTGTTCGGATGGCGTCAGTTCACTGGTAATGGCAGTGATCAATTTGCCCTGGCTGAGTTGATCGCTCCATCCTGCGGGGCCGATTTCTTCGATGGGAATGTGCCGGAATTTGGGATTGTCGATCCGGGACTTGACGTCCCGGGCAGCCCATTCGTAAGTCTGGCTGGTATACAACAGGCCATCCTGCCCATGGTAATTTTGGAAGACATACGCCCTGCTTACCCCAGTGACCTGGCCAAGTCTTTCCAGGAAACCAGGGATGTTCGGTTCCCAGGCAGCGGTCTTCAGGAATTGCTGCGCCGCCATGTTGATCGCGCCCAGCATGGCTTCCCGCCGTTCCAGGTCGACTTCGATCTGCTTCCTCTGGTGAATGTTTCGGAAGCTAACCAAGCACCCTGATGCAGAGGTTTTCTTTCTTTCTATTGTTTCGATGGGCGCTACACGGATATCGAAAATAGTGTTTTCCCCATCCCAAAGGAACGCTTTTTCGATATATGGTTCCCTCTGGTCAATGAGCCGGGAAAGTGTATCCCCGCACTGCGGGGAAAGTTGTTCTACCGGCTGGCCAAAGGAATCCCCCAAAGGAGCGCCCAATATTTTTTCTGCAGCCGCATTGAGATACAGGACGCGCCTTTGGGCGTCCACTACCAGGATGCCGTCTTGCAAATCGTTCAGGATCATTGCGGGCGCCATCGGCATGACATCCAGCAAGCGATAGCGCAGGATGCCCCACATCATGACTACTGTTGCTGGCAGGAACAGGAAGGGCGTGGGGTCTATGCCTGGCAATGACCGGGTGATATAGAGCATACTGCCGATCCAAGGAAAGGCAGCGCCAGCCAGGACGATCCCGGTTCGGGTGCGTTGCAACGATGCAGGCGACCGGAATAGATCCACGACGAGGAACGCCAGGCCAATGAGCAGCATGACATGCGTATATGCTGTTTGCAGCCATAACCAATTGCCAGGTTCGATTCTCAGGAACGTCAATTCGCCGAGGCGGTCTATCCAGATGCTTTTCCAGACCAAATGATGATAGGAATTGGTAAAGGTGAATAGAACCGTAACAATCGGGATGATCCACAGCCAGGCCTGCTTTTGCGCTGTTAGCAGGTAGTTCCGCCCTGTGAAGGCCGCGCAAAAGGATATGAAGAAAACCGGCGCGCTTACGATCCCCGGCATTTCTATCTCAGCCGCCAGCAGTTTCCCGCTCAAGGTGGGCGCAAGCAATTCCAGACCATCGCCCAGGGAACGGATGGCAATACTGGCCATCAACCAGGCAAACGGGGCGAATGCCAGGCCCGGGCGCCGCCGCCAGACAAACAACCCTATTGCTGCGTAATATCCGGCCAGGATAACCAGGCTGGCCGGGAAAATATATAAGATGCTTTCCATATCGGTTCAGTGTATTTTAGCGCGTTCGCAAAAGTATATCATTGTCAGTACTTCATGAATGCTTCAGCAGACTGCCAAATCGGCCTGGTTCTTGGAGTTTGGCAGCCCAAAAAGCGATTCGTGATCTACAAATGTGTAGTATTGGCGCTTTTCCTCTTGCTTGTCAGGGAACTTCCGCTACCAGGCTTTCCAAATCTACTCCCGACGCGCCCAGGTAGAGCAAAAATTCAGCGTAATCTGCATCCGCCGTCGGCTGCCAGTCTTCGATTCCGTATGCCTGCCCCAAGGCTTGCCGGCCAACCTGCATGCCCGAAACCCGGAAGGTGGCGGTTTTCAGCGCCTCGGCCATTTCGGGCGGCAGGTTCTTTGCAAGGACGAGGTTCTCGTACGGGATGACCGCCGGGACGCGCCAGATGACGCTGACCTGTTCCAGGATGTCGGGGAAGTCATCGCGCACGGCCGGGAACGCACGCGCGTCGATATAGGTTGCGCCGAAGTCGCAGATGCCGCCTGCATAGACCGCCCGCGCTACGGTGGGCTGTCCCTGCACGAAGGCCGCCGGGCGGGTAGGAACGCCGACCTGCGCCAGGACGCCAGCCGGGATGACATACCCGGAGGGCGAGACGCTATCAGACCAGCACGGCTTCTTATCCCGAAACTGGGACAGGGCAGTGGCCGCATCGGCGGTGTTCTCCTGCGCGCGCGCGTCGTAATAGGACGTGAATCCTGCGTCCGCGCGCGCGATGAACTGCGCGCCGTATGCCTTTTGACCCTCCTTCAGCCCGGCAAACGAGGCTGTGGCGTATCCCTGTTCGTATGCCATGGCATAGGCGTAAGGCTCCAGGACGGCAATATGCGCGTTGCCCCGTCCCAGCGCCTCGACCAGTTTGGCGTAGGATTCGGGTACAACGACCACGAAGGTATAACCGGTCTCCTCGGCCAGTTGGGCGGCAAAGGCTTTGCCCGCTTCCACGCGCGTCCCGTCCGGCGCGGCGGCAGGGAGGAGCGCCAACACCAGCGGGTTTTCCTGCGTGCCCAGCGGCGCGGAGGTGGGGGTGGGGCGCGGCATCTCGGCGGTGACACCTGCCAGCGCGGGAGCGGTCCCGGTAACGGAGGCAGGCGCAGGCGTAGTGACCGAGGCGCTGATCCCAGGCAAGGTACAGGCCGCGAGCAGGAAGATCATCGAGGTCAGGCTGAGGGTGTGTTTCATCATCTCGTTGTGCGCTTGGCAAAAACAGGCAGTATAATTATGACATGAAACAGAACTTTTTTTCGCTCCTGATTATCATCGTTCTCATCGCTGGCGGCTATTATATTGTCAAAACCATGCAGCAGACCGCGCAGCAGGCCAACCAGGCACTGCAACCGCTCCAGCACGCCAACCAGGCCTTGCAGACCCAGGTGTCGGATTTGCTGCACCCGACGCCGACCGTCATCCCCGACCCGGTGACCTACATCAATGAGGTGCGGGCGCTGGCGCGGTTGGAGACCATCCAGTACAGCGTAGAGAAAGTGGTCACCTGCGAGATCAACCAGGGGACGTTCGGCTTTGTGTTCGGCGATAAGGTGCTGTTTGTGGGGCATGGCGTGGTGATCGCCGGGATCGACATGGGGAAGATCATGCCGGAAGATATGCGCCTGGAAACCGGCGCTTTGTCCGTGAAACTGCCCCCGGCGGAGGTCCTCATTGCTACGCTGGACAACCAGAAGTCTTACGTGTATGACCGCGATACCGGCATCCTGGTCAAGCCGACCGCCGACCTGGAGACCATCTGCCGCCAGAGTGCGGAAACGGAAATCCTGAAAGCGGCCATGGAAGACGGCATCTTGACCCAGGCGCAGACCAACGCCGAGAATTACCTGTTCCGCTTCTTCCAGTCGCTGGGATACCAGAATGTGATCTTTGTGAAGTAGGACAAGCCAAAGGCTTGTCCTACACCCGCTCCGTCCAGGACGGGTGCGCATATTTCTCGCGGACGAGTCCCTCGGCCCGCGAGATTTCTTTTTGGGAGAGTTCCCCCGCCTCCAGGCGGAGTCCCAACTGCGCTTCGAACGCCCGGACGAAGGCCTGCGCGGCGGTTTCCCAGGCCACCTCCCGCCCCAGCATTGCCTCGACGGTCGCGGCGCGCTCCAGCAGGCGTTGGGCGGCAGTCGCGCGCGCGGACTCGTCCGGGAAGGACAGCGCCTGGCAGATGCGCGCCAGGTCGCCGGTCAGCGGCAGGGAGCCGTGTTGCAGCACGCCCTCCTTGCGGCGCGCCTGCGCCGAGCCGATCAGTTTCCTGCCCTTGACCGTGATCTCATACGTGGACGGGACTTCGAAGCAGACCGGGTTAGGACTGCCATTGCCGTCTGCCTTGCCTTCCTTCATTTCGACCGGCAGCCCCAGGTCGTGGACGGCGGACAGCAGGGCCCGCGCCAGGCGGTTGTAGGATTCGAGCACCGTCCCGGTTACGCGCGGCTCGTCCGGCGGGGCAGTCACAGAGTAGGTCAATTCGTCGGTGTGCAGGATGGCGCGCCCGCCGGTTGCGCGGCGCACCACCTGCCAGCCGCGTGCGTGCAGGCGGGCGACGTCCACATCCGCAAAGGGCTGCGCCTGGCCGAGCGACAGGCAGGGCGGCGCCCAGGCGTACAGCCGCAGGGTGGGGAGCGCCTCGCCGCGCCCAGCCGATTCGAGCAGGGCTTCGTCCACGGCCATGTTCCACGCGCCGGGGGCGGGAGGGGTGAGGAGGAGACGCCAGGGGGTCATAAGGGGATATTGTACCCCTGAAAAATACACGGTCGCTGGGAATTGCCGCGATTCTGTACACGGATGACGCGGATTTTTCTTTGAAAGAAACCGTGTCGATCCACGTAATCGGTGAAACTTGTATTGAGCCTGCCTGTCCCCGTAAGGGGGTCGAAGTATCCGTGTACGAAAAGGTTTTTGATCACGGCCATTCCCAATGAGCCTGGGGAATATTCTGGCTGGAATGGAGAATATTCCAGTCAGAATGAAGGATATTCCAACCCGAATGAAGGGCATTCTACCTGGAATGGAGAGCATTCCAGGTAGAATGAAGGATATTCTGACCGGAATGAAGGGCATTCTGGCTGGAATGGAGAGCATTCCAGGTAGAATGGAGAGCATTCCAGGCGGAATGAAGGATATTCCAGCCGGAAGGGAGAATATTCCGAGTGGAAAGGCAACTGCCTACCCACGGGTAATTCACGTGGAGTTAAAAGCAAAAAAAGAGGCCTCGAACAGGATGTACAGGATGAGCAGGATGTTTTTTGACGACGGAAGCCTTATCCTGAATATCCTGTCTATCCTGTTTGACATGGCAGGTAGTTACGTGGAAAGAATGAATTTCCTATGCGCCTTGCGCTTGCCTGTACGGGATTTGCCAATCCCCTGAAGCAAAATCACGGCAATCCCCAGGGAGCCGGATACTTTGCCCCTGGGAAACGCAACGCGATGCGCGCCCTTTCGTAAAGAATGATATAAAATACGTGAATCCAGCATCCCAAACCCGAGTTCGACCCCAGGAGTTTCCATGTCCAAACCACCCGCCATCGAAGTCTTGAACCTGCACAAGTCCTTTGGCGAGACCCGGGCCGTGCAGGGCGTGGATTTCACCGTCCAGCCGGGGGAGATCTTCAGCCTGCTGGGCCCGAACGGCGCCGGGAAGACGACCACCATCTCGATGCTGTCGTGCCTGCTGCGCCCGGACGAGGGCGACGCGCGCGTGATGGGACATTCCATCCGTTCTGACCAGATGGGCGTCAAGTCCGTGTTGGGCGTCGTCCCGCAGGAGATCGCCCTGTACGAAGACCTGTCTGCGCGCGAGAACCTGACCTTTTGGGGCAAGATGTACGGCCTGCGCGGCGCGGCGCTCAAGGCGCGCGTGGACGAGGTGCTGGAGGTGATCGGGTTGCGGGAGCGCGCCCGGGAAAGGGTGGGCAGGTATTCGGGCGGCATGAAGCGGCGCGTCAACATCGGCGCAGCGCTGCTGCACAAACCGAAGGTCATCTACATGGACGAGCCGACCGTCGGCATCGACCCGCAGTCGCGGCGCAATATTCTCGATAGCGTGGTGGCGCTGAAAGAGGCGGGTATGACGGTGCTATACACCACACACTACATGGAAGAGGCGCAAGAACTGTCTGACCACATCGCCATCATGGATCACGGCAAGATGATCGCCTGCGGCGCGCACGAGGAACTGGTCAAACTGGTCGGCGGGCAGACGCGCATCGACCTGACCCTGAGCATGGAGGCCGGCGCGGTACTGGAAGAATGGCGGTCTGTGGAAGGCGTTTCGCAGGTCTCGGCAGAGGACGGCTTGGTGACCGTGCTGGTGGACGACAGCAACGCTGTCCTGCCGCGCTTGTTCGATGCGACCAACCGCCTTGCGGCGCGCATCACCTCGGTGGACATCCGCGAGCCAAACCTGGAAGCCGTCTTCCTGCACCTGACCGGCCGCGCCTTGCGCGACTAGGAGCCTTGCATGAAAGTCCTCGACATTGCCCTCAAGGATTTGACCCGCTCCTTCCGCAGTTGGTTTGCGGTCGTCTTCATGTTCGTCATCCCCCTGCTGGTGACGGGCATGTTCTACTTCATGTTCGGCAACATTGCAGAGAATGGCGACTTCAGCCTGCCGCGCACCAAAGTGATCGTTGCGGACATGGACGAGGGCGGGCCGAAATTCCAGGTCAACCCCAAGAACATCCCTGGTGGGAAGGAAGCCGACACGATGGGCGAACTGATCGTCAACATCCTGCAAAGTGATGAGATGGCCGACCTGGTCGAGGTCTCGTTCGCACCGGACCCGGGTGCTGCCCGCGCCGCCGTGGACAGCCAACAGGCCCAGGTTGCCATCGTCATCCCGGAGAACTTCTCCAAAGAATTCGCAGACGTTTACGGCGAGGCGGTCATCGAGTTCTACCAGGACCCGACCCTGACCATTGGCCCCGACATCATCCGCGCTATCATGAACCGCTTTATGGATGGTATGTCTGGTGTCAAGATCGCCGTCAAAGTCTTCCTGGAAGATGCCCACCCCGAAGAGCAGATGTTGACCGCGCAGCTCGTCCAGGAATATCTGGATGTCTCCCTAGCCGAGGCCGATGATATAGAGGCAGAACTGCTGGATGTGCATCTGCCGTCCAGCGCGCAGGAGAACGCGGAAGAAAAAAACGAGAACATCCTGCTCAGCATCATCAGTCCCATCATGGGCGGCATGATGATTTTCTACGCTTTCTTCACCGGCGCATCCAGCGCGCAGAGCATCCTGAAAGAAGATGAAGAGCACACTCTCCCGCGCCTGTTCACCACGCCCACCTCGCAAGCGACCATCCTGAGCGGCAAGTTCCTGGCCGTTTTCATGACCGCCGCGGTGCAGGTCACTGTTCTGCTATTGGTTGCACATTTGATCTTTAGAATCTACTGGGGAGACTTACTTTCCGTGATACTGATGGCAAGTGGGATCGTGCTTAGCGCATCTACGTTTGGCATCTTTCTCAATTCCTTCCTGAAGAGCACCAAGCAAGGCAGCGCACTGTACGGCGGCGTGCTGGCTACGACCGGCATGCTCGGCGTGATCAGCGTTTTCTTCGCCGGTTCTTCCACCGCCGACAAACTCAGCAATTCGGTCTCACTGCTGGTGCCGCAGGGCTGGGCGGTGCGCGGGCTGATGGGTTCCATGAACGGTGAACCGGTTTCCACCCTTCTGGTCAACACCCTGGTCTTGCTGGTCTGGAGTTTGACCTTCTTTTTGATCGGTGTATGGCGATTTAACAAAAGGTATGCATAGGTGCCATCATGATCCGCATTTTTGACATCGCCCTGAAAGACCTGACCCAGTTCCTGCGGGACTTCAAAACCTTCATGTTCCTGCTGCTCATGCCGATCCTGTTCACCCTCCTGTTCGGATATGCCTTCGGCGGATTTGGAGGCAGCGAATCAGACTCGCGCCTGCCAGTCGGATTCCTGAACGAAGACGAGCGCTGGATCAGCGACACGCTCCACGACCTTTTAGCGGACTCGGACTTGATCCGCATCGAAGAAGACGATTCCCTGTCCGCTTCAGACCTGGACCGGATGGTTGCTGAGGGCGACCTGGCAGCGGCGATCATCATCCCAAGCGGATACAGCAAGGCCGTCCTGAAGGATAAAACCGCCCCCCTGATCGTCATTGCCGACACCGGCACATCCGCATGGACAACGGTCGAATCTGAATTGCTGAAACTCGCCGGTCGCCTGGATGGCGCAGTCCGCACGGCCACCATTATGGAAGAGTTGAACGACGAGCGGCTGCCTTTCAAGTATGGTTTCGAGCAGATTCTAGATGCCTGGAACGACCCGCCCATCATCATCGTTGAGACAACCAGCAGCGCGGTAGCAGATATTGATGACAATATTGAAGCCTTATCGCACACTGCACCAGGCATGATGCTGCAATTTTCTATTGCCGGGCTGCTGACTTGCGCGACCGTGATCGTCAACGAGCGAAAATCACGCACCCTGCAACGCATCCTGACCACCAACACCGGCCGCATCCAAATCCTGTTTGGACATTATCTAGCAATCTTCTTATTGATTTTGACTCAATTCACGCTGTTGATTACTTTCGGGCAATTCATTCTCCAGGTCAACTACTTGCGTATTCCTCTCGCGATCTTCATGGTGGCCTTCAGCGCCGCCCTGTGCATCGCCGCGCTAGGACTGTTGATCGGCGTGGTGGCTCGTACAGAAGAACAGGCCGTGGCCTTCTCGATCATCCCGATGTTCGTATTTTCCGGCCTGGGTGGCGCCTGGGTACCGCTGGAAGTGACCGGCGAAACCTTCGCCGCCATTGGCCACGTCTCGCCGGTGGCCTGGGCGATGGATGGTTTCAAGAATATCGTCATTCGCGGGTTTGGGCTGGAGTCTGTTCTGCTCCCATCTGTTGCGCTGGCGGGATATGCAATCCTCTTTTTCACTCTTGCGGCCTGGCGGTTGTATGCTATAGAAGAGAAGTAAGTCTTGCGTTTATATTGAAATTCACGAAATTTATGCTATTATAAAAACAAGAAGTTAGTGGTCCGTACTGCGACTTTAGTTGTGAGTGGTGGAAGAGATAGGGATTTCCCCAGTGTCAATGTAAGCGCTGAAACAAGTTATGCGCTAAAGACACTCACCGGATTCGTGTTTGCCTAAGGAGATGTGTAGATGAGCATCATCAAATCCGCTTCCCACAAGTTAGCGTATATGACCGTTTTTCTTGTAGTGTTGTTGGCTGCCTGTGGACAGCCCGTTGAGTCTGTTCCAACCGATGAAGCAATTCCAGGAACTGAAGAAGCCCTGCCAGTAGAACCAGTGGCTTCTGAGCAATTGGTTACTCAGATTGCAATTGATGGCGATCCAGCAGATTGGAAAGGCTATGATGTTCTCGTTACCGATCCAGAAGGCGATCATCAAGGCGGTGGATTTGATGTTGCTCAAGTCAGTGCTTTTACCAACGATCAATTCCTCTATATTTTGATCGAAACCTACGGTCCCGCTGCCGATTATGAACAAATTGACCTGGACTTGCACGTTGGCGAAAGGAATTATGTGGTCAGCATTAACCCAAGAGATGGCAGCACAGGTTGGATGGGAGATATAACCGGAGGGGACTGGAAAGATCTAGGTGAAATTGTTGACTGGCATAGCGCGGCGGGTGAGGCAATTGAATACAAAATGCCTTTGTCTTACATCGATAACAAAACCGAAATCAAATTAGCGGTATTTCCAATGGGGGGTGAATGTTGTGATTATCCCGCCTGGTATCGCATCGATGAAATAAACCCTGTCAATGTTCCCGCAACCGATGAAGCGGAGTATGGTGAGACAACTGTGGCTGTCGAATCGGAGCCAACGATCACTCAAATCACAATCGATGGCGACCCCAGTGATTGGGCTGAACGACCAATATTGAAAGATGACCCTGTTGGAGACAATGAAGTAGGAACTCTTGATCTTACTGCTTTATATGCCTTCCGTAACCAAAACGCTATTTACCTGATGCTGACTGTAGATGATCCAATCTCCACTTTTGCTGAGGTCAATTTCATATTCCGGGTTGGTGAGAAATTGATCAATGTCAGTTGGAAAGGACATAGTAAGAGGGCCTTCATGATGGCAAATGAAAGGCCAGACTTTCTTGGTGACACGGGATACTCCATATTTGTACTCGGTTCTGTATTGGAAGCCAGAATCGATTTGCGCGACATTGGCCAAGCCGAGGATGTCGAGCTTCAAACAATCGATGTTATGACTGGTCCCCCTTGGTCTACTGCCGACAATTTCCAGCAACCATTGATCGTGCCAACTGTTCACGAAGCAGACCCATCAGAATTGTTGGCAAGGATTCCCCCTTATGTCTTAGCGGATTGGATGGAATTACCCGCTGGTTGGCAAATTGAGAATGTCTTTACTCCTCCATTGCCAGATATATTTCAACTCACAGCAAGTAAAAACGGTACGATTTATGTCGAACAGCATTCGTTTACCAGCGCGATATCTACCATTGATCCAGAAACAGGTGCTGTGAAGCGCGTGATAGAACTCCCTTGGGAACCAGGAAGGACTGTCGGCATTGCTGGAGGACCGGGAGACACAGTTTTTCGTGTTGTCAGGAATGAGATTTGGCAGATCAAACCGGATGGCTCTCATGAAGTCTGGGGAAATGTAATATTTGGAGAAGGTACCCATCCAACCTACTATGCTGAAAACGGTCAACTGATTGGATTTAAGCATGGCAATCCAGGTTGTGTCATCGAACTGCTACCTGACGCAACAACTAGAGATTTGGCTTGTGGTTTCAAAGAAATATGGGATGTGATCGCAGACAAAGATGGAACTCTTTACGTATCCGATTGGATAACGGGTCAGGTTACACGGGTCAATCCTGATGGAAGTCGTCAAGTATTGGCGGATAAAGTGATTTATCGTGATCCAATTGATCTTGGCTTTAATTCCGCGGGAGAACTATTCATGAGTGTTGCTGACCAACCTTTCCAGCGTTGGGACTCAATCGAACAAAAGTTTATTCCATTGAATGGGGAACTTACCGAATGTGCTTTTCACGCCGCAGATTTTGAATTTGCAGGAGATTCAAGAGTCCTTTTTATTGATCCGACATGGAGTATGGTCACCTGGGCCGATATTGATACCACTTCTTCAGGTGTCTTGATTGGTAACGAAGGCGCTAATACGCGAGCATCAGCAATTGGTCCTGATAATGCTCTTTACTATGCCACTACAGGTTGCAGAGGTAACCCACCTGCTCAAATCATGAGGGTGGAGCCAAACAAACCTCCAACGGTTGTGGTCAGCGATTTGCCAGATTCTGTCTTCGACCTGGCGTTTTCACCTGATGGTGGGATGTACCTATTAACGTGGGAAGCGGGACTTGCCAACAACTCGCTTTACTATGTCGCTCCAGGGAGTGGAAAGACAGAATTGATACCTTCTCCTGAAGATTTAGATATCAGAGATATTGCTGTTTTATCAAATGGAAATATGATAGGTTGGGTGCATAGAACAAACCGCCTTGTCGAGTTCTCTCCCCAAGGATATGTTAAAGATATTCTCTTCAATCCCCCCGAACTAATCGAAATCTTTAGCATAGATTATGCTCCAGATGGATATCTTTATGGCTTTGCGGAACTAGCACGGGGAGATCGAAAAGGCCCTATGGTTTACCGACAGCTGTTGCGCATTGACTTAGGGACTGGCAAGGCAAAGATAATCTATCAAAATGATATTGAAAGAGCATTAGCAGGTGGAAGCTTGGATGTTGCCCCAGATGGTTCATTTTGGATCATTTTGTTCCCGGATTTTGAGATTTATCACATCCTGGCAGATGGGACAGCAACAAGAATTGCTAAAGAGTTACCTGTAGATTCCTGGCGTGTGAATGTCGATAACAGTGGCAATGTTTACTTCAATAGTCCAAGCGGTATTTACCGCATATACCAAACACCATAGGCGGCCGAATATTCCATCGGGCGTTCTACGATCTGATGCAGCAGAAAGGATGGGAGACGCCGGATATCTTGATGGAGCAGAGTGAGGTACAAGCGCCGTGAAGAGAAAAAATGGCCTTGAAGTTAAGCGATAAACGTGAGTTCCGCAGGCAGTATAAACTGCGACTGATCAATCAACGAATTTCAGGAGAAACCATGAGCAACAATCCTATTATTAGCCTGCTGCAAAGAATTTCTTCCGATTCTGAATTTCAGCGAAGTTACCTGCAGAGTCCTGAGGATGTGATGAAGAGTGTTGGCATCACCGATCCGGACGATATGAGCACACTTAAACCCTTGTTGAGTCCATTTACTGAGCTTGGAATATTACAGTTTGGTGAAGTCCAAGAACATTACCAAGTAATGTCATCGCTCAGGAGTGGATTGCAGTCCACCATCAAACAGATGTTGGACGGCTATGCGCGCACGATGTTAATGTATTCAATATCGTTTTATATTGGAATTGGGCTTCTTGTTTTAGCAGCGGTATTTGCGATTCAGGGACGCGAGCCGCTACTCCCCCTGGTGTTCGCTGGACTTGGAACGGCAGACATTATTGGGTATTTCGTCGTCGGCCCGCCGTTGCAGATTCAGGAAAGCAGGTCCGATCTGGCTCAGTTACAGGCTACCTATTTTGCCTGGTACCAAAACATGCGATATGTCGACTCGTTCATCCAAACTGAGTACCAAAAATATATCAATCGGCAGATCTCATCCACAGATTATTCGGAGATCCTCCGGGCGACGTCAAAATCAATAATTGAAGACACTCGCAAGGTACTCACAATGATCGAGTCGTTTGTGGAGCGGAAACAGAGAAAGGGAACACTCAACAACAGCGGTTTGGCTGAGAGGGGCGAATCTGGCGCTAAAGAAGGAAAATAGAAATGGCAAACTGGAAGTTTACGTGTGCATTTGCTCAGAACTTCGGCCTGCCACCAAGCAATCTGGCGCGTGACACAAATAGTGGCATTGCACGCGTAGTCAATAGGATTGCTCAATTGGCGGGTCACCCGCCTGTCGTCGTGTATGCATGGCCGGGCATCGGAAACGCGTACGCTGCGCCAGGGCTACCGCAGTATGGCGACGAAGAGATTTTCTATGACCCGCTCTGGTTCCAGAACATCATGCGTATGTACGGCGAACCGGCGGTAATCGGTGTGCTGGCGCACGAAATAGGACACATTGTCACGGGCATACAGGTACCGCCAATTTTCCCAAGTTGGACAGATGAGATGACCGCCGATTACTTCGCCGGCGTTACGCTTGCCCGCATGCGACAGCCTCGAAATCCGGTAAAACTGTTCATCGTGCAACAATTATGGATGCCTGGCCCCAGATATCCTGACGGCATGACGCGCGCCCAAATAGTTGAACTTGGTTACGTAAACGCCGGTGGCAAAGGATGGTTATAGGTGGAAGTGGACACACGGCGCATGTAGCGACCAAGGGTAGTTTTCCAGTGAATATAGCCAGCGAGAGCAGGCTAAGAAAGCATGGAAAGATATTCGCCCGCATCAAGATCAAACATAATTATCCAAAGGAGAATGCTTATAAGCACATATATAGTTCAGTAGACAAATGAACACAGTATCTTGATAAAATCGATTTCGTATAAGGAGGATCAATATGGAGACCTTGGTCAAAGCTTTAGGGCCAGTAATTGTAGCTGCTTTTGCGATACAACAACTACTTGAATTAGCGGGCACTTTCTTTTTCAAAGAAGTGGCTCCAAATGACCAAAGCGAAGCTGCAAAGAAAGTCGCAAAGAACAAAAAGTTAATTCTTGGGATAGTGAGTTTGGCTCTAGGATTCGTCCTGGCTTTTGGATTTGGCCTGCGAATAATGGAACCATTTGGCGCAAAGACGGTTGATTGGCTCGATGCGGTTGTCACAGCAATTCTTCTCAGTGCCGGGACTGAAGGATCTAACTCCATCATGAAAGTCTTAGAATACTACAAGAACTTACTAAAGAAAAAAGAGGAAGGTGATGATCATGATGGAAATGAAGATAACGGAGAAGGTGGTACACCGTAGAAGGAAAGTTTGGTAGGCATTGATGCGGGCGAATTTTCACTCCATCCCACCGTGACTTCCTAAAACTTGGCAGCGTGACATTTACAATTCATAAACTAATTGAGTCATCAGGACGGTACCTGTTACAACAAACATTTCAATCGATACTTGCTGTTTAGAAATAATACTACAACCGCATCAACCAGGCCGCTATCGCGGTTGACAGTCGCCGCGGGACGAGGCGATTGCTCCAGGCCATGAGGGAAACCGTCCAACCGGGGACCAGGCTGGGGCGTCCGGCAAGAAGCGCTTCGATCCCTTTTCGGGCGACGGTCATGCTGTCCAGTTTGGTCAGGCGATAGTACAGGCTGCCTTCTTTTTGCCCGGCAACCTGGTGGAATTCTGTCACGGTGATGCCGGGGGAGAGGGTAGTGCATTTGACGTTCGCGCCGCGCAACTCGTAGTTGAGCGCCTCGCCCAGGCTGAGCACGAAACTTTTGCTGGCGGAATAGGCAGCATATAAAGGAGTGGGCTGGTATGCGCCATTGGAGGCGATTTGCAGGATATACCCAAAGTTCCTGGATACCATATCCTGCGCAAACAGCCAGGTCAGGTGCGCGAGCGTGAGCATGTTCAGTTGCAGCATTTGGCGGGTGCGTTCCCAATCCGTATGCAGGAATTCCCCATAGACGCCGAAACCGGCGTTGTTGACCAATACATCTACTTGCAGGCTTTCGGCTTTGAGTTGGTCGTAGAGCAGTTGGGGCGATTCCGGCAGGGAGAGGTCGAGCGGGACGATTTTCACCGTCGCGGCGGATCGGGCGGTAATCTCCTCCTTGAGCGCTTCCAGGCGCTCCTGGCGGCGGGCGACCAGGATGAGGTGACAGCCCGCAGCCGCCAGCAGGCGGGCAAAGTCCGCGCCCAGGCCGGAGGAGGCGCCGGTGACCAGCGCCCATTTGTCTTTTAGGATTTCAGTTTTCATGGCAACCTCCTGATGGTTGGTCGGCAGATATTTGTAAAAAGGCTTGCAGGATTTCGACGCCTTGCGGCAGGCGTTTCATCACGACCCGTTCCAGGTTGTCGGTGGGACGGTGAAAGCCGGTTTCTCCCAAGCGGGTGTCAAGCGTGCCCACGCTTGCGGCGGGGATGCCCGCAAACAGGAACGATGCCCCGTCGCTGTTGACGAGGCTGGCAGGTTGGGCGGGAGCGCCGGTCACTTTCTCGACCGCAACCGAAAACGTTTCATTCAAGGAATTGGTTGTGGGAAGGGAGCGGAAGGCATCCCCGTCTTTTTCCCAGTAGATGTAGTTCCCATCCTGCGCCATGATCTCCAGGTTCAGCGCGCTGGCAGGCAGCGGCCAGGCGCGGCTTTTGACGTAAGCGCGCGACCCCTGCATGTTGACCTCTTCGCCTGTGAACAGCGCCAGGGTGATCTTCGTGTCTGGCGGCAGCGTCTCTCCTTTGGATAGTTTTCCTGCCAGCCCCAGCAGGATGGCGCAGGCCGCGCCGTTGTCCACTGCGCCCTGGCTGGGTTCCAGGAATCGTCCCACGGAGAGATGCAGTCCCATCCCCCAGGCCAGCAGAAGCATCGGCAGGGTCAGGATGACCCCAACCCAATGGACGGGTTCACTCACCAGCCAGGCGTCCAGCGGCCCCCACAGCCCCAGCAGCAGGGTCAGCAGGATGCCAAAATTCATGTAACGAAACAGGAACGCGCGTTGGCGGTGGTCGAGCAGTTCGGTCTTGCTGTCGTAATGGGCGCTCAGGATGATTTCCCACCCGACTCGCGGCGGCTCGAACTCGATCAGGATATTCTCCCCGCGCCGCGCTCCCGGCCAGGTCGCCAGGGGCAAATGCAGGGCCACGTCCAATGCGCCGCCCAGCAGGCCGATCAGCGCAATGGGCAGCGTCCACCAGCCCCAGTTTGCCCAGACCGCCAGGGCCAGCAACGAGCGCGAGAGGATCAGCCACAGGCCGATGCATTCGAAAAAATACGGGTAGAGGCGGAAGCCCTGTACGCGGTAGGGAATCTGGTAACGGTCGAGCCAGTCTTTCAGGGCGCGCGCGGTCGCCCGCTCGGCGGCGCTGCCGTTGGGACGGGGGACGGACAGGATGCCCATCAATTCGCGGTAATCAAGCATGGTTCAGGATGCGCTCCTCGAAGGCGAACAGGGCCGGCAGGCCGCCGGTGTGCAGGAAGATGACCGGCTCATCCCGACCCCCGAGGCTGCCACGCTCCATCAGGTCCAGCAGGCCGCCAAAGGCTTTTCCCGTGTAAACCGGGTCGAGCAGGATGCCCTCCATCCGCGCCAGGGTGTGGATGGCCTGCACGCAGCCCGGCGAGGGCTGTCCGTACTTCGGGGCGGCGTAGACATTTTCGAGCAGGGGAATATCCTCGGCCTTGAAGTTGCGCTCTTCCCCGAGCCGACGGCAGATTTCCGTGGTCAGGCGCGCCAAAGAGACAGGGAAGCCTTTCCACAACTTGCCGACGTCGATGCCCAGCGGGCGCAGGGACGAGCCGGTTAAACGGAGGCCGGCCAAAAGTCCCGCCAGCGTACCGCCTGTGCCGGCGGCTGTCACCAGATGCGCGTCCCCGATCCCCAGCGCATCCGCCTGGGCCTGGATTTCGAGCGCGGCGCGCGCGTATCCCAGGCAGCCCAGCCAGGTGTGCCCGCCGACAGGGATGAAGTAATGCCGTCCCACAAAAAGCAAAGCAACGAGATGCGCCAGCCGGTTGGAGGCTTCCAGGCTCATGCCGCCGCCCCCGCCAAAGGGGATGAAGTATATATGCGCGCCGCAGACCTGATTCAACAGCAGGTTGCCCGTCATCTCGCGCGGGCGCGGCTCGAAGTAAAGGAGATGCGGTTCGAATCCCAGTTTGCAGGCCGCCGCAGCCGTGAGGCGGGCGTGGTTGGATTGCAGCCCGCCGAACGTGACCACCTTTCGGAATCCACGCTGGCGCGCTTCCGCCAGCAGGTATTCCAATTTGCGGGTCTTGTTGCCGCCCAGACCAGGCCCGATGCCGTCGTCGCGCTTGATGTAGATTTCCCGCCCCAGGTGGGCGCTCAGGCGCGGCAGGCGCTCCAGCGGCGTCGGGTATTCGGCCAGGGGGATGCGGGCGTAACGATCCAGTCTTTCCTGTAACTGAAGAACGGATGACATGGCTTGTGGGCGGGTTAACGGTTCAACTGTTTGGCCAGGCGTTTCCCCAGCCCGATGATGGTCAACACGGTCGGGCGCGCCAGGGCTTCGGGGAAGACGCTGGCGTCGCAGGCGTACAGTCCCTGCGTTTCGGTTTGCAGGTTTTCATCCACCAGCGTACCGATGCGCACCGTCCCGCTGGGATGCGTGCCGCGCAGGGGCGTGGTGAAGATGCTGTCCGCTTTGGCCCCGGCTTCGAGCAAAATCTTCCGGCAGACCTGCTCGGCGGCGCGCATGCGCGGGCGGTCGTTTTCGGTCAATGGTTTGCTGATCTTGCCGTTCGGGAAGACGCCGCCGGAGATTTCATCTTTGAGTTTGATCATCACGCCCAGGGTGTTGTTCCAGCGCGACCAGGTGAGGGCGTATTGCGGGCCCTTGAGGGCATTGATGAGCGGGTAGAGCAGCCAGGGATCCATCAAGGTGCTGAGCATGTAGCCTTCTTCCAGGTTTTCCCACGACCAGGTCATCGGCGGCTCGTTCCCGATGCCGCGCTCTTTGACGACGCCGTACACCATCACAGTGACATCCATCGTCATGCCTTGCCCGGCCTGCTCGAAGCCGGAAGATTGCAGGATGCGCGGCGTGCCGATCCCGCCAGCGGACAGGACGACCGTCCCGGCCCGCGCGGTGAACGGTTGCCCGCGCAGGCGTCCCTCCACTCCCACTGCGCGTCCATCCTCGACCAGCACGCGATCTACGCGCGCCCCGGTTTGAAGGATGCAGCCCGCGGCGACGGCCTCGTCCACGTATTCGGCCGCGTTCCATTTTGCGCCGCAGCGGCAGCCCAACATGCACTTGGCGCCGCAGTCGAATTTGTGGGCGCGCGCCGGTTTCATGAATTTCAACTGCGGTTCCCAGGCGTAGCCCAGCGCCTGCGCGGCCTGCGCGATGCGCGTGGAGGCTTCGCCGCGCAGCGCCTCTGGCAAAGGTTCGATTTCCAGTTCTTTAATCGTCCCGGAAACTTCGTTTGAGATATCAACCCCATATTTGTCCTTCATCCAATCCGGCGGCGGCGCGGCGCAGCCACAATACATGCTGGTGGCGCCGCCTACCATGAGAGGCCGCACGATATTCAGTCCCTCCTGGGTGAAGAGCATACTAGCGCGGTCGGAATACAGCAGGGCGCCCAGGTAAGTGCCGTAATATCCGCGCGGACGGTGGTCCCACCCGCGCTCCAAAAGCAATACACGCTTGCCCGCGCGGGCTAGTTCCCGCGCCACTGTCGCCCCGCCAGGGCCAGAGCCGACCACGATCACGTCCGATTGAAAAGGAACTGCACCAGCCATCCTCGCCTCCTATGAAAATATGGGAAAATCGTCACAAAGAATTGTATCGCAGAATTTCCAATGATATACTCTTTCTATGTCCCAATACACCACTCGCTACCTTGTCCTGCTGGTCGGCCTGTTGATGCTGGTCTCGATCATCAACGTGGCCGACAAGGAACTCCTGGCCCCCGTAGCCGACGCCGTGCGCGCTGACCTGGGCATGAACGATACCCAACTGGGCGCTGTCCGCTCGGCGGTCTTCCTGGCTGCCTTGCTGGGGCAACTCTTCTGGGGGCCGCTCTCCGACCGCTGGGTACGCAAGTACATCATCGTGATCGGCACGGTGATCTGGAGCAGTATCACGTGGATGACCGCGTTCGTAGTCACTTTCCCCCAACTCATGCTGGCCCGCGCCAGCATGAGTTTCGCGGAAGGATGCTTCAACCCGTCCGCGTATGCGCTGGTCACAGACACGGCCCCCAAGCGGAATCATGGCCTGGTGTTGGGCTTGATGAGCCTGACCTACCCGGTCGGGACGGCGGCCGCATTGGTGATTGCCAGCCTGATCGGGGCCAGCCGCTGGCGGCAGCCCTTCCTGATCTATGGCGTGATCGGCATTTTCCTGGGACTGCTCGTCTTGTGGCTGGTGCGCGAACCCAAACGCGGCGCAAGCGAGGAAAAGGTGACACAGGTCCACGGGGAATACACCGGGCGTTTCTCCCTGCAGGAATTCCGGCGGGTCGTGACCACCCCCAGCCTGCTCCTGGCCTACGGGCTGGATACCTGCCAGGCCTCCGTCAACTGGAGTTTTGCCTTCTGGGCGCCCACTTACCTGATCCGATACAACATCGCCCCGGACGCCGAGACAGCCGCGCTGGCCCTCCTGCCCGCCATCATCGGCTTTGTCCTCGGCGCGCTGATCGGCGGCTGGCTGATCGACCGCCTGCGCCACAAAACCGACCGCGCCCCGGTGTGGGTGGCCCTGATCGCCATGTCTGGGGGACTGGTAATGGCCTTGTTCCTGTTCAACCTGTTCGATCTGGTCGGGTTGATGACAGCAGCATTCTTCATGGGCGTGATCGCCTACATGGTCATGCCGGCCGTCAGCATCATCCAGTTCAGCGTGGTGCCGCCGGAGACCAAAGCCACCACCATCTCGGCCAGCAATGTCATCCTGAATCTGGTCATCTCCGCACTGTCGCTGCTGATCGGCATGGTCAGTGACGCGGCCGAATTGCGCCTGGCTTTTGGCGGCGCGGTCATCGTGATGTTCTTCCTGGGAATGATCGTATGCCTGTTCCTGTTGCGGACGTTCCGCAACGATGTGACCCGCCAACAAGAAACGGTTTTATCGCGCGTGGAATTTACATAGCAGTAGTTGGAGCGGCAGTTCAACTGCCGCTCCAACAGAGTTAAACTCTCTCGATGATCGTCGCCGTAGCCTGACCGTGACCGGCGCACATGGTTTGCAGGCCATACCTGGCCTTGCGCCGCTGCAACTCGTAGACCAGTTTGGTCATCAGGATGGCGCCGGTTGCGCCGACCGGGTGTCCGTGCGCGATGGCGCCGCCGTTGGGATTGACCTTCGCCATATCAGGCTGGAATTCCCTGGCCCAGGCCAGGGCAACGCTCGCAAAGGCTTCGTTCACTTCGATCACATCCATCTCATCCAGCGACATCCCGGTTTTCTCCATTGCCATGTGTGTGGCCGGGATGACGCCATCCAACATCAAGATCGGATCGGTTCCGACCACGATTCTCGTGACAATGCGCGCCAGCGGGGTCAGGTTGTAGCGCCCGACCGCAGCCGGGGAGGCCAGCACCAGCGCGGCGGTGCCGTCGCTGATCTGGCTGGCGTTGGCGGCCGTGACCACGCCGTCAGCCTTGAAAACGGTCTTTAACGAGCGCATCTTCTCCCGGTCCGGCGGGAAGCGCACGCCCTGGTCTACCTTGAACGCCTCCCCATTGGGCAACTCCACCGGCATGATCTGCGAGTCGAAATATCCCTCCTGGATGGCTTTCCCGGCGCGGATGTGACTCTCGTAGGCAAAGTCATCCAACTCGTCGCGGGTCAGGCGCCATTTTTCGGCCATCATCTCGGCGCTGACGCCCTGGTGAACCAGGTCGTAGGGAAAATCCTTCGGCCACTCGGCGGGATAGTCCGCGCCGATGGGCTGGTGCGACATGATCTCGGTGCCGCCCGCTACCACCAGGTCCATGTCCCCGGCCAGGATGGCCTGCGCGCCAAAGTGGATGGCGCTCTGGCTGGAACTGCACATGCGGTTCATGGTCACTGCTGGCACTTTGGGCGGGAAGCCGGCCTTGAGCGCCGCCAGCCGCGCCATGTTCGCGCCCTGGTCGCCGACCGGCGTGACGCAGCCCCACAGCACGTCCTCGATGCGCTCCATCCCGACCCCGGCGCGCTGCACCGCCTCCTTCATCACCATGGCGGTCAGGTCCACCGGCAGGAACTCGTACAACGCCCCGCCTGGCTTTCCCACGCCCATCGCCGTGCGCACAGCCGATACGATGAAAACATCTCTCTCTTCCATTGCGCCCTCCGAGTTGGTCTGATAGTCTTATAGTCTGATAGCCGGTGGTTTATTTGGGCTTGTCAGCCGATTTTATGATCTTCCAGGTGTTCGATCACATCGGCCGCCAGCCAGCCATGAATTTCCTCGTTGTCCAGCGCGCTTTCCGGCAATTCGGAAACCAGGTCGAGCATGGCGGCGCGCACATTTTCATAGTGCAAGAGCAGGTCCTCCTGGCTCCAGGCGCGGTATTTTTCGACCAGTTCGCGGTTGAAAGCGTCCGTGTCGCGCCCCTTCCAGATGAAGCCGGGCTCCTCCAGGATGCCGTTGATGACCCGCAGCCCTTCTTCCCACCAGCCGATGATATGGGCGATCAGGTCGTGCAGGCTTTCGAACCCCTGCTTTTCCAGGAATGCAGTCTGTGCTTCGCCGGATAATTCATGGAAGCGGGGGATGTAATTACCCCAGCCCTCTTCCAGCGTTTGTGTGACTTGACTGAGCGTGATTTTCGCCATGCCTACCATCCTGTGACCATATTGATGAAATCGGCTAGCAGACCGTACGCGGTCGTGGCCGGACCCGGGTCTGCTTCCGTTATGGACAGGTCGCCCAACACATCGGTCTTGAACTGGATGATCGAGGTCGAACCCTCTATATTGTAAAGCGGCGAATCGGCCGGGACAAGTTCCGGCGCAACGCGCGCCCGGATGGATTCCGCTTCCCGTTCGGCCGAGCAGACCAACTTGTAACGCATGCCGTGCGTTTTTGCGCGGGCGACCATCTCGCTGGTGATGTTGCGAATGCCATCGCGTTCCACTTGCTGTGGGGCGAACCGCGTACCCATCAGCACAGTGACCAGCGCCGCCACCTTGATGGCTGAATCCCAGCCGTCTACATCGGCGGAGGGATCGGTCTCTGCCAGGCCAACCTGCTGGGCATACCTGACGGCCTGGTCGAAGGATTCGCCCTCTTCCATGCGCGTCAGGATCAGGTTGGTAGTGGAGTTCAGGATGCCCTTGAACCCCAACAATTTTGCCGCCGGGAGTGCGCCGCGAAACAGGGAGAAGATCGGCGCACCGTCCATTACGGTGGACTCGTGGTAGAACTTGCGGCCTTTGGAACGCGCCAGTTCCACCAGTTCCCGGTAGGCGAAGACGACGATGCCTTTGTTGGCAGTGGCAATGTGCATCCCTTTTTCCAGGGCGGCGCGACAGTGGTCCACCGCCGGTTGGCCGTCCACATGGTTGACGGGCGTGTTCTCGAAGAGTACATCCGCCCCACATTTTTGGATGAATTCCAGCGTATCTTGGACTGGGATCTTGTTGAGCAGGGCCAGCGAGCGCCCGGTGCGCAGGGTATGCAGGGCGGTGGTCAGGTCGATGCCATCCGGTTCGATGACCATGCCATGGCTGCGGGTGGCGATGCCGGTGGCGGTAAACGTGATGTCGTAGCGCTGTTTCAATTCGCTTGTTTTGCGTTCCAGCAGTTGCGCCAGCGCGCGCCCCACATTGCCGAAGCCGAGGAAGGCGAGTTTATAATGAGTCATGTGAATTCTCCAGTCTCAAGACTAATTTTAGCGCAATCTGTCGGCTTGTGCAGCCCTGGCAGCCTGTCGGAGAATAATCGAAAACTGCCCTATTGCTCGTGTGCACGCAAAGGTTGTCAAACCATCCGCAGATGACGCAGATTCTCGCGGATTTTTTCAGACTTTTCTGCGTAATCTGCGAAATCTGTGGATTTTTCTTGTCATCGCTGACAACTTTTGAGTGCACCCCTATTGCTCCGTTGGATTGCCAAATCCAACGGTTTGCAACGTCATTTTGCCCGGTTTTTGCCTGGATTTGGCAATACCCATTCTGGGTACTTTCCAGGCCAGCAATCGCAGCCATTTTTCTTCTCTCCGACAAACTGCTAGAGCGGCGGATAGGGAAACGCGCGGCGGCCTTCAGGCGGGAGGGGGAAGGCGCCAGATCGAAGCAGGGAAGCCGCGCGGGCGGAGAGCGCCGCAAGTTCCCTGGGGCTGAGGTGATGCGGCAGGTCGGCCAGCAGGCCCGAGGTCGGGGCGAGAGCCGCGCGGAAGCGTTCCAAGTCGGCAAGGAGTTCCCTGGGGATGTCCTGCCCGGCAAAGTCCCAGATGACGGTCCGCAATTTGTCCTCTTCGTGAAAGCACAGGCCGTGATCGATCAGCCACAGGCTGCGATTTCCTTCTTCGATGATGACGTGGCTGCCCTTGCGGTCGGCGTTGTTGCACAGCAGGTCGAAGAGCGCAACCGGGCGCAGCCGGGCTTTGTCTTGGTCGTTGAAATTGAAGTAGTGATAGTTGGGATCGTATGCGATGTATTGTTGGATGGAACCGGGGCCGAAGGGGCCATCGTCGCGCAAGAGGGTGAGCGGGACGAAGCGCCAGCCCAGCGCCTCGCTGACCAGGTAAGCGGCTACCTCGCGGTGGGCCAGCGTGCTTTCGGGGAAGTCCCACAACGGTTGTTCGCCCCTGGAGGGTTTGTAGACGGCCTGGTATTCCTGCTCGCGGTAATGGACTTTGACCAGGAAGGTGTAGTTGCTGCCCAGCAGGAACTGGCCGTGCAGTTCGATCGTCCCCTCTTGTAGAACTGTGAGCAGGTCAGGCTGGGCGGTGATCATGAGAAAAAAGGATTTTCCGCTAATCTGCGCTAATTTTCGCCAATTCCTTCGCGTAGATTAGCGACATCGTAGAAGGGTAAATTCGCGGATGGTTAAATCTTGAACCTTGCTAATGCTTGTGCCCGTTCTTCTTGGGGCAGAAATGTCCTTCCGGCTCCATCGGCGCGCCGCATTGCGGGCAGAGCGGCCGCCCGCGTGAGACCACCTCCGCGCCCCAGTGCGCCATCTTGCGGATCTGCTCGCGCGTACACCAGAAACGAATGACGGCGGCAGTGTCGGGATCCTGGTCTTCAGGCAGCAGTTCGCGCGTCTGCAAGACGATCCGGTCGCGTTCCTTTTCATAGCCCAGGCCAACTTCGCCCACGCGGAAGAGCGGCTCCACGGGTGGGTTGATGCGCATCTGGGACTCGATATAGTCGCTGGGCGCATCCTTCAGGTCGGGCATCTGGCGGTGGATCTCGGCCAGGAACTGTTCCACGCCGACAGAAAGCGATTGCAACTGGATCTTTTCGATCAACACGGTAATCGTGCGTTGCTCCTGCCAGGCCTGGATGTAGAACACGCGCTGACCGGGCTTGCCGATGGCGTCAGTGGTGATGTGATCTACCGGGTCTACGTCAATTTCGAAGCGGGGCATAAGGCGGGATACCTGTACGGGTTGGTGATGAGGCCAGTATACCAGATTCGACAGGGGCAGCAGATACTTATCGCACCTGGTCAACGCCGGGACTTTGCCACGTTCACCTCATTCTGTCTATTGTATAATCTGGATACTTTCGCCCCAGGAGAGAGAGATGTACGATAAAAAGAAACTCGATGCGCTGAGATGCTCGCTGGAGCAGTGGGAAAAGACCAGCCTGAAAAAGACCCTGGCCTCCATGCCGGAACGGCAGGACAAGTTCATGACCACCTCGTCGGAGACGGTCAACCGCCTCTATACCCCGCTGGATATTGCTGAGGCCGACTATGGGCGTTGCCTCGGCCTGCCAGGGGAATACCCCTACACGCGCGGCATCCATCCCACCCTGCACCGCTCAAAACTGTGGACCATGCGCATGTTCGCCGGTTTCGGCACCGCCGAGGAGACCAACGCACGTTTCAAGTACCTGCTCGACCAGGGGCAGACCGGCCTCTCGATTGCCTTCGACCTGCCCACCCTGATGGGCTACGACACCGACCAGCCCGAAGCGCTGGGCGAGTTCGGCAAGTGCGGCGTGGCGGTCTCGTCCCTGAAAGACATGGAAATCCTGCTGGCGGGCATTCCGTTGGACAAAGTGTCCACCAGCATGACGATCAACTCCCCGGCGGCGGTCATCTGGGCCATGTACATTGCCGCCGCCGAGAAACAGGGCGTGCGTCCCGGCCAGTTGCGCGGCACAATCCAGAACGACATCCTGAAAGAGTTCATCGCCCAAAAAGAGTTCATCTTCCCGCCCGAGCCGTCCATGCGGCTGGTAGTGGATACGATGGAGTACGGCTCGCAGACCGTCCCGCAGTGGAATACCATCTCCATCAGCGGCTATCACATCCGCGAGGCCGGTTCCACCGCCGCGCAGGAATTGGCCTTCACCCTCTCCGACGGCATGGAATACGTGCGCTGGGGCATGGCGCGCGGTATGGACGTGGACGAGTTTGCCCCGCGCCTGTCCTTCTTCTTCAACGCGCACAACGATTTCTTCGAGGAGATCGCCAAATACCGCGCCGCCCGCCGCATCTGGGCGCGCGAGATGCGCGAGACCTTCGGCGCGAAGAAGCCGCGCTCGTGGCTGCTGCGCTTCCACACGCAGACGGCCGGCGTCTCGCTGACCGCCCAGCAGCCGGAGAACAACGTTGTCCGCGTGGCCATCCAGGCGCTGGCGGCGGTTCTCGGCGGCACCCAGAGCCTGCATACCAATTCCCTCGATGAAGCCCTGGCCCTGCCATCCGAACACGCCGTCACGATTGCGCTGCGCACCCAGCAGGTCATTGCAGAGGAGTCGGGGGTTGCCAACACCATCGATCCGCTCGGCGGCAGTTTCTTCGTCGAGGCGCAGACCGACCGCATCGAAAAGCAGGCTTACGATTACTTCCGTCGCATCGAAGAATTGGGCGGCGTGCTGCCGGCTATCGAAAAGGGCTTCTTCCAAAGCGAAATCGCAGATGCGGCCTACCGCTACCAGCGCGAGATCGACCTGGGTGAGCGCAGGATCGTGGGCATCAACGCCTATGTGGAAGACAAGCCGTTGATGATCCCCCTCCTGGAAATGGACCCGCAAGGCTACGAGCGGCAGGTCTCGCGCCTGGAGGAAGTGCGCCGGATGCGCGACCAGGGCCGCGTGGGGCAGGCGCTCGACAGGCTGCGGATCGCCTGCCAGGGCGCGGAAAACACCATGCCGTTCATCCTGGAGGCCGTCCATGCCTACGCCACCTTGGGCGAGATCATCGGTGTGATGAAGGATGTCTTTGGGACATACCAAGAGCCAAACTGGATCTAGCCTTTCGATAATTTGTATTCCGGTTGAGCGTTGACTACAATAAGAGTAAAATAGTGTCCAGACTCAAAAACTAAGCCGGAATGGAGGTACAGCAATGTCAAACAAACCCGGTGTAATCGGTATTCTAACGGGGGGTGGTGATGTTCCCGGATTGAACCCGGCCATCCGGGCCGTGACCATTCGAGCCTTGCGAGAGGGATATAAGGTGATCGGCATTCGCCGTGGCTGGGCCGGCCTGGTGGATATCGTCCGGGACAAAAAAGCAGATAACAGCGACAACTTCCGCGAGTTGACCGAAGAGATAGTCAATCGAGCCGGCCGTACTGGGGGGACCTTCCTGCACTCATCCCGAACAAACCCGGCTAAAGTGAAGAAAGATAGCCTCCCTGAACACCTGAAGGATACATACACTGAAGAGGTCAATGACGTCACGCCGGATGTGCTCAAGAATCTCGATTTTCTCGGCATCGACTATCTCATCCCGATTGGCGGCGACGACACACTCAGCTATGGGGTGCGTTTGTACCAGGAAGGCGTTAAAGTCGTTGCGATCCCGAAGACCATGGACAACGATGTCCCCGGTACGGACTACTGCATCGGTTTCAGCACCTGCGTCACGCGCACTATCGAACTGGCAAACAGCCTGCGCACGGTGGCCGGTTCGCACGAACGGATCATGGTCCTGGAGGTCTTTGGGCGCTATGCCGGGTTCACTGCCTTGCTCCCAACCATGGCAGGCGCTGCGCATCGCTGCGTTATTCCCGAATACAAGTTCAAGATCGAACGCCTGGCAGAATTATTGTTGCTAGACCGCAAACATAACCCAAGCAATTATTCGGTCGTGTTAGTCTCAGAAGGCGCCATGTTCGAAGGCGGCGAGATGGTTTTCTCTGATCAGTCCCAGGATGCATTTGGACATGCCAAGTTGGGCGGGATCGGCGATCTGGTTTCGGCCAAGTTGGCAGAAGTAGGCCCCCAGTTTAATGATGGTCGCCCGGTGCATACGGTCAATCAAAAACTGGGATACATGACCCGCTGCGGAGACCCGGATGCGATCGATGCAATCGTCCCGATGGCTTATGGGAACCTGGCGCTTGACCTGATCATCAAGAGAACGCACGGGCGCTTGGTAGTGCTCAAAAATGGGCGGTACGATAATATCCCGATTGATATCGTTACCAGCACCAAAAAGAAGGTCAATGTGAATCGCTTCTACAACGCCGACCGCTTGCGCCCGCAATACGAAAGTTTCGAGATGAATCCGCTCTTCATCATGACCAGCGACTCGTAATTGAATAGTCAAATAGTTGGATCGTCGCCCTTGCCTGGGGATGGGCGTCAAAAAACTGACGCCTATCCCTTGCCTGGCGATATATTGTAAAAATTGCAAAAAACAGGCATATCACAACCGATATATCATTCGTTCCGACATAACACAACCACTCACCTTTTTACGTGTGTATCTTCACCCGAGGCAACCCTGCTCCAAACAGACATGCTCATCACCGGTGCAGGGATCGTGGGGGCAGCGACCTGGGATGTGTGGTAAATATAAACCACCCATGACCGTCAAAACCTTCCTCCGCCGCAGCCTCTACCTGGCTGAAAAGACCGCCCAGCGCGCCCGCTTTGCATCTCTGCCTGCGCCGCATGATGGCTGGCCGATCCTGCTCGGCATTTCCTTCCCCAAGAGCGGCACGCACCTGCTCGACCAGATCCTGCTCGGTTTCTCGCGGGTGGCGCCGTTCTCGACGCGCCTGCATTCCTTCTACGCGGAATACGAGGGCGAGTCAGGCCGCAAGCGTTCCATTACCGAGAGCCTCGCCTGGCTGGATGCGCTCCGCCCGCGCGACGTGGCCTCCGCGCACTTGTTCGCCCACCCCGAAGCCGTAGCGCGCGTTGCCGCGCCCGCCTTTGCGCCCTACTTCATCTTCCGCGACCCGCGCGACGTGGCCGTCTCGCACGTCTTCTACGTTACCGACATGGAACCGAAGCACGTCCATCATGCCTACTACACCTCCCTGCCGGACTTCGACGCGCGCTTGCAGACCAGTATCCTGGGACGACCCGATGCGGATGTCGAATTCCCGGATATCGCCGCCCGCTTTGCCCCCTACCTCGGCTGGCTGGAGCAGCCGTCCGTGATGACGATCCACTTCGAGGACCTGGTGGAAGACCGCCAGGCAACGCTGGGACGGATCATAGACCATTTCCTCCAGCGCATCGGCGCGCTTCCCACTCCCCCCGGCCTGATCCTCGAATCCCTGGAAGCCAGCATCAACCCGAAGAAATCCCCCACCTTCCGTTCCGGCAAGACCGGCGAATGGAAGAAGCATTTCACCCCCAAACACAAGGAAATATTCAAAGAAGTCGCCGGGGACCTGTTGATCCAACTCGGCTACGAAACCGGCCTGGATTGGTGAAACGTCCCGCTGCGAAGCGTCCTGTAAGGGAAGGTTCTCAGTAACTTCGGGACGTTTTCCGGTTCATGGAACGCTGTGCGGCGAGATGCGCCCGGCCAGCAGGTCGGCCAGCACTTGCAGGGCTTTTGCCTGTTTCCCCGGGCTGAACAGGTTGGGGTCCGTGTCCGTCAGCGTCAGCGGCGACTGTACCGTCTGCCCGCCTTGCCCGGCCGCCAGTCCCGGCCAGGCCGCCTGGATCGCGCTGACCACGTCCGAACTCAGGCTGCCGGCCCAATACAGCGGCTTGGGGCCGACCGGCGCCGTCCCGAACTGTACCCCGCCCGATGAGCCGATGTAGGCCAGCAATTCCGGCGTTGCCAGGTCGGGATAAACATAGATGAAATCCACCTCGCGCTGCTGGATCAAGTAAACCGGGTAATAGCCATGCGTTTCCGGCGGTTCCTCCGCAGGGATTTCGATCGATTGGGGGAACGTATAGGGCAGCAGGTAGAAACTGCGGCACATCCCGCAATGATATGCCATGCCGTTCGTAAACGCATCCAGCGCGCTCAGGGCGTCTGGGTTGTCCTTGGGGAGCACCATGCCGATACGGTACTCGGTTGTTATCATTGCCCCGATGTAACCGGCCATAAAAGCCACGATGTCCGTTTGGGTATTGTTGGCCAGCACGCTGACGTTGCCTCCCGCCGTCAGCCCGGGGATGTTGATCCCCAGGAATTGCGTCTGCGGGGCCAGGGCAGCCAGCGCAGCAATGCCGGGACCGGGATCAGGCGGCAGCGCGATCACGACCCGCAGGTCAGGCTCCAGGTCCTGCTCGCTGAGCGTGTTGCGCACCTGGTAGCGGAATCCGCTCCCCTGCGCCAGGTCATAGACCGTCTTCTGGTACAGGTCCGAACTGGCCTGGTCCAGGTCAGGCGGGATGACCAGGATGGCCAGCGGCGTGGATGGCGTGGCCGTGAATGTCGGCGTCGGGATCGGGGTGTCGGTCGGGATGGGCGTCGGCGCGGCTTCGGGCGTCCCCAGGCTGCAAGCCGCCAGGATCGCGGCCAGCAAGCCGGACATCAACAAGGATCGGAAATACGATTTTGGCACGGTCACGCTCCAGCATGAAAGTATTCCCGATTATAACGCGCAAAGGCGACCCGCGCCTACATCGGGTCGCCTGGCGGTTTGAGACAAACATCCCGAAGGCTTGCAAGCCTCCCCTTACAGGGCGCTTCACAGCGGGACGCGCTTGCGGGTTATTTTACGGAAACCTTGATCTTCTTCGGGCGGGCAGACTCAGCCTTGGGCAGGCGCAGGGTCAGCACGCCGTCGGCGATCTTGGCTTCCACCTTGTCGGCCTCGATGGCGGCCGGCATACGCAGCGTGCGGCGGAAAGAACCGCCCGGCAGTTCCTGCAGCAGGTATTCTTCCTGCTCGGTGTTCGCGCCAGGAAACTCGCCCTCGATGTGGACGACATCTTCCAACACCTGGATGGTGAGGTCTTCGGCCTTCAGGCCGGGCACCAGGGCGCTCAAGATCAGGGCATCCTCTTCGTCGCGGACGTTTACGCGCAGCGATTGTTCACAGGCGGCATTGTTGTTCCAGGCGGCCAGACGGCGGGCCATATTGCGATACGGATAAGGTTGGATGTAGAAGGTCATGTTCGTTCTCCTATATTTTTATCGAATGAATTGCCCCTATCTTATCGGGAGAACGTAAGAAAAGCGCAGGTAAAGAGTTGTTTTTTTGTTAGAGTTGTCCTAACGATTTGTTTTCGAACAAGGATGTTGTGAAGGTTCGAAAATTCCCAGGGAAGGATTTACCCGACCTGCGTGACCAGGACCTGTTTTGCCCCCGCTTCATTCAGGGACCCGGCAACTGCCTCCGCCATCGAATCCTTGACCAACGCGATCATGTTGCCCCCGCGCCCCCCGCCCGACATCTTGGCCCCCAACGCCCCTGCCTTGCGGGCTGCATCGACCAGCCCGTCCAACTCTGGCGAAGAGACCGTCATCTCACGCAGCAAAGCGTGATTCTCGTCCATCAACGGCCCCAGGCTATCGGGAAAACCGGATTCGATGATCTGCCGGGCGGTTTTGACGATGCTGCCGATGGCGGCAAAGAAGGTTTCGAAGCGCTCCGGTTTTTCCTGCCACAACCTGCGCACGTCGCCTACGGTTTCCCTGGTCGAGGCCGCGATGCCGGTATCGCCGATCACGATCGTGAACGGTTGTTTCACCTGGAAGGCCTCAGGCGGTTGGTTTTTGACAAAGTAGACCGGCTTGACGTAGGTGATGACGGTGTTGTCGACCCCGGAGGGTGTGCCGTGATGCAGTTTTTCGGTCTCATAAGCCAATGCGCTCACCTGTTCGTCGGTAAGCGGTTTGCCCACATATTTAGCCAACGCGCGGACAATGGCAACGGATACGGCCGCCCCGGAGCCAAGCCCCGAAGCAACCGGGACGCTGGAACGGATCAGGATGGTGATACCTGAAAGGTAGGAAACTCCCAGTGCCGTCAACGTATTTTTAACGGTAGCAGCGATCGGGTGGGACGAGGCGAGCGTATCCAGCCGGGCGTGGAGTTGGATGTTGGGGGCGTTGATCCAGATGCCGGGGCTGAAAATCTCCTCGATGCGCGCGTCTGCATGCACCTGTGTGACGGGCACCGCCAACGCCGGCTGGCCGTACACAACGGCGTGCTCGCCGAACAGGATGATCTTGCCGGGAGCGGAGGAGGTAATCATGGTGTCGCGGGACGGATCGTTCAGTTGTCCTACGTGATGTAGAACACCAGCAGCACCGCCAGCCCCCACAATACAATCGCAATTTGCAGCGGCTGGTCGGAGAGCACCAGGTCTTCGGGCGCGCTGCCGGTATTCTGCACTTGCAGCAGGTATTGGTAGCGCATGATCCCGTAGATGATGAAGGGAACGGTCAGCATCATGGCGTGGTTTTCGGGCAGGTTGGGGGCCGAGAAGGTGTACAGACTGTAGGTGATGATAGTCATGCCCGAGGCCAATGTGATGAGTTGGTCGAGAAAACCCAGTGTGTAGCCGTCCAGGACGCGGCGTTGGGCGGCCGGGCCTTCAGCCAGTTCCGAGAGTTCAGCGCGGCGTTTGCCGGTGCCGATCAGCAGCGAGAGGAAGGTCGTGAAGACATAGATCCAGGGCGAAAAGCGGACGACGTCAACCAGGGTGACGCCGGCCGCCACGCGGATCAGGTAGAAGGATGCCAGTACGATGATGTCGAGCAGTGCTACGTGTTTGATCCACTTGGAATAGGTCAGGTTCAACGCCAGGTACAGCAAGGCGATCAGCG
>JBMOMP010000014.1:0-22451 GCA_049323115.1 Chloroflexota bacterium
CTGCGGACACATCCGTTCCATATCGACCTTGTAAGTCGTATGCCATTCGTGGCCGCAACGCATACAGGTGTAGATCGCTTCCTGTCCCTCATCGTTCGGGCGGGGGTTGCGCGGCCCCGGCACTTTCGCCTCCACCAGAACCGAGCGGGATTTCTCCAACTCATCCTGGGTCACACCCTGGCGTTTGTTTTCCGCTTCTCGCATGATGGTCTGCCAGCGGGCGCCCTCGGCCGCGGAACACCACTCCAGCAACAGGCGGTCAGGGCGCAGGCCGGCTTTCTCCAGCCCATCCCATAGCCCATCCAGGCGGCGCGTGGTGCTGCGGTTAGCGTCGATGTAGTGACAGTCCACGTAATGGCAGCCGGAGACCAGCACCACCGGCGCGCCCTTGCGGAAGGCGTACCAGACGAACTCCGGGTTGACGCGCCCCGAACACATCGTCCGAATGATGCGCGCGTTGGGCGGGTAGGACATGCGGCTCACCCCGGCCGTGTCCGCGCCCGCATAGGAACACCAGTTGCAGGCGAAGGTCACCACCTTGTCTTGCGGGTCTTCGTCCAGGATGGCGTCGAGTTGGGCATAGATGGCCTGGTCGGAGAAATGCCGCATGGAGATCGCGCCGTACTTGCACTCCGCGGCGCAGGTGCCGCAGCCGGAACAGGCAGCCGCCGTCACGCGCGCGACCTGCTTCTTCTCCCAGGTGATGGCGCTGAAGGGACACACCGGGGCGCACTGGCCGCACATCTTGCACAGGTCTTCGTCCACGATGGCGGTGATGGCCTCGACCTTCAGTTTGGGCTTGTTCAGCAGGATGGATACGTGCGAAGCCGCCGCGCTGGCCTGGGTGACGCTCTCGCGCACGTCTTTGGGGCTTTCGGCTGCCCCGGCGATGAAGACGCCCTTGGTGGGCGTGTCCACCGGGCGCAGTTTGGCGTGGGCTTCCTTCAAGAAACCGCTGGGGGATTTCGACAGGCTGACCATCTGGCGGATGGATTCGGTGTTGATGGCCGGCGTGGCTCCCACCGCCAGCACCAGCATGTCGAATTCATGCGTCTCCAGGCGGTTGCCGGTAGTGTTCTCGACCGTCAATCTCAAGTTGCCGGTCTCCGGGTCCTCAACCACCTCGCCCGGCAAGCCGCGCACATAGCGCACGCCGTTGCCCTTGCTGCGCATCAGCAGTTCCTCGAAGCCTTTGCCGAAGGCGCGCAGGTCCATGTAGAAGACGGTCGATTCGATATCCGGATAATTGTCCTTCAGGTACTGCGTGGACTTGATGGTGTTCATGCAGCAGATGTTGGAACAATACGGGTTGCCCGAGTCAGGCCCATTGGCCCGCGAGCCGACGCACTGGATGAATCCGATGCGCTGCGGCTGCTTCAGGTCGCTGGGCCGGCCCAGGTGTCCCTCCAGCGGGCCGCCGGTGGAGATGAGCCGTTCGAACTCCAGGCTGGTCACCACGTTGGGGAAACGGGTATAGCCGTATTCGTCCAGCGCGGTCGGATCGTAGACATCCATACCGGTGGCGACGATGATGGCGCCCACCTCCAGGTCCAGGATCTCGTCCTGCATGTCGAAATTGATGCACTCCTTGTCGCAGGCTTCGATGCACTTCCCGCAGGCGATCGGGTTCTGCCCCAGGCACTCGTGCGCGTTGACGATGTACGCAGACGGCACCGCCTGCGGGAAGGGGATGTGGATGGCCTTGCGGCTGCCCAGTCCCATCTGGAATTCGTCCGGGACGACCACCGGGCAGACTGCGGCGCAGTCGCCGCAGGAGGTACATTCGTTCTCGTCCACGTAGCGGGCCTTCTTGCGGACGCGCGCCTTGAAGTTGCCCACGTACCCGGAAATGTCTTCGATCTCGCTATTTGCCAGCAGTTTGATGTTGGGATGTCGACCGACATCCATCATTTTCGGTCCGAGTATTCATATACTACATTCGATGTCCGGGTAGACCTTATCCAACTGGGCCATGATGCCGCCGATGGACGCTTTGCGCTCGACCAGGTAGACCTGGTTGCCGCCATCCGCCAGGTCCAAGGCCGCCTGGATACCCGCTACGCCTCCCCCCACCACCAGGGCTGCCCTCGTTACCGGGATCTGTTCCTCGTCCTGTGGGTACAACCACTGCGCCCGCGCCACCGCCACCTTGACGATGCCCTTGGCCTTGCGCGTGGCCGCCTCGCGGTCGTTGGGCGTGACCCAGGAGCAATGTTCGCGGATGTTGGCCATCTCCAGCAGGTACGGGTTCAGTCCCGCTCCCTGGATGCAGTTGCGGAAGATCGGCTCGTACGAAGACGGCGAACAGGAAGCCACCACCACGCGGTTCAGGTTCTGCTCGCGGATGACGCGCTGGATCTCCTGCTGGCCCGGGTCCGCGCAGGTGTAACGGTTGCGCACCGCCGCGACCACGCCCGGCAAGGTTGCGGCGTAATCGGCCACAGCCTGGGTATCGACCGGCCCGGCAATGTTCGAGCCGCAGTCACATACGAAGACGCCTATACGTAGATTCTCAGTCTCCAAGGGATACCTCCTGTAATGTGGTCAACGGATTTGTATCGGATAAACGGATATAGTGCCTTCCATACACTTGTCCATGTCCTACTCGACGGTCAGCCATCTGCTTCTCCGTTTCAATATCCGCTGACCACTGCTGGTAAACGAAATTGCGGTGCGTACCCACCTGCCCACTGAACGCTGTGTTAGCCACCGCCATTGAGATGAACGGATATGAGATTGTGAGACGGTTCTCATTTACACAATCTCGACGACTGCATATTTTCGGTTCTTATCAATGTCATTCCAAATAATAAAATAGTTGCCAAGAATTTCTATTGCACCATCTCTTGCGCCTGTGGGTTTATGGATATTGCCGCAAATTGGGATGCCTGCTCGGAAGAATTGATATATTCCTGTTTTCTCGCCATGAGAATAGAACAATGGATCATCTACCACTATTACAAAACAACATTTTGTAAAACCACTATGACGAAGTTGCTCAAGAAAACAAATATCCTGACAGGCCTTGAACATCTGCTCTGGATGTTGACCATTGCGAGGATATTTCAATTCGATAGCATATTTTTCTAACTGGTTCGCAGTAAAAACCGAAACATCAATCTCTTTTTTTACGTAATTGCTCTTATGCAAACCAAAGAAGGAAACTGGGCGTTCAAATTGTGTTTTGAAAGCCGTCCCAACTGTTGTTCGCAGATGAAGACCGAATTCATGTTGAAGGCTAATTTCGTTGTAGATTTCAACTGCTCCCATGGCAACATCGGAGAAAAAGCTCTTTACCAGGTTTTTGAAATCAATCATCTTGATTCTCCACAAAGTGGCTAACAGACGATGGAAAAGCGCCATCTGCTTATCCGCTGCGAATCCGCTGACCATTGATTCTCACGCGACGACTCATAGTTTTGATTCAAACCACTTTCTACTTTCCGTCATTGCGAGGATGTTCGTCCCGGAACAATCCCCACTACGGCAAGGAGATTGCTTCGTCGGGAAGTGCGCCCTCCTCGCAATGACAGTCAAGGTTGGTTGCGGATGGAAGGACGCTGAATCCGTTTATCCGCTATAAATCCGCTGGCCACCTTTCTGCAATCAAGGTGGTCAGGTCACGGATTGGAATGGATAATTCCTCGCCCAGGAGCGGATCATTCTGGGCGCATTTGAAATGGATCTGGCACTTCTGGCAGGCGGTCACCAGCAAATCAGCGCCGGTAGCGCGGGCTTCTTCCAGGCGTTCGACCTGGATGTTCTTGCTGACCTGTCCGCAACTGCTCCAGCAGGTCGTGCCGCAACACAGGCTGGACCCGGCATGTCGCCGCATCTCGACCAGTTCGTATCCCAAACCGGTGATCGCCTGGCGCGGCGCATCGTATATACCCAGGTGACGCCCCAACCGGCAGGGGTCCTGGTAGGTGACCCGCGCGCCCGCCCTTGTTCCGCCAGCAGTTGCACTGCTGGCAGGCGGCAGTGCAATATCATCCCCTGTGGGGACTGCTGCAAGAACCGAGTCCAGGCCCTTTTCCGCAAGCAGTTCGGTAAGATGCCTTACTTCCAGGCCATGCCCCCCGACATACTGCGGGTAATCGATCTTGAGCGTGCGGGCGCACTCCGGGCAGGTGGTCACGATCCGCTTGGCGCCCCTGGCTTTGAGCATTTCCATGTTCAACTTTGCCAGGGCCTGGAAGTTGTCGATATTCCCCTGCCATAACTGGTCGTGACCGCAGCAGCGCTCGTCCGCCAGCACCTGCGGCTGGATGCCCAGGCGGTTCAGGATCTTCACCGCCGCCTGCGCGATCTCGATTCCCTCCGCCCCGATGTTTTTGAACATCGGATCGTAATAGGGCAGGCAGCCGACGAAATAGATCGTATCCGAATCCTCGGAAGTTGCCAGGTCGTCTCGCAGCCAGCCCAGTCGATCCTGTTTAAGGTCAGGGTCGGTCATCATGCGTCCCAAGGTCTGGATCATTTCGCTGTGTGTGCATTCCCCGCAGCGACCTTCCCCCCGGGCTAAAACCCGCGCATCCCGCAGGAACTCCGAAAAGTGGATATCAGAGGGGCAAAGTTCGGTGCAGCGTTTACAGGTCAGGCAGGCCCAGAACAGATAGTCATCCATGACATTTTCTACCTGTCCCTGGATGGCCCGTTCGATCAACAGGCGCGGGCTGGCATGGGCGCGCGTCTCCCAGTGGGTAATCGGGCATACCGATGCGCACTTGCCGCAATCCAGGCAGTACCAGACCCGGTATTTGCTGATTGCATCCTTGAGGGTATTCATCGCCGACTCCGCGCCCCGTTCAACCCGGCAACAAAAACCCGCACCTTGTTCACCAAGTCTTGCCCCTCGCCCGCAGAAACCCAATCCAGTTGCAATCGAGAGTCGCTGCAACCCAATACCTTCACCAGTTCCTTTGCCTGCGCGTACACTTCCTCGGCGCGGCGGTTGCCGAATTCGTAATGACATTGTCCTGGTGGGCAGCCCAGCATCAAGACACCATCGGCTCCCTTCTCGAAGGCTTTCAGGATAATGCCGGGATTAATCTGCCCCAGGCAGGCCACCTTGAGCGGGTACACTCCCGCCGGGTAAGCCAGCCGCTCCGCGCCCGCAGTTTCGAGTCCGCTGTAGGCGTTCCAGTTGCAGGTGAGCAGGATCACTTTGCGAGACGCCATCGCTTTCCTAATCTCCTACGGACAAAATGGTCGAGAGCGTCGTTTCCAACTCCGCGCCCTCGGCGCTGGTCAGGCTGATCGCACCGGAAGGACAGTGCGCAGCGCAGGTACCGCAATTCACACACATGACCGGGTCGATCCGGGCAGCCATGATAGGCGTTTCCCCGGTTAACTCTGGAGCGCCGAACTCACAGATTTCCACGCAGGTTCCGCACGCCCGGCAGCGCGCCGGATCGACGGTCGCAGCGCGAGGAATTTGCCCCTCGATTCGACCCAGCCAGGCGGCTGCACGCGCAACTGCGGCTTTTCCGGTTGAATTCGGCTCAAGGCCCGGATCACAGAAGAAGACGCCCGGCCGGTGGGTAGCCAAGCCGCCCCATTCAGGCTGGATGCGCGGGCGCAGATCCTCGCGCCCGAAGGCAGCCAGTAAATTTTCCGCCTCATCCGAATCGCGCGGAGCCAGGACCAGCGCCTGCCCTCCCCAGTTTTGATCACCCCGTGCGGCCAGGTACCTGCTATCCGTGCGCGCCACCAGTCCAGGCATTCCCCTGGCGCGTTCTGCGGGAATTCCCATCTTTTTGAGCATTTCCATACAGACGCGCGCCGATTCGCCATCTCCCAGGACCAACACGGATCGTTCGACTGGTTCAATGGCCTTTGGCCTGGCCGCTTCCCCCCGGGACCTGGCGACTGCCGCCGTTACCAGGGCAACCGCCTTGGCTGTGGCTTTCTGCGGGGCATCGGCATGGACCCAGGCGCATTGCTCGCGGATGTTGACGAATTCAAAAGCGACAGTTTCCAGGCCAGGGAAATGTCCATCGGATGCCGGGAGCACGCCCAGGTTCCGTCGGCTGCGCAGGCGCTGGTAGGTGCAACTGTAGCAGGCTTGATCCACGGAACAGCAGGAGCAGGCCGCCAGGACCGCCCGATCCAGGTGATGGGCATCGACCGCCGCGCGGATGGTTTCCGCTGCTTCCGGCGAACAGGAGAAGGGCAAAACCTGGGTATGAACGACACCCGGCAGGGCGGCCAGTTTTTTGCGCACACGTTCAGTGTCGATGATGCTTGAAATATGGCCGCCGCATTCACAGATGAAGGCGCCAATCCGTAGAGCGTTTTGTGGCGACGACAGTACAACTGGCATTGGAATTACCCTGGGCTGCCAGCCTGCGCCAGCCAGGACATCCGCCGCAGCGGTTGAGGCAGACAGGGCATCTTCCGGGACTACGCGATAGATGCCCTGGCGATCCGGTAGTGTTGTTTCGACAGAATCATCGGCGTGGATGATTGCACCGACATCCAGGCGCGCGCTTGTCGCTTGTTGGTCGTGAGCAATTGCGCCCGCCTTGCAGGCTTTCACACAAGCCAAACACTCACTGCACGGGCCACAGATCAGGCAGCGCCGGGCTTCGGCAAGCGCCTGCTCCTCCGTAAGGGTTAAGTCGACCTCGTTGAAGTTGCCAGCGCGTTCTTCCAGGGGAATACTGGCAATCTTCACACGTCCACTTTGCGAAGCCTGACGATACTTTGCATCAATTTCTTCTTCGCCATATACAACTTTTTCCAGCATTACAGGTTCGGCTAAGCCTATATCACCGCGCAGGTAGCGGTCGATGCTGCGGGCAGCCTTATGCCCTTCGCCGATGGCGTCCACAACGAAGAAAGTCACGCCGCGGTGGACATCGCCCGCCACAAAGACGCCGGGCATGCTGGTCATCATGTCTGCATTGCTCTGGATGCCAGCCGGTTTTCGCGTTTCAATCCTGCCATCCTGGGGCAGGAAGGAAAGGTCCGCGCCCTGCCCGATCGCCCAGATGACGATGTCGGCAGGCAAAACGTGTTCGGTGCCGGGTATTTCGTCCATGTCCGGACGGCCATCCTTGAAGCCGCGGAAATCCACCTCCACGCAACGCACACCAACGATTTGATCACCTTCAACGATAATTTCTTTGAAGGTGCGCCCGGGGCATACCTGTATCCCCTCTTCCTCGGCAACCACGATCTCCCATTCGAAACCGGGCATCTCGCCGCGCGGTTCCAGGCAGGCCATACGCACTTCGCTGGCGCCCAGTCGCAGGACAGTGCGGGCGGTATCCAGGGCTACGTTGCCGCCGCCCAGCACTACGATGCGCTTGCCACTCAAGTCTATGTTCTCGCCCAGGGATGCGCGGCGCAGCACGTCCAGGCTCAACCAGTTGCCGGGATGGTCAGCGTTGGGGATAGGTAGTTTCTTGGCGACGTGCGCGCCCGTAGCGATCAGGACCGCGTCATAGCCAGTTTCGAACAAGCCTGGGATGTCATCGACCTGGGTGTTCAGTTGCAGTTCGACCCCTTCGTCCAGGATGCGCTGGACTTCCCAGTCCAGCAACTCATCCGGGAGACGATGCGCCGGGATGCCGACCCGCATCATGCCGCCAGCGACCGGCAGCGCGTCGAAGACCGTGACGGCGTGTCCCAGCCGGTTCAAGCCTCGCGCAGCCGTCAGGCCGGCCGGGCCCGCGCCGATGATGGCAACGCGCTTGCCGGAAGATTTTGCGGGTGGATTTGATGCTTTCTCGGGTGGTTTTTCATTCTCCCAATGGGAATATTCCCAATCGGCAACGAAACGTTTCAACGCCATGATGTTGACCGGCTCATCCACCTTCCCGCGCGTGCATTCCGCCTCGCAGTAGTGATTGCATACGCGCCCACACACGGACGGGAAAGGCATAGCCTCATGGATCAGGTCAATGGCTTCGCGATATCGTTCCTGGGCGATAAGGGCTACATATCCCTGCACGTGGATGCCCGCCGGGCAGGTATGCGCACAGGGAGATTTGCCGATTTTGTCAATCGCTGCACATCCCGGTTGCCCATCCAGGTAAATCGCTTTGTGACCGCTCCCCGGTAAAGTGACCGGGCAGGCTTCGATGCAATCCCCGCAGGCCGTGCATTTGGCCAGGTCTATGTAACGAGGATGCTGGCGCAACTCGACTTGAAAATCATTTGCCTTCCCAGCAACGTGAGCAAGGCGAGCATTAGTCCTGATGCTGATGTTCGGATGCTTGGCGACTTCCAATTGTCGTACACGTAGCAAGTGTCGGGGCAGGGTCGATGCGTTCCCATCCTCGAAGAAGGGGGAAAACTCGATCAAATGGACTTTAATGCCCGCATCCGCCAGATCCAGGGCCGCTTGAAGTCCTGCAATATTGCCGCCGATAACGAGTGCATCTTTGCTCATGCCAGGGTCCTTTTCACTTGCTGGTGCTGTACGCTAGACCTTTCTCGTATCCGATTTCAAAGACTTTTGTATTCAATTCAACCGCCTTCGCTGGCACGGATTCGGCAATGGCCTGCCGCATGGCCTCCCGTCTGACAAGGCCGGTGATCGCTGCCCAGAACCCAAGCATGACGGTGTTGGCGGCGCGATTGTTGCCGGCTTCCTCAGCGATCTGCGTAGCAGGGATGCCAAAAGTCTTTACATCACTGCGATGATCTGGAGGCAGGTTTACCAGGCTGTCATCGATCAAGAGCAAACCATCTGTTGCTAAGGTTGGGATATATTTCGTATACGCGCCTTGCGACATAATGATCATACTGGTCGGTTGGATCAGGTGAGGGTGGTGGATCGGATCGCTAGCCAGGATCACCTGGGACCCCGCCGCCCCGCCGCGCGCCTCCGGGCCGTAACTCTGGGTAAAGCAGGCCTCCAGGCCATCATAGATGGCGGCCGCCAGCCCAATGATCCGGCCGGCGCTGATGATTCCCTGGCCTCCAAAACCACCAAGTTGCACCTCGGTGCGGGGCAGGTATTCTTTCCTCCTCGGCAGTTGAGGGCGTTTTTCGAGGGTTTCCTTTTCAGCGCGCCATACTCTTTCTGCCTGCGCAGATTGCGCGTTCAAGGCCTCTTCCAGGGATGGATTGGCTTCCACCAAAAAATCGCCTTCGACGATCTCAATGATTTCACCTTTTTCGTTGACCTTTATGCCTGCGTCCTTTGGGTGGGTATCGTGCGCCGTCCTGCCCACCTTCTGGTAGTACTTCATCGTTTCCAAGCCGCGTCGATTTAGTTTTTCCGGGTCCAGGCCGCGGCCTTCCGGGTTCCAGCGGGCGTAGGCAGTGGAACAGGGCGCGATCACCTCGACGAAACTGAATCCGGGGTAATTTAGCGCCTTGCGCAGTGTCCATTCCAGTTGGCGGGCATGCAGGACGGTCCAGCGCGAGACGAAGGAAGCGCCGCTGGCCGCTGCCAGGTAAGGCAGGTTGAAGGGATATTCGAAATTCCCGTACTGGGTTGTGACGGCGCGGGCTTCGTGGGGTGTAGTAGGCCCAACCTGCCCGCCGGTCATCCCATAGTTGAAGTTATTCACACAAATAACGGTAATGTCCAGGTTGCGCCGCGCGGCGTGGATGAAGTGATTGCCCCCGATTCCGGCAATGTCGCCGTCCCCTGAGACGACGATCACTTTCAAATCAGGGTTGGCCAGTTTCAGTCCCGATGCGAAGGGAATGGCCCGCCCATGCGTCGTGTGGAACGAATCCAGCCGCACGTATCCGGCAATGCGCCCGGTACAGCCAATCCCTGACACAATTGCGACCTTATCCAAATCCCAGCCCTGGTTCTTCTCCAGCCATTGCAGCGCGCTGACGAAACTGGTCAGGGTGGTCCCCAGGCCGCAGCCCTGGCACCAGATGTGCGGCAACCGCTCCCCGCGCAATAACGAATCCATCGGGTGCAGGCCGGTCTCCCAGTCGCTTTCATCCGGGGCTTCATACCCCATCACCATCAGGCGTTCACTGCGGTTCATCTTTTCGGGCATGATTCACTCCTGCGCCTCATCGTCGGCTGCGCGCACGACTTGTTCTTCCTCGACAGGCCGCCCGGCTGCTCGTCGGATCACGTTCAATACAAAATGCGATTCCAGCACGTCCCCGCCAGGGAAATTGGCGCCCAACACCTGCGCCTGGCCGGCCGCGCAGCGTTCGACCTCGCGCACGATCTGTCCCATGTTGATCTCCGGCACCACGAAAGCGCGGATCCCTTTTGCCAGTTGACGGATGCGTTCTTCGGGAAACGGCCAGACGGTGATCAACCTGAGATAACCCACCCGGATCCCTTCCTGCCGCGCCTGTTGGATCGGCCAGAGCGAGGTGCGCGCAGAAATGCCATAGGAAACGACGATCACCTCCGCATTCTCGATGTCCTGCTCCTCTACCTGGATGATGTCGTCGCGGTGCTTGCGAATCTTTTCGATCAGGCGCGTCACATTCCACTCATGTGCGCGGGCATTCATTACCGGATACCCCCGCTCGTCGTGTGTCAGGCCGGTGACGTGAATGCGGTAGCCCTCCCCCGCCGCGACCATCGGCGAAACATAGCCATTGCCCATCTTCGAACTATCGCGGTAGATGCGGAAATGATCCGGCTCGACGTCCCCCCGCCGCACCTGGGGACGGGTGATGATTTCAATCTCTTCAGGGGGAGGGATCACCACCTTCTCGGTCATGTGGCCAACTTCCGCATCGGTCATAACCAGCACGGGGGTGCGATATCTTTCGGAAAGATTGAAAGCCCGGATGGTCAAATCGAATAGTTCTTGGGGAGAGGTGGGAGACAGCGCGATGATCTCGTAATCGCCATGCGAGCCCCAGCGGGCCTGCATCATATCCTGCTGACCCACCAGCGTGGGCAGGCCGGTGGACGGTCCGCCGCGCTGGACGTTTACCAGGACGCAGGGCGTTTCGAGCATGATACCCAGCCCCAGGTTTTCCATCATCAAGGAAAAGCCCGGCCCGCTGGTAGCCGTCATAGACTTGACGCCAGCCCATGAGCCGCCCAGGATGGCGTTCATGGAAGCCAGTTCATCCTCCATCTGAATATAAATCCCTCCAACTTGAGGCAAGCGGAGGGACATACGCTCGGCGATCTCGGTTGCGGGAGTAATGGGATACCCGGCAAAGAAACGGCAGCCAGCCAGGATGGCCCCCTCGGCGCAGGCGTGGTCGCCCAGCATGAAATGCGACCCGGTCAGCAGGCCTTTGGCCTCGTTCATGACGATCCGTCCTCTCTTGGGAGCGGCACGATCCGTTCCGGGGAACGCTGGCCCCCATCTTCCACGTAAATGGCAAAATCGGGGCACAACAAAGCGCACAGGCCGCAATTGACGCAGTTCAGATCGTCAACGACTTCGGGCGGATGATACCCTTTCGAATTGGTCCGCGCCGACATGACCAGGAGATGGCGTGGGCAGAATTCGACGCAGAAACCGCAACCCTTACATCTCTCCTCGATGATATGCACGACCCCATGTGCAATCCGAATACGATCCCGATCGAGAGGTTGCCTCCAATACGACATCACACCTCCTATGCTCCACACGAGACTCCTTATAGGAGTATTTTACATTAAAACGAGAACTTTCCCCCAAAAAAGGGATAATTGTCACGTTCTCACAAGATAATCGTCATTGACGGAACCCTGCCGTCCCGGGGATACGCCGCCCAACCGCCTCGCCGGCGCGGACCCGCGGCCTGCTCCCGAAACAAAGGCATGGTCAATGGCCTGATGTTCTAACCGCTGCCCCGGCACCGTTCCGCAATTTGCGGGATGGTGTTTTAATGTGTGCTATGCTCGAAATCACGCCTTCCGTCCAAATCCCCGAGCCCGAGTTGGAGTTCACCTTCGTGCGCGCCGAAGGCCCTGGCGGGCAGAACGTGAACAAGGTCGCCACCGCCGTCCAGTTGCGTTTCGACGTCCTGCATTCCCCCTCCTTGCCGGAATATGCCCGGTTGCGGCTGGCCAGGTTGGCGGGGAGACGGATGACAGGTGAGGGGGTGCTGGTGATCGAAGCAAAACGCTTCCGTACACAGGAAGACAACCGGGAAGATGCGCAAGAGCGCTTTGTGACTTTGATCCGCAGGGCGCTGGAGAAGCCCAAATTACGCCGCAAGACCGCGCCCTCCCAGGCGGCCAGGGAGGAACGCCTGCGGGCGAAAAAACGCCGGGGCGAGATCAAGAAAATGAGGCAGGCGCCGTTCGCGGAATAAGACCCGCGTGAACTGGCGTATAATGACACTATGGCAAGGAAAATCCGCATCCTATTAGCGTTGGTCATCCTGGCGCTGTCTATGACAATTTTGATGTGGGGATTGTGGCCCGAGGAGCGCGAGACGCGCATCCAGCCGATCCAGCCCACGCAGATGCAGTTGCCCACGCCCGTTTCCTGCCTGCCAGCCCCTGGGTTTGTGGATTGGATGTGAGCATGTTGTTGCGCCGAAACCTGTCTTCATTTCTAGCCGGGTTGGCTTTGCTGGGAGTGGGATTGGCATGTGCGGTCAGTTATGCCCAGCCCATGTCATTGGAAGCGACCTCTGTCGCGGAAGAACCCGCCGAAGCGCAGCCTTCTCCTGCATTGCTTGTGCCGACGCCTGCTTTCCCACCCATGCAGCCAACCAGCCTCCCAGCGCAACCGGCCATCCGAGAGTCTCGCCGCTTGACGCTCGAATTCCCGCCTGTCATGCGCGCCGGGGATGCGACCCGCATCCGCCTGCAATTGGAAGTGGACGACCAGGGCAATCTCACGCCGACCGCTGTCGTGGAGGGGAATGTGGTCACGGGGGAAGTGGTGGAGATCCCTGATTTGTATGAAACACACAACGTCATGGCGGAAGCCCGCCTGGATATGGCCGGGATGGAGGTCAGCCCGCCAGGGGCCATCAGTGAACCGCTCCAGCCGGGGTTGCCGGTCACGTTCTACTGGAGCGTCAGGCCGGATGCGCCGGGTCTGTATCAGGGCACGGCCTGGCTCCATTTGCGTTTCACTCCCAAAACGGGTGGGGAGGAAAGCCGTATCCCGATCTCGGTGCAGTTCCTGGAGATCAAAGCGCAATCCCTTTGGGGACTTTCGGGCGGCGCGGCGCGCGGCCTGGGAACGGTCGGCTCTGCAATTGGCGCTGTATTGGGTTTCCCGTTCGTGGATGACATTCTCAAATGGATATGGCGACGGCGCAGGCGAAACGTATAAGCAAATCCCATGTAAATGGATAAGCAAATCCATGCCTGGAATCGAAAATTCATGACGAAAATCACCAGAATTATTGACATGCTATCTTATCCCCCCTTAGCGCTATATGGTACAATTTTTTTAACGCGCTGGTTCGAGCACATACGCGCATAATTATAATTTCTCACAAAGGCAGGACTTCCGAAGCCTCCCAGGTTGCCCTCACGAAATGTGATGCGCGCTGCGACTTCGGAATTCTATCTTTTCTGCGGGATTGAGAAATTACTGCGATATCTTCATTGGAGTGCCTATGCAAAACGAATGGATTTATGTTGGTTTGTTTTTGATTGTCGGGGTAGCGCTCCCGGCGGCCGCGCTTGTCCTGGCGTGGTTGATTTCACCCAAGAAGGCAAACCCAATCAAAGACAGCACCTATGAATGTGGGATGGAAACGGTTGGGGAATCCTGGGTGCAGTTCAAGGCGCAGTATTATATTTTCGGGCTGGTATTCCTGGTCTTCGATGTGGAAACGGTCTTCCTGTTCCCCTGGGCTGTGTCCTTGGGTAACTTGCCGCTCTTTGCGGTATTGGAGGGGATCGTCTTCATCTTGATTCTCGTTGCCGGGCTGGTGTACGTTTGGCGCAAGGGTGCGTTGGAGTGGATTTGACCCAATTGTGCAATTGATGAGGCTGACAGGAAAATTCCTATCAGCCTTTTATTTGTGTCCCTTACGGGATGACTGTAGGAGGAGTGTTCCATGAATTTTTGGACCAACCCAATTCAGGTGACGGCTGACTGGTTGATGGGTGTCTTTATGGGCTGGGGGATGGCAGAAGGCCTGGCGGGCATCCTGATCAACCTGCTCGGCATTGTCATCCTGGTCACCATTATGTTGGTGATCGACATCTTGCTGGTGTGGATCGAACGCAAGGTGGTAGCGCGCTTCCAGGACCGCCTGGGGCCGAACCGCCTGGGGCCCTTTGGCCTGATCCAGCCGTTTGCCGATATCATCAAGTTGTTCATCAAGGAGAACATCACCCCGGTCGGCGTGGACAAAGTGGTCTACAACCTGGCCCCGGTTTTGTCGGTGTTCTCGGTCTTGATCCTGTGGGCCATCATTCCGTTGGCGCCGGTCATCTTTGGCGTGGACTTGAATGTCGGCCTGCTGTACCTGGTGGCGGCTGGCGCGATCGGCACGTTGGCGATTATTATGGCTGGCTGGTCATCGAACAACAAGTTTGCGTTGCTGGGCGCGTTCCGCCAGGTGGCGGCCATGATTTCCTATGAGATCCCGATGGTAGTAGCCCTGCTCATCCCGACCGTGTTGGCTGGGACGATGGGCATGTTGGGCATCAGCCAGGCGCAGCAAGGCTTGTGGTACGTTTTCCTTTCGCCGCTGGGCGCTTTGATCTTCTTGGTCAGCGCCGTAGCCGAGTTGGGGCGCGCGCCCTTCGACCTGAGCGAAGGCGAATCCGAGGTGGTGGCCGGTTTCCATATCGAATATTCGGGAATGAAATTCGGCTGGTTCTACGCGGGTGAGTTGCTGCACGCTTTTACGTTCGGCGGCTTTTGGGGCATCCTGTTCTTCGGCGGCTATCACTTCTTTGGGCTGGAAAACCTGGGCCCATTGGTGGCGGCGGGGATCGTGCTCTTCAAGGCGCTGATCGGCTACTGGGTCATCATGTGGATCAAATACACGATGATGCGCATCCGCATCGACCACATGCTGGCTTTCAACTGGAAATTCCTGGTGCCGCTGTCCCTGGTTGTTCTGATGATGACGGCCCTGCTCAACACGCTCTTGCGCGACGCCTCAACCTGGTTCTACGCAGCCAGCATGTTCCTGGCGAACGCCCTGATCGCCTGGATCACGGTGGAAATCTTGCGCGGGCGCGGCCGTTCAGAGCGTGAAAAGGCGGAAGGCTCCGCGCATCCGGCAATGGAAGCGGCGCATCGTTAGGAGACAGGAGGAGCAGATATGACAGTTCTCTTTTTCATCTTTGCGGTGGTCATCCTGGCTTCGGCCGTCATGGTCGTGTCCGCGCGCAACCTGGTCCATGCCGCGCTGTGGCTGGTGTCTACGCTGTTTGGCGTAGCGGCGTTGTACGCTTTGCTGGACGCCGGTTTCATGGCGGTGGTGCAGGTGGTGATCTACATCGGCGCAATCGCCATCCTGTTCATCTTTGCCGTTATGTTGACCCGCCGGGAACTGCGCGATAAGGGTCCCGGCCTGAACAAGAACTGGTGGGCTTCTGCCCTGGTCAGTTTACTGGTGTTTGGCGAGCTGGCGATGCTGTTGTCGGGGTGGGGCGGATTCTCGAAGGCCTCAGCAGGCCTCCCGTCCGGGTTCGATGCGGTTGGTGCGCTCGGCGAGGCGTTGATCTCGCCGGAGGCCTTTGTCCTGCCGTTCGAAGTGGCTTCCGTCCTGCTGGTAGCGGCCTTGGTCGGCGCGGTCTATATCGCGTTCAATCCCCGTTCCGGGGACAAGCAGAAATAGGAGCAGACTATGATCCCACTTTCCTGGTATCTCATTCTCTCCGCCGCGCTGTTCAGTATTGGCCTGTTTGGTGTGCTGGCGCGCAGGAACGCGATCGCCATCCTGCTGGGCGTGGAGTTGATGCTGAACGCGGTGAATATCAACCTGGTGGCCTTCTGGCGCTATTTGAACCCGGTCCAGATGACCGGCCAGGTGTTTGCCATTATCGTTTTCGCTGTGGCGGCTGCGGAAGTTGCGGTTGGCCTGGCGCTGGTGATCTCGGTCTACCGCAGCCGCAAGACGGTGGTAGCCGATGAACTCGACATGATGAAGTGGTAGGGACATGTTATGGCGACTGAAACTTTGATCTGGTTAATTCCCCTCCCGCCCGTCCTGGCGTTCTTCCTGATCGTCTTGTTCACGAACAAGAGCAAGGCGCTCAGTCACACGATTGGGGTGGGTGCGGCGGCGCTTTCGTGGCTGGGCAGCATGGTGGTCTTTTTCCGCGCTGTCAGTGTGGAACACCTGGGCGAGCATCCATTTGGCTCCTCGATCCCCTGGCTGCCGACCGGCGATACCTGGTTCAACATCGGCGTGTTGGTTGATCCGCTTGGCGCGGCGGTGCTGTTCTTCGTGGCCTGGACGATCTTCATGATCTTCCTGTACAGCATTGGCTATCAAAATTACGGACAACCGCAAGGCGACCATGACCGCGCTGGCCTGCCGCCGCACGGCGCAACCGTGATGGACGAGTTTGGACATAAGCACACGGTCCTATCCGTCGAGCCGATGTACTCGCGCTTCTTCGCCTTCCTGGGCCTGTTTGCCTTTGGAATGTATACGCTGGTGGTTTCTGACAACCTGCTGACCATGTTCGTTGGTTGGGAGATTATGGGCTTATGCTCCTACCTGCTGATCGGCTTCTGGTATGGCAAGGAATCGGCCCGTAACGCGGCTATCAAAGCCTTCATGACCACCCGTATTGGTGATGTGTTCATGCTGCTGGGGATAGCCTTCCTTTACTCGGCGACCGGAACGCTCAACTTCCGTGTAATCTTTTCTAAGTGGTTGCCAGAATTGGTTGCTGCACAGACGCCAATCCTTGGCCTCTCTGCCGCCGGATTGATCGCCTTGTTGCTCTTCGTCGGCACGATCGGCAAGTCTGCGCAGTGGCCCCTCCACGTCTGGCTTCCCGACGCGATGGAAGGCCCGACCCCCGTCAGCGCGATGATCCATGCGGCCACGATGGTTTCAGCGGGCGTGTACGCGGTCATCCGTATGTTCCCGCTGCTGACAGCGGATTTCCATGGTCACGAATTGACGACCGCCATGAGCGTGGTCGCTTTCATCGGCGCATTCACGGCGCTGTTCTCGGCGACCATCGCGGTGGCGCAAAACGACATCAAGCGCGTGCTGGCCTACTCGACCATCTCGCAACTCGGCTTCATGATCGCGGCGGCGGGCATCGGCGCGTACGTGGCGGCGGCTTTCCATCTCATTACGCACGCCTTCTTCAAAGCGTTGCTCTTCCTGGGTTCTGGCTCGGTCATTCATGGCATGGAACACGGCGTCCTGCATACCGGGAACCACAAGGTTGATCCGCAGGACATGTTCAACATGGGCGGCCTGCGCAAGAAAATGCCCATCACGTTCTGGACCTTCCTCATCGGCGGCTTTGCGCTCTCGGGCTTCCCGCTCGTTACCGCAGGCTTCTGGTCGAAGGATGAAATCCTGGCGGATGCCTGGGCGCACGGCCACCTGGCGGTCTTCATCACGCTGGCGGCAGCGGCCTTCCTGACAGCCTTCTACACCATGCGCCAGATCACGCTGACCTTCCTCGGCGAGCCGCGCACGAAGGAGGCCGAACACGCCCAGGAGACGCCCTGGACGATGACCGTCCCGCTGATGGTGCTGGCGTTCTTTGCCGTGACCTATGGCTGGCTCGGCATCCCCGAACATTTCCCCGGCCTGGGCGGACTCGTCCCGAACTGGTTCCATGAATTCGTGGGCGGCACGCTGGCCGAGCATCCCGAGGCTGCACCTTTCAGCATCGTCCCGTTGATGACATCCCTGGTCGTGGCGTTAGGCGGCTTGTTCTTTGGCTGGCTGGTCTATCGCAACGTCGGCTCGCCCGCGGAAGACAAACTGCAAATCCCGGTTCTCAAGAACAAGTGGTATTTCGATGAAGCCTACGACTTCTTGTTTGTCAAACCTTCTTACTGGTTCGCTGAGACCTTTGTCTACAAGTGGATGGATAAGGGCGTCATTGACAGCATCCTGCACGCTTTTGGTCACGCAACCGCCTTCATCGGCACATCCATCCGCGCCTACATTGACAAAGCGGTCATCAACGAATTCATGGGCGATGGCACTGCCCGCGTGGCGCAATGGTTCGGCGGCCGTTTGCAGCCCATTCAAACAGGCCGCATCCAGCAATATATGCTGGCCTCGCTGGGCGTGCTGATCGTCCTCGGCGGCTTGATGTTCTCCCTGCTGGTGAGATAGGCAAAGAGGAGACAAAAATGGATTTCATAAATAACCATCTTTTGAGCCTGATCCTTTTCTCGCCTGCCCTGGTGGCGGTGATCATCTTCTTCCTGCCGAAGGACGAGATGAAACTGATCCGCTGGACGGCGCTGGTCGGCAGCCTGTTTCCCCTGGCGTTCTCGCTCCTGCTTTGGACGCGCTTCAACCTGAATGGGTTTGGCTTCCAGTTCCAGGAGCAGTACAAGTGGTACGAAACCCTCAACTCCACCCTGCACCTGGGCGTGGACGGTCTTTCCCTGACCATGGTTTTGCTGACCACCTTGCTGACGCCGCTGGCCATCCTGGCTTCCTTTGGCATCAGCGACCGCGTCAAGGCTTACATGATGCTGTTCCTGTTCCTGGAGATGGGCATGTTGGGCGTCTTCCTGGCGCTCGACCTGTTGATCTTCTTCGTCTTCTGGGAACTTGGCCTGGTGCCGATGTACTTCCTCATCAACCAGTGGGGCAGCGCCAACCGGGATTACGCCTCACTGAAGTTCATGATCTATACGATGGGCGGCTCGCTGGGCCTGCTGCTGGCGGTGCAGATGCTGGGCGTCGCTTTCGGGACCTATGACCTGCCGCGTCTCTACGAACTTTGGCCGGCTGCTACGACCCTGGCAAACGTCCCGGCCTGGCTGCCGGTGGAAACCGTCAAGACGGTGGCTTTCTGGGCCTTCGTGATCGCTTTTGCGGTCAAGGTTCCCTTGTGGCCGTTCCACACCTGGCTGCCGGATGCGCATACCGAAGCCCCCACCGCCGGTTCGATGATCCTGGCGGGCGTGCTGTTGAAGTTGGGCGCGTATGGCTTCTTGCGCCTGATCCTGCCGTTGTACCCGGAGCAGGCCCAGGTCTATGCCGGCGCGCTGGCGTTCCTTGCCACCGCCGCCATCGTCTTTGGCGCGTTCGGCTCCTATGGTCAGACTGATTTCAAACGTCTGGTCGCCTATTCTTCGGTCAACCACATGGGCTTTGTGGTGTTGGGCATCGCGGCTGCGGCTGCGGCGGCCGGCACGATGGACGCCACCATCGCCCTGAATGGCGCTATCCTTCAGATGTTCAACCATGGTCTCTCGGCGGCGGGCATGTTCTTCCTGGTCGGCGTGATCTACGAGCGCACCCACACCCGCAACCTGAATGACTTCGGCGGCCTGTTCCCGCTGGTACCTGTCTATGGCGGTATCCTGATCTTCACCAGCATGGCCTCGCTGGGCTTGCCCGGTCTGAACGGCTTCATCTCTGAGTTCCTGGTAGTGCGGGGTTCTTGGCCGATCCTGACGGTTTACACGGCCATCAGCATGTTGGGTTTGCTCTTCACCGGCGCATACATCCTGAAAGGGATCAAGTCCGTCTTGCACGGCCCAATGAACGAGCACTGGGCGCACGGCGAGCACAAACTGACCGAAATCAATGCGCGCGAAATCCTGGTCATGGCGCCGCTGATGATCCTGATCTTGTGGATTGGCGTCTGGCCGGCCTGGATTTTGGATGTAATCAACCGGGCTGTTATGGCTCTGTTCTAAGAGGTGGATGATGACATTTCCGATCTTGAGCGTTATCGTTTTTACCCCCATCCTCGCCGGAATGCTGATCTTGCTCTTCCCTGCGGAGCGCAAGAACGAAGTGCGCGTCACGGCGCTTGCGGCGGCGACCTTTGCCCTGCTGTTGTCGGTCTGGGTATATTTCACCTATGATGCGAATGCGGCTGGCTACCAGTTCCAGGAAGCCTATTCGTGGCTGCCGGCCCTGGGCATTGGCTATCACGTTGGCGTGGACGGCATGAGCACGCCGCTCGTCCTGCTGACCGGCGTGGTCATGTTCACCGGCGTGCTGATCTCATGGGGCATCGAAGACCGCCCGCGCGAGTTCTTCGCCTTCCTGTTCATTCTGGCGAGCGGTGTGTTTGGCGTGTTCGTCTCCCTCGACCTGTTCCAGTTGTTCTTCTTCTACGAGATTGCGGTCTTCCCGATGTACCTGTTGATCGCCATCTGGGGCTGGATCAAGACTCGCGAATACGCGGCCATGAAACTGACCCTGTACCTGTTCATCGGTTCGGTGGTGGCCCTGGTCGGCGCGCTGGCCATGTACTGGGTGGCTTACCAGAATACCGGCGTGCTGTCCTTCGACATGTTGCAACTCGAACAGGCTAATTTCTCCGAGCAGTTCCAGGTTGCCTGGTTCCTGCCGGTTTTCCTGGGCTTTGCGGTGCTGGGCGGTATCTGGCCTTTCCACAACTGGTCGCCTGACGGCCACGTTGCGGCGCCGACGGCCGTTTCCATGTTCCATGCGGGCGTGTTGATGAAACTGGGCGCTTTCGCTGCTTTGCGCGTGGGCGTCATGCTCCTGCCTGCGGGCGCGCAGCATTGGTCCTGGCTGATCATGGCCTTTGCCGCCATTGCGGTGGTGTATGGCGCGTTCATCGCCTTCATGCAGGAGGATATGAAGTACATGATCGGCTTCTCGTCCGTCTCGCACATGGGGCTGGTGATGCTCGGTCTGTCCACGTTGAACAGGACCGGCATGACCGGCGCGGGCGTGCAGATGTTCTCGCACGGCGTGATGACGGCGCTCTTCTTTGCTGTGACCGGCATGATCTACGACCGCGCCCATACGCGCCAGATCCCTGAATTGGGCGGGATGAGCAAGGTGATGCCTTTTGCTGCGATTGGCTTCATTATCGGCGGCCTGGTCTCCATGGGTATGCCCGGCTTTTCCGGCTTCGTGGCTGAATTTCCCATTTTCATGGGCGTTTGGCATGTCCAGCCCTGGGTCGCGATTGTCGCCAGCATTTCGATTGTCATCACCGCGGCCTATATCATGCGCAACATCCGGGATGTTTTCTTCCGCCCCATGCCCGAAAACCTGGAGGGGCATATCACCGATGTCAATGCGCTGGACAAAGTTGCTATCGTCACGGTCTGCGTATTGATGATCTTGATCGGCATGTTCCCGTCCATCATGGTGCCGATGGTGCAAACCGGCGTGGACAATATCCTGCGCCTGTTGGGAGGTGCGTAAATGTCTTACACTCCAACCATATTCCTGTCCATCCTCCCCGAACTGTTGTTGCTCGTTTTGGGTGTGCTTCTTCTGGTGGTAGAGCCATTCTGGAAGCAAGAGAACCGCCGCAACGCTGGTTGGATGACGGCCGGCGGTTTGTTGGCTATCCTGGTCGTCAGCCTGTTTGCCGGCCGCCCCGGTGAGCCTGTCCTTGTGTTCGGCGGCATGTTGCGCTATGACTGGCTGGGCTTCTTCTTCAAGATGATGTTCATCTTTAGCGCGGCTGTCACGGCGCTATTCATGATGGACCATGAGACGCTTGGCAAACGCGGCGAATCTTTCATCTTGCTCGTGGCTGCAACGCTCGGCATGAACCTGATGGCTGCTTCTGCGGACTTGGTGATGCTCTACCTGGCAATCGAAACCACCTCCATCCCGTTGTACGTGCTGGCCGGTTTCATGCTTTCGGACAAGCAATCCACCGAAGCGGGTTTCAAGTACCTGCTCTTTGGCGCGATGACTTCGGCGATCATGTTGTACGGTTTCAGCCTGTTGTTCGGGTTTGCCGGAACCACCAACCTGTACGAACTGGCCTCCATGACGGCGGCCGGCCAGTTGTCCCTGGGCGTTGCGCTGGGGCTGGTCATCCTGGTCGTGGTGGGACTTGGTTTCAAGGTCTCGATTGTCCCGTTCCACTTCTGGGCGCCGGATGTCTACACGGGCGCGCCCACGCCGGTGGCTGGCTTCCTTTCTACCGCTTCGAAAGCGGCCGGCTTTGCGGTGCTGACGCGCCTGTTTGTAGTGGCTTTCTCATCCATTTCGTATGATTGGGCTTCCATCCTGGCCGTGCTGGCGGCGGTGACGATGACGCTCGGCAACCTGGTGGCGCTCAAGCAGACCAATATCAAACGCCTGCTGGCGTATTCCTCGATTGCGCACGCGGGCTATGCCATGATCGGCGTGGTGTCGTTCTCGGAACTGGGAGCGACCAGTGTGGTGTTCTACCTGCTGGCTTATATCCTGACCAACCTGGCCGCCTTCGGTATCGTCATGGCGTTTGGTCGTGTGACCGGCTCGGATGAGTTGAAGGATTACGCCGGGATGAGCCGCCGCGCGCCCGGCCTGGCGCTTGCCATGTTGGTGGCCTTCCTGTCGTTGGCCGGGATGCCTCCTTTTGGCGGTTTTGTCGCCAAGGTGTTCGTGTTCGCCGCCGCTGTGCAGGTCAATATGATCTGGCTTGCAGTGGTGGGTATTCTCAACTCCATTGTGGGCGTATACTACTACTT